>NZ_VFPH01000001.1:1246137-1869206 GCF_006717045.1 Pseudonocardia cypriaca
ACGGAGGCGAAATGATCCTCGTCGGTCGACCGGAGGACGTACCGCCCGGCGACGCCGTGCGGATCGAGGCCGGAGGCGGGTCCGGGCTGCCGATCGCGGTGTTCAACGTGGACGGTGAGTTCCTCGCCATCGACGACACGTGCACGCACCAGGACGCATCGCTGGCCGACGGCTGGGTCGAGGGCTGCACGGTCGAGTGCCCGCTGCACGCCGCCTGCTTCGACCTGCGCACCGGCATGCCGTCAGGGCCTCCCGCGAAGACGCCCGTGCGCACCCACGAGGTGGTCGTCGCGGACGGGCTCGTCTACGTGCGCGTGGCGGAGTCCGTGGAGGCGGCGGCCTGATGCGCGCGGTCGCGGTCATCGGAGGCTCCCTCGCCGGTCTCGCCGCGGCGCGAGCCCTGCGCGAGCACGGGTTCGACGGCCGGGTCATCGTCGTCGGCGACGAGGAGCGGCTCCCGTACGACCGCCCGCCCCTGTCGAAGGAGTTCCTGGCGGGCAAGATCGGTGTCGAGGACCTCGCGCTGACGACGGACACCGACGCCGACCTCGATCTGGACTGGCACCTCGGCGTCCCGGCGGCCGGACTCGATGTGCGCGGCCGGTCGGTCGTGCTGGCCTCGGGGCGGAGGATCGAGGTCGACGGCGTCGTGCTGGCCACGGGCGCGCGGGCGCGGCCGTTCCCCGGGGCCCGGCTCGCCGGTGTCCACACCCTCCGCTCCCTCGACGATGCGGTCGCGCTGCGGGACGAGCTGCTGGCCGGCGGACGGCTCGTGGTGATCGGTGCCGGGTTCATCGGGGCCGAGGTGGCCTCGACGGCGCGCGACCTCGGCGTCGAGGTCACCGTGATCGAGGCGGACCCGCTCCCGCTCGGCGGCGTACTGGGCCCCGAGCTCGGCGCGGCGTGCACGGCGCTGCACGAGGACAACGGGGTCCGCCTGATCAGCGGAACCCCCGTGACCGGCCTCGTGGGAACCGACCGGGTTCAGGGGGTCCGGCTGGCCGGTGGCCGCTCGGAGCCCGCCGACGTGGTCGTGGTCGGGATCGGCGCACTGCCGAACATCGAGTGGCTCGCCGGATCGGGCGTCGACCACGACCACCGCGGGGTGTGGACGGACGCCGGGGGCGCGACCAACATCCCGCAGGTCGTCGCCGCCGGGGACTGCACGTTCTCGTACTGCCCCTACGCGGGCGTCGACCTGCGCCAGGAGCACTGGACCAACGCGATCCAGCAGCCCGCCGCGGCGGTGGAGAGCCTCCTCGGACTGCCCGTCGCCGCGGCCCGGCCATCGGCGCCCTACTTCTGGTCGGACCAGTACGGGGCACGGCTGCAGTTCGCCGGCCACCGCCTGCCCGACGACGCCGTCGAGATCATCGAGGGCGACCTCGGCTCCCGGCGCTTCGTCGCCGGCTACCGCCGCCGTGGCGAGCTCGTCGCGGTGTTCGCGATGAACCAGCCCAAGCTCTTCGGAAAGTGGCGCAGGCAACTGGTCGCCCCCGCGCTCGCCGAACTCTCCTGAATCCCACTCCCCGCACGAGAGGTGTCGCGTGCCCGCTCCCACCCACGTGTCTCCTAGCCTGATCTCCACCCTTCCGGGCCTCTCCTACACCGATGCCGCGCTCTTCCAGCGCGAACAGGAGAAGATCTTCGAGGCCCGGTGGATCGCCGCCGCGCGCAGCGCGGACCTCGACGGCCCCGGTGCGTTCCGCACCCTCGACGTCGGCCGGGAGAACGTGATCCTGGTCCGCGGCCGCGACGGGCAGTTGCGCGCCTTCCTGAACGTGTGCCGCCATCGCGGTGCCCGGGTTTGCATGGAGCGGTCCGGCGTGGCGCGGCGGAACATCCAGTGCGGCTACCACGCCTGGACCTACGGCCTGGACGGCAAGCTCGTCGCCGCCCCGAACCTGACGCAGATGCCCGATCTCGATCGCACCGCGTACGGGCTCGTCCCGGTTCCGGTGCGTGAGTGGCTCGGCTACGCCTGGGTCTGCGTCGCCGACGAGCCGCCCTCGTTCGAGGACACGGTGATCGGTGCCGTCACCGAACGGCTCGGAGGCACGGGGATCATCGAGGGCTGGGACATCGAGAACCTCGAGGTCGGGCGCCGGATCAGCTACGACGTGCGCGCCAACTGGAAGCTGATCATCGAGAACTTCATGGAGTGCTACCACTGCGCGACCATCCACCCCGAGCTGACGGAGGTGCTGCCGGAGTTCGCCGACGGGTTCGCCGCGCAGTACTTCGTCGGGCACGGGGCGGCGTTCGCCGAGGAGGCGGAGGGGTTCACCGTCGACGGGAGCGCCGGTGTGACGGTGATCCCCGGTGTCGTGGACGGCCACGACCGGAAGTACTACGCGATCACGGTGAACCCGCAGGTGTTCATCAACCTCGTCCCGGACCACGTGATCTTCCACAGGATGTACCCGGTGGGCCCGGACCGCACCGTCGTCGAGTGCGACTGGCTCTACCTGCCCGAGGTCGTGCGCAGCGGCCAGGACCTGGACCGTTCGGTCGAGCTGTTCCACCGGGTCAACCAGCAGGACTTCGACGCCTGCGAGCGCTGCCAGCTCGCCGCCACGTCGAAGGCGTACGCCCAGGGTGGGGTCCTGGTGCCCAGCGAGCACCACATCGGTGCCTTCCACACCTGGGTCACGGAGCAGCTCGCCATGTGAGCGACGTTCGTCCCGACCGGCCTACCGAGCGAGCTCGACACCCACCACGGCCCGCCCTCGACGAGGAGGGCCCAACCGAAGAGGAAGGGTCGACGCGACATGGTCCTACAGGTTCCATCCGACTCGAGCGAGATCCCCGACGACATTCCGCACGTCGCCCCCGACGGGCGGACCGGCGTGGACAGATGGGTCTTCGGATCGTCGGCGGTGCTGGTCGTGGCGTTCATCGCGTGGGGGCTCCTGCGCACCGAGTCCATGAGCGCCGTGATGTCCGCGGTGCTCAGCGGTGTGATGCGGGCCGGGGGATGGGCGTTCGTGCTCGCCGCGAGCGGGTTCGTCGTGTTCGCCCTGTGGCTCGCGGTCAGCCGGTACGGCCGGATCCCGCTGGGCCGCGACGGTGAGGCACCGGAGTTCCGCACGGTCTCCTGGATCGCGATGATGTTCAGCGCCGGGATGGGCATCGGGCTGATGTTCTACGGCGTCGCCGAGCCGCTCGCGCACTTCTCGGACCCTCCGCCGGGCACGGCGGCCGCCGGCACCGACGCGGCGTTCGACGTGGCGATGGCCACCACCTTGTTCCACTGGACCCTGCACCCGTGGGCGATCTACGCCGTCGTCGGGCTCGCCATCGCCTACAGCACCTTCCGCAGGCGCCGCCGATCCCTGATCAGCTCGGCCTTCGAGCCGCTGCTCGGCGCCAGGCGCTGCGAGGGCCCGATCGGCCGGGCGATCGACGTGATGGCGATCTTCGCGACGCTCTTCGGATCGGCGGCGTCGCTCGGCCTGGGTGCGCTGCAGATCGGCGGCGGCCTGCAGGCAGGCGGCTTCCTGGACGAGGCCCCGACCGCGTTGCTCGTGGTCATCATCGTCGTGCTCACGATCGCGTTCGTGGCCTCCGCGGTGAGCGGTGTCGCCAAGGGCATCCAGTGGTTGTCGAACATCAACATGGTGCTGGCGGTGGTACTCGCGGCCTTCGTGTTCGTCGCCGGACCGACGATCCTCATCCTCAACCTGCTGCCGACCGCGATCGGCGACTACTTCGGTGACCTCGCGGCGATGGCCTCCCGCACCGGCGCCACCGGCGGGGACGCGACCGAGGCCTGGCTGTCGGGGTGGACGGTCTTCTACTGGGCCTGGTGGATCTCCTGGACCCCGTTCGTCGGGATGTTCATCGCCCGGATCAGCCGCGGTCGCACGATCAAGTCGTTCGTCGCGGGGGTCATCCTCGTGCCGAGCCTCGTCAGCCTGGTCTGGTTCGCGATCTTCGGTGGAGCGGCGTTGACCCTCCAGCGCACCGGGACCGACCTGGCCTCGCAGTCGGCGGAGGCCCAGCTGTTCGGGGTGCTCGGGGCCTACCCGCTCGGTGCCGTGCTCGGCGTCGTGGCGATGGTCCTGATCGCGATCTTCTTCGTCTCGGGCGCCGACGCGGCCTCGGTCGTGATGGGCACGCTCTCCGAGCGCGGCTCGATCCACCCCTCGCGCGGTGTCGTCGTGTTCTGGGGCGTGGTGATGGGAGCGATTGCCGCCATCATGCTGATGGTCGGAGGGGACGATGCGCTCAGCGGCATCCAGAACCTCACGATCATCATGGCCGTGCCGTTCGGGCTGGTCATGATCCTGCTGTGCGTGGCGCTCACGAGGGACCTGCGGCACGACCCGCTGATCCGCCGGGACGACCGGTCGCAGCGGGCCGTGGAGCAGGCCGTCGGCTGGGGAATCGACAACTACGGCGACCGGTTCTTCCTCAACGTCAAACCGGCTCCGCAGCAGACCCGTCCGGGTGCCGACGGAGGGGGACGGTCATCGTGACGGTCCGCGGCGGACCCGGACGGACGCGTCCCGGTTCCCGCGGGGCGCAGCCGGACGCCAGGGCTACCTGCCCAGGCGCAGCGATCCCGTCTCGATGGTCAGATCACGTGTCCCGAGGAGCGTCTGCCGGCGGCTTCTGGGCGGGCGGTGTCGGGTCGGCAGCGCCTCGGCTCGCCAGTGCGCTGCCGATACCGATGGCGGTGGCCACCGGCCACTCGATCACTCCAACGGCCGCGGTCGCGGCCAGCCCCCCGTAGAACAGCATCGACTTGCGCGAAGGCGGTTGCGTGGGCAGCAAAGATCGGACTCCGCGAGCGGCGGCCTGGAGATCCTGGCGCGTGGGGGTGCGCAGGTCCGGCATGCGGAACTGCGCCGTCACGAAGGGGAGGTTGACCGTCGCTGAACGATGCCCTTCGAAAGGTCCCTCCGCGGGGCGCTCCGGGCGGATCTCCTCGGCCGGCGTGCTGTCCGCGCTCGCCTCGGCTTTGCGGCCTGCCTGCTCGTCAGCCGGCGTCGCAGTGCCGCCGGTGCGCGTGTCTGCGTTCCTCGTCTTCCCGGCCACTGCTCACCTCGCTGGGCCCGATCCATGGATGGTTCGGGTTGTGCCCGAACGGCCCGGATTTCAAACCATGTGGATCAGGGGATCTCCTGCCTGGTGGTCTTGTCTCCAGGAGGGGACCGGTTGCGTATGACCCGTTCGCGAGCGAGTTGACGGGTCGCGACCCGGGATGCGCGTCTCGGGACGGGGTAAACGGGCGCTACGGATGCCGTCCGCGCAAGGAGTTCCGGTGGCCCTACCCCGTCTCACCGATGTTGCCCGCTCGACGGCGGGGGTGGCGTTCACCGTCACCGCGACCGGTGTCGGGTTGACGGCGGGCCTGGTGGCCGGCACGGCCAAGGTCGGGGTCCGCGCCACCCGCGCCACCACCAGCGCGACCGCTGCCGTGGCCGGTGGTTCGTTGGGGCTTGCGCGGCGCGCGGCGGTCGAGACGGTCCGGTTCGCCGGCACCGCGGTGACGGGGACGGACCCGCTGGCCGAAGGCGGGCTGGAACGGATGGCGGAGGCCGCCCGAGGCATTTTCGAACCGGCGGAGGAACGACACCACCGCCGGGTCTGGGTCGACGGCGGCCACGCACACGTCGAGCTCGCCGAGCCGGCCGTCGCGGATGACCCGGAGGTCCGCCGCACCCTGCGGCGGCGGCTCGAGCGGCTGGAGGGCGTGGAGTGGGCGACCGTCAACGACGTGGTCGGTCGCGTCCTCGTCGCGTTCGACCAGCGGCGGGTCCGGGTGGAGGACGTCGTCGGCGTGGTCAGCTCGATCGAGCAGGCGCGCGGGGGGCGGCCGGTCTTCCCGCGCCACGACGAGCACCCGGGCGACCTCGAACCCCTGCTGGCCGCGCTCGTCGCAGCGGCCATCGACACGGCGGCGATCGGTGTGGCCTTCGCGGGCAAGGTCCTCCCGGTGCCCGCGCTGACCCGGCACGCGACCCTGGTGCTCGCCCTGCTCGACTCGCAGCGCTGGATCTCGAGCCGCATCACGGAGCGGATCGGGCCGGTCGGAACCGACCTCGCGTTCACCGGCGCGAGCGCCCTGCTCCACGCGCTCACCCAGAGCCCGACCGTCCCGGCGCTCAACGCCGTCGCGGCCATCGAGCGGGCGATGGAGATGTACGCGCGCCGCGACGTCTGGCGCCGCCTGGAGCCGGAGCTGTGCCGACCCCACCCGGCCGACGAGCCCGATCCGATCGCGCCGCCGGGGGAGCGACCGGTCCCGCTGCCGCCCGGACCGGTCGAGTCGTACCACTCCCGGCTCGGCCCGACGTCGCTCGCAGCCGCGGTGGGCGTGCTCGCCCTGACCCGCGCGCCGGGGCGGTCCGCTGATCTGCTCAAGGCCCTGACCCCCAGGACGGCGATGCTGGGGCGGGAGTCGTTCGCGTCGGTGCTCGACCTGCTGATGTGTCGGCGCGACGTGCTGCCGATGGACGGCTCGGCGTACCGCCGCCTGGACCGGATCGACGCTGTCGTCGTGGACAGCGACGCACTCTGCACCGGCCCACCGATCGTGGCCAAGGCGAGCTCCGAGGTCGAGGGCTGGGACGACCAGACGATCTGGACCGCGGCGGCACGGCAGCTCGACAGCCCCGACCGCGGGGACAGGACCTGGTTGGGCCCGCCGGAGGAGTCGCCGGACGCGCCCGGTGGCGAGGTCAGGGCGGTGCTCGACGGCGACCGGCGGGTCGGGACGGCGGTGATCGCGGCGGAGCTCGATCCGCGTGCGGAGGCGCTGCTCAAGGCGGCGACCGGTGCCGGCCACCGCCTCGTGCTCACCGAGCACGTCGGGACGCGCGAGCTCACCGGCCTCGCCGACGAGGTCGCGCCCGCGGACGAGCCGCTGCTGGCGACCGTGCGCCGGATGCAGACGGACGGTCGGGGCGTACTCGTCGTGTCCGCAGTGGACGGTCCGGCGCTGATGGCGGCCGACGTCGCCGTCGCGCCGGTCCGGCCCGAGTGCGCCCCTGCGTGGGCTGCGGACCTGGTGACCGGGGCCGGTCTCGTGGACGCGTGCCGCATCGTCGCCGCAACCGAGGTGGCCCGCGACATCAGCCGCCGGGCCGTGAGCGGGGCGATCACGGGCAACGTGCTCGGAACGCTGCTCGCCGCGGTCGGCGATCCGCGCCGCGGACAGAAGGAAGCCCCCACGCCGGGCAAGATCGCGACCGTCGTGATGATGGCGCACGGGACGTGGGCTGCGCTGCGGCTCGACGCCCAGCCCCCGCCCCCGGCGACCGTGCACACGCCCTGGCATGCCCTCGAACCCGAGCAGGTCCTCCGCCGGATCGCCGATGGGCGCCCGGAACCCGACGAGGTGCAGCACCCGCCGTGGCCGTTCGTGTCCACGCTCCCCGTCGCCCACTGGCCCGTCGGATGGCCCGTCCGCTTCGCCCGCACGGTCACGGCCGAGCTGTCCGACCCGCTCACGCCGATCCTCGGTACGGGGGCCGGGGCCACTGCGATCCTGGGCGAGTTCACCGACGCCGTGCTCGTCGGTGGGGTGATGGCCGGCAATGCGCTGATCAGCAGCCTGCAGCGGCTGCGCACGGAGACGGCGCTCGAGTCCCTGCTGCTGCAGCAGGAGACGGTCGCCCACCGGGAGGGCGACGGGGGCCGCGAGGACGTCCCCAGCGGTGACCTGCGGATCGGGGACGTCATCCTCGTCGAAGCCGGGGACGTGGTAGCCGCCGACGCCCGGCTGCTGGAGGCATCCGATCTGGAGGTCGACGAGTCCAGCTTGACCGGCGAGTCGCTCTCGGTCGCCAAGTCGTCCACGGCCACGCCGGGGGCCGACGTCGCGGACCGCACGTGCATGCTCTTCGACGGAACGACAGTGGTCGCCGGCACCGGGCGGGCCGTCGTGGTGGCGACCGGGGAGGCGACGCAGGCCGGGCGGGCCGCCACCGCGGCCGGAACGGCGCCACCCGCGGTCGGCGTGCAGGCGCGGCTCGGTGAGCTCACCAGGGCCGTGCTGCCGGTGACCCTCGCCGGGGGCGCCGTCGTGGCCGCGCTCGGCGTGCTGTGGGGTCGTCCGCTGCGCGAGGCGATCGGGGCCGGCGTGGCCATCGCGGTCGCCGCGGTGCCCGAGGGACTGCCACTCGTGGCGACCGTCGCGCAGTTGGCTGCCGCGCGTCGGCTGTCCGGCCGCGGCGCGGTCGTGCGGAGCGCCCGGGTGCTGGAGGCCCTCGGCCGGGTGGACACCGTGTGCTTCGACAAGACCGGAACGCTGACCGAGAACCGGTTGCGCGTGGTCCGCTTGGTGCCGGCCGAACTCGACGACGCGATCGGCGAGGACGAGCTGCTCGGGCTCGCCGCCGCGGCCGTCGGCAGCGGAGACGACCAGGCGCACGAGACGGACCGAGCGGTGCTGGAGGCGGCGTCGGAACGCGGGATGCGGGCGGCGGGCGAGCCGGACCGGGCCCTCTCGTTCGCAACCGGGCGCGCCTTCTCCGCCGCCGTGCGGGACGGGCGGCTCGTCGTGAAGGGTGCCCCGGAGGTCGTGCTGCGGCGCTGCGGCCGAGTGGGTGCCGCTCGGAAGCGGGCCACGGAGCTCGCCGCAGAGGGGTTGCGGGTGCTGGCGGTGGCCGACCGTGAGATCGGTCGGTGCCCGGACGACCTCGACGAAGCGGCGCGCAAGCTGCGGCTGCGCGGGTTCGTCGCCCTCGCCGACACCGTCCGCGGGTCGACGGTTGCGGCTGTGGAGCAGTTGCGCGCTGCCGGAGTCCGGGTGCTGGTCGCGACCGGGGACCACCCGGAGACGGCGAGCGCGATCGCAGCCCAGGCCGGCGTTCCCGATGCCGAGCGCGTCGTGACCGGCGCCCAGCTCGCCCGGGCCTCCGAGGCCGAACGGACCGAGCTGGTGCGCGGTGCGGCCGTCTTCGCCCGGCTGTCGCCGGAGCAGAAGGTCACGCTGGTGGCGGCGCTGCGGCGGGCCGGGGCCACACTCGCGATGACCGGTGACGGGATCAACGACGCGGCCGCGATCCGGCTGGCCGACGTCGGCGTCGCGGTGACGAGTACCGAGTCGCCGGCCGCGCGCAAGGCCGCGGACGTGGTGCTCACCGACATCGACCTGACCCGCCTGGTCGACGCCATCGCCGAAGGGCGGGCCATGTGGGCGAGGGTGCGCGACGCGGTGTCGGTGCTCGTCGGCGGTAACGCCGGAGAGATCGCGTTCACGGTCCTCGGCACCGCGTTCGGAGGGCGGTCCCCGCTCACGACCCGGCAGCTGCTGCTGGTCAACATGCTCACGGACATGTTCCCGGCGCTGGCAGTCGCGGTGGCCGCGCCTCGTCGCGCAGCCGCCGGCGGTGAGGACGACGGGCCGCTGGCCGCACATCCGCTCAGGGACGTCCTGCTCGCCGGCCCGCACCGCGGCTTCACCCACTCGGTCCGGCAGATGGTGCTCGTGCGCGGCGCGGCGACGGCGGCCGGGGCCGGCGGAGCGTGGGCCGTCGGCCGGGTCACCGGCACCACCGCCCGGGCCAGCACGATGGGGTTGGCCGCACTGATCGCCAGCCAGCTCGGCCAGACCGCGTGGGCCGGGCGGCGCAGCCCGCTGGTCGTGATGACCGCCGCCGGATCGCTCGCTGCGCTCGCCGCCGTCGTACAGACGCCCGGGGTGAGCCGGTTCTTCGGCTGTAGACCGCTCGACCCGCTCTCCTGGCTGGTCGTCCTCGGCTGGGCCGGGACGGCGACGGTCGGAGCCGAGGTCGTACCGCGCCTGGTGGGCGCGTGGCGGACGCAGGGCGATCCGCCCCGCGCACTGCCCGCTGGCCCCGCACGGCCTCCGGACACGGCCGCAGTCGAGCACCGCGACCTGCACAGTGTTGCTCATGATGGCGAGCTCACTCAATGAGCAGCCGCCCTGGCTGACGCTAGTCCCGCAGGAGCTGACCGAGGATGCCGTGCAACTGGTCACGACGCGGGACGCCTGCCCGCCGCTGCACGGGCAGGAACTGGCGGCTATCCGATCCGACGCTCGCCCCAGTGCTTCTCGATCCGCTTCCAAAAGGTCGCGGTGGTGCGCGACGTCCCCCTCAACCCCCGCCGGTGCGAGAGTCACGGAGGATGACGCGATGACCACCTTCGAACCGGAGATCGAGCGCCGGCTCACCGGCGAGTCGATCGCCTGGCTGGCGACGGTGCGTGCGGACGGGACGCCACACGTGACCCCCGTGTGGTTCGTGTTCGAGGGCGGCACGTGGTGGATCGGGTGCAACGCGAACTCGGTGAAGGCCCGGAACTGTCGGCTGCGCGCGGCGGTGTCCCTGGCGCTGGAGGATGGCCGTGTGCCTGTCGTTGCGGAGGGTCGGGCGATGGTGCGGGCAACAGGCTTCCCCAAACACATCGTCGACGCCTTCGCGCGCAAGTACGACGGCTGGGACATCCAGGCGGACGACGGAGCAGGCGCCCGAGCCCTGATCGAGGTAGCAACATCCCGCTGGCTACTGCGAGGCGTCGCTCAGTAGCGCCGCCAGCTTCCGCGCCGAATTCGCACCGAGGCCACCGCGTTGGCCGCGACCCCGTCCCGACGAGGTCGTGTTCGGCACGAGCTACGCCGTTGACACACCCTCACCCACGCCACCCGGGCGATCGTGCTGGTCGCGCTGCTCGGGGCGCTCGGCACGATCGTCCTCGGCGACGCGAACGACCTGCTTCTGCTGGCCGCCGCGTTCCTGCTGACCAGCATCCCCTTCTATGCGCTGGCTCGCTGGGCCCGGGTGTCCTGACGAGTGACCGGGGCCGGCGAGCATCGGTCAGCAGTTCTCGTCCTCGAAGGCGTCTACGGTGGCCTCGGCCTGGGAGAGGGTGCTGCCGTTGGGTGCGGTCACCCCCGGCACACCCGCCGCCCTGTAGTCGGCGACGAGGGTTGTTACGGCGTCCCGGATCTGGGCAGGAGCGGCCTGCGGGAGTTCGCTCAGCGCTGAGGCACCCTTCTCGGCCACCAGTTCGGGCTGATCGGGGTGCGCGTCGTCGAGGGTGTACAGCTGATCCGCCAGCTCGCAGTATCGGTCGGCGCTTGCGGCTGGTTCGACCGCGGGCGGGGACGCCGGTTCCTGGGCCGGTTCGGGCGCGGAAACCAATGGCGGTGTCTGGGTGTCGGGCTCGTCCGGGCCTTTCGCGTCGTCCTCCGACGCGGCACTGCCGGCGATGTCGGCGGATTCGTCGTCCAGTGGTGTGGCGTACGCGGCGCCGGCCCAGCAGGTCAATGCGAGCACCGCGACGCACACAACCGATCGGAGGATCTTGGCTGTTGTCCGAGAGGCTGCGCCCGACGCGGCGTCCCGCGCGGCCATCCGTCGTACCGCGGTGGCCGAATCCGCCACGAGCGCCTCGAGCGGGCCTTGCTTGAACCGCGACCTCCAGGCCGCGGCCAGCGCCAGAGCGCCGACGACCATCGCGAGGAAGAGCAGCACCGGGTCGTCGCCCAGAAAGCCCGTCGCGAGCAGGATGAGGTGCGCGGAGTACATCGTGAGCGACATGCTGCCTGCGGCGGCGATCGGCGCCAACGCCCGAGCGACTGCGGGGATCCGGGTCAGCAGCAGGGCGGCCCCGAGCACGGCGGCGGCCGAGCCCGCTGTGTGCAGGACGTCCACCGGGGTGTGCGAGTGCGGGGTGGGTAGCGCGAGGTACCACGGTGACGTCGGTTGCTCGGGCTCCCACAGCAACGCCGTGACGGCACCCGGGTCGTCGCGCAGTCCGGTCGCCTCGATGAGCCGGTCGAGCCCGCCCATCCGGTAAAGCAGGATGTCGGACACCGCGCGGGCTGTCGCGGCCAGTGCGAGCCCGCCGGCCAGCAGCCACCATGCGAGGCCGCGAGAGCGCAGGTCAAGCCGCCCGATCGCCAACCCGATGCAGAGGTAGGCGAGATAGACCAGGGCGGGGTACTCGCCGGTGAGGAACAGTTGGTCAAGCAGCCCGAGAGGGTCCTGGAAGAGCGTGCCGAAGGTCGGGTCTACGGCGGAATCGAAGTCGGGGCGGCTGGCAAGCGCTGTCACGACGAGCACCGGCCCGACAGCGGTCGCCAGTGCGGCAACGAAGATCAAAACGAGTGGCGTGCACCAGAGCAGCGGGATCGCAAGCAGGAAGAACAGACCGTAGAACGGCAGGATCCCGTCGATCCCGTTGAGGGGCGCGAGGTATCCGAGACCGAGGCCGATCGCGCCGACCAGAGCCGCCCGGGCCGCGAGGCCTGCTGCCGCCGCGACCCGCTCGCGTCCGCGGACGCCTTTGCTCCCGCCGGACAGGAACGCCAGGCTCACCCCGGCGACCAGGACGAACGTCGTGGCCGCTCGCCCACCGGCAACGAACTGCGCCACGGTCGGGGCGCCATCGTCGGCGAGCGTCCCGAACGCGTGGGTCGCCATCATCCCGATCAACGCGAGTCCTCGCGCAACGTCCACGCCGATCACACGCGGTCTACGGCCGGTGACCGCCGAGCCTCCGCCGGTCAAGACGGCCGTCGACGGTTCATCTCGTCGTTCCAGTTTCGGCGCCACAGGGGTACCTCCCGAGGTTCGAGTCGAACACCGGTTGGCCGTGCGCTGGACGCGCGTACCCCGCTGCGCCCGCTACCTGCCGTTCCGGCTGCTGTGCCATCAACGCCAGCCTGGCGAGCGCGCGCCGCACGAACCATGGGGTGAGCCCGCCGCCGCGGAGGGCTTGCCCTACCCGTCTGTGGCGGTATCCCGCTCGATGAGCCGTCGAACGAGTAACGGGAAGGTGGTGTTGAAGCCACCGCGACCAGCCGCTTCCCTCAGATCATCGCGTGTGATCGGGGGCCAGGGAGGCATGCCTGGAGTCTTGCACCGCAGTCCGACTGGACTGGGTGTCTCCCCAGCTCGGTTGCGGCTGGCGCACTCCTTCGAACTCGCCGACGTGGAGCCAACCGTGGTGCGAACGCCTAGTGGGCCTATGCGCAGGCCGAGTTGGAAGGGGCTCCGGCACCGACCCCGGCGACCGATGCGGATCGCGCGCTGGGTCAGGGGTTCGGGAGCACGAGGATCCCGGCGAAGCGGCCCGGGCGATCGAACAACTCGTGCGCGACCGAAGGTGGAACGGGGCGACGCGGTGAGGCCGTGTTCAGCCCGGCCGGCCCGACGGCCCATCCTCCCGCCCCCTGCCGCCGCACTCGGCGAGGACGAGCGGACGGTCCTGGTCGAGCCCGGGCGGCGGCGTGTGATGGATCCGGGTGCGCTCGCTGCCGTCGGCGTCGAAGAACCGGACGGCCGGGCCCGGGAGCGTGATCGGCCCGGCGGCCGGGTGGTCGACCGTCACCACGAGGCGCTGGCTGGCCACTTGGTCCCACGCGTAGACCTCGTCCAGGGTGCGGACGGCGCCCGCGGGCACCCCGAGCCGGTCGAGCTCGTCGAGGAGCTCAGCCTTCGTCCGGTCGGTGAACGCCGCCTCGATCAGACGGGCGAGCTCCTCCCGGTGGGCGACCCGGTGGGCGTTGCGGTCGAAGCGCGGGTCGTCGCCGGGGAGGCCGAAACCGTCCGAGAGTCGTCGCCAGAGTGCCTCGCTGCCCACCGCGATCTGGACAGCACCGTCCTTGCAGGCGAACAGCCCGTACGGCGCGATCGTCGGGTGGTGGTTGCCGCTCGCCCGACCGAGCTCGGCGCCCACCGTCCATCGGGTGCCCTGGAAGGCGTGGAGGCTGACACCGGCGGCGAGCAGCGAGGTCCGGACGATCTGGCCGCGGCCGGTCCGGGTTCGTTCGAGCAGGGCGGCGAGGACACCCGTAGCCCCGTTGAGGCCCGCGGTGAGGTCGCAGATCGGGACCCCGATCCGCTGGGGGGCGTCCGGGCCGGAGCCGGTCAGCGACATCAGCCCGGTCTCGCCCTGGGCGATCTGGTCGTAGCCCGGCCGGTGGGCGTCCGGCCCGTCGTGGCCGAAGCCGGTGATGGACAGCACGACCAGCCGGGGATGGTGGGCGAGCAGGGTCTCCGGAGCCAGGCCGAGCCGGTCGAGGACGCCGGGCCGGAAGCTCTCCACCAGGACGTCGGCCTTGGGCAGGAGCGCCTCGAAGACCGCGCGGTCGGCTGCGTCCTTGAGGTCGAGGGCGATCGATTCCTTGTTGCGGTTCGCCGCGAGGAAGTAGGTGGCGACCCGCTCCGCAGCGTTCTCACGCCCGATGAATGGTGGACCCCATCCCCTGCTGTCGTCCCCACGGCCGGGCACCTCGACCTTGATCACGCGGGCGCCGAGATCGCCCATGATCATGGCCGCGTGCGGTCCAGCAAGTGCGCGGGAGAAGTCGAGGACGAGCATCCCGGCCAAAGGGCCGGAACCCGGCTCACTCATCGCGGCTGCCCTCGTGGGGCGTGGATGCCTCGGATCGCGAGGGGCCTCGGTGCTGGGCCGCCCGGTGCTCGGTCAGGACGTCGATGCCGAAGTCGTTGGTGGGGTCCCGCCACACCGCGTGGACGTGGTTCGCGTCGTCCTCGGTGTTGTCGAACTCGACGAGGGTGACCGGCCCCTCGATGCGGAAGTAGTGGGGGACGTCGATCGTGTGGCCGCCCGCCCAGACGAAGTGCAGCTCGTCGAGCCCGGCTGCGCGGATCCGGTCCATCTCGCGGCCCACCTGCGCCGGCCGGACGTTGCCCAGGAAGGAGGCGAGCAGCTCGTCGAACGCTCGTGCCTGACTCGGGGTCATCGCCGATCGGGGCAGGCCCCGGGGCGCGCCGCGGACGTAGCGCAGCGCGGCTCGGTCCTCGTCGGTGATCATCGCGTCGCGGCGGCCGACGCCGTGCACGTCGGGCCATTCCTCGGCGCCGATCACCGGGACGCACCGGGTGGCGAAGTCCGGCGGCGGCACCGGGTGGATCGTGGCGGTCGCGCGCTGGGCCGGGTCGAGCGCGTCGAGCAGGCGGAACGCCCGGTCCTCCTCCTCGCCGAGTATCCGGAACGGGCCGATGCGCGCGGGCTCGGCCCCGAGCAGGAAGGGCGTCACGGCCATGCGGTCCTGGCCGATGATCGTGACGTTGAGCGAGAGGTGGTGCCCGACGAGCCGCCATCCCCAGTGGGTGTCCGGCTGCGGCTGGTCGAAGAACGTGAGGTAGTAGCCGTTCGGGTCGCGGAAGTGCGCCGCGACGTGCCCGAAGACGCCGACGTTCAGCTCGCGCAGCACGTTCTCGAGGCTCATCACCTGGATGGCCTTGGCGTAGCCGGTCAGCGAGGTGCTCTGGGCGACGAGCCGGTGGGCGAGGTAGCGCTGGGCGTCGGTCATGTCGCGGAGCGGGAGCCCGGCGCGGCCCGACTCGGGCAGGAAGTTCCAGTGCATCCGGTTCTCGTCGCTCATCGGCACGACGATCCGGGCGCGCTGCTCGGCGGTGAGGTGGTCGAACAGCGCCATCGCGGCGAAGGTGACCGCGGTCGGGTCGAAGTCGCCGTCGACGGGCCGGTTGCGGGGCTGGTGGTGCAGCACGTCGTCCGGCGTCACGACGTCGCCCTGATCACGAGCATGCTGGCCGGGACGTCGCCCTCGTTCGTCACGGCGCGGGTCTCGCCCTTCGCGAAGTGCACGGTGTCGTGCGGCCCGGCCACGACGCGGCGACCTGCGCTCTCGAACGTCAGCCCGCCGGATAGCAGCACGTAGACCGTCTCGGCGGGCTGGACCGCCGGTGCGGCCCGGCCGCCGGGCTCGTAGCGGGAGAGGACGACCGTGAACCGGTCGACGGGCGTCGCCGGCCCGCCCTGCACCCACAGCGGTGCGACCCCGTCGTGACCGGGGGACTCGAACGGCTCGGCGTCGGACAGAGCGGTGACTCGCACGATGGTGCCTCTCACGTGAAGCGGTGGTGGCTGACGGGGGTGCTGACGGCGCCGATGCCCTCGACCTCGACCTCGACGACGTCGCCGGGCTGCAGCAGCCTCGGGGGCGTGCGCGCGTACCCCACCCCGGCCGGGGTACCGGTCGCGATCAGGTCCCCGGGCGTGAGGGTGAAGGTCCGGCTGATGAAGGAGAGGACGTCCGCGACGCTGAAGATCATCTGATCGGTGGTGGACTCCTGCATGACCTCGCCGTTGACCCGGCTGATCACCTTGCGCCGCCCCAGCTCGCCGACCTCGTCGCGGGTGACGAGGTCCGACATGGGCCCGCTGCGGTCGGCGTTCTTGCCGAGCGTCCACTGCGTGGTGAGCTTCTGGGCCCGCCGCGCGGTGATGTCGTTGAACGCGGCGTAGCCGAATACGGCGGCCTCGGCGTCGTTCGGCTCGGCGCAGCTCAGCGGGCGACCGACCGCGACCATCAGCTCCGCCTCCCAGTCGAGCCCCGCCTCGTCGACGGGGACCTCCACCGGGGTGTCGCCCACGGCCAGCGACGGCGTCCAGCGCCCGAAGATCGTCGGGTGCTCGGGGACGTCGAACGGTCCCTCTGCCGCGTGCTCCCGGTAGTTCAGGCCGACGCACAGGACGCGGGCCGACGGTTTGACCGGGGGCGCGAGCCGCACGCCCGCCGCCGGGATGCGGGTGTCCGCTCGCAGGCCGTCCTCGATCGCCCGGTCGGGGTCCTGCCAGAAGACCTCGACCGGGCCCAGCGCGATGAGCTCCTCGCCGTCGCGCGCGGCCACGTGGACCGCGCCGGCGTGCTCGTACCCGACGATCCGCATCAGCCGCCCCCGTAGTGGCGGGCGAGCCAGCCGCCCGGGGCGGCGCCGTCGACGACGATCGAGCGGTCGCTGATCAGCCAGCGGCCGTCGGGCTGCCGGACGAAACGGTCCTCCCACCGGCCCCAGTGGTCGGGCGCGGCCTCGTCGGTGACGGCGAGGTACATCGTGCTGACCTGCGCCTCGGTGTCGCCCGTGAACGCGATGTCGATCGTGGTGGCGTGGTGCCTGATCGCCTTCGGCTCGTTGCCCCGGACGACCTTGGCCATCTCGTGCGGCCCGACCTCGAGCCCGTCGGGGAAGCGGATCGTGGCGTCCTCGGTGTAGAGGACGGCCATGCCCGCGAAGTCGGCCTCCTCCTTCGCCATCGCGGCGTAGCGGTGCATCACCGCCGTGATCAGCGCGCGGTCCTCGACGCGGGCGTCGGCCAGGCTGTGGTCACTCATGTCGCTCTCCTCGCGTCGTCGCGGCCTGGAGGTGGCTGCGCAGGAACGCCGCGGTCACGGCGATGCTGCTCGGTTCGTCGAAGGCAGGATCCTCGTGCCCCGCCCCGCCGAGCACCAGCAGCGTGGTGCGGGCCCCGGCCCGGGTCAGCTCGTCGTGCAGCCGCCGGCTCTCGGCGATGTCGACCATGCGGTCCCGGTCGCCGTGCGCGATGAGGAACGGCGGGGCGGCGGCATGGACGTGGCTGACTGGGCTCGCCTCCCGGAGCAGGTCCGGCGCTGCGGCGAGATCGGCGGCGCCGAGCAGCGCGTGCGCGGGACCCGTGGGAGGCAGCACCGCCGCCTCCAGCGGGCTGCGTGCGGAGTACGTCGCGATGTCGCTGAAGCCGAACCAGGACACGACCGCCTGCACGTCGGTGGGGCCGGACAGCGCGGCGAGGGCGGCGAGCACGGCGCCCGCGGACGCGCCCCAGAGCGCGACCGCGCCGGTGGCGGCGCCCGTCTCGTCCGGGTGGGCGCGGACCCAGTCGACGGCGGCCCGCACGTCGTCGACGGGGGCGGGGAACGTCGCGGCGGGGGAGAGGCGGTAGTCCGGCGCCACGACGGTCAGCCCGTGCGCGACCAGTGCCCGGATCCGCTCCCGGTCCATCGCCCGGTCGCCGGTGACGAACCCGCCGCCGTGCAGGTAGACGACGGCGCCGGGGGACTCGCCGGGTGCCCGGTGCACGTCCAGCCGTAGGCCGGGGGCGAACTCGTGGGTGCGCACCGCGTCGACGGCCACGGTCACGCTGGCACCCGGGTCGGAGCCAGGACCTGTGCGAGGAGGTCGTCGATCAGCGCCAGCGACCGGTCCGGGCCGTCCGCCAGTCCGAAGAGGTAGACGTCGGGCCGGGAGAGCAGGGTCGTGGCGCCGTGCTCGGCGAGGAAGTCGCGGTAGGTGCCCTCGACGTCCGCCACGTGACCGTCGCCGAGGTGGATCACCCGCACGCCGAGATCGGCGAGGCGGTCGCGGCGCGCCGGGCCCACGAGGTCCGCGAGCGGGAGCGTGGAGATCAGCTGGAAGCCGTGGCCGACGAGGTCGTCCAGCAGGCCCTGGCGCTCGCCGATGCGCACCACGCCCTGGATCGCGACCTCCCCGGCCTGCGCGCCGTACTCCCCGTCGGGCAGGCGGTGCTGGACGCCCTGGCGCAGCGGCGGGATCGGGGGCGTGACGTCGCCGCCGGTGGCCTCCAGGTACGCGTCGCGGGCCGCGGCCTCCTCGGGGGTGGTGGGGTTGACCATCTTGTAAGCGGCCAGCGAGCCTTCCACGAAGAAGCGGGCGTGCGCGAGCCGCTCCGCTTCGTACGTGTCGAGCAGCGCGCCCCGCGCGACGCCGCGCAGCACGAGATCGAGCTTCCAGGCCAGGTTGGCCGCATCGCGCATGGCGGTGCACGCGCCCTGCCCCATGTACGGGGTCATCGCGTGGGCCGAGTCGCCGCCGATGAACACGTTGCCCTTCCGCATCGCGCCCGCGATCTGGCTGCGGAAGGTGTAGAGCTTCCGCCGGGTCTGCCGGACGTGCCGGCGCGGGATGCCCACCCGCCGCTCCAGGAACTCCAGCCCGCGCTCCTCGGCGGCCTCGACCTCCTCGTCGTCACCCGGGAGCATCCGCACGTCCGACCGGACCCGGCCGGTCCCGTTCGGGCCCCAGAAGTACGGCTGGTCGAAGTCGAGGTCGAAGTAGCACCGGGTCTCCAGGTCCCGGGGCAGGGGTTCGACCACGTCGTAGTCGGTGAGGATCCAGCGGTCGTCGTGGTGGTGGATCACCTCGACGTCGATCCCGACGGCGTCGCGCACGAAGCTGCTCGCGCCGTCCATGCCGATCACGTAGCGCGCGGTCACGCTGTCCCCGCCGGACGTCGTGACGGTGGTGTACCCGGCGCCGTCGGCGCGCAGGTCCACGACGCTCGTGCCCCACCGGACCTCGACGTTCGGGAGCGTCGCGATGCGCCGCTCCATCGCCGCCTCGATGTTCGGCTGGTGCAGTGTCAGGTGCGACCAGTGGCCGCCGCGCTTGTAGTCCCAGTCGAACCGGCCCTTCTGCTTCCCGTCCGACCCCCAGATCTCGACCGTGCGCACCGGCAGCGACTCCGCGAGCGCCTCCGCCGGGTCCGCCGCGTGCTGGAGCAGCCGCGCGACCTCGCCGTCGAGGGTGCTCATCCGGGGGAGCCCGTAGGGCTCCGGGAACTTCTCGAACACGACGATGCGGTGGCCGTGCCGGCCCAGCAGAGACGCGAGCATCTCCCCGGCCGGACCGAAGCCGACGACGACGACGTCGATGGTGTCACTCATGCTGCTCCGTTCACGCGCCATCGCATGAAACCTACGAATCCTTCGGGTCTTTTGAGGATCCTTCGGCGGTGCACCCTCCGATGTCAAGCCCCGCGTCGTAAAGTGGTCGGGTGTTTTCCGTGCCGCAGACGCGGGCCCAGTCGCTGGCCACCGAGATCGAGCGGTGGATCGTCGAGCGCGAGCTGGCCCCGGGAAGCCGCATCGCGACGATGGATGAACTGCGCGAGCAGACCGGCCTCGGTCGGGCGACTATCAGCGAGGCGACCCGGCTGCTCGCCGAGCGCGGCACCGTCGACGTCAAGCTCGGCCGCAGCGGTGGGCTCTTCGTCGCGCAGCCCGCGGCGGTGGTCCGCCTGCGGCACACCCTGCTGTCGGTCTCCCAGGATCCCGCGCGGGTCAGGGACGCGCTCGCGGTCCGCGACGCCCTCGAGGAGCTGATCGACGTCGACGCAGCTCTCCACCGCACCGATCGCGACGTCCGCGACCTCGAGTCGATCGTGACGACGATGCGAGAGCAATCCTCCACTCGCAGCGACTTCCTGCAGGCCAACTGGGCCCTGCACCGCCGCATCGCCGAGATCACCCCGAACGAGCTCGCCCGGGACGTCTACCTGGGCACCATGGCTCAGGTCGAAAGCCTGCCCGGTCGGCCGGACGCCGACACCGCCGACGATGCGGCCTACCTGAGCGCCCGGGTCGACATCCATGCCGAGCTCGTCGCGGCCATCGCCGCGGGCGACGCACTCCGGACGTCGCGCGCCGTCGGTGCGCACCGCGCGCTGACCTCGCCGAAGGTCGAGGCCGCCCCCTCGCGGGCCTGACCGACCTCGTCGAGGTGACCGGGGGAAAACACCCGGATATTTTCGGTCCGCACGGTTGACAGTGCGGGGCTGCTCGCTGACGATACCGGTCATCGACCCGAAAGATTCGGGTCTTTACGCTCGGTCGACCAGCGAGGGAGCTGCCGTGAGGGTGTCCGTTGACCGGGACCGGTGCGAGGGCTACGGGCTCTGCGCCGAGGAGGCGTCGCACCTGATGCACCTCGACGACGACGGCGAGCTGGTCCTGGACCGAGCCGAGGTGCCGCCGGAGTCGTCCGACGCGGTGGAGGCCGCGGTCCGCGTGTGCCCCGTGGCCGCGCTCAAGGTGAGCTGATGAACGAGCTCGAGCGCGTCGTGGTGGTCGGTGCGTCGCTGGCGGGCACGACCGTCGTCGACACCCTGCGCAGGCTCGGGTACGCCGGCTCGGTCACGCTGATCGGCGCGGAACGTCATCCCGCCTACAACCGGCCCGCCCTGTCGAAGGGCGTCGTCGCCGGCACGGACGGCCTGGACGACATCGTGTTGCCGCCGCCGTCCGGCGAGGTGGACCAGCTGATCGGGACCCCGGCGGTCGCACTCCACGCCGACCGCAAGGAGGTCGTGCTCGCCGGCGGTGACCGCATCCGCTACGACGGGCTGGTCATCGCCACGGGGGCCCGGGCGCGCCGGCTCGCCGACCTCGGTGCCGCCGATCCCGGCGTGCAGGAGACGACCTTCCGCGACCTCGACGACGCGCACCGCTTGTCCGCGCTGCTGGCCACCCGCCCGCACGTCGTCATCGTCGGGGCCGGGATCCTCGGGATGGAGCTCGCGTCGGCGTGCGTCGACCGCGGCGCGACGGTGACCGTCGTCGACCGGCAGCCGCCCCTCCTCGGGCAGCTCGGTCCCTACCTGGCCGATCTGCTGATCACGGCGGCGGCGCGGCGCCGGGTGCGGTTCGCCCACCACCCCGGCGGGGTCCGGCTGCGGGGGACGTCCGGGCCACCCGCGGTCGAGCTCGCGGACGGCCGCCGGTTCGCGGGCGACCACGTGCTGAGCGCCGTCGGCTGCGCGGCGGAGACCGGCTGGCTGGCCTCGTCCGGGCTGGCCGGCGCGCACGGGCTCGTCGTCGACACGCGGTGCCGGGTGGCGCCGGGGATCGTGGCCGCCGGAGACGTGGTCGCCTTCCCCAGCGCCGCCGGGCCGCGTCGGACACCGTGGTGGCACAGCGCGCTCGAGCAGGCGCGGACCGCGGCCCGCGCGCTGCTGCACGGCGACGACGCACCGCCGCTGACTCCGTCGCCGTACTTCTGGACCGATCAGTTCGGCATGCGCGTCCGGGTGGCCGGCCTGCTCCCCGCCGCCGGCCGGCCCGCCGTCGTCGACGGGTCCCTCCCGGACGACGAACCCTGGGCCGGCAGCGCCCTCCTCCGCTGGCCCGGCCGCGGTGTCGCCGCGGCCGTCAACCGACGAATCCCGATCGGCCGGCTCCGCGCCCTGGCGCAGCTCGAGCCCGCCGGCACCTGACCCGGAGGCCGACCGATGACGCTCACCCGCACTCCCAACTCGCACGTGGACCTGTTCAGCGACGAAGTCCTCGTCGACCCGTACCCCGTCTACCGCGACCTGCGCGATCGCGGAGGCGCCGTCCACCTGAGCGCGCTCGACGTCTGGGCGATCCCGCGGTACGCCGACGTCCGGCGGGCGCTCGGTGACTGGGTGACCTTCTCCTCCAGCGGGATCGCCCTCAACGAACCGGTCAACGAGATGCTCGTCGGCTCCGTGCTGGCCAGCGACCCACCGCTGCACGACACGCTGCGCGCGGTGCTGTCCGAGCGGCTCGGCCCGCGCGCGGTCCGGCCGTTGCGGGCCGAGATCGCCGACCGGGCCGACCGGCTCGTCGACGCGCTGATCGAGCAGGGATCCTTCGACGCGGTCACGGACCTTGCCGTGACATTCCCGTTCTCCGTGGTGTTCGAGCTCATCGGCATCCCCGACGAGGTGCGCCCGAAGATGCTCGGCTGGGCGGACGCGACCTTCACCGCCTTCGGTCCCATGAACGACCGCACGGTCGCAGGGCTGAGCCCGCTCGCCGAGATGTTCGACTGGCTCGGCACGCTGCGGGCGGAGGACCTGGAGGAAGGCAGCATGGGCCGGGCCGTCTTCACGGCTGCCGGCCAGGGGCGCATCGCGCACGAGTCGTGCATTCCTCTCCTGTCCGCCTACACCGCGGCCGGGCTCGACACCACCATCAACGCCATCGCGAACGCGGTCCACCTCGCAGCCAGGCACCCGGACCAGTGGGACCTCGTCTGCGCCGATCCCGGCCTCGTGCCGAGCATGCTCAACGAGGTCCTCCGCTACGACGCCCCCGCCCAGGGGTTCGGCCGCCGGGTCACGGCGGACGTCGAGATCGACGGCACCACGATCGCCGCCGGCTCCCAGGTCCTGCTGCTCTACGGCTCGGGCAACCGCGACGAACGGCACTACGTCGACCCCGATCGCTTCGACGTGACCAGAAACCCCGTCGATCACCTCAGCTTCGGCTACGGCACCCACGCCTGCGCCGGTCAGGCGCTTGCGCGGATCGAGGCTCAATCCGTGATCGCGGCGCTGGCCGAGCGGGTGCGCCGGTTCCACATCGGCGAGCCGGTCCGCCACCTGAACAACGTCGTCCGTGGCCTGGAACGGCTCCCGGTCCACGGGCTCGAGCTCCGCTGACCGGCCCCCTGTCGCCATCCACCTGTCGCGTCCGCCATCGCCCCTGACCGATGACTCCGTGGACGACTCGTATTTCCCGGAGCTGGTCAACAGGTAATACGGTTCCAGGGCAGTTCGCGCCGATTCGATGGAGATGGACCTGAGACCGGACTGCCGGTATGACAGATGATACGGGGAGATGTGATGGGACGCCTTGACGGGAAGACCGTCTTCATTACCGGTACGGCGGGTGGCCAGGGACGCGCGGCCGCGCTCCTCTTCGCGAAGGAGGGTGGGCATGTCATCGGGTGCGACGTCAAGCAGGGCGATGCCGAGGAGACGGTTGAGCTCGTTCGCGCCGCGGGCGGCACGATGGACTCCTTCTGTCCGGTCGATCTCTCGAACTCCGCAGCGGCCAGGAGGTGGATCGAGGACGGTATCGCGAAGGCGGGCCGGATCGACATCCTCTACAACAACGCGAGCGCCGTCCGGTTCGCGCCCATGAGCGCCATGACGGATGATGTCTGGTCTTTCACGCTCGAGAACGAACTCGATCTGATCTACTACGTCACACGTGCCGCCTGGCCATATTTCGAGGAGCAGCGGCACGGTGTGATCCTCACGACCGCATCGGTTTCCGGTCATCTGGGCAATGCCGGTATCGGCGCCGCTGCGCATGCCGCGGCGAAAGGGGGCATCCTCGCGCTCACCAAGCAGCTCGCTGCAGAGGGCGCACCCTTCGGCATCCGTTCCAACTGCATCTCACCCGCGACGGTCATCACGCCCGGCCTGATCGCGGCGCTCACGCCTGAGCAACGTGCTCACATGGAGCAGGTTCATCCGCTCGGGCGGGCAGGCCGACCGGAAGACATCGCCCACTGCGCGCTCTACCTGGTGTCGGATGAGGCGAGCTGGGTCACAGGCGCCGACTTCGTGCTGGATGGCGGCTTGTCCTCCGTGATCTGACCGGTCCACGGGCCTCACGGACGGACCACCGCATCCAACACGCGTTCGTAGTCCCGATGGCCTCAGGAGCTGCGCTCGGCGACGGGGGTCAGCGCGGGCGGCGGCACCGGACCCCGGAGCGCGCCGCGCGTGGGGCACGGCACCGCGCCGGCGCTGCTGACCCCGACGGTGAGCCGGTCCAGCCCCGTGATCTCCAGGTCGATGCGGTCGCCCTCGTGGACCTCGCCGACGCCCTCCGGGGTGCCCGTCGTGACGACGTCGCCGGGGAGCAGCGTCATCACGCTCGACACGTACGCGATCAGTCGCGGCAGCCCCCAGATCAGGTCCCGCAGGTCGGCGCGCTGCCGCAGCGCGTCGTTGACCCACAGGCGCAGCTCCAGCTCCTCGATCGGCGGCACTTCGTCCGGAGTGACGACGGTCGGGCCGAGCGGGGTGAAGGTGTCGAACGATTTGCGCACCGAGCGGTCCTCGCCGCCGCGCATGGTCATGTCCAGCAGGCTCGTGTAGCCGAAGACCGACTCGAGTGCGCGTTCCTCGGGGACGTCGCGCGTGGGCCGGCCGATCACGGCGGCGAACTCGCCCTCCTGGTCGAAGCGCCGGTCGGTGTAGGGCAGTCGGACGATGCCCTGGTGGCCGACGACCGAGCTGGGCGCCTTCAGGAACACCCCGAGCGCGTCGATGTGGCTCGACTCGTTCATCTCGGCCTGGTGGGCCCGGTAGTTCACCGGCGCCGCGATGATCTTGCTCGGATCGGGGAGCGCGGGCAGCACGCCGGCGACGTCGACCTCGGGTGCCTCGGCGACCAGCGCCACGGCGTCCAGGTCCGCGGCGATGAGCCTGCGCATCGGGCTGGTGTCGCCCGTAGGCAGGAGGTCGGTCAGGTCGCGGGCCGTGCGCGGGGATCCGGCATCGACCACGCCGACCCGCTCCCGGCCGGTCGGGTCGAGGAAGGAGAGGAACCGCATCGTTGCTCCAGACGTCGGTGGGGAGGGTGCGAGGTCAGCGCGCGGCCGTGGCCGTCAGCCTTGGCGCGGCCGAGCCGGGCGGCGCGGGGGCGTAGAGCCAGTCCAGTTCGCGGTAGTCGTCCGCAGCGCGCTGGCCGAAGACGCGGTCGCGCAGGGCGAGCACCATGGGATCGTCGGTGTGCCAGAGCTCGCCCCACGGGCGCGCGCTGGTCTGGCAGCGCGTCGTGCGGGGAAGGCGGACTTCCTCGAACTCGCGGTAGGCCCGGGCGACGTCGAGCACCCCGTCGACGGTGTGGCGCGCGGCCCGGTGCCCCAGCTCGACGGCGTCCTCCAGCGCCTGGCACGCGCCCTGCCCGAGGTACTGCAGCATCGGGTGCGCGGCGTCGCCGGTGAGCAGGAGCGGGCCGTTGATCCAGGTCGGGGCGGGCGGGCGGTCGTACATGGGCCAGTTGCGGGCGCGCTCGACCCGCGCCACCGCGGCGCGCACGGGCTCCGCCGCCGTCGCGAAGGCGGCGTCGAGCTCCTCCGGGCCGCCCCACTCGCCCGGCGTCGTGTGCCCGGCCGCGTAGCGGGGGCTGCGGAACACGGCCACCTGGTTGTAGAGCTCGCCGCCGCGCAGCGGGTACTGCATGAGGTGGATGCCCGGCCCGATCCACAGCACCACGTCGTCCGGCGCGGCCGCGTGGGTGGCCTCGTGGCCGGGGACGGTGCCCCGGTAGGCCACGTACCCGCTGCACTCCGGGGCGTCGTCGACGACGTGGGGGCGCAGCGTCGAGTGCAGGCCGTCGGCGGCGATCACGGCGCGCGCCCGGTAGGTGGCGCCGTCGGCGCACTCCACCTCGGCGCCGTCGGTGCGCAGGGCGACGCCGGTGACCTCGCGCCGGTTCTCCAGCGAGATCAGGGGATGCCGGCGGCAGTGCTCGACCAGCGTCGCGAGCAGGTCGTGGCGGTGCAGCACCAGGTAGGGGTAGCCGTAGCAGCGGACGAAGGCGGGTCCGAGGTCCAGCGCCGTCAGCGGCGCGCCCGTGCGCGCGTCGCGCATCACGGCCTGCCGGGGCCGCGTCGCGAGGGGACGGATGTCGTCGAGCACGCCGAGCGCGTCGAGCGCGCGGCTGGCGTTGGGCCCGAACTGCAGGCCGGCGCCGATCTCGGCGAACTCCGCCGCCCGCTCGAGCAGGTGCACCCGATGCCCGTTGCGGGCCAGTGACAGCGCGGTCGCGAGCCCGCCGATCCCGCCGCCGACGACGAGCACGCCGATCCCGGTGCGGGCGCTCACGACCGGGCTCCGATCGTGCGCTGCCCGGTGGTGAGGTTCTCGGCGCGCATGAGGCCGAGCGCCTCCAGCACGGGCGCGTCGCTCGTGCTGAACAGGTCGATCTCGGTGGTCGCCGCGACCGACCACGGAGTCCAGGACGGTACGGCGAGGATGTCGCCGGGGGAGACGGCGAACTGCTGGTCGCCGATGGTGACGTGCCCGGTGCCGTGCAGCACGCAGCACACCCGGCCGCCGGTCTGCCGGACTGCGTCGGTGGTCGTCCCCGGGAGGACCCGCGCGATCTCGCACCGCATGGTGGGCATGACGTCGCCGCCGCGGACCGGGTCGCTGTAACGGAGGGTGGCGTGGCCCGTCCCGGAGGTCGCCACCAGCGAGGCGAGGGCGCGGTCGGTGTCGGCCCAGCGGTACGCCAGCAGGGGCGAGTGGCGCGGGGGCAGCAGCGGCCCGTCGACCGGGACCAGCCCGGGTCCGCCGCCGAACCACTGCTCGGATGTCGACCGGGCCGCCGTGCGGGTGTCGGGCTCCGCGGACGGGCCGGTCTCGAAGAAGACGGCGTCGAGCGCCGCGACCACCGGCAGGTCCAGCACGTCCATCCACACCATCGGTTCGGCGCCCGGGTTGTGGTGCTGGTGGAAGGTCCAGCTGGGGGTCAGCACGAGGTCGCCCGCGCCCATCTGCAGGGGATCGCCGTCGACCAGCGTCCAGACGCCGGACCCCTCGACGACGAACCGCAACGCGGCGGGGGTGTGCCGGTGCGCGGGCGCGATCTCGTGACCGCGCAGGTACTGGACGGCCGCCCACAGCGTCGAGACCGCGTACGGCGCGCCGTCCAGGCCGGGGTTGCAGCAGGCCAGCACGCGGCGGTCGCCGCCGCGGTCGACGGGGACGAGCTCGCCCGCCGCGTTGCCGAGCTCGCGCAGGTCCGCCCCGGACCACCGGAACGGGACGCCGCGCACACGCGGCTCGGCGGTCAGGAGACCGGTCATCTCCCACAGCGGCTGGAGGGACCGATCGGCGAGCCGGGCGTAGAGCAGGTCCAGGTCGGGGTCGGTCGCGCTGTAGCGCAGGGTCGTCATCTCCGCTCCGATCCACGGCTGCGATTAATACGTATACGGACTATTGACGGACGCTATGCCGGAATCCCGAGGCCGTCAAGCCAGCCAAGTGCCGATACGTGCGTGCCGAAAACCGATGGCGATCCTGCGTGTACGTCCACAGCTGCGGACGCACCGTTCCGACGCGCGCCGGTCAGGGCGTGGCGTCCGCGGTCGCGAAGGCCAGCGCGCGCAGTCCGTCCAGCAGCGTCCGGCGCTGGTCGGCGGAGTCCAGGGGCCGGAGGAGGAGCTCCTGGACCCGCTGCACGGCGGGGGTGAGTCCGGCCAGCTCGTGGCGCGCGGTGTCGGTGAGGTGGAGACGGCGGCGGCGCGCGTCCGCGGGAGCGCGCGTGCTCGTCACCCGGTCGCGGGTGGCCAGCCGGCGCACGATGTCGACCATGCTCGACGTGTCGATCGAGGCCAGTTCGGCCGCGGCGCCCTGGTCGATCCCGTCCGGGTGGTCCCACAGGGCGCTCAGCACGGCGTACTGGGGCGCCGTCATCGTGCGGCCGACCTCCGCGCCCCACGCCGTCGTGTGGACCTGCTGCGCGCGCCGGATGAGGTGGCCGGGCGTGTCACCGAGGTCCAGTACCTGCGCGTGCGCGCTGCCCGGCGGCGGAGGGTCCCCCTCGAACGCGACGCGCCGCAGCGCGGCCACGAAGGGCTCCCGCCGGGCCTCGGGCACGGGGGCCAGCAGGCGCTCCTGCACGGCTCCGGCGCGGCGGGTCACCTCGCTCAGCGCGGCCCGCGCGACCGGGGTCAGGCTCAGCGACGTGCGGCGCCGGTCGGCGGGATCCTTGGCGAGCCGGAGCCAGCCCTGACCCTCCAGCCGCGCGACGACGTTCGCGGTGCTGGACTTGTCCAGCGAGGCCCGCCGGCCAACGGCGCGCTGGTCCAGACCGTGGTCGCTGCCGATCGCGCTGATCACCGCGTACTGCGGGCCGGTCAGGTCGCCACCGAACTCCTGGGTCCACAGCAGCGTGTGGCGCTGCTGGGCGCACCGGATCAGGTGGCCGGGAGCCTCGCGCAGGGCCAGCACGGCGGAGTGCCTGCCTGCCTGCTCCGCCATCGGCTCCGCACCTTCCGTGCCGGCCCGCCCGACGCGTCGGCCGATCGTCCGTACGCGGAATGCTAACCCTCCTCCGATCGGCGAGGCAGGAGGTGCACCGGGTGGCCGCGGTGCTCCGTGTACGGCTGAGCTCGGGGCGGCCCCGATTGTTGCGCTGCGGGGACGCGCGCTGTTAAATCGTTGAGAACCACAACGATTGTGGGTGTCAACGGTTGTGAGGATCCCCAGATGAGCGTGATGTCGCAGGAGTCCGGGCCTCGGGTCGGCGAGGCCGCACCGGTGCGAACCCCGCTGCGCTACGACAACCGGATCACCCTCCAGAAGCTGGAGGTCCTGTGCTCGGTGGTCGAGCTCGGGGGCGTCTCGCGAGCGGCGGACCACCTCTGGGTCGCGCAGTCGGTGGTGTCGGGGCACCTGCGGTCGCTGCAGGAGCGGCTCGGCGTCCGCATGCTCTACCGCGACGGGCAGAAGATGAAGCTGACGCCGGCCGGTGAGCGGGTGTACCGGTGGGCGTGCACGACCCTCGCCGAGACCCGCGAGCTCATGCGGCACCTCGACGAG
Source organism: Pseudonocardia cypriaca (assembly GCF_006717045.1). Classification (NCBI taxonomy): domain Bacteria; kingdom Bacillati; phylum Actinomycetota; class Actinomycetes; order Pseudonocardiales; family Pseudonocardiaceae; genus Pseudonocardia; species Pseudonocardia cypriaca. The sequence goes on from NZ_VFPH01000001.1 coordinate 1,274,986, forward strand.
CTCACCACCGTCGAGAACGAGCGGATCGTGCTGGCGACGAGCCAGACGGTAGGCAGCTACCTCATCCCGCCCGTGCTGGCCGAGTTCGGCCGCGAGTGGCCGGGGGCGGTCATCTCCATGAACGTCTCCGAGCCGGAGGCGGCGTTCGACGCGGTCGCCTCCGGTGACTGCGACCTGGGCATCGTCATCGCCGGGACGGAGTACGAGCACCCGCACGTGCGCTGCACGGAGATCGGCCGCGAGGAGATCGCCCTCGTCGCCGGCAGCGAGAGCCTCCCGGAGATCGACGAGCTGGCGCTGGCCGACCTGCGCTCGATCCCGGTCGTCGCCCCGGCGGCCGGGGTGCGGGCGCGCGACGCCATCGACCGCTACCTCGTCGAGCTCGGCGCCGCGCCGCAGAACGTGACGATGGAGCTGGGGCACCCGGAGGCGATGAAGCGCGTCATCCGGCGGGGCGCGGCCGCGTGCCTGCTGTTCCGCGCCTGCGTCCAGGACGAGCTGGCCGACGGCAGCCTGCGTGAGATCCCGATCGTGGACGCCGACCTGTCGCTGCCCGTGCTCAGCATCGTGCGCGCCGACCGCGAGCTGTCGGTCCGGTCCACCCAGCTCATCGAGCGCACCCGCGCGTACCTGGCCGCGTGGTGACCGACCGGGGCGAGGGAGAGCGCGCCGATGCGCCGCCGCGGGCGATCAGCGTGCGCCCCCCGACCCTGCTCGGCATCCCGTCGTACCTGGCGGGCAACGTCGCGCGCGCGGCGACGCGCACGCTGTGGCGCAGCCTCGCCGAGCACGGCCTGGGGCTCAGCCAGCACGCCGTGCTCGTCGCCATCCACGACTTCGGGCCGCTGGCCCAGGTCGAGATCGCCGACCGGCTCGATCTCGACCGCAGCCAGGTCGTCGGGTTCGTCGACGCCCTCGAACGGCACGGCTTCGTCACCCGCACCCGCGATCCGCGCGACCGCCGCCGCATGCTGGTCTCGATGACCGAGGCGGGCGCCGCGGCCGAGCGCCGGGTCACCGAGGCCGCGCAGGAGCTCCAGCCCGCCCTGTTCGCGGCGCTCTCCCCGGCCGAGCTGGACCAGCTGGTCGGGTTGCTGGAGCGGGTGCTGGACGCCCACGACGCCGCGCGGCTCGGCCGCGGGTGACCGGTCAGTCCGGGATCATCGGCAGCAGCAGGTGGCTGTCGAACGCGCCACCGGTGCGGATGCGGTGCCGCCCGCGGTTGACCGACTGCTCGTGCGCCTGAGCCGGTCCGATGTCGTAACGGTGCAGGTCCCGGCCCTGCACGATGAGTCGCAGCACCTCACCGGCCTCGAACAGCGTCGACGACGGCCAGATCTCGATCTCGACGGCCGTGGGCTCGCCGGGGCGCAGCGGCAGCTGCCGCTCGTGGCGCAGCCGCGGCTGCCACGGCGTGGAGCGCTCCTCGTCGAGCTCGCGGTGGCTCGCCCGCAGCCAGCCGAGCGCGACCTGGCCGTCGTCCATCATCGACCAGTAGGGGAAGTGCACCTGCCGGCCGGCGCGGTCGAGCTTCTGCAGGCCGACGAAGAGGTCCATGTCGTCGCCCTCGTCGATCTCGACCCACAGCCGCAGCTTCGCGTAGCCGGTGATCTCGGTGCGGGTGTCGAACCGGAGATCGAAGACCGCCCGCCCCTCGTCGGCCGCCGGGTCGTACTCGACCGCCGCCGCGGCGGCCGGCTGCTCGGCCAGCAGCGTGCCGGCGACGGCGTCGAGGGCGAACGGGCGGTAGCTGGTGCGGGCGAGCGGCCACTCCTGCTCCGCGCGCTCGACGCCCTCGTAGTAGCGCTCGCGGACCTCGATGCGCACCGGCGGCCAGGTCAGCACCTCGTCGTCGGTGCTCATGAGGAAGTGGTCGAAGAAGGCGCGGAGCCGGCGCAGGCTCTCCGGCCGGTAGTAGTACTGCCACTTCTTGCGGCCGTGCACCTCGAGCCACTTGTGCGCGGAGCCCAGCTCGCGCCACGCCTCGATGGTGCCGCGCGTGTGCAGCCCGTGGTCGCCCCAGTCGGTCACGCAGTAGGCCGGGACGTCGATGACCGACAGGTCCGGCACCGACTTGCTGCGGTTGTAGTCGTCGAGCAGAGGATGGGCAGCGTGCATCGCCGGCAGGTCCTCGACCCGCCCCGGCCCGCACCGGCACGACCACTGGGTGAACGTGACGAACTTGGTCTCGGGGATGCCGCCGTGGAAGAAGTACTCGCGGTAGCAGTCGCTCCAGCCCTCCCACGGGTTGATGGCGGCCAGGTGCGGGGGCCGGGTCGCGGCGACGCGCCACTGGACGACCGCCAGGTACGAGACGCCGCTCATCCCGACCTTGCCGGTGCACCACGGCTGTTCCGCCGCCCACTCGACGAGGTCGTGGCCGTCCTCGCCCTCCTGCTCGCTGAGGACGACGAGATCGCCCTCCGACATCCAGGACCCGCGCGAGTCGGCGTTGACGACGGCATAACCGCGCTGCGCCCACCACATCGGGTCCGGCCCCTCCCACACCGTGTGCCGGGAGATCGTCCCGTCGGCGACCCCGGCCCCCGGGAAGAGGTGGAAGCCTTTCGGCGCGTGCTTGCCGTAGGGGTTCAGCGTGAGGATCGCCGGGACGGGTGCGGTGGCCGCGGCGGGCCGGAAGACGTCGACGTAGACGGTCACGCCGTCGCGCAGGACGACGGGGACGTCGCGCTCGATGCGGACGCCGTCCTCCTCGACGACCTCGCCCGTGCGCAGGCCGGGATGCCCGCCGGTGGCCGGGTCGAGCCCGGGCATCCAGATCATCTCCGGCAGGACGCGGTCCGCGAGGCGCGGTGATCGCGAAGGGGTGCTCATGGTTGTGGGACTCCTGTCGCAGGAGGGGAGTGGGGGAGCGCGCGCGTCAGAGCAGCGCGTCGAGGGTGATCGGCAGGTCGCGCACGCGCCGCCCGGTGGCGTTGTGGACCGCGCCGGCGATCGCGGCGGCGACCCCGGTGATGCCGATCTCGCCGACGCCGCGGGCGCCGACGGGGGCCCGCGGGTCGGGCACGTCTGTCCACAGGACGTCGATCTCGGGCACGTCGGCGTGCACCGGGACGTGGTAGTCGGTGAGGTTCGCGTTGACGATGCGGGCGGTCCGCTCGTCGACGACGGTCCGCTCCATCAGCGCCAGCCCGATGCCCATGACGATGCCGCCGCGCAGCTGGCTCGCCGCGGTCACCGGGTTGATGATCCGCCCGCAGTCGTAGGACCCGACGACCCGGTCGACCCGGGCCTCCCCGGTGACGGAGCTGACCCGGACCTGGCAGAACACGGCGCCGAAGGAGTGCATGGACCAGGCCTGCAGCTCGTCGCGATCGGCGGCGTCGGCCACCGCGGTGACCTCGTGGCGCCCCGCGCGGCGCAGGATCTGCGCGTAGCTCTCCCACCGGTCCCGGTCGGCGAGCGCGCCCAGCCCGGCGGCCACCGAGCCGACCTCGTCGACGGTGCGGCCGGCCAGCGGCGAGTCGGGTGGCACCAGCGCCAGCAGCTGCGCGACGAGCGCGCGGTGCGCGGCGATCACCGCGGCCGCGACGCCGACCGTCTGCGCGGAGGCGCCCGCCTGGAACACGCCGGGCAGCGACGAATCGCCGTAGTCGATCGTGACCCGTTCCACCGGCAGGCCCAGCCGCTCGGCGGAGACGATCGCCTGCGCCGTCGTCGTCCCCATCCCCATGTCGTTCGCGGCCACGGCGACCGTCGCGTGCCCGTCCGCGGTGAGCGTGATCCGCGCGGCGCCGCCGGGGAAGCGCTGGTGGGGGTAGGTCGCGGCGGCGCACCCCGTGCCGATCAGCCACTCGCCGTCACGGCGGCTGCGCGGCGCCGTGCGCGTCCAGCCGAAGCGCTCGGCGCCCGCTCGCCACGCCTGCTCGAGGTGGCGAGCCGAGAACGGCGCGCCCGACGCGGGATCGGCGGCCGGCTCGTTGCGCAGGCGCAGCTCCACCGGGTCGATGTCGAGCTGTTCGGCGAGCTCGTCGATCGCCGACTCCAGCGCGAACGTGCCGACCGCCTCGCCGGGGGCGCGCATGAACGAGTTCGCGATCATGTCGACGTCGACGACGTGCTGGTCGGTGTGCAGCGCCCCGGTCGCGTACATGTGGCGCGCGGGGAACGTGAACGGCTCGACGACGTGGTTCCACGGCGTGATCGCCGAGGTGCCGGTGTGGACGATCAAGGTGAAGCGACCGTCCTCGTCGGCCCCGATCGCGACCCGCTGCTCGGTGTTCGCCCGCCCGCCGACGAGCCGGTAGACGTCCCCGCGGGATAGCGCCATGCGCACGGGCCGGCCGGCCAGCTTCGAAGCGGCGGCCGCCAGCACGTGGTGCGACCACGCCGTCTTGCCGCCGAAGCCGCCGCCCACGTGCGGGGAGGTCACGTGCACCCGGTGCTCGTCGATGCCCAGCGCGTGCGCGATCGTCCACGCGTGGCCGGCGACGGACTGGCTGGCGTCGTGCACGACGAGGTCGTCGCCCACCCAGCCGACCGTCACCGCGTGCGGCTCGATCGCGTTGTGGTTGTGGCCAGGGGTCCGGTAGACGTGGTCGACCGCGTGCGGCGCGGCGGCCAGCGCGGCCTCGGCGTCGCCGACGGCGACCTCGACCGGCTGGAAGAACAGGTGATCGGGCCGGCGCGCGTCGGCCGCCGCCTCCGCGAAGGTGCGTGGCGCCGCGGCCGCGTACTCGACCTCGATGAGGGACGCCGCGTGGTCGGCCTGCTCCCGCGTCTCGGCCAGCACGACCGCGACCGGCTCGCCGTTCCAGTGGATGCTGTCGTCCTGCATCACGGGGAGGTCCGTGCCGCCGAACGCCCGCGGGGCGGTGAACATCGGCCGGACCGGGCGCATCCGGGGCGCCGTGCGGTGGGTCATGACGAGCACCACGCCGGGGGCGGTCTCGGCAGCCGACGTGTCCAGCCGCGTGATGCGTCCCCGCGCGATCGTGCTGCAGCGCAGCGCCGCGTGGACCATGCCCTTCAGCACGTGCTCGGCGGCGTAGCGCGCCTCGCCGCGCACCTTCGCCGGTCCGTCCAGGCGCGGTCGCGCGGTGCCGATGAGCCCGTGCTCGATCTCCAGCACCGGATCGGAGCCGGTGCGCGGCGTCCAGCCGTCGGGCACGACGCCGACGGCGGGCCGGTCCGCTGCGGCGGTCATGCCCGGCCTCCGGTCAGCTGCTCCAACACGGCGACGATCGTGCGGCGGGCGAGCTCCACCTTGAACGCGTTCCCCGCGAGCGGGGCGGCGTCGGCGAGCTCGGCGTCCGCGGCGGCGACGAAGGCGGCGGTGGTCGCCGGCCCGCCCGCCAGCACGGCCTCGGCGCGCGCGGCCCGCCACGGCTTCGGCGCGACCCCGCCGAGCGCGAGGCGGGCCCGGACGATCGTCTCCCCGTCGAGCTCGACCGCGGCGGCCACCGAGACCAGCGCGAACGCGAAGCTGGCGCGGTCGCGCACCTTGCGGTAGGTCGACCGGGCAGCGTTCACCCCGGCCGGCAGCTCCACCGCGGTGATGAGCTCGCCGGGTTCGAGCACGGTCTCGACGTCGGGCCGGTCGCCGGGCAGCCGGTGCAGATCGGCCAGCGGGACGCGGCGGTCCCCGGCCGCGCCGGACACGTGCACGACGGCGTCCAGCGCCACGAGCGCGACCGCCATGTCCGACGGGTGCGTGGCCGCGCAGCTCGGGGACGCGCCGAGGATCGCGAGGTCGCGGGTGTGGCCCCCGATCGCGGCGCAGCCCTGCCCCGGCGACCGCTTGTTGCAGGGCGAGCCGGCGGGGTCGTAGAAGTAGGGGCAGCGGGTGCGCTGCAGCAGGTTGCCGCCGACGGTCGCCATGTTGCGGATCTGCCCCGACGCCCCCGCGACGATCGCGCGCGTGAGCACCGGGTAGCGCTCCCGCACCGTGCGGTGGGTCGCCAGCGCGGTGGTGCGGACCGCCGCGCCGATCACCAGCCGGCCGTCCGGTGCCTCGACGACGTCGCCGGGGAGCCCGCTGACGTCGACCAGCTGCGTCGGCCCCTCCACGCCCTGCCGCATCAGGTCGACGAGGTTCGTCCCGCCGCCGAGGTAGCGCGCCCGCCCGCTGCGGCCGAGCCGGACCGCGTCGGCGACGTCGGTGGCGCGGGTGTACTCGAACTCGATCACGTGTCCGCGCCTCCGTACACCTCCGCGATCGCCGCGACGATGCCGTTGTGGGCGCCGCAGCGGCAGAGGTTGCCGCTCATCCGCTCCCGCAGCTCGTCGGGGGTGAGCGCGATGTCGTCGGCCGTGAGGTCCCGCGTCACGTGGCTGGGCACGCCGGCCGCGGTCTCCCGGGCCATCCCGATGGCCGAGCAGATCTGCCCGGGCGTGCAGTAGCCGCACTGCAGCCCCTCGTGCCGCACGAACGCGTCCTGCAGCGGGTGCGTGCCGCCGAGCCCCTCGACGGTGGTCACCTCGTGGCCGGCGTACTGGACAGCCAGTGCCAGGCAGGACACGATCCGCTCGCCGTCGACGAGCACGGTGCAGGCTCCGCACGCGCCCTGGTCGCACCCCTTCTTGGTGCCGTGGAGCCCGAGGTGCTCGCGGAGGAAGTCGAGCAGGGACACCCGGGGATCGGCGGGCGGCGGTGCCGGCACGCCGTTGACGACGAGGTCCGGGCCGGCGTCGCCGGTGCGCGACCGGTGTCCGGCCGGGGACGCGGGTTCGACCTTCACCCGTCCGACGGTAGGTTCGCGATCGGACCGCAGGCCAATAGGTCTTGGCCCCGCCGCCATCGGCGGGCGGCGATCGCGCCGGGCCGGCCCGGCTACGGCGCGGCGGGGGCGACGGCGGCGCGCAGCGCCCCCAGCGCGTCTGCGACCAGCTCCCGCAGCGGCGGACCGTCGGCGGTCCGGGTCCACTTCTGCATCGCGCGCCGCTGGACCGCGGTGGCGGCGTCGGCGGCGAACCCGGCGGTGTCGGTGTCGTGGCCCCGCGCGCGCAGCGCGGCCTCGACGGCGTCGGCGAGATCGGCGATCTTGCTGAGCTCGCGCTCCCGCAGCTCGGGATTGGCCTCGACGATCGCGAACCGGCGCGTCACGGCGGCCCGGCGGTGCTCGAACATCGCGTCGAGCGCGGCCTGCAGGGCGTGCACGGCGGCGTCGAGCGGCGGCGTCGCGGGCGGGCACTCGGCGATCCCGCGGACGACCCGCTGCCGGAACTCGGCGCTCAGGCCGAACAGGACCTCGCGCTTGTCGGCGAAGTGGTTGAAGAACGTCCGCGGCGTGAGCCCGGCGCGCTCGGCGATCTCGGCGACCGTGGTGCGGTCGAACCCCTGCTCGGCGAAGAGGTCGAACGCGGCCGTCTCGAGCCGCTCGGCCCCGTCCGGCTCCCATCGCGGCATGGCCCGAGGGTAGCGACTGCACAGACTGCAGTCAGCGATGTGCGGTGATTTCACAGACTGAAATCAGCACCGAGGAGAGACAGCCATGCACGTGTTCGTCACGGGCGGCTCGGGGTACATCGGCTCCGCCGTCGTCCCCGAGCTGCTCGCCGCAGGGCACACCGTCACCGGGCTGGCCCGCTCGGACCGTGCAGCCGCGGCCGTCGCTGCGCTGGGCGCGGCGGTCCGCCGGGGCGACCTCGCCGACCCGGCCGGCCTCGCCGCCGCGGCCCGCGAGGCCGACGGCGTCGTCCACCTCGGGTTCGCCCGCGACGACCCCGACTGGGCCGATCTGCCCGCCGCGGTCGCCGCCGACCTGCGGGCCGTCGAGGCGCTCGGCGCGGCGTTGGCCGGCACGGGCAAGCCGCTCGTCGCCACCGGGGCGACGTTCTCGCTGGCCCTCGCCGGGTTCCGGGGCGAACTCACCGAGCAAGACACGCGGCCGACGGGCATGCGCGTCGACGCGGAGAACGCCGTGATCGCCCTCGCCGAGCACGGGGTGCGGTCGGCGGTCGTGCGGCTGTCCAACGTGCACGGCCGCGGCAACCTGGGATTCGCCTCGGGGCTCATCGCCGTCGCCCGGGCCACCGGGATCGCCCACTACCTGGGCGAGGGGACGAACCGCTGGCCGGCCGCCCACATCGACGACGTCGGCCGGCTCTACCGGTTGGCGCTGGAATCCGCGCCCGCCGGGACCCGGCCGCACGCCGTGGCCGAGGAGGGCGTCCCCGTGCGCTCCGTCTCCGCGGTGATCGGCCGCCGGCTCGGCGTGCCCGTCGCTCGCGTCGCGGCGGACGCCGCCCGGCAGCACTTCGGCCACCTCGCGATGTTCGTCGGCGCGGACAACCCCACGTCCAGCCGGTTCACGCAGGCCACGCTCGGCTGGGCACCGGCCGGGCCCGGCCTCCTCGACGATCTCGACGACGCGGCGCACTTCGCCGTGCCGGCCGTCGCACGACCCTGACGAGAGGATCCGAGACGCCGACCTCCCACCCTGTTCCGGCGCCCGCCCTCGCCGCGCCCCACCGCCATGTGTCGGCACCGATCACGGCGCCCGATCCAGCGTCCGACCACACCGTCCGCCATCGCCGTTCACCGATGACTCCGCGGGGGACTCGTATTTCCGGGCACTGGTGAAACCGCCATACGATTCCGTCGGAAGTCGCGCCACATCGATGGGGATGGAGTCAACATGACGGTCGACTCGGCAACCGGAGCAGAAACCTGGATCAGGCGCTACTACCAGCTCTGCGGGGCGAAGGACATCGACGGCGCCATGGAGTTCTGGGCGCCCGACGGAAAGCTCACCTTCGCCAACTTCGAACCCGTGATCGGGCGCGACGCGATCCACGAGACGCTGGCCCAGATCGTCCACAACTGGATCAAGGAAACCCACTCCCTGCACCACTTCTGGCTCCTCGCCGACGATCTCGTCGCGTTCGAGATGGACGTGGCGTTCGACCGCCACGACGGTCGGCACGTGGTCGTGCCGGGCGCCGCGGTCTGCCGGATCGACGACCGGCGCTTCCTCGAACAACGCATCTACGTCGACATGACACCGGTGTTCGCGCCCTCCGACGCAGCAGCGAGCGCCACCGCCTGATCTGCCGGCGCGGGCGCTGCCACGGGGTGTCCGGCCGCTCCCGGCCCGGCCGGGAGCGGCCACGGCCCACTCTCGTTCGGCTCCGGGATCCACACCTGCCTCGGCGCGCCCATCGGCCTGATCGAGGCGCGCGTGACGATCGAGGTGCTCGCCGAGCACTTCCCGCGGCTGCGCCTGGCGGCCAACCACACCCCCGACCACCTGGCCGCCGCGCGGATGCGCCTGCTCCGCGGCCTGGTCGTCGACCTCGAACCGCCTGCGCCCGACACCGCGGAGGCACGGCCCGTGCGGCTCGGGGTCGACCTCGACCGCTGCGGAGGGCACGGCCTGTGCGAGGCGCCGCCGCCGAGCTCGTGCACCTCGACGACGACGGCGCGCTCGTGATCGATCGGGCCGAGGTTCCGGCGCCCCTCGTGGGTGCGGCGAACCAGGCCGTCCAGGTGTGCCCGGTCGCGGCACTGCGGCTGCGCTGACCGGCCCCCGACGTTCGGAAGGAATCGAGGAAAAGATGGACGAGAGCGTTTATCCGCACAATTGGAGTCGGGAGGGGTTCCTCGGCGACTTCGTCGTGGCGCTGCGGCCGCATCCCATCAACGAGTACACCGAGGTGGTCGGGCCGCACGCGCCGCACCGCATCGATCTCACGGCCGTCAAGGCGGTCGACGCGACGGATCCTGCCGAGTTGCCCACCGTGTTCGCCCGGTCCCGCAACGATCTGGTGCTGTCGGTGTCGGCCCGGTCGGAGCCGACCCCGTTCGTCTGGCGCAACGCGGAGTTCGACGAGGTGCACTTCGTCCAGGAGGGCGAGCTGGAGTACGTCACCGACTGGGGCACGCTCGCGGTGCAGCCCGGTGATTTCGTGTTCCTCCCGCGCGCGGTGTCCTATCGGGTGGTGCCGGCGACCCCGAGCACGTTGCGCGTGATCATCGAGGCCCCCGAGGCGGTCTCGATGAATCCGCAGGCCCAGCCCGGGATGATCAACGCGGCGCGCTCGGTCCGCCGTCCCGATCCTGCGAAGGTCTCGCAGGAGAGCGGCGTGACGACGCTGCTGATCAGGACGACCGACGGCATCACGCGGTTCACGATGGCGAACGACCCGCTCGCGATGACGGAGATCGTCTACGGCCAGGCGCCGGTGTGGAAGGTGAACCTGGCCGACATCCAGCCGGTGGCCTACCTGCCGGCCGGCGGGCCGCCGTCGCACTTCGCCGAGACGCCGACCAAGGACCTCCTGCTGTACACGCTGAGTTCCCGCCCGGGTGGGCGGCCGCCCCAGCACCACAACGCGGACTACGACGAGCTGGTCTTCTACTTCCGCGGGCCCGCTCCCTACGGCGGGCTCGACACGGCCGGTAGCGGGATCTGGATCCCGAAGGCCGTCGCGCACTGGGGTCCGCGGGAGGATCCCGAGGGCGGGTACCTGGCCTGGCTCGTCGAGAGCGGCGGCACGATCCGGCTGACCCCGGAAGGGCTCGCCGCAGCGGAGCTGATGGAGACGAGCCTGTTCCACCCGCTGGAGCGCGCGCCCGGGAGTGACGCGTGAGCGCCGTCGTCACGGTCGCCCCGACCGGGCCGATCGCGACGAAGGCCGACAACCCGAACCTGCCGACCCGGCCGCACGAGATCGCGGACGCGGTGGCCGAGGCGTACGCGGCCGGGGCCGCCGTCGCCCACCTGCACCTGCGCGACGAGCACGACCGGCCGACCGCCGATCCGGACATCGCCCGCCGGACGATCGACCTGATCGAGGAGCGGTGCCCGATCATCGTGCAGCTGTCCACCGGGGTCGGCCTCGACGTGCCGTTCGAGGAGCGGGAACGGCTCGTCGAGCTACGGCCACGGATGGCGACGCTCAACCCGTGCAGCATGAGCTTCGGGGAGGGGGAGTTCCGCAACCCGCCCAAGGACGTGCGCCGCCTCGCCGCCCGCATGCGCGAGCTCGGCGTCAAGCCCGAGCTGGAGATCTACGACACCGGGCACCTGGACGCGTGCCTGCGGCTGCGTGACGAGGGCCTGCTCGAGGAGCCGCTGCAGTTCAGCATCGTGCTGGGCGTGCGCGGCGGAATGGCGGCCACCGCCGACAACCTGCTCGCCACGGTGCGCAGGCTGCCGGCCGGCAGCGTGTGGCAGGTCATCGCGATCGGCCGGGCGAACCTCCAGCTCACCGCGATCGGGCTGGCGCTGGGCGGCAACGCCCGCGCAGGTCTCGAGGACACCCTCCACGTCGCCAAGGGCGAGCCGGCCGCCGGCAACCTCCCGCTCGTGGAGCGCGCCGTCGCGCTGGTGGGCGGCGTGGGCCGGACCGTGGCCGACGTGGCGCAGGCGGAACGCAGCCTGCAGCTGCCCCGACCGTCGTTCAGCCGGTGACGCAGATGGATCGACGGAAGGGTGACGGAAATGACCGACGGAGCAGTGACCATGCTCGGTGATCTGTCGATTCCAGAGGCGGCCATCCGCACGCTGGCGGCCGAACGTGCGTGTTGGGAAACGTATCTCACCTACTTCGAGGTCCTGGACGACAAGCGATCCCACCTCGAAGCGTGCGCGTGCTTCACCGAAGACGCCACGATCACGTACGGCATGAAGGGCGGCGCTCTGGAGTTCACCAGTCGCGCCGAGTACGCGGACTTCCTCGAAGGCGCGGCGGCGACGCAGGAGATGGTCGCGCACGTGGTCGGGCAACATCGTTTCGTCTGGGACGGCGGAACCCCGCGCCTCATCACGTACGTCACCGTGTGGCAGTGGTTCGTGGCCAACGCTCACGGCGGCGAGCTCCGGCCCGCTGATTACGTCACGATCGGGCACTCCGTGGACGAGTTCCGGAACGTCGGCGACGCATGGCTGATCGCCCGGCGCACCGTGCGCCCCGCGGCTGGCATCACGGCCATCGGCAGCAGGCCCGCCTGAAGCGCTCGACGCCGAGAACGTGCGGAGGGCAGCTCGCCGCGGCCCGCGGGACCCTCGACGCCCTGCTCGAGCGGCGGGTCCGCAAGCCCGATGACCCGGTGGCGACACCGTATTTCCCGGCGGCGCGGACCGCCGCAAATGCTCCTGCGCACCGTGCGCCGGCATCGACGGAGATGGAGGCACCATGACCGAGTCGGGCACGCCGAGCGGCGAGGATCCGACCGCCGCAGCGCTCCCCGGATCCGCCGACCGCCTGCGGATCGTCTGCCTCGAGGAGCACATGAGCACCCCCGGGCTGGTGGCGGCCTGGACCGCCCGCTCCCTGCCCTTCGGCCGCGGGCCGCTGCTCGACCGGCTGGCCGACCTGGCCGAGGGCCGGCTGGCCGCCATGGACGACGCCGGCGTCGACGTGCACGTGCTCTCGGTGTCGGGTCCCGGGCTCGAGCAGCTGCCCGCGGCCGAGGCGGTCGCGCTCGCCCGCGATGCCAACGACCGCATCGCGGCCGCCGTGGCGGCACACCCCGATCGCCTGCAGGGCTTCGTCAACCTCCCGACCCCGGACCCGGCCGGTGCGGCCGTCGAGCTGCGCCGCGGCGTCGAGGAGCTCGGGTTCCGCGCGGGCTTCATGTTCGGCCGCGTCGGCGACCGCAACGTCGACCACCCCGCCTTCGACGAGCTGTGGGCGACGGCCGCGGAGCTGCGCGTCCCCGTCTACCTGCACCCCGCCCAGCCCCCGCAGGCCGTCCGCGACGCGTACTACAGCGGCCTCGGCAACCCGGCGGCGGACTTCGCGTTCTCCACCGGCGCCATCGGCTGGCACTACGACGCCGGCGTCCAGCTGCTGCGGATGATCTACGGTCGCGTCTTCGACCGCCACCCCGACCTGCAGGTCGTGGTCGGGCACTGGGGCGAGGTCGTGCTCTTCTACGCCGAGCGCGTGCAGCTGCTCGACAGCGCGATGCACCCGGCGCTGGACCGCTCGCTCCCGGAGTACCTGCGGCAGAACGTGTTCTACACGCCCAGCGGCATGTACTCGCAGCGCTACCTGGCCTGGGCGCTCGACATCGTCGGCGCCGACCGGATCATGTTCTCGACCGACTACCCGTACCTGCCCGACATCGGCGGCGGAGCGTCCCGGGACTTCCTGGAGAAGGCGGACCTGCTGACCGAGCAGGAGCGGCACCTGATCGCGCACGGCAACTGGGAGCGGCTCACCGCCCGCCCGTCCGCCGCCTGACGCGCTGCTCTCAGGCGGTGCAGCGGCGCCGTGCACGTCGTTCGACCCCGCTCTGCCCCGCTCGTCCTTCGCCAGCCACCCCTCAGCAGATGAGGATGCCAATGACGGCACCGAGAACTGCCCCGTCCCCCCAGCTGCGGCGCGCCGTGCTGTCGAGCTACGTCGGCAGCCTGATCGAGTACTACGACTTCACGCTCTACGCGGCGGCCTCCGCGGTCGTCTTCAACCGGGTCTTCTTCGCCGACCTCGACCCGCTGAGCGGCACGATCGCCAGCCTCGGCACGCTCGCGACCGGGTACCTCGCCCGCCCCCTCGGCGGGATCGTCTTCGGCCACTTCGGCGACCGGATCGGCCGCAAGAGCATGCTCGTGACGAGCATGACCCTGATGGGCCTGAGCAGCACCCTCATCGGGCTCCTGCCCACGTCGGCGCAGATCGGCGCCTGGGCGCCCATCCTGCTCGTCCTGCTGCGCGTGCTGCAGGGCGTGGCCGTCGGCGGCGAGTGGGGCGGGGCCGTCCTGATGAGCGCGGAGCACGCCGTCACGCGGCGCGGCCTGTGGGCGAGCTTCACCAACGCCGGCGCCCCGAGCGGGCTGGTCGTGGCCACCCTGATGATGACCCTCTCCGCGGGCGCCGTCGGCGAGCAGGAGTTCCTGGCGTGGGCCTGGCGCATCCCGTTCCTCGCCAGCGTCGTGCTGCTCGTGGTCGGGCTGGTCGTCCGGGCCCGCGTCGCGGAGACCCCGGTGTTCGCCGAGGCGGGCCCGGCGCGGGCGATGCCGCTGGTCGAGGTGCTGCGGGAGCACCGGGTGCGCCTGCTCCAGGCCATCGGCGTGGCCGTCGGCCTGTTCGTCGCGCAGACCACGCTGACGACGTTCGTCCTCACCTACGCGGTCCAGGTCGGCTTCCCGCGCCAGACCGTGCTCAACGCGATGACGGCCGCGTCGATCGTGGCGGTGGTCGGCATCGTCGGCTTCTCCGCGCTGTCGGACCGCTACGGTCGCCGCCCGCTCGTGATCGCCGGCACGATCGGGCTGGCGGTGTGGCTCTTCGTTCTCTTCCCGCTCATCGACACCGGGTCGCCGGCGCTGCTGACGGTCGCGATCGTCGTCGGGCTCGGCGTCGTGTGCGCGTGCGCGACCGGCCCGCTGGCCGCGTTCTTCTCCGAGCTGTTCCCCACGCGCGTCCGCTACACCGGGGCCTCGCTGGCCTACCAGCTCGCCGGCGTGGCCGGCGGCGCCGCGCCCGTCGCGTTCGCGTCGATCCTCGCGGCCGGTGGGGGCACCGTCCTGCTCTCGGTGATCATCGCTGCCGGGTGCGCACTCACGATCGCGTGCGTCCTCACGCTGGACGAGACCACCGGTTCCGACCTCGCCGACCCGGCCGGCGTCACCCGGGCACCGGCGCGCACCTGAGCGCCTGCGCATCCCCGGATCGACACGAACGGAGAACGGAATGCCGACGCTCCTGGTGCTGGTCGGCAGCACACGGCCCGGGCGGGTCGGCCTCTCCGTGGCCGACTGGTGCGCCGCCCGCGCGATCACGGACGACCGCTTCACGGTGCAGCTCGTCGACCTCGCCGATCTGGCGCTGCCGATGCTCGACGAACCCGCGCCGGCGATCCTGCGGCGGTACACCAAGGACCACACCCGGGCGTGGAGCGCGATCGTCGAGGCGGCCGACGCGATCGTCATCGTCACCCCCGAGTACAACCACGGGTACCCCGCGTCGCTGAAGAACGCCCTCGACTACCTGTTCCACGAGTGGCGGCACAAGCCCGTCGGGTTCGTCTCCTACGGCGGCATCGCGGCCGGGACCCGAGCGGTCCAGCAGCTCCAACAGGTCGCGGCAGCGCTGCAGATGGTGTCGGCGCCGACGGCGGTGCGGATCCCGTTCGTTGCCGAACGGATCGACGACCAGGGCTGCTTCCTCGCGACCGAGGCGATGGAGCAAGCCGCCGACGCCATGATCGGCGAGCTCGCCTCTTTCCACGGTGCGCTGCTCCCGCTGCGCACCGCGGTGGTGCCTGCGCGCAGTGTGTGATTGCCCCGGGCTGTCCTCCGTCGTAGGCCCGCGCCGGCCGGCGAAGAAGCGGCTCGCGGACGCCGAGAAGCGGCTCAGGCGGTTCCAGGATGCGATCGCAGCGGGGATCGACCCGAACGCCATGGTCGACGCGATCAACGAGGCGCAGGCCCAGCGGGCCGCCGCGCAGGCCGAGCTGGACGGCGCTCCCGCGCCGACTGCGGTTGCCGATGCCCTCGAGTTGGCCGGATACGGGCGTGACCCTGCCCGTGTGCGTGGCGACGGTGGCTCGAGAGCACGTGGAAGGCTTCCGTGCCGCCGCGAGCACTCTGCTCGGCATCCGACATCGGGGTCACCATCTCGTGCCGGCTCTCCGCATGCCGTGCTATACCTGACTGAGTACTCAGTCGTTTATAGGGGTGGAGATGCCACGGACATTGAGCGACCAGCGCCGAGCGGCGGTGTTGGAGGCTGCGACACGGGCAATCGCGCGCGACGGATTGGCGGCGCCGACCGCGTCGATCGCGGCCGAGGCGGGGCTCTCGGTCGGATCGTTGTTCAACTACTTCCCGACGAAGACGGCGCTGCTCAACGAGCTGTACCTCCACCTCAAGCGCGACCTCGCTGCCGCGGTGGTCGAGCCCCCCATTCCCGACGGCCCCTTGCGGGAGCGTGCCTGGGAGGGTTGGCGGCGGTGGGTCCGTTGGGGTGCCGCCGACCCCGACAAGCAGCGCGTGCTGATGCTGATCGAGGCCTCCCACGAGCTGACCGGCCAGACCCGTCGTGACGGTGTCGCCGCGATGCGGGGCGCGGACTCGCTCTTCGCGCAAGCACAGGCCGGCGGACCCTTCGCCGACCAGCCGCTCGAGTTCCTCGTGGCCACGGTGGCCGCCCTGGCCGCCACGACCATGGAAGCGGCGTCGCGCGAGCCCGAAGAGTTCGAGGGCCGCTGCCGCGCGGGCTTCACCGCGATGTGGGGAGCGGTCGGGAGGAGCGGCCGGTCTTCCGATACCGACACGGACGAGAGGAGGAGCCGGTCATGACGAATCCCCGAGTGCTCGTGACAGGCGGCAGCGGCTTCCTCGCCGCGCACTGCATCCTGCGCCTGCTGGAGGGCGGCTTCCCCGTCCGCACCACCGTGCGCTCCGAGCGCGGCGCCGACCGCGTCCGCTCCATGGTCGCCGCAGGCGGCAGCACGGCCGCAGCCGACGTCGAGGTCGTGCAGGCGGATCTCACCGCGGACGATGGGTGGGACGCCGCTGTCGCCGGCTGCGATCACGTGCTGCACGTCGCCTCTCCCTTCCCGGCCGCACCCCCCGCGCACGAGGACGACCTGATCGTGCCGGCACGCGACGGCGCGCTGCGCGTTCTGCGCGCCGCACGTCGCGGCGATGTCGAGCGGGTCGTCCTGACCTCGTCGTTGGCAGCGATCGACTACGGGCACCCCCCGATGACCACGCCCTACGACGAGAGGACCTGGACCGACCTCACCGGACCCGGCGTGACTGCGTACGCCAAGTCCAAGACGCTCGCCGAGCGCGCCGCGTGGGACTTCTCGGAGCGCGAAGGCCTCGAGCTGACGGTCGTGAACCCGACCGGCATACTCGGCCCGGTCCTCAGCAGCGACTACGGCACCTCCGTGGGGGCGATCGCGCTCCTGCTCGAGGGAGGCACCCCCGTACTCCCGCGGGCGACGGTCGGGATCGTCGATGCCCGCGATGTCGCCGATCTCCACGTGCGCGCGATGACGCACCCCGCCGCTGCGGGCGAACGCTTCGTCGCAACGGCCGGGCTGATGACCCTGCCCGACATGGCGCGGACGCTCCGGGACGGGCTGGGCGATGCGGCGCGCAAGGTCCCCACCAGGACCATCCCGGACTGGGTCGTGCGGATCGTCGCCTTGTTCGACGTCAAGCTCCGTCTGAGCCTGTCGATGCTCGGGACCCCGCGCGACGCAACGAGCGCCAAAGCGCAGCGCGTGCTCGGATGGGCGCCGCGCTCGCCGGAGGAGGCCGTGCTCGCGACTGCGCGGAGCATCCTCGCCTTGACGGCACGCGGATCCTGACCGCACCGCCACCCCATCCTCACCAGCGATCCGGAGCGGATGCCACGGCCCTGCCCGGCCAACGCCGGTGAACGCAGCGGGCGCGGCGAGGACCGGGAAGCAGACCGGAAAGCCCGCGCAGAAGGGACGAAGGGACGCCCCGGTCCGGCGCTCTCCGGCACGGCGGCTACCCCGGCCTCACAGTTCCGCCGGGTGGTTTGCGGGGGCCAGTTCCTGCTTACCCACGGGGTCGTAGAGCTGGGCGACCCGGATGCCGAGGGCGGCGGCGAACCGGTCCTCCCCGTGCTCCCAGCGCAGGCCGTAGCGCTCCTGCAACCGTCGAAACCGGGTGTAAAGGGTCGTGCGGTGCAGGTGGTGGGCCGCCGCGATCTCCTCGACATCGGCTTCCCGCTCGAGGTAGCTGCGTAGCATGCCGAGCGTCGCCGCGGGCTCGCTGGTGGTCATCCGCCGCACCCGCGGATCGACGGACTCCCGCGCGTCGTCCGGCTCGAGGGCCAGCACGGTTCGCCAAGCGCCCAGTGTCGACCAGCTCGCAACCGGCGAGTCGGTCACCGTCGACTGCGCGAACCTGAGCGCTCGCACGGCCTGACGGTAGGAACGGGAGAGCTCGGGGAGGCGATCCACACCCTCTCCGACGCCCGCCGCGAGCACGGGCCGGCCTGCAGCGAGGGGCGCCGACGCGATATCGGCGGCGAGTTCCGCGAGCCGGGCAGGCGTGGCGTTGCCGAGGAACGCGACGATGCGTCCCGCCAGCTCGGTCCACTCGCCGTCGTCGCCGAGCAGCCTGGTCCAGTACCCGTCCGGGACGTTCCGCACCGGGGCGTCTCCCGTGATGACCACCGAGCACAGCGGGGCGTGCCAACGGACGTTGCTGCGTTCGTCGAGCGTGCTGACAGCGAGGCGCCGCTCGTCCTCGTCGCTGCTGGCGAGGCCGGCGACGGCGGCGCGCACCTGGTGTCGCGCCAACCGGTGCAACTCGACTTGTTTGGCAACTGCGTCGAAGGCGGTTGAGAAGGGCTCGAGTGCTTCCGGCGTCACCCTCCGGTCCGGGTCGATGAGGTAGACGAAGGCGGTGGCCGACGTCCGGATGCGCAGCGGGATCACCAGTCGCTCGTAGAGCTCGAGATGTGGCGCCGCCGGGATGCGCACGATGCCCGACGCACGGCGCGCCGCGTCGTTCACGTGGTGCAGCACCGCCCGGCCGATCTCGGTCTCGGTGTCGCTCACGAGCAGGACTCGTCGCCGCAACGGGTCCGCCAGCTCGGGCGGTTGGTCCGAGAACGCCAGGACCCGGTCCTGTGCGTCGAGCAACGTGGCAGGCGTGCCGAAGGTGCGGAACAGATCGTCGACCAGTTCCTGGAACAGGTACTCCATAGCGTGCCCCGTCCGACGCCGTCTCCGGGCGCACGCCGACGCGACCCAGAACCGCACGAACACTGCCAGACGCAGGCAGCCGCCACTACACGTGTAGGGGCTCGGCGCCCAGTTCCGCGACACCTGTTGCTCGAACCCACCGCATTGGCAGGCCTACCGTTCTGGCCAGTCCGACGTACCACCTCGACGAGGAGACCTCGTGCTCGACGACGCCGCACCAGGGCGTGAACCGGAGCGTTCTGCAGGGCCGCAGCTCAACGGCCTGACCGCCGCCCTGCACCGCGGGACCTTCGCCGTCGGGTCGTGGGTCCAGGTCGGGGACCACGAGGAGGCCCGCCGGGTGGGCGACTCGAGCGCCGACTTCGTCATCCTGGACATGGAGCACCTCGGATTCTCCTTCCCGGAGCTGGAGCAGACTCTGCAGTGGCTGTTGAGCCGCCGCAACGCCGCCCAGCGGCCGACGGTGGCGACCCCGATCGTGCGGATCCCGTCCACGGGGGCCGAGTTCAGCTCGTGGATGGCCAAGCAGGTCCTCGACCACGGCGCCTTCGGCCTGCTCGTTCCGCACGTCACCGCGCCCGACCACATCGCGGCGGCGGCACGGTCCATGCGTTACCCGCCGGCGGCGGGCAGCTCCGACGGCGGTGGTGTTCGTGGCGCTCTGCCGGCTCGCGCGATGCGCTACTGGGGAGTGCCTGACATCGGCGAGTACTTCGCCCGGGCGGACCTGTGGCCGGCGGCGTCCGACGGCGAGCTCGCCCTGACCGTGCTCGCCGAGAGCCACGACGCGTGGAACGCCATCGACGACCTCGTACGGGCACCGGGGCTCAGTGCCGTGCTCTGGGGCCCCGGGGACGGGGGCCTCAGCCTCGGGCTGCGGGACTGGGACATCGACCACCCGCAGCTGCGCTCCCACCGCGAGAAGGTGGTCGCGGCTGCGCGGGCGGCCGGTGTCGCGGTCGGTGCGGCCGGGGCCGCGGACCCGTTCGCCGCGATCGACGAGGGGTTCGACTTCATGGCGATCCCCGCCTGGGACGAGGACCTGGCCCGCAGGCTGCGGGAGCACGCCGCTGGTCGATGAGCTGCTCGGGGGCGGCGCCGCTCCTGCCGGGACGACCCGCAGGGGTCGGTCGCACCGTCCGCTCCCCGCTCCGCACGCAAGTGACAGCGCTGCCCATCGGGAACCGCGCGTGAGCAACTGGAGGACACGATGAGCGCGTCCAGCAGCACGGAAGACGAGTTCGCCGCGACATCGGCGGCGCCTGCCGGCCCGATCAGCCGGCTCGAACGAATCCCCATCACCAAGTGGCACCTGGTCTGGATCAGTGTGCTCGGTTCCGGCTACCTGGTCGAGAACTTCGACAACATCGCGTTCTCCTACCTCGCCCCCTCCATCCGCGCCGAGTGGGGCCTGAGCCTGGGCCAGGTGGGATCGGTGACGTCGGCGGTCTTCCTCGGCATGCTCATCGGGGCGGTCCTCGGCGGCAGGCTGTCCGATCGGTGGGGTCGCAAGACGCTGCTGATCTGGAGCTCCGTCTTCTACTCCCTCGCCTCGCTCGTCTCGGCGATGGCGCCGAACTTCGAGGTCCTGGTCGTCGGACGCATCCTCACCGGGGTCGGCGTGCAGGCGGCGACCGGCGTGATCATGGTGTACCTGAGCGAGATGTACCCGCGGATCTCCCGCGGCCGGTTCTTCACGGTCATGACCTTCTTCGGTTTCGTGGCCTCGCCGTTGACCGCCTTCTCGGTGCTCGTCATCGCCCCGCAGGGTGTGGGAGCCTGGCGCTGGGTGTTCGTCCTCGGGGCGGCCGGGCTGATCGTGGCGGGCCTGGTCGCCGCCGCCCTCCCGGAGACGGTGCGCTGGCTGGCGATGAACGGGCGGACGGACGACGCGCTGGCGGTCGTGGAGCGCCTCGAGCGCGCCGCCGCGACCCGCCGCCCACTGCCGGTGGCGGCGCCCGAGCCGCCCCCGGTCCGCCTCGGATCGTTCCGCGACCTGCTCCAGCAGACCTACCGACGGCGCCTCGTCGTCCTCGGCGGCACCTTTGCGCTGCTCATCTTCTGCCTCTACGGGTTCCTGTCCTGGTTCCCCACCGTGCTGGCCGACCGGGGGATGGAGCAGGATGCCGTTCTGCGGATCGCCGCCCTGATCGCGCTCGGTCCGCTCGCCGCACCGCTGTTCCTCTTCGCGTTCGCGGACCGGATCGAACGCCGGACCGCACTGCTGGTCTCCGGGAGCGTGGCGGGCGCGGCCCTGATCGCCTTCGGCGCGACGACCGATCCCGTACTGACCGTGGTGACGGGCATGGTGGCCCAGATCGCGCTGTCCGCGGCGAGCACCAGCTTCTACACCTACATCCCAGAAGTGTTCCCGACCGAGGTACGCGGCGTCGGTGCCGGCTGCGTGAACGGCGTCGGCCGGATCGCCGGGGTGATGTCCGGACTGGCCGTGGCCGCCCTGTACAGCGCGTGGGGAGCCACCCAGCTCTACCTCGTACTGGGCACCGGACTGGTGGGGATGGGTGTGGCGGTGGCCTTGTGGGGTCCGCGCACCACGCGCCAGTCCCTGGAGAACATCTCGCCGCCGACCAGGACCGCGGCCCGAGCGAACTGAACCCACCGAGACGCAGGAGAGCCCTCCCGTGGAAAAACTGATCATCGAAGTCTGCGCCAACGAGTACGAGATGCGCGACGACAACCCGCACGTCCCGTGGACCCCCGAGGAGCTAGGCGCCGACGCTGCGGCCTGCCGTGCCGCGGGTGCTGCGGTTTACCACTTCCACCCGCGCGCCGCCGACGGCGCCGCCGACCTGACTCACGAGACCCTGCGGTCAGCGGTGCGCAACATCCGGGACGGATCCGACATCCTGGTCCACACGTCGTTGAGCGCCAACCGACAGGGGACGGACCGCGCCGTGCGCCTCGACCCCCTCCGGCGGTTGGGCGACGACGGTCTCCGCCCCGACTTCGCTCCGCTGGACATGGGCAGCAGCAACATGGATCTGCTCACCCGCGACGGTCGTGACTTCGAGACGACCGAGGCCGTCTACGTCAACTCCACCGGCACCCTGCGTTACCTGGCCGACGGGATGCGTGAGCTCGGAGTCAAGCCGAACCTCACGATCTGGAACGCCGCGCAACTGCGCTTCGTCGAGATCCTGCACGGGATGGGGCACTTCGACGCGCCGTGCTGGCTGCACCTCGCCCTCTCCGAGGGACGGGCCTTCAGCTGCCACCCCGGCACCCGCGCCGGCTTGGAGGCCTACCTCACCCTGCTCCCGGAAGGTCTCCCGCTGAGCTGGGCCGTGCGTCTGGTGGGGGCGAGCATCCTCGATCTCGCTCCGCACATCATCGAGCGCGGCGGGCACGTCGCCATCGGCCTGGGCGACTACCACCACACCGAGGACGGTGCTCCGAGCAACGCCGAACTCGTGCAGCGCGTGATCGACATGGCCCGCACCGCCGGACGTGAGGTGGCCACGCCGGAGGATGCAGCGGAGCTGCTCACCGGAGCCCGGCGCGCCGAGGTGGCCCGATGATCGACGCCGAAAGCTACGGCGCGCGCGTGCATCACGAGCTCCGCCTCGGCCAGGAAGTGACGGGCAGCTCGTGCTCTCGCGTGCACCGCTCTTCAGCGCGCGACGCCGCGGCGACGAGGGCGCGGATCTTGGCGGCGGCTGTGACCGAGTTCGCCGAGCACGGCTGATCCGGCTGTCGGTCACAGGTCCGCGAAATCGTGCGGTCCG
Source organism: Pseudonocardia cypriaca (assembly GCF_006717045.1). Taxonomy (NCBI): domain Bacteria; kingdom Bacillati; phylum Actinomycetota; class Actinomycetes; order Pseudonocardiales; family Pseudonocardiaceae; genus Pseudonocardia; species Pseudonocardia cypriaca. The sequence goes on from NZ_VFPH01000001.1 coordinate 1,297,345, forward strand.
AACGAACCCTCCCCCTTCCAGGCACACGCCCCTTTCCGTGGTCGACGACAACCCGGCGGGGTGCCATCCAGTACTCCCGTGCCGCTCTCCGTAACGGCACCGGTCCGGACAGGAGCTTCCGTTGCCCCAGACCACGACCACGGTGTCCCTCCGGGTGAACGGGACACCCCGGGAGGTGCCGGTCGACAACCGGCGCACTCTGCTCGACCTGCTCCGTGAAGCGCTCGCCCTCACCGGCACCAAGAAGGGCTGCGACCACGGACAATGCGGTGCCTGCACCGTGCTCGTCGACGGTCGGCGCGAGCTGAGCTGTCTCCGGTTGGCCGTGTCCGCGGCCGGCGCCGAGGTGACGACGATCGAGGGTGTCGACGGCGGGCTGCCCGAGGGCGGCCGGCTGCAGGACGCCTTCACCGAGAACGACGCCCTCCAGTGCGGGTACTGCACCCCGGGCCAGATCTGCTCCGCGCTCGGCATGCTTGCCGAGGCGGACCGCGGATGGCCCAGTGTGGTCTCCGCCGACGTGGCCGACGACTCCCAGCTGCGCGCGGACCTGAGCACCGAGGAGGTCCGGGAACGCATGAGCGGCAACCTGTGCCGCTGCGGCGCGTACCCGCGCATCGTCGACGCCATACGCCAGGTGGCCGGCGCGGCCGAGTCGGAGGTGGCCCGATGAGGCCCTTCGAGTACGTCAGGGCCTCGTCCCCCGCAGAGGCGTCGACGCTGGTCGGTCGCTCCCCGGCCGCGACCTACATCGCGGGCGGCACCAACCTGGTGGATCTGATGAAGAACGGGGTCACCGAGCCGGAGCTGCTGGTCGACGTCCGTGCGGCCACCTCCGCCGACGTGGTTCGCCGACCTGATGGCGGGCTGCTGATCGGGGCGGCGGTGTCCAACGCCGAGCTCGCCGCGCACCCGGACGTCCGCCGGGACCACCCGGTCCTGGCCCAGGCCGTGCTGGCCGGGGCGTCGGGCCAGATCCGCAACGTGGCCACGGTCGGTGGGAACCTCCTGCAGCGCACCCGGTGCGGGTACTTCCAGGACGTCACCAAGCCCTGCAACAAGCGCCGACCGGGGTCGGGGTGCCCGGCGGTCGAAGGCGCGCACCGCGATCTGGGCATCATCGGCACCTCCGACCACTGCGTGGCGACCCACCCCAGCGACATGGGCGTCGCCCTCGTCGCGCTGGACGCCGTCGTGCACGTCCGTTCGGCGACCGGGGAGGCGCGGGCCCTGACCCTCGACGAGCTGTACCGGCTGCCCGGCGACGAGCCGCACCTCGACCACACCCTCGAGCCCGGCGACCTGATCACGGCGGTCGAGCTGCCGGCGCCACGACCGGCCCGGATGCGCTACCGGAAGGTCCGTGACAGGGCGTCCTACGCGTTCGCCCTCATCAGCGTGGCAGGCGTCCTCGAGACCGACGGCGACACCGTCACCGACGTGCGTCTGGCATTCGGCGGCATCGCGCCGCGACCCTGGCGCGCCCGACGGGCCGAGGCGCGACTTCGTGGCGGCCCGGCGACCCGGGCGGCGTTCGAGGTGGCCGTACGGGCGGAGTTCTCCGACGCCCGTCCGCTGCCGCACAACGCGTTCAAGAGTGACCTCACCGTATCCACGGCGACGACGTTGCTGTCCGATCTGGCGCACCCCGTACAGGAGCAGTCATGACCTCCACCGTTCCGTCGGTCGCCCGCGTCGACGGGCCCGAGAAGGCGTCCGGCCGCGCTCGCTATGCCGTGGAGCACCCCCTGCCCGGCGCCGCCTGGGCCTGGCCGGTCACCGCCACCGTCCCCGCGGGCCGGGTGGCCGACGTCGACCCGGAGCCCGCGCTCGCCCTGCCCGGCGTCCTTGCCGTGCTGACCCCGGACAACGTGTCCCGGCTCGACCCGGCTGGCCAGATCTCCCCGGCGCACGGCGCCGCCGTCCCGGACCTGATGGTCCTGCAGGACCACCGGATCGCCTTCCGCGGTCAGATCGTCGCCGCCGTGGTTGCCGAGACGCTCGAACAGGCCCAGGAAGGCGCTACCCGGGTGCGGGTCACCGAGGAGCCCGACGCTGCTCCCGCACTCACCTTCGCCGCGGACGACCCGGCCGCGGTCGTCGTCGAGATGACGAACGACCTCAGCCCGGGCCAGGTGTCCCGCGGGGACGCTGACACCGCATTCGCCGCGGCCGAGGTGCAGGTCGACGAGACCTACGGGACGGCAGGCCAGTTCGCGATGCCGATGGAGCCGCACGCCGCCGCGGCCACCTGGGACGGCGACCGGCTGACCATCTACTGCTCCGACCAGGGGCCCAGCTGGACCGCGACGACCCTCGCCAGCCTGCTGGGCGTCCCGGTCGACGACGTCGAGGTCGTCGCCGAGTACGTCGGCGGCGGTTTCGGGTCCAAGGCCGCGCCCCGCCCACCGATCATGCTGGCCGCGCTGGCGGCCCGGCACGTGGGCCGGCCGGTCAAGGTGGCGCTCGATCGACCCCAGTCCGTCGACCTGACCACCTACCGCAGCCCCTCGCGGCAGCGGCTGCGCCTCGGGGCGAGCCGGGACGGCGACATCACTGCGCTGATCCACGAGGCCACCGGGCAGACCTCCCGGCTCGTCACCTACGCCGACCAGACGGTCACCCCGTCCCGGCTGCTCTACGACGTGCCCGACTGCCGCACGACGACCTCGGCCGTGCCGCTGGACGTCAGCACGCCCGGCTGGGTTCGCGCGCCCGGCGAGGCCCCCGGCATGTTCGCTCTGGAGTCGGCCGTCGACGAGCTGGCCGGGCAACTGGGCATCGACCCCGTCGAACTGCGGGTCCGCAACGAGCCGGCGGTCGATCCGGCGACCGGGCACCCGTTCAGCAGCCGCCGGCTGGTGGAGTGCCTGCGCGCGGGCGCCGAGAGGTTCGGCTGGGCGCAGCGGACCGGCCCGGACCGTGTCCGACGCACCGGCCGGTGGCTGCACGGGGTCGGGGTGGCCTCGGCCGTCTACCCGGTCATGACGTTCCCGGCGACGGCGACGGCGTCGATCGGGTCGTCCGGTCCGGCGGTCGTGGAGATCGGCGCCGCCGACATCGGCACCGGGGCCCGCACGGTCCTGCACCAGCTCGCTGCCGAGGCGCTCGACGTGTCGATGGACGAGGTCGAGCTGCGTATCGGCCGTTCGTCGCTGCCCGAGGCGCCGTTCGCCGGTGGATCGATGGGCACCGGTTCCTGGGGGTGGGCCATCCAGGGCGCCTGCGAGGAGCTGACCAAGGCGATCGCCGCCGCGGGCGGTGCCGTCCCCCAGGAGGGGTTGTCGGCCCACTTCGACACCACCGAGGCCATCGGCGCCATGGGTGCCTACTCGCGGCACAGCTACGGTGCCCACTTCGCGCAGGTCCGGGTCGACCAGGACACCGGCGAGGTGCGGGTCGACCGCGTGCTCGGGATGTTCGGCGCCGGACGCATCATCAACCCGGCGACTGCGCGCTCGCAGATCGTCGGTGCGATGACCATGGGGCTGGGCATGGCCCTGATGGAGGCCGCCGAAGCCGATCACCGCTTCGGTGGTTGGACCACCCGGGATCTGGCCGGCTACCACGTACCGGCACACGCCGACATCGGCGAGTTCGAGGTCGTCTTCCTTCCCGAGCGGGACGGCCAGATCGGTCCGGTCGCGGGCAAGGGGGTCGGGGAGATCGGCATCGTCGGGGTCACCGCCGCCATCACCAACGCCATCCACCACGCGACCGGGATCCGGGTCCGCGACCTGCCCGCCACCCCCGACAAGCTCCTGCCCGGTCTGCTCGCTGCGCAGCGCTGACGGTCACCCGTGAACCCATCGGAGAACCATCATGGTCCCTGCCGTAGCAGCGGCTCTGGCCATCACCCCGGCCTCGTCCGCCCGGGCCCGCACCGTCGACATCACCACGACCGGGGCCCGCACGGGCCGGTCGCGCCGGATCGAGATCTGGTTCTGGCGCGCCCACGGCCGCATCTACCTCAGCTCGAACCCGCCGGTCCGGCGCAGCTGGTTCGCCAACCTCCTCGCCAACCCGAACTTCACCTTCCACCTCAAGAACGGGGTGCGCGCCGACCTGCCGGCCGTCGCAACGCCGGTGCGTGACCCGGAGCAGCGTGCTGCGGTGTTCCAGTCGTTCATCGACGACCTCAACCAGCCCGCCAACCCCGCCGGTCTGCCGCAGCCGGTGGCGCCGCTGGATGAGTGGATGACCGGCAGCCCGCTGGTGCTGGTGGAGTTTCCCACGGTGAGCCGGCCCTGACCGGCGCCGCGGCGGCCCGGCCGGCCCCACTCGCCGGCCGGGATCCGGGCGGTGCTGCTGGCCGCCGGGTTCCTAACTCCCTGATGCAGACCCTGGTGCTGCCGGCGCAGCCGGCCGGCAGGAACTCGATGTCATCGACGAAACGCACAGCCGGTTCCTGCTCGCCTACCGCTGCACCTGTTCACCTGGCCTTGAGTCGATTCCGGTTGGCCACCAGAACCTCGTCCGACAGGTCCGGGGCGACGTCGACGATGGCACGGGAGAGGAGCAGTGCGCCGACCATCTGACTGAACAGCGCCACCGCCTGCTCCCTGGCCTCGGCAGGACTGATCTCGGTACCGGACTCGCAGCCGTATTCGATCAACATGGCCGCGATGGCGTCGAAGTAGCCGTCCAGGCCCCGGCGGTACTCGGCTTGAGCGGCGGCGCCGTGGCGGCCGGCGTCGGAGACGAGGGCGGCCGAGGGGCATCCGATCTCGGGGTGGTCGCGATGCTCGGCGTCGACGTATTGATCGATCATGTCGTGCAGGGCCGCGCGAGCCGAGCGGGGGTGTGCCGCGCGGATGGCGGCGAGCGCCGCCAGCGAGTCGGTGAAGCCCTGGCGCAGGACCTCGATGGCGAGGTCGTCCTTGGAGGCGAAGTGGTTGTAGAAGCCGCCGTGGGTCATGCCGGCCGATTTCATCAACCCTTCGATGCCCATGCCGTCGATGCCGCGCAGCCGAAATCCCTCGCCGGCCGCGGCCAGGATCCTCTCGCGGTTGAGCCGCTTCTGCTCCCGTGTGACGCGGGGCACGTCGACCACCTCCCCGGACGGAGATCCTCCTGGACGCAGGCGAAGTCTAGCCGGTTCCGATGATGGCCACCATCAAACAGGGCGACCCTGAGGACGTCTGGCTTGACAGCGGTAGCCGGTGACCCTATTAATGTTGTTTATCATCAAACGTAGGGAGTCGTCGTGAGGTTCGGGACCATCGGCGCCGGGGCGGTCGCGCAGGCCATCGCCGGTCATCTCGTGACGGCAGGGCACACGGTGACCCTGAGCAACAGCCGCGGCCCGGACACGCTGCTCGACGTCGTGGCGCAGCTGGGACCATCGGCGGGCGCGGCCACGGTCGAGGAAGCCGCCACCGCCGACATGGTGTTCCTGACCGTGAGGTGGCCGCAGGTCGGCGAAGCATTGGCCGGGCTTCCACCGTGGGACGGCCGCATCCTGGTGGACACGACCAACCAGATACCGACGTCGCCGAGCGTCGCCGATCTCGGTGTGGCGACACCGAGTGAGTTCGTCGCGAAGCGGGCCCCGGGCGCACACGTGGTCAAGGCGTTCAACACCCTCTACGCCCGGTACATCGCCGACGACCCCCGGCACCCGGCAGGACGGCAACTGCTGTTCTACGCCGGCGACGACACCGTCGCCAAGGCCACGTTCCACGACGTCGCCGACAGCATGGGGTTCGCGCCGGTCGATGCGGGATCGCTGCGCGAGGGCGGCCGGCTGATGCAGATCGGTGGCCCGCTCTCGGCCCTGCACGCCCTGAAGCAGGACTGACCCGGAGGGAACGGGCACGGCATGAAAGCACTCGCCTACGAGAAGGCGCACCCGCTCGACGCCTTCGCCATAAGCCTGGACGATATTGCCGAACCAGAGCCGCGTGACGGTGACCTGCTGGTCGAGGTACGCGCGATCGGCATCAACCCGGGCGAGACCGCGATCCGGCAGACCCGCAGCGCCGACCCCGGCGGCCGCGTCGTCCTCGGGTGGGAGTTCGCCGGGGTCGTCGTCGCAACCGGGCCCGCGACCGCCGGGTTCGCGGTCGGGGACCGGGTGATGGGCACCGGCGACATCACTCGCGACGGCGGCTGGGCCGAGCGCGTCGCAGTCGACCACCGGGTCGTCGCCACGATCGCCGACGAACTCACCTTCGCCGACGCCGCGTCCCTGCCCATCGGCGTGCTCACCGCCTGGGAGGCACTCTTCCGCGACCAGGACACCCTGCCCGCCGGTGTCGAGAACGTCCTGGTCATAGGCGGCGCCGGCGGTGTGGGCTCGATGGCCACGCAGCTGCTGAAGGCGTGGACGTCGGCGTTCGTGATCAGCACGGCCTCCCGGCCCGAGTCACGGGAGTGGGCCACCGCGATGGGGGCCGACCTCGTCGTCGATCACCACGTCGACCTGGCCACGCAGCTGCGCGGAGCCGGGATCGACGACGTCGATCTGGTGTTCTCCACCTCGGACACCGGCCGCCGCTTGGCATCGATCGTCGAGGTGCTGCGCCCCTTCGGACACCTGGCCTTCATCGACTCCCCCGGCCAGTTGGACGTGGAGACGTTCGTCGGCAAGTCGCTGTCGCTGCACAGCGAGATGGTGTTCAGCAAGATCGTCGCCGGCCGCGACGCCAGCAGCCAGGGCCGGATCCTCGCTCGCTCGGCCGACGATGTAGTCGCGGGCCGCCTGCGTCCGATCGTCACGACCACGCTCCGGGGACTGACCCCCGAGACCATGAGGACGGCGCACACGCTCGTCGAGACCCGCCGGACCATCGGCAAGACCGTGATCACCCTCTGAGCCGTCGCCTCGCCAACTCCGCGTCTCTCCGGCCCGGCCGGACCTGAGACTCCCAGTGACAAAAGGAACCACCCGACATGACACGGAATCTGCTCGACGGCGAGTTCGTCCCCAGCTCCGATCCGATGACCCGCGAGCAGGTCGAGCTCTACGAGCGCACCGACGGCCGAGAAGGCGCGACGATGCAGGGCGCCCCCGTCATCATCCTGACCACGCGCGGAGCGCGTTCGGGCAAGCTGCGCAAGGTCGCCCTGATGCGCATCGAGCGCGGCGGCGTCTATGCCGTCGGCGCCTCTGCCGGCGGCCAGGTCCACAACCCGAGCTGGTACCACAACCTGGTGGCCAATCCGACGGTCCAGCTGCAAGACGGCCCCCACCGATCGCTGATGACCGCACGCACCGCCAACGGCGCCGAGCGGGAGGACTGGCTCGCCTACGCCGACGAGCTCTACCCGTTCTTCAGCGACATGCGCGACCGCGCCGCGGAGACCGGCAACCGCGAAGTACCGCTGGTCCTGCTCGAACCCGCCACGAACTGACCTACCGACGGGCTCGGCGCTGGTGACCGCGGGTTGGGCTCCGACTCGACGTTTCGGGGCCGACACCACAGTGGACAGACGCGAGGACGACTTCAGGGCGTCAACGAGCCTTTGCCAACCTGGTCATGCGCCGGCGATCAGGCGGGTCCGAACTGCGGTGGCTGTGGTACTCCCGCATCAATCAAACATTCCCCGATGTGGATCGGCTATGGCAAGCATCCTGCGCCGGTTCGATATCGAGCACACCTTCCGATTGTTCAAGCAAACGCTGGGTCGGACCGCCCCGAACGGCGCGCCAGTGGTGGTGACCAACGGCGAGGAGTCCAGGCCGTCCGGCCCGCTCTATCCCGAGTTGCTTGAGGTGATCGGCGACCGGCCCGTGATCGTGCGTTCGGCCGCGACCGCCTTCAACGCCTTCCTCGACCCGACCTTCGCCGACGCCGTCGAGGCAACCGGTCGCCGCCGGCTGGCCGCGGAGTTCCAGATGGTGCCCCGCTTCGCCGGCGAGCCGTACCGGAACCAGCTGATGGCAAGCGCGATGCGGCGAAGAAGAGGCTTACTGAGGCCGAGAAGCGCCTGAAGCGGTTCCAGGACGCGATCGCGGCGGGGATCGAGCCGAGCGGTCTGGTCAACGCGATCAACGAGGCGCAAGCTCAACGGACTGCCGCACAAGCTGGATGCTCCCGCACCGGCCGTCGTCGCAGAAGCCGAGGTCTACGCCATGATCAACTCATTGGGCGACGTCGGCACGGTTTTGAAGGCCGGCAGCCTCGAAGAAGCCCTCGACTGCGTCTGCGGCCTCTACCTCAACGACCCCACCGGCTGGTCCCTACCCCCGACGAATCAACGGCGCGGACCACTTGGGCATCCGTGAGAGCACGGCCCGCGGGCACCACAGCGTCGAGCTTTAATCCTGGCCTCAGGTTGATCGGGGACGATGAGCGGCAAAAGCATCGACTGGAGGGGGCGGGCCAGCGTGCGGATCATGATCGCCGATGACGAGGCGGCCATTCGTGAGTCGCTGGAGCGGGTGCTCCAGGTCGAGGGTTACGAGACCAGCACCGTCGCCAACGGTCTCGCCGTGCTCGACGGGGTCGGTGGCGACGCGCCGGATCTGCTGATCCTCGACGTGATGATGCCCCGCCTCGGCGGGTTGGAGACTTGCCGACGGTTGCGGGCGGCGGGTCGGGATCTGCCGGTGCTGATGCTGACCGCCCGGGATCAGGTCTCCGACCGGGTCGCGGGGCTGGACGCGGGCGCCGACGACTACTTGCCCAAGCCGTTCGCCACCGAGGAGTTGCTGGCCCGGGTGCGGGCCCTGCTGCGCCGGCGCACGCCGGGCGACGACGAGTCGCAGATCCTCTCGTTCGCCGACGTCCGGGTCGATCCCGACAGGTTCGAGGCGTGGCGGGGCGCGCGGCCACTGCACCTGACCCGGACCGAGTTCGCCCTGCTGCAGGTCCTGATGCGCGACGCGACCCGGGTGTTGACCCGCGGCGCGCTGTTCGAGGCGGTCTGGGGCTTCGACATGAGTACCACCGCCAACAACCTCCAGGTGTACGTGAGCTACCTGCGCCGCAAGATGGAGGCCGAGGGTGAGCCGCGATTGATCTACACGCTGCGCGGCCTGGGGTACACGTTGCGGGAGACTCCTCCGTGAGCGGGGGCGCCGCCGGCTGGGGCTTGCGACGGCTGGCCCGATGGTGGCGCAGGCGGTCCCTGCGGACCAGGCTGACGGTGATCGCGGCGACGGCCATCGCGGTCAGCGTGTTCGTGGCCTTGCAGGTGGCCATCGAGCTGCTGGAGTCGGAGCTGCAGGACACCGCCGAGGAGCAGCTGCGCGCCGACTCCCACGTCCTGGCGACGAACGCGGAGCGCGCCGGTCTGGCGCAGGTCCAGCTACCGCCGTACCCCGGATCCGGTCGGCTGGTGCGGGTCATCCTGCCCAACGGCTCGACCCGGACGCCGGCCGGCCAACCCGCGCTGCCCCCGGTCAGCGAGCACGCCGGGCGCGTGGCGCAGGGTGCGTCGGCCGACCTGGTGGAGTCGAACGACAGCGACGAGGATGGCTACCTCATCTACACGCTGCGGGCCGGCGACGGCGCGGTCCAGGTGGGCGCCCGCGTCGCCGACGACAGCCCGATCGACCGGTTCGGGTTGGGCATGCTGCTGATCGGGCTGCTCTGCGTGGTCGGCGGCGCCCTTGTCGGGCGGACCGTGGCGCGGACCGGGCTGGCACCGATCGACCGGCTGACCGCCGCCGCGGTCCGTGTCGCGCACACCCAGGATCTCGACGCCGACATCCCGGACGAGGGCGGTGGGGAGATCCGGCGGCTGATCCGGTCGATCAACGACATGCTCGCCGCGCTCCGGGACTCCCGTCAGGCCCAGCGGCTGCTCGCCGAGGACGCCGCCCACGAGCTCAAGACCCCGCTCACCAGCCTGCGCCTCAACGTCGAACTGCTGATCCGGCTCGATCGGCGCGGCACGCTGGACAGCGCACTGCCGGCGGAGAGCCGGACCCGGCTGCTCAACGACCTCGGCGCCCAGGTGGCCGAGTTGAGCGCCCTTGCCGCCGAGCTGACCGACCTGGCGCGCGGTGACGTCAACGACGAGACCACCGAGCTGCTCGACCTCGCCGACGTCGTGGTGGCCGCCGCGACCCGCGCGCGTTCCCGCGTGCCCGACATCGAGATCGCGCTCGGCCTCACCTCCGTGTGGGTGAGCGGGCGTCCCGCTGCGCTCCAGCGGGCGGTGCTCAACCTCATCGACAACGCCGGCAAGTGGTCCCCCGCGGGCCAGTCGGTCCAGGTCCGGCTCCGTGCCGAGGGCGCGTCGGCGGTGCTCGAGGTCGACGACGCCGGGCCGGGCATCGACGCCGCCGACGTGCCGCGGGTGTTCGACCGGTTCTACCGTGCCGACAGCGCCCGGGCGTTGCCGGGATCCGGTCTGGGGCTGTCGATCGTGCAGCGGGTCGTCGACGCCCACGGCGGCCGGGTCACCGTCGCCCGGTCCGCACGCGGTGGCGCGCTGCTTCGGGTCGACCTTCCGGCTGCGGCCCCGCCCGCCCCGATCACGCGGCTCACCGCCGGGGAGGACACCGCAGTGCGCTGACCCGCGTCAGCGGCGCGGTGCAGGATAAGGGACGGCGGCCCTCGGGCATGGCCCCGTGCGGCTCACCGTCGGGGCAGGACACCGCGGTGCGCCGACCCCAGCCCCGGCCGCACGGCGCAGGAGCAGGGGGCGGCGGCCATCGGGCCCATGAAAGATCCGGGACGGGCCTGAGCCCGTCCCGGATCCCATCCGTGCCGCCGCGCTCACCGTCACTGCGGTGACCCGGTCGGCGGACCTGCTGCGTGAGGGTCGTGAGCTCCTGCTGGACCTCGTCGACCGCGCGGAGGTCCGCGACGCCGCGGCCGCGTGGACCGGACGGGTCAGCTCCGTCACCGCCCGCACGGACCGGGTGGACGTCGACGCCTTGCTGATCCGGCTCGACGGCTGTGTCGCCTGGGCCTTGCCTACCGGGCAGGACCTCGACGCCACCACGCTGGTGCGTTCGCTGGGCACCTGGTTCGGCCAACCGGCCTGAGCGGCCGTATTAACGGTCGTCTCAGATTCGCTCGGTAACCTGAAGTCGGCGTCAGATAAGGGAAGTAACCCGTGTGTAGGAGGCTAGTGGTGGCAGTCAACGCAGCGCCGTCAGGGAAAGCGCCGCCCGCCTTCGGCGAGGCGCTGTCGGGCTGGGTACTCTGCTCGGTTCCGTTATGCCTACGCCGCGCGCCCTGGCTCGGATGACATCCGGGCTGGGCCTGTCGCTGGTCGAAGACATCATCGAGCGCTACAACGGTCGTGTCACGGTCGGTGACGCTCTCGGCGGCGGCGCCTTGTTCGAGATCAGGCTTCCCCTGCAATTGAAGGCTCAGGCTGCTCCGACGACCTGACGACCGGCCTTCGCCTCTCAAGCAGTACCGAGCGCCGGGCGGTGCGCAGCGCACCTCGATGCTGGTCTGGCGGCTCGGGCATCATGACGCTTCGACCCTTTACCCAGTGAGCATCTACGCACAACCTTCGCGCAATCTTGGTCCCTCATGAGGGGGTGCCGACGACGAAGCTCGCGTCGGCGTCAACAGCATAACGGCGGCGCCCCGGCTCGGACCTCCTCTGTCTACTTCAATGACTTCGCCTGGTAATGACGACGGGCCGATCTGAAGTATCTCGCAGACGGATGCCGCATGGATACAAAACCTGAAGAGAGGCTGACATGAAGTCCATCGCAAACCCTCTGAAGCACCCCATGATGGGGCGCCGCAGCTTCCTGAGCGGCGCCACGGCACTTGGCATTGCTGCCGGCTTGTCCACGCCTGCCATCGTCTCGTGCGCGACAGCGAACGAGACTTCGGATATTTCACTGCGAGACCAGGACCTGCCCTTCATCGGCGCGGAAGAGACCTTTTCCACCCATGAGTTGATGGTGCTGAACGACAGGCTGTTCCTCGAGGATACTGGTCTTGCCGAGATCGGCCCGCGCCGCATCGGTGCAATGGATGAGGCGGGGCTAAATGTTCAAATCCTCTCCGCGCATACGCCAGGTGTGCAGAACGTCCCAGGTCGGGAGGGCATCGATTTTGCGTATCGTCTCAACAAGATGCTCGTCGATGGACCGATGGCCACCTATCCGGGGCGGTTTCAGGCATTTGCAACCTTGCCGCTGCAGAATCCGGAGGCCTCGGCAGACGAACTGGAACGCGCAGTTCGGGAAGATGGCTTCCTGGGATGTCTGACCAATGGAATCATCGGGAAGAAATTCCTCGACCATCCCGACTTCGAGCCCGTGCTGGCGCGCGCCGAAGCCCTTGGTAAGCCGATATACATCCATCCGGGCCTGCCGCCTGACGAGGTTTTTGAAATCTACTACAGCAATATGCGGCCGGAATATCAGGAGGAGTTCCAGGACCAGGTTCTCAGCATCTCTGCATATGGCTGGCACCAGGAAGTCGTTACTCAGTGCATCCGAATGATCACCTCAGGAGTATTCGACAGGCATCCCAATCTCCAGATTATCATCGGCCATATGGGAGAGGGCCTTCCGTTCTTCTACAAGCGCATCCTGGAGAAGATGAGCGAAGTGACCGAGAAAAGCCTGGACAAGCCGTTCGAACAGTACTTCCATGACAATTTCTGGTTCACAACCAGCGCATTCCCCCAGACTGAACTGCTCGATCTCCTGCTGAAGTACATAAGTGTGGATCGAGTGATGTTCGCAACCGACTACCCGTTTGCAAATATGAAAGATCAAACCGACTGGTTCCGGGCAGTCGATTTGCCGCGCGAAGCCAAGGAAAAAATTGCGTTCCGAAATGCGGAAAAACTGTTCGGAATGAAAGTCTGGCACGTCTAGACGGGCAGAATGATGCCCATGGAGTGACGCGCCGGCGTCGGCAGAAGTGGAAAAATGCTTTGGCTGTAAGGCGAGATTGCAGCCAAAGTATGCGATGCGCGACTGCCGCATCACGCGGTCTTCATACAACGGCGGATCGCATGCTCTTCTAGGGAGATCGAAGTGTCGCGCTAGTTCGCTGTCGTCAAGCAAGACGAGCGTAGTAGCGACTCTCGGCTCGCAACCGACGGCTGCGGCGTCGATCGACGTGAGCGCGGCGAAGGCGCGTCGCCGAGAGGCCGAACAGCGCCTGCAGCGCTTCCAGGATGCGATCGCGGCCAGTGTCGATCCGATGGCGCTCGTCGAGCCCATGAACCTGGCGCAAGCCGACAAGGCCGCAGCTCAGGCGGAGATCGACGCCGCGTTGAAGCAGGCGAAGCCGCTGGACAGCGCTGAGATCTACGCCATGATCGACTCGCTCGGCGACGTCGGCGCCACCCTGCCGGATGCGAGGCCGACAGCTCTGGCACGGCTCTACAAGGAGCTGAACGTGAGTGCGGTCTACCACCAGACGAGCGGGCCGTGGATGTCACGGCCCGGCCCCGTGTGGACAGTGCGCGTGTCCGAGGGGGAGTTGCGCACTAACCACACGCCTCGTGCTGCCGTGAGTTCTGGAGGGGCCATCGCACTCCCCACGCGAAAGGTGAGGACAGGCGTCGATGATCGACATCGGCAACAACGCCCATCCACTGCGAGGTGGATCTTGCTAGTCAGCCCGCTTCTGGACCGGCCGAGCGCTTCACCGTCGACCGCGAGCTGTTCGATCCGGTCGGCGGCACAGCCGGCTTTCTCCGGGCCCCGGCAGCGTGCTGATGGGCCTGGACATCACTGGAGTCGACACTGAGGATCCGTTCCACGGCGCCGGCCGAGTCGTCCTTGACCCCCGCGGCGTCCAGGACGCGTTTCCCAGGTGCCGTCAGCAGGACATGCCTCAGCCGCCTCCAGTTCCGGGGCTAGCTATGGCTAGCGCCTGCGGGTCCTTACCGCGCGACGACGGTCGCCGGAGGCCGCCGTCACCGCGGACAGGAACTTCGTGATCCTCGTCGTTGCCCTGCGCTGAGCCACGGCCTGGGCCGTCCTGGTGCCGCCAAGGGCGATGCCGTCCGTCCACTGGGCGTCGGTAGGCAGCACGCCGAGCCGGACGAGATGCCCGGCCCCCCGGCAGCTCAGATGCTCGTCGGACGAGCGGAGTCTGCGGCCGAGTACCTCCTGCGCCATCGGTCCCGACGGCCACACAGCATCCTCGGTTCCGGTGACCAGCAGCAGGGGGCCGCCAGCCTGCTCAGCCGGGATGCGCGCATCGGCCGCCCCCGTTGCCGGCCCACGCAATCCGGCCTCGTAAGCGGGTCGCAGGCGAATCAGCGTCGGACGGTGCGCCGCGGTGTGGCGGCTCACCCACCACGCGTTGCGCACCAGCTGCGACGTCAGCGCGCCACTGCGCACCGGCAACCACGGTACGTCCCGACCCGCAACTGTCCACGATGGAGCGTCGGGGATCTCGCCTTCGGGTCCGATCGCCTGCCACGTAACGCTGCTGGGGCTGATCAACACCAAGCCGCGACAACGGGGCCCCCCGGATGTGCAGACAGTGGACAGCAGGCCCTCCGCACCGCGTGACACCGCCATGCCCGCCACCCGCTCTGAGTCCACTTCGGAGTGATCTGCCAGGAACCGGACGGCCGTGCCGAACCGCTCCAAGGGCACCGCGACGATGGGTGCGCCCTTGTCCACCCAGCTCGCGGCAAGGGCCGCGAAGCCGCGGGACGCGAGCAGCATCGCGTGACCGACCTGCGACTCGAAGCCGCCCTCCGAACCACCGAAGCAGGCAACCGCCGGCCAGCTGTCATCCGGCGCCGTGCCCGGGGGCAACGCCAGCAGCCCCGGCCTGCCGTCGATCTCCACGGTGGAGCAACGCACACCCGCCGCCGCGGGGTGTCGACGGACCGTGCGCCGAACCTCGCCGACCCGCTCCACACGGGCAGTCACGGTCACCAGCCACGGATCGGTCGGCGGAATGAACAGGTCGGGCGTCACGCCGTCGGCGGCGAACCGCATAGCCCACAACGGCGCGTCGCCATCGGCGCGCTCCCAGTCCCCCGACAGCGGGTCGAGTACGGCGATGTCGACGGGGCCCGACAGCGGCGCGGCGAACTCGGCAGCAGACCGCCACAAGCGCCCGTGCAGATCGTTACCGGTCGCCGTCAGCTCGACCGCGGAACCGGCTGGCGCCCCGTGGAGTGTCACGGCGAACGGCTCGTCGTGGCGGGAGTCCTGCGGCACGTCGAGCACAAGTGTGTCGGACGCGAGGTCAGGCGGCGCCGACGACTGCGTCGCAACGGCCGGCGTCTCGTCGGTCTCACGCTGCTCGACAGGCGCGCAGCGGCTCTCGAACCAAGGCGGGGCAAGGCCCGATGCCGACGCGGCCAGCCCGAGCAGCACGCAGGGAAGCACCCAGTAGCAGATGACGGACAGCAACCCGGTGTCGTGGATCGTGGCGGCCTCGTCGACGAGTGGCGGGATCATCGTGACAGCCGTCATGGCGGCGAAGACCGCGACCCACAACCACGTCATCGTGGTGGTCACGCCGCGAAACCTGTCGCTGCGAGCGGTCGTGGCGTCAACGAGGTCGGCGGTGTACTCCCAGACGAACGGCCGCCCGACCAGCAGCCCGACGAGCGCGATCAGGAAGAGACCAAGGTTGCCCAGCGGCTGGAGCCAGCGTTCGAGGACGGCGTCGGCGAACACGAAGGCGGCAAGCGTCAGGATCGCGAACACCACGAGGCTACCGAGGTCGAAGAGGCGCCAGGGCTGGCGGCGCAGCCTGGACACCACCTGCGTCCCAACCGCAACGGCGAGCACGAGGCACACCACCAGGCGGAACACCACGTTGCCGATCAGCACCCAGTACAGGACCCACGGCAGGAACCCCAGCACGAACCCCAAAGCCCGCCTCCGATGCGCTACCGCTGCTTCGGGCGTACCGGAACTGCGTGACCGTTGCCACAGCCGCGGGCAGGTTCACCTGTTCAGCCGCTGGTGGACGCTACGCACGGTGGGCGCCAGGTGTCGCGGATCTTCGACAGCGCGAACGGTGGCAGCGAGAACCCCGTTGGGACGGTGCTGCCCGGCAAGTCGACCACGTTCGCCTTCGCGTTGTCGCTCGCGGAAGCCGTGGGCGAGCTGCAGCTCGAGGTCACCCCCGGTTTCCTTGGCGGGCCGGCCATCTTCACCGGGCAAGTGTGATGTGGGCGGCAGGCGAAGGCGTGGATCGGCGTCTTCAGGTTCGTCGTGATCGTGGGCTCGTGCCAGAACGCGCTCCACAACGACGACGATCTGCCGGCTGAGTTCTCGGCTCTATCGCGCCATGGGTTTCTGCACGCCAGAGGAGTACGAGCGCTTCCTGCGACAGTGCCCGGTCTTCGAAGAGCAGCTCATCGAGGACGGCCTCCTGTTGCGCAAGTACTGGTTCTCCGTGAGCGACCAGGAGCAGGAGCGGCGTTTCCGTTCCCGAATGGAGGATGTCGGGGGCCAATCCGTACGCCCGGTGGCGGAAAGCGGCGGCCACCACCCACCGCACACTCTCAGGGGCGCAAGTGGAAATGCGTCGCACCATCCCGACTTGCTGATGCGACTGGCCCGGTTCGAGTTGGAGGAGGGCCACCCCGAGCAAGCTGTCGGGCCTGCTCGGCGACTGATAGCCAGCAATCCGTAGATCGGGCGGGCACTGCTCACCGTTGCCCTGTTCGAGGCCGGGCGCCTCGCCGAGGATCCAGGACTGATCGACGCGGTCGTTGCGAACTGGCCGGAGAACCTGCGGCCGGACGACGTGGGGAGTGGTGTCGACGCGTGGCTGCTGATCAATGTCGCCCGTGCTCTGCTCGACGCCGATCGGCCGGCTGACGCCCGTGCACTGCTGGATCGTGCGCAGGACCTGGTCGATGACGATGTCGAGGTCTACCGGACCCGCGGTTTCGCGAACGCGATCCTTGGTGTCTATACAGCCGCCAACTCCGACCTGGAACGTGCTGCCCGGTCCGGCACCGACTCGTGGCTCACGGCTCTGCGCGCGGAAGTTCTCCGAGTGAGCGGGCACCCGGATGACGCCCTCGCGCTCTTCGCCGAGCTCGACCCTGCCGACGAGCTCCGCTGGGTGGCGGCATCGCGAGCCGCCGCTATGGCCGCCCTCGGCGATGTCGACGGGGCCCTGGCGGCCTACGCAGAGGCGCTCCGGCGTGACCCGCGCGACGTCAACTCGCTCTGCGGGCTCGGCGAGCTCGAGCTGGACCGCCACCGCCCAGGGTCGGGCCGGTAGCCGGCGGCGTGCAGGAGGCTTGCCGCTCGGTGTAGGCGACGGGGCGGGTGAGTGACGCCGCCCCCGTCGCCGACACCGCACCGGCGAACGCGTAGTCGAGGTGCAGCCCGACGGCGGCGGCCTCAGCACGCCGCTCCCGTGCAGATCGAACTCGGAAGGAGATGTCTCCGCGCTGCGGCCGTCACCCGCGACCGCGCCCCTGGCGGCACCCGCCGACCTGGGCACCGGGCACCGCGCACCTCGATCCTGATCACCCCGCCCTCCAAGACCGGGCGCAGCCCAAGACCAGCAAGATCAACCCGGGGCATCGGGGCTAGACGGAGGGAGCCGGTCGTGGCTGACGAACCGATCATCGGCGTGACTCAGTTCGACCTGATACTGGCGACGCGGCCATCCCGACGCGGCCGGTGGCGACCCGCATCACCTACACCGCATGCGACCCGTACGCAGTCCGGCTGTTCTTCTTCCTTGGCGGGGGGAAGCGGATCGCGTGGGTTGTGTCGCGTGAGCTCCTTGCCGAGGGTCTGCGCGTCCAGAGCGGGGTCGGCGACTTCCGTCTCGGCCCGAGGGTCGGCCACCCGGGCTGCATCCAGGTGGCCCTGTCGTCCCCCATCCGGCGTGGTCCACTTCGCGGTGTCGTCCGACGAGCTGGACGCCTTCCTGCAGCGCACCTACGCGGTGGTCCCCCGTGACACCGAGATGGACTGCATCGACGTCGACGCTGCCATCGCGGCCGTCCTCGAGGAGGCCCAGCGTGGCTGACGACCGGCCCGCGGCCTCGCGGAGGGACAGGCCGTTCTACGGGCCGTGCGTCTGGCCGAACGACGGGGACGGCGGGCTTGGGAATCCTCGCTGAGGGTGGTCGGCGGCCCTGGCCGCGGCCGACGAGCCACGCCATCACCTGTATGCCCGCTGCGGCAATGACGCCCGCCGGGAGCCCGAGCAGGACGATCAGGCCCCGTGGCAGGGCCCAGAGGGGCGCTGCGCGCATGCCCCACCGCGGAGGTTGTCCTGCGTCCTGCGGCCTGCCTTCGGCGTGTGAGCCCCGTCACATAACGACCGCAATTGTGCGAACAGCCGTTGGGAGCCACCCGCAGAGGGTGAGACCGTCGGCATTGCCGACTCGCCAGGCCGGATCACCATGATCGGGTGAAGCGCTGCCCACGCCCGCCGCACACACTGGTCCGGTGACAGAGGGGCTTCGATGACGTACTCCATTCTCGGCCGCGATGCGTCCAACGGCGACCTGGGCGTTGCCGTTCAATCCAAGTTTCCCGGGGTCGGGAGTCTCGTCCCCTACGGCGAGGCCGACGTCGGAGTCGTCGCGACACAAGGGTTCGGAAACCCACGACATGGATCTGTCGGCTTGATGCTGCTGAAATCCGGCGCCGCCCCGCAGCAAGCGCTCGAAGTGCTGCTCAATGACGACAGCCGGCGTCACAAGCGGCAGTTCGCCCTGGTCGACGGGCGCGGCCGCGTCGCCGCGTACACCGGGACCGATCTTCGCAGCTGGAACGGATGGTCAGGTAGCGCTGCGAGTCACGACTGCGTCGCGCTGGGGAACGGCCTCGCAGGCAGCGCTGTGGTCGATCGTATGATCACAACGTTCGAGGACTCTCGCGCATCTCTCGCGGAACGCCTCATGTTGGCCCTCCAGGCGGGCGAACGGGCCGGCGGTGACATACGAGGTCAGCAATCCGCCGCGCTGCTGGTGGTTCGACGCAACGGCGGCTATGGATCACTCGACGACCGGCACGTGGTGATCTCCATATACGACCACGAGCAGCCGATCCAGGAACTGCTGCGGTGCTACCAGTTGCACCGACTCTCCTACTTTCCGAGCG
Organism: Pseudonocardia cypriaca; assembly: GCF_006717045.1. Classification (NCBI taxonomy): domain Bacteria; kingdom Bacillati; phylum Actinomycetota; class Actinomycetes; order Pseudonocardiales; family Pseudonocardiaceae; genus Pseudonocardia; species Pseudonocardia cypriaca. The sequence goes on from NZ_VFPH01000001.1 coordinate 1,316,294, forward strand.
ACCCGACGAACCTGGTTCCGATCGACCCTGAACTCGCTCTCGAACTGAAGAGCCTGATGGCAGCCCACGGCTACTACCGAGGGGAACTGGATGACAGCTGGGACGCGTCCAACCAAAGGCAGCTGGAGCTGTTTCTGGGCAGCGAGAACTACGACAACCGCATCGACAACGGCGGCCTGTTCGATCTCGAGGTCCTCGCCGACCTGCGCCTCAGGTATGGCCATCAGAGCACGACCGAGTAGGCGGCACGCCGGGCTCACCCTCGACGGGTGAAGGTTCGGTAGGCCGGGCGTGGTTCATTGGCGGCCCGGGGGTTGGGTCGGTTCAGAGCCAGGCGAGGTTGCGATGTGCAGGTGGATGGCCTACTTCGGAGACCCGGTCCCCGTCGAGGATCTGCTGTTCCGGCCGGAACACTCGATCATCGACCAGAGCCTGCATGCCAAGCTCGGGGGCTTCACCACGAACGGTGACGGCTTCGGCATCGGGTGGTACGGCACCGGCTCGGTGCCTGCCGTGTTCAAGAGCACCCATCCCGCCTGGAGCGACGAGAATCTGCACGAGATCGCCGTACAGATCAACACCCCGCTGCTGTTCGCACACGTCCGCGCCTCGAGCGGAACGCCCGTACAGCGCAGCAACTGCCACCCCTTCCGGTATGGCCGCTGGCTGTGGATGCACAACGGCTCACTCGCGAGATTCCCTGAGCTCAAGCACGACATGATGATGGCGGTCGACCCGGCGCTGTATCCGAAGATCGAAGGATCGACCGACACCGAAGCCCTGTTCTTCCTGGCTCTCACCTTCGGCCTGACCGAGGACCCGCCGGGCGCGGTCGCCCGCGCGGTCGGTCTCGTCGAAGAGATCGGCCGGCGCCGCGGAGTGGAATTCCCGGTCCATATGACGGTTGCCACCACCGACGGCGAGTCGATCTGGGCGTTCCGCTACTCGAGCGAGGGAAACACGAGCTCGCTGTACCACTCGACCGATGTCGCCCAGCTCCGGCAGCTGTATCCGGAGCTGGACATCCTCGACCGCCTGGGACCCGATACCCGCTTGATCGTCTCCGAACCGCTGCGTGACCTGCCCGGAGCGTGGAAGGAGGTCCCGGACGGCTCGTGGGGGTTGGTGCGCAGGGGCAAGCAGGAGATCCATCCCTTCGAGCCGGTCCAGGGCGGCTGACCGGGGGTGGGTGAGCACTCGGTGATCGACGTCGAACTGCGCGAACGCATCGCCGCCCTGATGCCGCAGGCCCGTGAAGAGCTGTCCGAGCTCGTCGCCATCCGGTCGGTCGCCGACCCGCGCCAGTTCCCTCCGGAGGAGTGCCTGCACGCCGCGGAGTGGGTGGCCGACCGGTTCGCCTGCGTCGGCTTCGACGACGTACGACTCGTCGAGACGGCGGACGGGAGCAACGCGGTCATCGGGTCGCGAGCATGTGCGAACGCGGACGCCCCGACCGTGCTGCTGTACGCGCACTACGACGTGCAGCCCCCGCTAGACGAAGGGGCATGGCACACGCCGCCGTTCCGACTGACCGAGGTGAACGGCCGCTGGTACGGACGCGGGGCGGCCGACTGCAAGGGCAACATCCTGGTGCACCTGACGGCGCTGCGGGCGCTCGGGGAAGGCGTTCCCGTCAACCTGAAGCTGGTCGTCGAAGGATCCGAGGAGCAGGGCACCGGCGGGCTCGAGTCGTTCGTCCCCGAGCACCCCGACCTCCTCCGCGCCGACACGATCCTCGTCTGCGACACCGGCAACGCGGCGGTTGGCCGGCCCGCCGTCACGGTGAGCCTGCGCGGAATGGTCAACGTCGTCGTGGCAGTGGAGGCGCTCACCTCGGAACTGCACTCCGGTGTCTTCGGTGGCGCCGCACCCGACGCCCTTGCCGCGCTCGTTGCGATGCTGGCGACGCTGCGCGACGAACAGGGCAACACGTCCGTGCAGGGCCTGCCGAACACGCAGGTCTGGCCGGGCGCTGCCTACCCCCCGGAGCAGTTCAGGCACGACGCCGGCCTGCCGGAGGAAGCGATGCTGCTGGGCGACGGCACCGTCGCCGACATGCTCTGGGCGCGTTCGGCACTCACCATCCTCGGGATCGACTGTCCACGCGTCGTCGGGTCGGCTGCCGCCATCGCGCCGCGGGCCCGGGCACGCCTGAACCTGCGCATCCCGCCGGGCGTCACACCCGAGCAGGCAACTGCGGCGCTCGCCCGCCACCTGAAGGAGGTGGCGCCATGGCAGGTCCGGGTGACGGTGGACGTCGAGACGGCCGGCCATCCCTTCCTTGCGGCGACGACCGGGCCCGCCTACCGGGCGATGAGCGACGCGATGGAGGCCGCGTACGGCACACCGATGACCGAGCTCGGACAGGGAGGCTCCATCCCGCTCTGCACCGTGTTCGCGAACACCTACCCCGAAGCGGAGATCGTCCTGATCGGGGTGGAGGAGCCGCTGACCCTGATCCACGCGCCCAACGAGAGCGTCGATCCCGAGGAGATCGCGGACATGGCTCTCACAGAGGCGCTGTTCCTGCAGATCTACTCGGCGGCCTGCGGCTGAGCCTTCGACCACCTGATCGAGGCGAGGCGACTGCCCGGAGGACGAGCCACCTTCGGCGCATGCAACGTTTCGAGTACCAGGTCCTGCAGACGCGCCAGAGCATGATCGGCGGCAAGTTCTCGCCGGACAAGCTGGAGGACGTTCTCAACGACGAAGCCCGGTCTGGTGCGGCAAGCAGGTTGGCGGGCGAGACGCCCATCCGGGACAGCAGCAGTCTCGCCGCAGCGAGCTCGACGTGGTGTGCGGTGGCCGTGTTGGTCTCTTCGGCCGTCATGCGGGCTCACCGCCCATCGGATGGCCGCGATCCACAGGTCGGACTGTGTCTCCTGATCGGATATGTCGTGCGGCGATCATCGCGTCGGGAAGCGCGGGTGGGCACACCAGCAGCTCCTGGCGCATCGGGTCGGCGGCGAGCAGGACCGGTCGCCGACGCGCAGGCCGCACCAGTTGCGCACCCGGGTCGGCAAGGCCAGGTGACCGTGGCCGGTGGTGCGAAACGCCCCTGCCGGGTCGGCACGGACGATCAAGGCGCCGGCCGTCTCGGCTATGTCGAGGCGCAGGGCAGGTGACCAGCCCAGGGCGCGCATCACCGATCGCTCCGCGATCCGGCCGCACCGATCCACGGCTGCGACCACAGTCACCTGACTTGACGCAGGTGTGCGCATTTTCTGTGTCCGAGGGGGAGTTGCGCATTAACCACACGCATCGCCCTTCAATGATCAAGAAGGCGTGTTCCACTGGTCCCCGAACGAAATTGGTCAACTCTTCGCCAACTGCCGAAGGTCGTCGCGTGAACTTACCGTGATCGAGCTGTAGCTGTTCGGAGCTAACGATTGTGTCGCCACTGGTCGTGAATGGTGTGATCGGCGTCTCAGCAGGGAAGGGGAGGGGTGTGACGACCACCCGGCACCGCCTGACCAGCGCGCCAACCGTCCATCCGCTCGAGCCGCTGACGGCGGCGGAGGTCACTCGAGCTGTCGATCTGCTCCGCGGCTCCGGCCATGTGGGTGACGCGTGCCGCTTCGTCTCGATAGTCCTGCGGGAGCCGGAGAAGTCCGCTGTGCTCGCGTTCGACGCCGACGGGACCGCGACCGCACGGGAAGCGGACGCGATCGTGCTCGACACGGCGGACGGGAAGACCTACGAGGCGGTCGTCTCGCTCACCGACGGGGCCGTGTCCCGCTGGGAGCACGTGCCCGGTGTGCAGCCGCAGGTGATGCTGGAGGAGTTCTTCCAGTGCGAGGAGATCGTCAAGAGCGATCCCGGGGTCCATGAGGCGCTACGCAAGCGCGACATCACCGAGTTCGACGGCGTCATGGTGGACCCGTGGTCGGCCGGGCACTACGGCGACGAGGAGCAGGGCCGGCTGCTGCGCGGCCTGATCTGGATGAAGATGGGCGGGCCCGACGACAACGGTTACGCCCACCCGGTCGAGAACCTCGTCGTCTACGTCGACACGCAGGCCAAGCGCGTGGTGAAGATAGAGGACCACGGCGTCGTGCCGGTCCCGCAGCGGCCCGGCAACTACACCCCGGACGCGGTCGCGCCGCGCACCGACCTGCGGCCGATCGAGATCACCCAGCCCCAGGGCACCTCGTTCACCGTGGACGGGCACGAGGTGCGCTGGCAGAAGTGGCGTTTCCGGGTCGGGTTCACCCCGCGCGAAGGGCTCGTTCTGCACACGGTCCGCTACACCGACGGCGACCGCGAGCGCCCCGTCCTCCACCGCGCGTCGCTGTCGGAGATGGTCGTGCCCTACGGCGACCCGGCACCGACGCACCGGCGCAAGAACGCCTTCGACGCAGGCGAGTACAACATCGGCACCCTGGCCAACCCGCTCGAGCTCGGCTGCGACTGCCTCGGTGAGATCCACTACTTCGACGCCGTGTTCGCCGACGCCGACGGAAACCCGCTGACCATCCCGAACGCCGTGTGCCTGCACGAGGAGGACTACGGCCTGCTCTGGAAGCACACCGACTTCCGCACCGAGAAGACCGAGGTCCGCCGGTCGCGGCGGTTGGTGGTCTCGTTCATCGCCACCGTCGGCAACTACGAGTACGGCTTCTTCTGGTACCTCTACCAGGACGGCACGATCCAGTTCGAGGTCAAGCTCACCGGCATCATGTCGACCGGTGCTGTCCCGCCGGGCACCCGGCCGACGCACGGCCAGCTCCTCAACGCCGACGGCCTCTACGCCCCGATCCACCAGCACTGGTTCAACATGCGGCTGGACTTCGACGTCGACGGCACCGCCAACTCGGTCTACGAGGTCGACACGATGACCGACCCGCCGGGCCCGGACAACCCGCTGGGCAACGCCTTCCGCACCGTCGACACGCTGCTGGAGACCGAGCGCGGCGCGCAGCGGAGCGTGAGTCCGGACCGAGCCCGGTACTGGAAGATCGTCAGCCCGGACGCGCGCAACGCCGTCGGCGAGCCCACCGCTTACGCGCTCAAGCCGCACGGCAACGTCGTGCCGTTCGTGCGGCCGGAGGCGAGCGTGCTCAACCGTGCCGGGTTCATGGCCCACCACCTGTGGGTCACGCCGTACGAGGAGCAGGAGCGGCACGCTGCGGGCGACTACCCGAACCAGCACCAGGGCGGCGACGGGCTGCCCCGCTGGACCGCCGCGGACCGTCGGGTGGCCGACACCGACGTGGTGGTCTGGTACTCGTTCGGCGAGCACCACGCCGCGCGCCTCGAGGACTGGCCGGTGATGCCCGTGCAGTACGCCGGGTTCTCGCTGCAGCCGACCGGGTTCTTCGACCAGAGCCCCGCGCTGGACGTGCCGCGCTCCGTGAACGGGCACTGCGGCTGAGGAGTCGGGGGAGGCCTCGATGAGCGAGCTTGCGAGCGAATCAATGTCACAGCGCCCGCGCGAAGCGCCGGCCGAGCGCAGCGAGGCCGAGCGATGAGCGAGCGAGTGGTGGGCCCGCAGGACAGCGGGCTGGAGAAGACGCTGGGCACCTGGTCGATCTTCGTCGCCGGGGTGGGCCTCGTCGTGGCGGCCAGCACGCTGGTCAGCGACTTCGTCGGCTACTTCACGATCGGGCTGGCGTTCCTGGTCGCTCTCGTGATCGGCTTCCTGATCAACCTCTTCCTCGGCCTGTCCTGCGCGGAGCTGTCCACGACGTACCCGAAGGCCGGGGCGCTCTACGAGTACGGGGCGCGAGCGGTCCCGTGGCGAGGCGCCTCCGTCGTCGCCGGGCTCTTCCTGGCCTTCGCGTTCTACGGGATGTTCGGCATCGTGGGAGCGCTGGAGATCGCCGCGGGGTCGTTCGGCCTCCAGGCGCTCTTCGGCGCCACCGGCGCGCTCGCCCCGTGGATCATCGCGATGACGGTCCTCGCCACGCTGCCCAACCTCGTGCACGTGCGGACGATGGCGATCATCGAGGCCGTCGTCCTCGTCGGCATGCTCGCCATCCGCTGGTTCTTCGGCGTCGCTGGATGGGCAGGCTTCTCGAACACCGGTGCGTGGTCGGCCGGCAACTGGGTGGGCGAGATCGGCGTCTTCGAGTGGTCCGCGGTCGCCGGTGCCCTGGCCCTGGCCTACTGGAGCTTCGTCGGAATCGAGTTCGTCGCGCCGCTGGCGGAGGAGACCCGCAACCCCCGGCGCAACCTCCCGGCCGGGATCGTCCTCGGGCTGCTGGCCATCCTCGCCACCTCGGCGTTCATGGGAACCGGCGTCGGTGGGACCCGTCCCCTCGCCGAATGGGAGGAGTCGGCCATGGGGCCGGCCGGCTGTGACGGGAGCTGTCCGCAGCTGGTGGTGGGGGAGGCGATGTTCGGTGGCTGGGGACATGGCCTCATGGCGCTCGCCACCGCGGCCGCGACGTACACGTCCATGGTGATCGTGCTCGCAGCGATGCCGCGGATCCTCTACGGGATCGCCCGTGACGGCAACTTCTTCGGTGCCCGGCTGTCGCGGGTGTTCGCCTACCTGCACCCCCGCTTCCGGACGCCCTGGGTCGCCGTCTTCGTCACCGCGGTCGCGTACAGCGTCGTCGCGATCTTCTTCAACGACGTCGTCACCCTCATCTACGCCGGCTCGTACGCCTGGGTGATCATCTACATCCTCTGGCACCTCCTCGTCGTCGTCTCCCGGTTCACCGACCCGGACGTCGCCCGGCCCTTCCGGCTCCCTCTCGCGGTGCCGATCATCGGTGCGCTGGGCACCGTGTTCGCGCTCTACTTCGCGTTCCAGGGCGCGCACAGCACGTACGGCCTGCCGGCGCTCGCGATCTTCGCCGGGGCCATGGTCGCTGCGCTCGTGTCGTACGCGCTGGCGCGGGCGAGACAGCCGGTCCGGGCCTCGGACGAGCAGGGGGACGTGACGAAGCGATGAGGTCGGAGCGCCTGGCGCCGCTGTCGCTCCGGCATCGCGCGTCGCTGCTCTACGAGGGACGCCGCAGCGCCGTCCTCGAAGAACCCGTCGACGCCATGCGCCGGGCCGGGCTCCACCCCGTCACCGACCCCCGGTCCCGACACGCCAGGAGCCGGATCGGGGACGACATCGCCGTCGAGGTCGGTTTCGCCAGCTCCTTCCGTGTCTTCGGCGCCCTCATCGACACCCTGTGGACCGGGAAGCGCGAGGGCATCCGGCTGCCCCCGGCCGTCATCGGCTACCGATTCGGACGGAGCGGCCGTTTCGTGGCGAAGACCAGGAGCGAGCGGGCCGGCGTCGTCGCGGAGGCGCTCAACGCCGACCCCGACCTCCGGCCGCTCCTCGCGCGGGCCGAGTTGAAGGACCTGCACCTGGCGCAAGGCCCGCAAGGGCGATCGGTGCAGCTGCAGCCTCTGGCCGGGACGATCACAGCGCTGTACTTCCCACCGCTCCCGCCGTACACCGTGCTCATCCGGCCCGACGAGGCGGACGCCCAGCTGGTGCTCCTCACCCGCTTGCTGACGGCGTGAGTGGCCCGGCGACGTGGGACCGCCTCGCTGCCAGGCGCGCGATTTCTCGGCGGCGCCGTCGAGCAGGCGCTCTCGCACTCTCGACCGGGAAGAAGACATACCGGCGGATCGCGGCACGGGCTCCTGAGCGGCTGACCGTCGGATGACTGCACCGGCGCGGTCTCGGACAGATGTGGATTGCGGTGTTGGCTGCGGTTCCGTATGTCGGCAACGAGAACTGTCGCGCGGGTGGCTCAGGGCGACGAGCGCAACCCGTTCCGAGATCGGGTGTCTCCCCTTGTGGAACGTCGGGAGACGGCCGTTCCTGCGGGGACATGGTTGACGTTCCCGTTCCGACGAATGACCCGATTGTCTTCGACGCGCCGTTCCGCCCGGGGATGTACGAGGTCGGGGTGAGCCTGGCGGCCGCCGATCCGGGCGGACCGCCGGTCGTCCGCGAGTCGAACAAGCTGCTCCTGCGGATCGAACCGAGCCGCAACATCAAGTACCTGCTGCGCAGCGAGCAGGGACGCTGTATCGAGGAGACGCCGGGCGCAGGGAGCGACGAGATCTGGTGGGACGCGTTCGTCGGCCAGCTCGTCCCGCACCAGCGCTCCATGCAGCGATAACCCCGGTTCGGCGACGGACCAGGCGGACGACGAGGACAACGGCCCTGCTGGAGACCCACAACGGTGAGGTTCGAGGCTGCAGGTCGTCGACGTGGCCCGAAACTCGGGGAGGTGAGCTCCCAGGGTGTCGGTGCGTCCCGAGACGCTGATGCCGTGTACCAGCATCTCGACCCCGGCCCGGTCCCACCGGCATCGTCCCCGGCGACTTCACGGGTGATGCGCCGAACCAGGAGATCCGGCACGCGGCCGGAGATGGCGCTGCGGCGTGCTTTGCACCGGCGCGGCTTGCGGTTCGTCGTCGATCGGCCCGTGCCGGGTGGGAACCGGCGTCGGCGCGTCGACATCCTGTTGCGCGGCGCGCGGGTCGCCGTGTTCGTCGACGGTTGCTTCTGGCACTCCTGCCCCGACCACAGCCATCTCCCCAAGACCAACACCAGCTGGTGGCGTCTGAAGTTTCGTGGCATCGCCCGTCGCGATCGCGACACCGACACGCAGCTCGCCACAGCGGGCTGGCCCGCCGTCAGGGTTTGGGAACACGAGGACCCGGTCGAAGCGGCCCAGGGTATAGAGCAACTCGTGCGCGACCAACGGCCGAGAAGCAGCTGCGCCGGACTTGTGTGCGCTCGGACGGGCGTGTCCCAGCGGTACGTCAACCGCCACGCCTGTGACCAGGTCATACACGGCAACGGTCGAATGGCCGCCATGAAACCTGCTCGTCAGGTGCATGATCTTGTGTCCGAGGGGGGAGTTGCGCACTAACCACACGCGTCCTGCTCAGCTAAGACCAACACCGAGCGGGCGGGGCCGTTGCCTCCGCCGGGTTCGGCCTGCCAGCGCCGGCGTTAGTCGACTGGGCAGTGCGCAGGGTGGCGAACTGCGGCAGGGACGGTCTTGGAGCGGTCGGCTCGCTCGTTTCAACCACGCAGCGCCCCTCGAGGCCGCCGCTGACGCATGTCGGGCAGGATGCCCTCACACCCACACACATCGATGCGCGCCCCAGGTCGCTTAGCCTACTCGTGCCTGTGTGGGCGCCTTGGGAAGGAGGGACGTCGGCGCTACAGCCGATGCTGCCAGAATGGCGTCAATCTACTACCGCATTGTGGGCTTTCCTGCACCATTGCCGAATGGGCTCACCGGTCCATATGGTGGTTATCATCGAGTATCCCCGGCGCGACTTGTGTGGGCTGCCTCCACAATCGGTACAACCCCTTTCGGGCCGCGTCCCCATCGCATGCCAGTCCTGGAGTTGCAATGGCGCGCGGCGATGATGTGCGCATCAATCGAGCAGGACGCTAAGGGGCACTTCCGCTCAGAAGGATATGCTCGGCTCGATCCATCGGAGAAAGGTGCGCTGAGCTTCTTTCTTGGCCAGGCCCAGGCAAAAGTGTTCGCTCATGACTTCTTTCGAGTTTCTCGATTCGTCCACTACGACACGTATCTGACCTATTGTGGTCGGCCGCGCCGGAAAACCCGGCCGGACTTCATCGGGTTCTACGGGCGGCAGGTTGCTATCGGGGTTGAGGCCAAGGGTAGGTCTCGCGGCTTCGCGCCCACCCTGGTTGCGGCAGCCAAGCGGCAGGCTCGCAGTCTGCCCGTGATAGCTGGCCATCCAGCGTCTGCGACGTACGTGCATGTTGCTTACTTCGACCGCGATGAGTGGTGCGCCTACCTGGAGGATCCGCCGTCGGCGCGTCAAGGGCAGCTCGTGGATCCGGCGGCGCTGACTCTTGCGTACTACCTGCCGATCGTCGACGCGATAAGGGCGCGTCAGACCGAACTGGTGTCTCTCGTAGGCGACGACGTCATGTATCTGCGAGCCTACTTCGCGGAGACGGACATCTACGTTGCGGTGCGCGGTGATATCGCAGCGCGGGTGTCGTCTAACAGATCGGTTACTGCAGGCGGCGACAGCGCGATGCTCGGAAAGGCGACTGCTGGCCCGCTATACGAGCTTGCACTTTCGCTGGACGCCGAGTCGGCGGACCTGCGGTCACGGCCGGAGGAGGAGAGCGCAACCTTCTTCCTCGGGGGTGATGGCGTGGCGGTCGAGCTCGGCTCCAGTTGGGCTGACTGGGCGGAAGCCGGCAGGCGCTGATGCCTCGATGATCAACGGGCGGGTGCGGCTTGAGCGAGCGCCGGTCGCGTGGACGACGCGGATGACGTCGCCGCGAGGGGCGGCGTCGGGAACCGCTCGCCGGTATGGGACGCGGAGCCGGGCGCCCGCTGGCCCGCTCGTCACGCTCCAAAGCGCCAGCACAAAGGGGCGATCGGCGGCAGTTGAGGGTGTCGCCCGAACCTCAACCGCCGGTCCAGTGCGATGCTTGAACCGCCCCTGGTTCGGTAGAGACTCCTTGTTTGGGGTCAGGCGAGCAGACTGACCAGGTCGCCCAACTCGTACAGCATGGGCGGAATGAGATTGCCTGAGTATACGAGCTTCGTTGACCGTTACGGGATCGGGCGGCCGCGGAGGATCGCGGAAGCGGTGAGTTCGACCCGTTCCCCGTTCTCGTCGAAACCGAACATGCGGGTGGGCAGGTTCAGCGCCTCGACCTTCGACGGGTAGCAGAAGTACAGGATCTCGTTGCAGAAGGACGCAGCGTCGGGCATGACGGCGTCCTGGCACGTGCCGAGTACCGTGATGCCTTTCTCCCTGGCGACCCGCGCAACCGCAGACAGCACGTCGCGGCGGTGCTCCTCGCCGAGCGAGTCGCCGAGTTCGTCGAGGATCAGGACCCGGCCGCGGGGGTGCGGGCTTGCAAGCAACGCGGCGAGCACCAGGTGGATGCTGAAGAGCTTCTCCTGCGCGGAATTGGTGGCGTTGTCGTACGGCAACATGCGGCCGCCGGGGGAGCGGCGCCACATGGGCACGACCGACCAGATCCACGGGTCGTCCGGCCCGACCGGCCGTTCGACCATGTACTGCAACTTGGCACCGTAGCCGTCAGGGGCCGACTGGTTGAGGTCGTCCAATGCCGCGCTGATTGCGTCGAGGTTCGCCTCGACTCGGCGTTCGAGGTTGTCCTGGACATTGGTGACGGTCGCCTCCAATCCGGCCAAGGTGGACATCGCGTAGTTCATCTCTCGCTCCCGCAGGGCGCGCGCGGCATTGATCTGTTCGGTTGCGATCCCGTCCCGCTCCTCGAACGGGGTGAGCCAGTCCCGCAAGGCGCTCGCTACTCCTGCGTAGCCTGTGTCACGGCCCGATGCCCCGCTCCGGACCAGGGTCTCCTTGCGCCGCACCGCTTCTGAGATGGCTGGAACAGGTGCTCCCGCTCCGGTATCGCGATCCACTTTCAGCAGCGTGAGGATTTCGACGAGGATCTCGTTGGCCTTCATGCTCAGCGTGTCCTGCTTGCGCCGTTCCGCCGGGGCGGCTGGGTCTCTTGGGCCTGGCGGGCGGCACACATTGTTTGAGTTATCGTAGTCGAGTGGCCCGTCCGACCAGTTGAGCAGGGTGCGGGCGGTGATGTCGTCGCCGCCGAACTCGGTTCGCCAGTATTGCAGACCCGATGAGTCGAGGGACCGTTGCGTCTTTTTCTGGTCGATGTCCAGGTCGGCGAGGCGGACGTCGCACTCCTTCCTGGCGATGGTCGCTTGAGCGAGGGTGTTCTCGGCGTTCTTCAGGTTCGTCTGTGCATTGGTATGTGCGTCCAGACTCGTTGATCTTAAATTGAATCGTTCGTCCAACAGACGGCGTACAGGGGGCAGCTGGTCCGTCTCGATGGCGCGAATCTTGGTGACCAGGTCACGATGCTCGGCGGCGGCACGGGCGGCGGCGAGGTCGCGCTCGGCATCGCGTTCCGTCCTCTCGGCGATGTCGGCGGCGACATGTCGTTGCGTCTGGGTCTTCTGCGCTGTGGTAAGGCGTTCGCGAAGCGACGCGATGATGTGCCTGCGCCCTGCGGTCGGATGGGGGAACCCGGCGACGACGGTGACGCCGAGCACGGGATCGAATGCTCCGCGAATCTCGGCGGAATCCACGGGCAGCATTCGCGTAGCGAGTTCGCCCAGGAACGTGAGCGCTTGACCGGGTGCGTTCAGCACGCCGGCGGGCAGCGGACCTGAAGCCGCCGGCGAACCTGCGACCAGGATGGCGCCCGGCACCCTTGAGAGGACTTGGAGTGCTTGACGGGCTTGCTCTTCGGCGACGCAGACCGCTGCGCGCCACGGGTGTAGCCGTGGTTCCCACTCATCTCGGTGGTCGTCGGCGATCTCGACGGCGTCCATCAAGCCGGTGGCTTCCAGGCCGTGCTCAGCGAGTACAGAAAGCGCATGAGCGGCAGCTCCCGAGGCGCCGCGTTCGGCCCGATCGAGGTCCTCGGTCAGCGCGTCGATCTTCTCGTCCGCTTGCCGGGCCTCGGACATGGCGATCGCCCGTGCTTCGCGCCGGCGCGTGAGCCGAGCTTCGGCTTCGCTGATGGTCATCCGGACATCGCGAGCGCCCTGAGCCTCCAACAGCCTCATACGCTCGTGGAGTGCGTTGACCTCTGCGATCAGCATGCTCTCTGCGAGCTGCGCCTCCCGATGCTTGTCGTCAGCGATTCTGAACGCCCGCTCGGCTGCGTCCGCCTCGGTTTTGAGTGTGCCAAAATCGCTGAGTCGTTTCTCCGTCTCCTCGAGCCCAAGCAGGCGTTCGCGCTCACGATCTTGCTCCGCCTTGATTCCCTCGAGCACAGCGGTCAGCCAGTCGGTGTGGGCGACGGTGTCCAGCAGGCCGCGGGCGAGGTGTTTGCGCCACAGGTGGTTTCCGTCCGCGAGCTTGGCCCGGATGGTCGCCCGTGTGCGCACGGCTTGGAGCGTCTTCTCCTCCTCATCCCATGCCCGCTCACCGCCACGTCTCTTGTCATTCACTTCCGCGACCTTGTCTGCTAGCTTGCGGCGCTGCTCCTTCTCCAGCTCCAGTGCTTCGGCGCGGCCGGTCAGCCGGATCAGTGCGGCGCCGATGTTCTCCGGGGTGAACGCACCGGTGTCCATCTTCAGCAGGGACGGCCCGCTGCGCTGCTTTCCCCTGGAGGCGACGTACGCCAGGCAACGGGGACTGCGGCCGTACAGCTTGTCCACGTACGAGCCCGCGCCGAACTCGGTTGTGGGCAGCGACTTCCAGACTTCGGGGGCTTTGCGGTGGCGGTCAGCGTCGGTGTCCGCTTCGGCGAGGTGCACGCCCGCCTGGTGGCGGACCCTCAGGTACTTCGGGTTCGACGAGATCCGCAGCCACACCGTGTGCGCTGAACGCGCCACGTCGTCGGGGTCGGCGAAGACGCCGACGATGAATCCCTCCTGCGGGGCAGAACAATGCGTTGCTGTCACCCCCGCGGTGTCCGGTTCGAACAGCAGTTGGGCGACCGTGGCGACGCCTCCGCCCGTCATTCGCCACTCGGGATCGCCGAGCAGCAGGGACACCGCGGCGTTGAAGCTCGTCTTGCCCGATTCGTTCGAGTCCCTCGGGCCGCGTCCGGTCACCGCTACGAACGAGGATGCTGTGATCGCGATCGGACTGCTTGTGTGCCGGGCGATGTTGAACAACTGGACCGCCACGAGCTGGCGTTCGCCGATGATGCCGAGGACGCCGTCGTGATCCGGGCTGGGTTGCCCGGACGTGTCGAACAGAGTCGCGCCGGTCATGGCTGATCCTTTGTGGACAATTTGCGTTGCGCGCTGTTCGCACGGCGCTCGCGCAACACACGGGCATAGGCGGTGTCGGGGGCCGCGAGGATAACCAGGTCCTCCCAGAGTGCGGTGGTTCGCTGCGGGGTTAGCCGGTGCAGCGCGGGGCCTGGAGTGATCCCGTTTCGAGGGCTTCTCTTGATCAGCGCGGCCGTCTGCAACCGTTGTAAAGACTCCTTGATCGCCTTCTTGGACAGGCTCTTATTCAGCGCGAGCTCTTCGATCGTGGTCGAACGCGCTCCCTTGACATCGGCCCACGTGGTGCCGGTCGCGGCTCCTTGAGCGCGGGGTATCGCGACGCACCGCAATAACACCAGCGCCAGCACCGCTCGGTCCTGAGCATCGATGGTGCCGATGTTCTGCTCGACCAGGGCGTCGGCTACCTCGTCGTCGTGTCCGCTCGTCCAGCAGTCTCCGACCCGGTTGAGCACCCGACCGCACTGCTGCAGCCGGTATGCCACCGCGGCCCGTAAGGCCGGGTCGGCCAATGCCGGCAGCGCGGCTTCGGGGATGACGCCCTCGGCGATCTCCAACGCGCAGCAGGCGTCGTGAACGAGTCCTTCGTCCTCATCGGACAGATGTTGCCGGGCACTTTTCACCACTCCCAGTCCTCCTCGGGTGTAACGGCCGGTGGAGTGATGAACGGCAGCTCGCCGTCGTCCTCTTCCGATGGCCGGCGGCCGGATGCGGACAGTCCGTCCGGCCGGGGAAGCTGGTGGTGGAACCGCCTCATGGCGTCGATGAAGGCCGGCGGGATCGCCGCTGCCGCAGGGCCCAACCGCACCGTCCCTCGGGACACCTCCACAAGTAGGGCGGGGATCAGCTCGTGCTTCAGAGCACCGTTGACCCAGGAGGCCGCCAGGCCCAGTTCCGCGGCGACGTCGATCACGAGCGAGGTCGTGAACGGCTCACCCGGAAAGGGGTCCGCGGTCCGATCGGGCCAGGCGAGCCCGAGACAGCACGCCCAGGTCAGGCGTGTTGTGGGCGAGAGTCTCCGGACCGGGTATGCGTTGCTGTCCTCCGGTGATGGTGTCGCGTGCGGTGACCATCCCAGCGTGACGATGCCATAAGCGCGTCTCGCGGTGCTGTCCGATGGCGACGCGCACCGCAGGAGCATGCGGCCCGCGCTCTTCGCCCGGCGGCGCATCGCTTCCAGCTCGGCCTGCGTGATGTCGTTCACCGGTAATGCACCCGTGGCACGGACAGCCGCGAGCAACACTGCAGGATCGCGCGGAGACCTCACCTGGCCGCCTCCTGTTCGTCGTCCGACCACGACGCCTCCTCCGCGGCGAGCAGGCCCTGTTCCTGAGGTCGCTTGAGGAACACCGGGTGCATGTAGGTGACCGCGCCCTCGCGGTCGACGAGAAGCATCTGCCCGAGCTCGACGCTGAACGGCTGGTCCGGATCAGCGGAGACGGCCAGCAGCTCCATGAGCTGTTCACCTGCCTGGGGCCAGCCGAGTGCGCGCAGCGTGAGCGTGAGTTCGACGGCCTGCGCGCCTTGCAGGTAGTCCTCCATCTGACGCGCACGCTCGTACGCCTTGCGTTCGTACCGAGTCCGCATCGCGCCGATTGGATCGTCCTCGGCTTTCACGGTGGGGGCGGGCGGCCGACCGGAAACGCGCACCCGTGGCCGGTACTCTTCGATCGCGTCCAGCAGTGCGCCGGGGTCGATCCACGGCTGCGGTGGATCGACAACGAGGCTCGCACCCACACCGGCGAGCTCGTCGAGCGTGCAATCCTGAGCCGCGGTGCGGTACTGCTCGGCAGGCAGCACGCTGAAGTCGAGGGTGGCGCCGCCCTGGTCGAGCACGCGGCTGACGGCTGCGATCACCTGTTCCCGGTAGCGCAGCTCGGCCTCGACCAGTCGAAAGGCGAGGTCGCCCAGCTCGTGGTCACCCGGAAACCGGTCGCTCACGAGCTTGTTCATGGAGTGCACGTCCTGCTGGACCCGAGCCGCGTCGTGGTTACGGTGCTCCTCGATGAGCACGGCGATCGAGGCTGTGTCGACCAGTCGGGCGAGCTTGGCCGCGTACACGCTCAGCAGCTGGCGGCACCTCTTCAGATAGCGCACGAGGTCAACCCGATCGATATCTCCGCGTTCGAGCATCCAGCGCGTGCGGTCGAGGAGCAGCAACATCTCGTCGACGCCGCCCCGTGTGCCGAGACGCTCGAACACGAGCAGGCCCGCGAGGCCGGACGGGTCGAGGACGTAGCGCTGCTGATGCTTCTTCGCGAGAAAAGGGCTGATTAGCTCCATCCTGATGAACAGCTCGAACCTCGACTCGAAGAAGGCCTCGTCGTAGTGCCCGTATTTGGCCAATGCCTGCTCGGCCTCGGCCTTGGTCAGCCCTGTCAGCCCGGCGTGGTCGGCGAACACCTCGGAGAGGTCGCGCGCCAGCTGGAGAGCGCGGGGGTCGTCGGTGACGGCTGACGCGTCATTGGCGATGGACGCGACGAAGGACCGCAAGCGTTTGAGAACTATCGCGTCAGAAGGCGACTCGCGGTCGGATCCCGTAGGGTCTGGAGATGGTATGACGAACAGCGAGCCCTGGTCACCGCAGCTCTGCTCGGGATCCGCCGGCGTATTCATCCAGGCCTCCGCTCAGAGCGACTCGAGAAGGTCCAGCAGATGGGGAAGAACGCGCTCATGTAGCAGCTGTTGCTCGACCGCTTTCCCGGTTTCCTTGATGTAGCGGGCCATCTCGACCAGCTCGCCGCTGAGCCTGGGCTCGATCTTCGCCGCAAGCAGCTTATCCGCGCGCTCCGCTTTCGCCTGCAGTTCCGGATTAGCTCGTTGCCGCGCCGGGCCTGTCATGAGCAGGTCGAGGGTCATCGCGACCGGTAGCACTGGCTGGTGGATCGTCTTGCCGAGCATGGTGAAGATCTCGAGACCGGTGGCGTCGAGGTCCATCCAGGCCGCCACCCTCCCGACGCCCAGGGAGTTGATGAGATCGGCTGTGTTCACGACGGCTTTTCCCTTACCCCACACGCAGAGCCAGGACTCCGTGATATCGGGCATCGCGCTGACCACTTGGAAGGTCTCCGCGTTCTCCATCACGAGCACACCGGTCGCCGAGCACTTGATCTCACCGAGGAGCCGCATGCCGTCCTTAGGTAGCCCGATCCACGGGCGCGCCCGTGACGCGTCCGCGATCGCGCAGCCATGCTGCCACACGAGCGGCCCGCGCAGCCGGATCTCCACATCGGACCTGTCCACAGCGAGAGGAAAGTCCTCGCCCACGAGCTGGCTGAACACCAGGATGCGGGCGCCCGACCACTCGATATGCGTGTCGCCCCACGCATGGCCCGCCAGTTCGGCCGCACCGGGCACGCGGTCCATGCGGGTCCACGTGCACGCCGCTCGTAGCGCGGCCTCGTACGTGGCCCAGCTCTTCGCCGTGGTCGCGGTTCTGTCCGGCACCACGAAACCGGTGCCCGGAGGAACGCCCTCGAGTGCCTCGCGTTCGATGGACAGCCGAGGCTGTGTCAGCCCCGCCAGGAGCGCGATCATTTCGGACCGCACCACGTCCGGGTCCCGGCGCGGACGCAGCTCGGCGAGGGCATCAGGAGCTTGCTCCTGCCACGCATTGGAAAGCCGCCATTCTCTGGGCTGGCCCAGCTTCATCCGATCTTCGTCGACGTCGCACCGCAGCACTATGCCGCCGGCGCGAATCAGCTTATCTGTGACAACCTCGGCACGATGGCCGAACCTGCTGACCACAGTGGACCATTTGCGCCTTGGTCGATCGAGCACCCAGGCGAGGTCGGTTGTGGACATTCCGTCTGGTGGCGCGAAGAGCGATGTTCTGGCGGTGGTGTGCAGGTCTGCCTGCGATATACGAGTACGGCGCTTGGTGTCCCGCGGGACGCGGTCTTCGCCTTGCCTGCGCACGGGAACGGTGACCGCGCCCAGCCCGTCTGGTATGCCGTTCAGCGCCAGAGGAGTTCTGCCCGCCATCCCGCCGAGCAGAGGGAGGTAGTTCTCGTACATCGGCTTCCCTCTGGAATGTGACGGTTGACTGAGACATTTCTGATAATCAGATGATGAGGTCGAGAATAATAACAGAGAGCGATCTCGATGACTCGGATCTGAACTTCGCAACCCACAGCCCCTTAGCTGACCAGCAGCGAATCGCACGTGCGCAGGTAGTCGAAGTGCGGTGCGGCCTGCGCGAAGACGCCATCGGGTCGATGCTCATGCTGCCCAACCGCATCCGGGGATCGTGTCCGTCGAGCCATCAACCGAGGCCCAGCTGCGGCGGCGTTCACGTGCGGCCGGCGGACTCCGGGAACTTGCCAAGCTGGAGCGCACCCGGACCGAGCCGACTCGATCCTCGACGCGGCGAAACACACGTTGCACTTCGACCAGCCGGTGAGGCTGATGCTCCTGGGCGTGGTCAACCACATCATGGACGACGCCGAGGCCTACACCAGCGTGGCGCGGCTGGTCTCCGAGCTGGCCCCCGGCAGCATGATGGCGCTGAACCATTCCACCGCGGAGATTCACGGGAACCGATGCTGCGGGTGATGCGGGAGACGACCCAACGGGGAAGCATCCCGATCCGGGCTCGCGACGGCGGCGAGATCGCCCGGTGCTTCGACGGAATGGAGGCTGCTGGAGCCCGGGCGGTCTCGTGCTCACGGTGGTGGCCTGACGCCGTCGAGGTGGGCGAGACCCGGAGGTCTATCTCTTCAGAGGATCGGCCGCCGCAGCCGTTCCCAGTCCAGCTCCGGGACGCAGCTGCGCACGTTAACCAACGCGAGGACGGCACCAGATCGGCGAACAGCCCAGCACCGAACGCGCGGTCCTCACCAGGCAGTGGGTCCGGCACGTCCGGCCGTGTGACCCATCGCTGCAGCTCGGGCATCGCGCCCCCGGGGTCGTACCAGCATCTCACATGCGGATCCCATCGTGCCCCGAGAGTCTTCGCCTCGTCCTTCTCGGAATAGGGCATGTCGAGATACACCCGGCTGCCGTCCAAGCAGCCCGACTGCTGTCCTACCATCGGTGCCCCCGCCAACCCCGACGTTCGTGTGCGGTTCCAAGGGTCGCATGCAGCCCCGACACTCGTGATCCGGCGGACCAAGCACCCCAAGGCCGTTCGCTACCCGGCTAGAACGGCGGGTAGCCGCCTTGCTCATCGATCTCTCGCAGGGTGCGGGCGAGGTTCGCGGCGGCACCGGCCTCCACGTCCGGCGGCAGGAACGCACCCAGCACGTTGTAGGTGAGGGTGTGGTCATGCTGGCGAGAAGCCGCGCTCGTCATGGGGGACCGTCGGCGAGGAGTGCGTCGAGCGTTGCCGGTGGGTAGAGAGTAACCGCGAGGCGGCTGGTTGGCCGGCGAGGAGCATCCGGTCGCCGGGCCGGAGACGGAGCCGGTGCCGGACCGTTGCCGGGAGCCGGAGATGGCCTGGTGCCGTGACCTCGCCTGGCGGGTGACGACGCTGACGGCACCCGCGAATTGTGGATGGACGTGCCGGGGATCCATCTGAGGGCGCGGAGGACCGACCGGTCGGTTATGCGGCCGCGGTCGTCCATCGCGGCCATCCCATACACGGCGGCGTCGGGCCGCCGGAGTGCCGGCATCGCTGCCAGGGGCAGGGTCGGCGCGGCGACGGCGGGCGAGGCCGCGTCGCCGGAACCGACTTCGGGACGAACAGCGGGGTGATGGCCGCCGCAGTCGCCGGAGCCACCGCAACGTGGCATGTGGCGGCCGTTCGAGGTGTCGTAGTGCCTTCAAGCACCGGTACGTCAGATATGGCAGGGATGCCACGAAAGTGTGTCCGAGGGGGGGAGTTGCGCACTAACCACACGCCTCGTCCTGCCCTGAGCTGGGCTGAGCACGGACATCACCATTCGGGCGAGCTGCCGAATCCGACCCGGCGGGCAGCGCCGCCAAGCGGTCGCCCGGTGAATATCGGCGCCTGCGCGGTTGCTGCGGACGCCAGTGGAGCAAATCTGGAGACGACATGCCGGGGAATGGGGTCACGGTCTGTTCTGTTCCAGGGCTCCAGGATGATGCGCGCCGGTCCGGGTCTTACCCGCGCTGGGCGCTCCCCGTCGCGGCTACCGCTGGGCGTGCTGGTCACGGCCCGAACGAGGTTCGCTGTCCGTTCTTCGAGCATCGCGAGGCGCTGCCTGCCAACGTGCGGGCGGGTCGTCTGCGACGTCCGGCGACGTGGAGATCGTCCGGCGCCGGCTCGAGCGCCTCCGCCATCGTGGGCATGCGCGTTACGTTCATAGCTGCACTCGCGAGATAGCGGGTATAGCAGGCGCACCGTTGTGGCTGGAGTGATCCGCGTCCATGTCGACGGACCGAGGCCGGTGGTGGCCGAACCTGGTGGTTGTCATCGGTGTGACGCTGCTGCTGGCTGGAGTTGCTCGGCTGGTGCTGGTGTGGGTCCTGCACGGGGCGGGCCCTGCTGACGCTGAGGCTTCTGTCCTTGGTTCGATCCTCGCGGTGCTGGGTGCGTTGGTAGCTCTGATCGGATGGGCGAGACGCCATCGACAAGGGGCGGCCGGGGTGACAGTGACTGAGCCTCCAGCGCAGGCAGTCGCAAGTGGGACCGTCCCGATCTCGATCCCGCCATTGCGGGGTGATGAGGTGATACGCCCGGAGCTCCTGAGGCGTTTGGTCGAGGCGGTGCTGTCCCCCGATGCTCTTGTGGTGGGGATGACCACAGGCTTGGTCGGGGCCGGCGGATTCGGAAAGACAACCCTAGCGCGGCTTGTGGCGCACGATCCTAGCGTGCGACAGCACTTCACCGGCGGAGTCGTGTGGGTGACGGTTGGTCAGGACAGCGCTGGCCCAGACCTGGCCGGGTTGATCACGTCGACCGCGCGACTATTTGATCGAGGCGTCCCAGATCTGACCGATCCGCTTGCCGCCGGTACTGAGCTGGGTCGAGTGCTTGACGGGCGGCGGACGCTGGTCGTGATCGACGACGTGTGGTCGACCGGCCAGGTGGAGCCGTTCCTACTCGGTGGCGATCAGGTTGTGCGGCTGATCACTACCCGGCAGCGGGACGTGCTGCCGGCGTCGGTCGTCGCGGTGAACGTGGATCGCATGACTACTGAGGAGGCGCGGCAACTGCTCAACGCAGACCTGCTATCGCTCCCACAGGGCCTGGTCGATGAGGTCCTGGCTGTCTGTGGCCGATGGCCGGTGCTGCTGTCGCTCGTTCATGGAACGGTCCGTGAAGCTGTGGCGGCGGGCGGCGATCCGGTAGCTGAGTTGCAACATGTTCTAACTGCCCTGCAGACCGATGGCGTCACGGTGACTGCTCTGGATGTCACCGATGCGGCAGCGCGGGGCCGCGCCGTGGCGCGGACAATCGAGCTGGGGCTGGCGCGCTTGAGTCCGGCCGAGAGGGACCGCTATCTCGAACTTGCGGTGTTCGGCGAGGATGTCGTGATCCCTGGTGACGTGCTGGCGCAGCTGTGGGCCCATACTGGTGGGTGGTCATTATTTCAAACGCGGGTGTTTTGTCGGCGCCTGGCGTCACTGGCGCTCGTGGCTGATTACCGCGATCACCCGAGCCGCATGCAACTGCACGATGTGATGCGTAGCTATCTGCGAGAGCAGACACGGGCACGGCGGGCCAAGCTGGATCAAGCTATTGTCGGGGCGCATCGTGGTATTGTGCCGCGCCGGGCAGGGCGTAGCGCCTGGGCGGAACTCGACTCGAATCATGACTACCTGTGGTCTTGGTTGCCCTCCCATCTTTGGGGCGGCGGACTGTACGATGAACTGGGCGCACTGCTCGATGATCCCGGCTGGCTATTGGGAAAGCTCGAGAATGTCGGCCCGGCGGGGTTAGAGGCGGATCTGCTCCTTTCGACCGACCCCGCACATCAAGCGTTAGCTACTGTAGTCCGACAGAACGCCAACGTTCTCG
Organism: Pseudonocardia cypriaca; assembly: GCF_006717045.1. Classification (NCBI taxonomy): domain Bacteria; kingdom Bacillati; phylum Actinomycetota; class Actinomycetes; order Pseudonocardiales; family Pseudonocardiaceae; genus Pseudonocardia; species Pseudonocardia cypriaca. The sequence continues at coordinate 1,337,936 of NZ_VFPH01000001.1, forward strand.
CCCCGCTTGACCCGCCCGGATCTCTAGCTGCAACCTTTGTGTCGCGCATTCCGCCGAACAATGCTCCCACCATGCGCATCCGCGAACTGCTGCACACCGCGATCACTGGCCCCCACCTGGCCACGATCAACACTCCTCCGGACCTGCCACATCCGGCTCTCACCCGCGTCCTGCTCTGCCGCTGCACCTGGGTGAACGCGCTGGCTGTCGAGCCCGGCGGGAGGTGGCTGGCCTCCGGAGGTGATGACGGCCGGGTGCGAGTTTGGGATGGCTGCGTCCTCAGAGGTGGTGTACGAGTCCCTCGCTGGTGAGCGGCGTGGCGTCGTGATGTGAGACGGCCACCGCGTGATCTTGATGAGTACCGACCAAGGAACTCACCGAGAGGATCACCACGATGGCCGCACCGCACCATATCGAGGTCACCGAACTGTTGGAGCAGCAGCTGCAGGGCGCGTCGCCGGATCTACTCCGGCAGATGATCGCCTCGCTGGCGAACGCGATGATGTCCGCCCAGGCCGACCAGGCCTGCGGCGCCGACTACGGCGAACGCAGCCAGGAGCGGGTCAACCGGCGCAACGGGTATCGGGCCCGGGAATGGGACACCCGCGCCGGCACCGTCGAGCTCGCCGTGCCGAAGCTGCGCGAGGGCTCCTACTTCCCCGACTGGCTGCTGACCCACCGCCGCCGCGCCGAGCAGGCCCTGGTCACCGTCGTGGCCACCGCCTACCTACTCGGCGTCTCCACCCGCCGAGTCGAGCGCCTCGCCGAGCAGCTCGGCGTCAAGTCGCTGTCCCGATCGCAGGTGTCGGAGATGGCCACCCACCTCGACGCCCAGGTCACCGCGTTCCGGCAGCGCCCCCTCGATCACGGGCCCTACACGTTCGTCTGGGTCGACGCTCTCGTGGTGAAGGTCCGCGAGGACGGCCGCGTGGTCAACGTGCACGCGCTCGTGGCGACCGGGGTGAACGCCGATGGCCATCGGGAGATCCTCGGCCTGGACGTCGCCAGCGCCGAAGACGGCGCCGGCTGGCTGGCGTTCCTGCGCGGACTGGTCGCCCGCGGCCTGTCCGGGGTGCAGCTGGTCATCTCCGACGCCCACCCCGGCCTGGTCGCGGCGATCGGCTCCGCGTTGCCCGGCGCGGCCTGGCAGCGGTGTCGCACCCACTACCTGCGCAACCTGCTCACCCGCGTCCCGAAGAGCGCGCAGCCGCACGTGGCCACCCAGGTGCGCACCATCTTCGACCAGGCCGACACCGACGCCGTGCACGCCCAGTACGACCGCGTCATCGACGCCCTCGAGCCCCGCTTCCGCGACGCGGCCCAACACCTCGAAGCGGCCCGCGCCGAGCTACTGGCCTTCACCAGCTATCCACGCGAGATCTGGCGCCAGATCTGGTCCAACAACCCGCAAGAGCGGCTGAACAAGGAGATCCGCCGCCGCACCGACGTGGTCGGGATCTTCCCCGGCCGCGACGCCCTGATCCGCCTGGTCGGCGCCGTCCTGGCCGAGCAGAGCGACGAATGGACCGAAGGCCGCCGCTACATGGGCCTGGAACTGCTGGCCAAGTCCCGCATCCGCATCATCACCACCGAACCCAACCCGGCCACCAGCGAGCCACCGGTGACAACCGAGGCGCTCACCGCATAACCTTCACCAAGATCACGCGGGGGCGATCTTGTACACCACCTCCGCGGACGTGGCCTTTGGGATCCACACACCGGAGGCAACCTTCATACGCTCGATGCTCACTCCGGCCGAGTGATGGCACTAATTGCAGCACCAAACGGGCGGTGGCTCGCCTCCGGAGGTGAGGACGGCAGGGTGCGGGTCTGGGATCCGACCACCGGCACCTGCCTCCATACCTTCGAAGGACATCGGGGCCGCGTGAATGCGGTAGTCGCAGCACCCAACAGCGCATGGCTTGCGTCCGCGGGTCATGACGGCACGGTGCGAATCTGGGATCCAGCAACCGGGACTCCTCTCGGCACCCTCGCTGGCCATACCGGCCAGGTCCTCGCGCTGGCCGTCGACCCCGGCGGTGCGTGGCTCGCCTCCGCCGGCGCAGACGGCACGGTGCGAGTCTCAAGTCCGGCCACCGCGACCGACATCCATCTTTTAACAGGCCATACCGGGCGCGTGAGAGTCCTTGCCGTCGCGCCCAACGGAGCGTGGCTGGCCTCCTCGGGAGATGACGGCGCCGTGCAGATGTGGGATCCATCCGCTGGCGGCATGCTCGGGAGGCTCGCTGACCACTCGGGCACGGTGATGGCCTTAGCCGTCGCGGCCAACGGAACATGGCTTGCCTCCGCGGGCGACGACGGCACAGTGCGGATCTGTGACCTGACAACGCACTCTGCCCTGCACAACCTCGCCGGCCACGCCGACCCCGTAGAAGCGCTCGTAGCGGCCCCGGACGGCACATGGCTCGCCTCAGCCGCCTGGAACGGCGACGTGCGAATCTGGGACCCCGCCACCGGCGAACCCATCCAGACGCTAACCGCTAACATCACTGCAACAATTGCGTTGGTCGTCGATCCAGACGGCACCTGGCTCGCGTCCGCGGGCCATGACGACACCGTCCAGATTTGGAACCCCGCCGCCGATACATTCCGCCGCACCACAATCGGCCACACGAACCGTGTGGAGGCGCTCGCCGTTAGCCCGGGTGGGTCGTCGCTTGCTTCCGGCGGCGCAGACGGCACGGTGCGAGTCTGGGATGCGACGACCGGAGATGGCCTGCGGCCAATCGCCGGTCATACGGGGCGCGTGTTAGCGGTGGTTGTTGCGCCCGATGGATCGTGGATTGCCTCCGGCGGAGCGGACGGCACCGTGCAAATCTCGAATCCGACAGCCGCTCGAAGCCACTGGGTCGGCGCCGGTCACAAGGGCCGCGTGCTGGCGTTGGCTGTTGGGCCGGATGGAGCTTGGCTTGCTTCGGCGGGTGAAGACGGCACCGTGCGGGTGTGGGATCCAATGTCGGACTTGGAGCCGCGTGTCCTCCGAGGTCATACCGGATCGGTGCTGGCGTTGGCTGTTGGGCCGGATGGAGCTTGGCTTGCTTCGGCGGGTGAAGACGGCACCGTGCGGGTGCGGGACCCAATGTCGGACTTGGAGCCGCGTGTCCTCCGAGGTCATACCGGATCGGTGCTGGCGTTGGCTGTTGGGCCGGATGGAGCTTGGCTTGCTTCGGCGGGTGAAGACGGCACCGTGCGGGTGCGGGACCCAATGTCGGGTTTGCAGCTGCATGTCCTCGAGGGACACACCGCTGCGGTGGACGCGTTGGCAGTTGACATGGGTGGCCAGTGGCTGGCCTCCGCGGGGGAGGACGGCAGAGTCTGCATCTGGGATCTGATGACCGAGCCAGCCCTTCTTCTTCTCCTCGGTCATAATGGCCGGGTGAGGGCATTAGCCGCCCTGGCCGAAGGAACATTGCTCGCTTCGGTGGGTGACGACGGTACGGTGCGCATCTGGGACCCACGGGCCGGGACGGCTGTGGCATCACTACGCGTTAGTTGTCCTCTTGGGCACGTAGCCAACATTGCGACGCTCCGACTTGCCGCAGCTGGCAATCGCGGTCCATACATTCTCGAGATGACCGACATCGCTTGAAACTGAATACTACCGGAAGACCTACAGGACGCAGATTCTGCGCTGGGGCGCCCCGGTGCCCGCGGCGGCAATACCAGGCCCGCACCTGCGACTACTGCCGCCGCGGTCATCGCCTGCCGACATTACCCGTGGCGTTGCAGTACTAGGCGGGCTGAGCTGCGATCGAGGGTTCGGATGCTCACACGTCGGCGCTCGCGAACTGTCGAGGTTCCGGGCACGAGTTCTAGGTGTTGTTAACCGCCCGTGCTGATGCGTTGTTCGAGCTGACCGAGGCGGTGTTGTGCGCTGAGGAGCCGGTCGCGTCGTTGGTGGAGCTGACTCGGGTGGCTGAGCATCGCCGCGGGCACGGCGCAATGTATGACGCTGGGCCACGGCCGAGTCGAGCCCAAGCGGCTGCGCCGGCCGACGGCGGACGGGAGGATCGTGCTCACCGTGGATGTCAGCCCGTGGCTGCGTCCGGACGACCCGACTCGCTCCGACAGGTTGTTCTGCTACGTCCAACGGGCCAAGAACTACGCGCAGATGCCCCCCGGGCGGGGGCCCTTCTCCTTGTGGCCGCGCTGGAGACGGGGCGCACCCTCCTGGACCACGCTTCGGGATGGCGTGCGGCTCGGCTCGGCCGACGACGCCACCGCGGCGACCGCCGCCCAGCTGCGCGCCGTGATCAACCGGCTGATTCGGCCGGGCATTGGCTGCCCGACAACCCGAAGATCACCATCGAGTACGCGCACCGTCGAACGTGCCACTGGCCACCAGTAACAGCGGTGTGACGGTCCGCGACATGCAGCTAGCGAGCTCCGCTCGTCAGCATCGTGCATCGTGCGAGGGCATCAGGGGGGCCAGGTGTCGGACCGAACCGAGGTGCGGTTGAGCGTCGACTTCATCGAGGACGTCGACGACGTCGAGGCTGACGAACTCACAGACAACCTTCGGGCCGAGCTTCTCAATCTCGACGTGGACTACATCGTGCGGCCGCGAAGGTCTGAAAGCGCTCCAGCCGGAGCGAAGTCGGCAGACCTGATGACGGTCGGACTCCTCACAGCTTCGGTTGCCCAGCCAGTCATTGCGGCCCTCCTCCTGACGGCAAGAACTTGGTTGAAGAACCGACCGGCGAAGACTATCCGGATCAAGATCGGCGATGACGAGATAGAGATTGACCAAGCATCGCGAGCAGACCGAATGTCCGCGCTGAGAATATTCGCTGATAAGCACGGTGGTGCTAGTTAATGGTGCCGCGTGAGCCGATCAGGCAAGCCCTGCTGATCGCCACTGACGAGTACGGGAAGGACTTTCCCAATCTTCAATCGCCGGTGAGCGACGCTAGCAGACTGGCCGAGATTCTTACTGATCCAGACATAGCCAACTTCAAGGTTGAGACACTCAAGAACAGGCCTTCCTATGAGCAGTTAGTTGCCGTCGAACACTTCTTCCGGGACAGGCGGTCCGATGACGTACTACTTCTACACATATCGTGTCATGGCATCAAGAGTCAAGATGGACGACTGCATTTCGTAGCGAGTAATACTGTGGAGCACCTCCTTGCTTCGACGGCGCTTTCGCAGCAGTACTTGCAGGAGCGCGTTGAGGCATGCCGCGCCGGGTGCATCTTCATTTTTCTCGATTGTTGTTACAGTGGTGCATACCTCAAGGGCGCGAAGGGTGATTCAAACATTTACGCGCTCGAAGGCCTGATTGGCAAGGGGGCCGCGGTAATAGCATCGACGGACAGCTTTGCTCAGTCCTGGGAAGGCGATGGCGCGTTTATCGGACTAAACAAGGCATCCTCACATTTCACCCAAGCGCTAATTTATGGGATCAGTACCGGCGACGCAGACCGAGACGATGACGGATGGGTTAGCATAGCTGAGCTATTCGAATACATCGAATACTGCGTAAAGGAGGCTACTGGGGCCCGTCAAAGGCCGCAATCGTACGTCCGGACCGATTTCGGAGGCCGCCTTCTGTTCTCGAAGGTTCCCAGAGATGCGAGGGGATCGAGTCGTCCACCATCCGGGCGCAATGACAGTGACGCCAAACCGGCGAGTCCTGTGGCGACGGGCGCAACATCCGCTTGGGACATGGCCCTCAACTCGTCGCAGGCGATCAGCGCTCGATCGCCCCAGGACCGGGAACGTGTGCGGAGGGAGGAAGAGGCCGCCTGGGAGGAGCGTGAGGCCAAGCGGCGGGACGAAGAGGCCACGTGGGAGGCGCGCGAGTCCGAGCAGAGCCAGCAAGAGGACCCGCGGACGACACAAGATGCAGCGTGCGACGTCACCCCCAGCGACCAGCGCGACCTCGACGCGAGCACCGCCACGGAGCAGGAGGTCCGAACTGCGCAGCTCCGTGCCCGAGCGGCGCAGTTCGAGGCTCAGGCCGAGCAGCTACGCGCCGCAGGCGACGAACGGCGCGCGGAGCAAGCCCAGCAACAGGCCGCCCAGTGGCGGTTGTGGCTCGTTACCGCGGAGGGCCAATCACCCGTGGGCAGGATCCGCGTCTACGAGCTCGCAAAAGAGCTCAGCGTCAGCAGCAAGCTGATCCTGAGCAAGTTGCAGGACCTGGGAGTGTACGTGAAGTCACCATCCTCGACTGTCGACGCACCGGTCGCTCAAAGGGTCCGTGAGCTTCTCGGTGGCGTGCCCCCGCGGTCGCGCGCCGGCGTCCTTGCCGAGCCGCCGCGCCAGGCGCCGCAGCGCGACGGCGGGGGGCGGCGCTCCGGCGGCCCGGCGCCCCCGCCGGTCCACCCCAGTGGGAATACAGGGTCTCCTGGCACCGAGGGATCCAGGCGCCCCGGCCTGTCGCAGCGGCACGAAGTCGATCGTCGGGCGAGCCGACCCGACCAGCACGACTCGCGGTTCGACGCACCACGGGGACGTCCGCCTGACTGGCCATCCGGCCCGCCGGTCAGCCTGGTCGCGGAGCGGTCGGTCCCTCCAGTCGAGGGGCACGGCTCGAAGCCCACAATTACCCCCCTGTCCACTTCCGTCGAAACACTGCTGCTGCTCTTGATCGTCATCGTGGAGTTCGTCGTCCCCGGGGCCTTCGTAGCCCTTCTCAGTTTCGACCCGGACGTGCGCGCCGCAGCTACTATGGGCGATGCCGTGCGGGAGACGCTAAGGGTGATCATCCCAGAGAAGCTGCTGCTGATTTCACCGTCGATTCTTGTTCCCTTGGCAGCTCGCCGCCTTCGCCGCAGGGTCACCAGGAGCAGAATGATCCGAGAAGGGCTCCACGCAGCACCGTTGCTAGGTGCAGTGGGAATGCTGCTTGGCGTCCTCCTGGTCGTGAAGCTCGTAGCTGTGAGCTAGTGGCTCGACACGCAGTGTCAACCGAGTAATTGATCTTGCCGATCGAGCCCGGGGAGCCGGATCGAGAGCTGGCCAGGCCGATTCTGGACTCGCGTCCGAAGAATGTGTACCTGCCGGAAGCTGCCGTGTTGGAGCCGATCAACGGGTGGATCGCGTCGGTGTTCGATCCGGCCCGGCGGGACCAGACGGTACGGCACATGGTCGGAGCTGCTGCCGAGCAACCAGGGAGCGCGCGGGCGGCAGCCGCGGAGTGCCGCATTGGCGGAGGCCGAGACCAGGTTGCGACGCCTGCAAGCCGCGATCGAGGCGGGTGCGGACCCGCCGGCGCTAATCGATCCGCTCAACCGCGCCCAGGACCGGGTGATGGCCGCCCGTCTCCAACGGGATCAGGCGCCGTCGTCCCACAGCTTGGGCCGGCCGAGGTCGAAGCGATGCTGGACTACTGAATCGCCCCGGCGTGTCGGGAGGTTTACGCAGTTGAGTGGCCGACCTCGGCGAGGGCGGTGTGTTGACGGTAGTGGGCGGCCTCGAGTTCGGCTGGTGGGATGTCGCCGCAGGCTTCGAACAGCCGGCGGTGGTTGAACCAGTCCACGTATTCGAGAGTGGCGATCTCGACCTGCTCGACTGTCCTCCAGGGCCCACCGGGCTTGATCAGCTCAGTCTTGAACAGTCCGATCAACGACTCGGCCAGCGCGTTGTCGTAGGCGTCTCCGACACTGCCCACCGACGGTGCGGCGCCCGCCTCGGCGAGGCGCTCGGTGAACGCGATCGACGTGTACTGGGAGCCGGCGTCGTTGTGATGGATCAACCCGTCGAACTCGACGATCCCGGCTTGGTGCCGGGTCCAGACCGCCTGCTCCAGCGCGTCGAGCACCAGCGTGGTCTTCATCGTCGTCGCTGCTCGCCAGCCCAGGATGCGCCGGGAGTAGGCGTCGATGACGAACGCGACGTAGACCATGCCCGACCAGGTCGGGACGAACGTGTGCGTCCGCGACCCACGTGCGGTTCGGAGCGGGTGGGTTGAAGTTGCGCTCGAGTAGATCCGCGGGTCGAGCCGCCGCTGGGTCGCCAGTAGTGGTACGGACGCGGCGACCACGCCGGGCACCGACAAGCCCCAGCTCGCTCATCAGCCTCTCGACCGTGCAACGAGCGACCCGGATGCCCTCGCGGTTGAGCACCAGCCAGACCTTCCGGGCGTGGGTGTTGATGAACCTCACGAGCGTGTCGAGGGCCGGTCGAGCTCGGCCGCGAAGAAGCCGACGCGGCCTTCAAGATCTCATTCGCTCGGCGTAGCTCGGCGTTCTCCCGCTTGAGCCGCCTCAACTCCGCGGACTCCTCGGTGGTCGTGCCCGGGCGCTGGCCGGCGTCAGTCTCGGCCTGGCGAACCCACTTGCGGACGGTCTCCGCGGTACCGATGCCCAGCTTCTGCGCGACCGCGCCGATCGCGGCCCACTGCGAGTCGTAGTTCGGGGTGACCTCGGCGACCATCCGCACCGCTCGCTCACGCAGCTCCGGTGGGTAGTGCTGGAACCGACGTGTCATGACTCCATCTCCTCACAAGATCGAGTCTCCCGACACGTCGGGGCGATTCAGTTCAGTCATCACGCTGTCCTTGACCGCGTGATCGTCCATCCGGCAGTCAGGGACCGCAACGAGTTTGATCGAGACCGGTTCGAGCCCATCTGTCGGGTCTAGCTCAGCCGAACCGAGGATCGTTGTATCGACGAGTCGTGTCAGACGCTCCTCCGACTGTCAACGTCTGCACGCCGAGGAGGGGCGCCATCGTGGACAATAAGCCACCGACGTGGGAGCCGTCTGAGTATTTGAAAACCTGCCGTGCTCGACGCGGGAGGTTGATTGAGCAGCTTGAGCGCCAAAGTAACGCCGGCACGATCAACGTCGACGAAAGATTCAGCTGTAATCTCGGGAGACCGATCAGCCCGTACTGACGTCGGTGCAATACATTCAAACACAGATTGCCGTCTACCATAACGTCTTATAATCGATTCGATCCAAGTCAAGATACGCCCCTTGCGCAACGCTGGGGTGGTGGCGTATGAAGGGCAGGCGAAATGAGTGGTGTGCGTCTTAAATATGCAGTGGCTCAGGCCTTTGGCGTTTCAGGTATGACATGGGCGTATACCCATGCTAGAGTGAAGGTGGCGAATCTCGGTTATAGCAAGCAAGTTGGACTGCGCATGAACCTTTCCGGAACCTGGCGTGACGAATGTTTGTCGTGGTCCAGAAACTTCGGCGATTACGACTTGTTTGACCGCCGTGACGCTCCGTTTACCTATGAACTTGCCGTTCGATACCAGGTAAATGGGCAGGAGCATTGGGACAATAACGGCGGCAGCAACTACGCGCTAAGGCAGTCGGGCGTGGGCGGCAACACAGTCGGTGGAAATGTGGCACTCGAGAATGCCACGGTGCGCGGTGGTCGGGGATCTGATGCCTATATTGAGGGGGAGGTCTGGGTAAACCGGCTTGCGTACCATAAATACGTAGGTATCAGGCTGTCGGCCGACTCTGGAATTACGTGGCAGGATATAGCGGCAACATATGATAGACCCATCACCGAGTCGTTGTACGAGACGACGCTTCCAGGAGTCGAAGCGTGGCGCTTTCGAACTGGAATGAACGGCATCCAGGGAGGTCGGTTTCATTTTGCTGCCTTCTATAACGATCTCAGCAACGGGCAGTGGTACTGGGATAGCAACTTTGGGCGAAACTACCAGATGAATAAGACGCCAGGAAGCTCACTCGGTTAGTGGGAACGAATCGGCGTCGTTGAGATTGGGAGCTTGAGAGTCCTCGGCGAGAACGGTTGGTGGCGAGGGGGAACGCGCTGACGTGAGCCGCCCTTTGGTCGCTCAGTCAACACCCGCACCCACCTCCAGGAATGGTGCTGGGTGGCCTGGAGGCGGGCACAAGATCAAAGGGTCGTTGGCGAACACTGGCCCACCGAGGGGGCCTGCTCCCAGAAGGTGAGCTGGCCTAGGCAGACGGCGGCAGCTGGCGCGGAGTCCCTCGAACTAGTGATGGTCTCTAACGGGTTGCACCGGAACGCTTGCCTGGTGACAGACCGAACCGCTGGTGAGTGATCCATGTTGATCAGAGAAGTGTATTGTTGATCACTGTGCGCCCCTACATCACCATCAGGAGGTATGCGCTGTGAGTGCCGACCAACTCCTTGAGCTCGCGCGATCGCTGGTGTGGCCCGTTGTAGCGATATTCGCCTTGCTGCTACTGCGCGAGCCGTTGGCAGCAGCTTTGACTGAACTAGGGCGGCGCACAACCAAGCTCGACCTTCACGTTGTCGCTCTAGAGTTTCGACCGGATTTTGCGCCGGATTGACGGGTAGATATGACAGGAACCTCGGTGGATGTAAGGCATCTGACGACTGATCTCGCTTTCGACTCTTACTCTTATTCGCTATTCGAACAACTCGCCAAGCTGGCTCCAACCGAAGTTCTCGAGATAGACTTGGGCAACGGGAGAGAATGGTTGACGACCCGCCTATATCTCTTCTCCGCCCTACTCGAGCGGCGACGAGATGTTCGCTGCGTCGCGCTGCTTCGAACCGATGGCGACCGCGTTCGTCAGGTGCTGGGATCGGCGTCGCCGGAGGCGCTCTGCAAGAGCTTAGCGGTCGAAGAGCCCTGGCTGGAGCAGACATACGTAGCTGCACACGATGAGGTTCTTCGGACTCTGGGTGCGGCTGGTCTCAACTTGCACACTAACGTGCTGGCGGCGCAGCATCTCGCACGAGCTTTTGTTCGCAATAACCAGCGCTTTTCGATGCCGGAACGATGGAGTCAGCGAGTGGCAAGAGTTTGAGGCGTCGGAGCATGGGCGTTCGGATATTGTCTGGGAACATACGCGGTGGATTGATCCAAGGGCGTTACTCAGACCTCTTATTCGTGCTATAGACACAACGTCCTTGGCCCAAGTAGATCCAACGGAAGCAGCAGCGACCTAAAACGGCGAATCCTGCTTCAGGAGGGACAGTTTGTAATGCTCGTGGAGCGGGATGGGAGTCTTCGAGGTGTTGCTGATCGCGCGACAATGCTCGATCAAGCGATACGCTCAGCGCTAGATGTTCAGTGAGCGACGCCTGTATTATCGAATATCGCTCGGCTGTGGGGAGCTCTCCCGAAAAGTAGCGAAAGAATTAGCCGAGTAATACCTCCTCTTTCCGCAGGATGGTCGGTTTGGGCACCGGAGGTGGCTTCCCGGAATAGGGTGGGATATCCCAGGTCGAGCCTGGAGTGGGGATGCATCGCTGCGCCCGTGAGCCTGCGGTGGAGCACCTCAACCCGTTGATGTCCAACCTGATGTCCTCCGGCACCACGTGGCCGCGTCGCCCAGTATCGAGATCAACTCTGCTCGGCGTTGTGGCTGCCATCCTTGATCGCTCCAGCGCTGCCACTCGGCTGGCCCCTCTGGCCTGTCCGGACGTGGCGGCACAGGGACCGCCAGCCGGTCGTACAGGAGCACACTGCTTCAGCGACGCGGCTCGTCGGCGACCGCGGGCTCGATTCGACGGAATCCCCTCGTAACTGCCGCTCATGCTTGGAGGTATCACGCGAGTAGGACCTGCATGGTGGGAAGATTTTGGGTCACGTCCACATCACCGGTCTGTGGATCAGTTGCACTGATCGACAGAGTGCAATAGTTCTCCCAATATCTATCTCAGGCGCACGAAATGTCCACGCGAAGGCACGCCTCGGGTGTCGACGAGGAATATCAAGTAGTCACCTGGCGGCGCTATGCCAGGGCCGGGCGGCGCTGTGACGGAAAGAGTCTCGCCACTGCGTGCAGTAATCCTCAGCCCGATATACCGCTGGTCCGTATTCAGTTGGTGCGTCACTGAGCCTGGCCGCAGCAGGGCAACACGAGCGATGTCATCTGGGCGGTCCGTCGAGAAGATGAGCGCCTGCCCGTAGCCCAGGGTAGAGCCGATGAAGGTGATGCCATTGATAGCTGGTTGCGGCCCGCGGAAGAGGTATGGTGGGCTGACAATCTCAACCTCGTATCGGTTGACTTTCACCGGTGGTTCGTTGAAATCCGACGTGTGCCCGGCCACCGCCACCCGGCCGTCGGGCAGCAGAAGTGCAGTCCCGTGGTAGTGTCGAGGAATGGTCATCGAAGTCAGTGGGCGAAAGGACTCGGTCTCGGGATCGAACAGTTCGGCAAACTCCACCGAAACGTGCGAGTGATCGGCCTTACCGGTCGCTGCCCCGTTGACGAATAGCACCGTGCCGTCCGGCAAGAGCACGCCGTCGGACATGAATCGCGAGGTTGTCATGAGCAGCGGCGCGCCGCTTCGATCGGTGTTGCGCCACGTGCCAGTATTTTGGCTCACGTCGATGTCCAGTATCTCTGCGGTGCGAGTCGCAACCGTGGCCGGATTCAGGTCGTTTTCTTTTGCACCTCCACCGCCCGCCATCAGAACGCGAACCGCGTACCCTGCTTCTGGCAGGAGCGGCAACAGCACGCAACCGGCCATCCCTGGGTACGTCCGCGTGGAGGAGGACTGCATTCGGATGTCCCCACTCCATGTGCCGTTCGTCGGACTCCACGTCCCAGAGCCTGGCAGAAACAACCACGAGACGTTGCGTGAATGGAAGAAGAGGGACTCGCCCGGCAACACGAACATGTAGGGGTACATGCAGATGTCGCCGTGTATGTTGGGGAAGTTTGTTAACGAATTGGCGGCGGGGTCGAATATCTCGACGTCTCGGACAATGCCCTTGAAGACTGTTGGCGGGCCACCCGCCTCAGAGCCAGACGTGATCAAGGCTCTCCCGTCGGCGAGCGTCAGGCAGGTGGGGTACCAGCGATCCTTCTGCATAAAACCATGGCGGCTCCATGTGTTTGTTTGTGGATCGAACGTATGGACCGCTTTGGCTGCCGAGCCACCGGCCAATATTGCATGCCCTCCCACGACGAGGACTCGGCCATCGGGCAGAAGGCAATGGCCCGCACAGAAGAGATTCTTGTGTGCGGGATAGGGGAAGGTGGGGGTTGTGACCGAGTTTGTGACTGGATTCCATTCGCGAGTCTTGACTTTGTCGATGTTGCCGAAATCGGTGTCGTCGGCGGAGAACATCAAGACTCGTCCGGTCCGAAGGAGAGCCATGTGCACCGCGACGAGGTCGGTGGTCGTCGGCGAGACCACCTTGCTCTGGCCGCGCGGTGGCTCGACCCACACGCCGACCGACCCCGGCTGATGGTCAGCAGCGGTGGCCGTGACGACGGCTGCCGCAAAGCCGGGCCGCAGCGAGGCGATGTAGGCGGCCAGTCCGCCCGTGAGCGCCGGGGCCACGGACACGGTTGCGGCATCCTGGCCTGTTCGAATGGTCGCAGTTGGTGGAACGGTAACCCGCAGCGGAGCCGTACCGTCGGAGTTCGCTGCGCTGAACGCAACCGTGAGGTCACTCGTCACCGGACAGGAGGACCGGACCGTCAGGGTCGCTTGCCCGTCCACCATCATGCTGAGCGGCTTGGGCGCGAGGTACAGCTTGCGGAAGACAGGAATAGCGACCGTCCGGCTCACGGTTCCGCATGAATTCGTGGCTTGGAGCGTCAGCGTCTGCTTGGTACGCATGTCCAGCGGGGAGAGTACCACCGAACCAATCGCCGGCTGCCCAGTCAGCGTCTTGGCGCCGCTGGTAGCGATTTGCAGCGGGCCCGCGTCGGAGCGGACCTCCCATACGACGGTGACCGTGGTCCCGGCTTCGACGCCAGCGGCGCCGATCTCACGTCCGGCAGGATCCCGTGCGACGAAGGAGAAAACGTCTGGTGCATGGCCGACGGTGATGAGGTTCGGGCTGTCCGGGGAGCATACCGTTATCCTGCAGAAGGACCGAGGATTCAGTGCGATCGGCCCTACTTGGGGCCGCCCGACCCCGATGCTATTTAGGCATGTGCTGAATCGCTCCAATGCTGCGACCTCCGCCTGCACCACGCCGGCGCCCGTGTTCTCGGCTGGCAGGCGACCGAAAATGACGCAGCCAGATCGTGCCCCGTTGGGGACCGTTACCGTCACGTGGTCGTTCGCCCATTCCCTTACCGCTGCCGGGGTCCCACACGGTTCGAGGAAGACGCCGTAGTCTGCGGGCTGGGGGAGCGGAAACTGCTTGGCCGGCTCGGACCTGTCAGCGTGAATGACGATGTCGCGTCCGGCGCACACGTTGGACGGAGCAATGCGCGTAATGAGCTGGGTGAGATTCAGCGTGTCGGTGGTGGCGTTAATCCAGGTCGACACTGCGGAGCCTGATCCTACCGTCCCGTTTCGGAGCGTCCCGAGGCACTCAAGGATCGGGTTGATCTTCGGCAATGGGGGCAGCTTCGGGGCTGTTGGCGGTCGCGGGTATCCCTTGAGAATCACATCGAGGTCGCGCCCGCGGGGTAGCTGGTTGAGAAGATTGGGCATGCTGTCCGGGTGCTCGCGTCCCTGAAGTACACGCGTCGCCTGGTGATGGAGCGAGTCCATCAGACCGATCGAGCGCTGGAGGCCGACCTGGAGGAGCTCTAGTCTCCGGTCGGCGTTGTCCGGTCCCAGTACATAGACGGCGCCGAGGAAAAGCTCGCGAATAGCCTTCACATTTATCCCGAGCGTTGGGTCGCGCCCATCTTGGCCGCCGTGGTCGGGCCCGTTGTGGCCGTGGAGATTGCCCTCCTGGTCGGAAACCGAACGGCCCTCTTCCTTTAGCGTGGCTCGAGCGACCGCCAGGGTGCCTTCGGCGTTGCTCGCCGGGATGGGCCTTTCTGCAAGTTCGGATCCGAGCCATTGGCCGAGCAGTTGTCGTGCGTCGTGCTCGCCGACGACGGCGCGCCGGGATAGCCCGATCAACCAGTCGAGCCGCACTACGTGTTGCTCGATCTCGTCGAGAACCGCAACAGCGGACGCCCATCGGCTGGCCCCACCTTGGGTCACCGGTCCGCGGAGCGTGCTGCGAATTGTGGAGAAGACGTGGTAGTCCACCACGGGGCCGCCCGGCCCCTCGTGCGGGTGCGGGGCCTCGTGGTCCGGCCTCTCGTGTTGGTCTGGGGCGTCGTGATCCTGGGCCTTGCGCAAGTGGTGATCATGCATGTTGCACCTCCGTCACTTCCGCCATCCGCCATCAGACAGAGGCCTCGTCGAAGGCAGGAGCGCGGGACCGCTCCCCCCGATACCTGCCGCTCACGGGATCACCGCCTCGGAGCAGCCAGCGAGGCGTTACCTAAGGCTCGTCGCAAGGCGGGCCCGTCAACGCGGTGGCCTGCACCGTCGTCGACGGGCGCCCCATCGCGGTCACCGCCGGCCGGGACGCAGCCGTGCGGATGTGGGCCCTCCGGGAGGGACGGGAGCTCGAGCGGATCGATCTACCGGGCGAGGTGCACGCGATCGATGTCGGTGTGGGGAACGTGATCGTGGCCGGGTTCGGCTCGGAGGTGGTCGTGCTGGAACCGACGGGAGGATGTGGGTGACCGGGCGCAATGCCGTGGTCGGGGTGCACGGGATCTGGAACCTGCAGGATGGCAAGACCCCGGTCGAGGTCGCCGCGGTCCTGGGCCGGCGGTGGACCACCGCCCTGCGGCGCGGCCTCGGTCTCGGCTCCGAGGTGGAGGCGGTGGTCGCCTACTACGCGCACCACCTGGCCGGCGACGCCGCGCACGGAACGGGCGACCCGGCGCAGCTGCCCGAGCCGGAGCAAGAGATGTTGCTGCGGTGGGCGGCGGCGCTCGGCGCGCCAGCCGAGGTCGCAAAGGCCGGTTGACCCAGCCAGCGCGGGCGGCGGCGGACTGGATCGCCCGCCGGTTCGGCCTCGATCAGCAGGTGGTGCGGCTGTTGGTGACGACCTTCTGCCGGGAGGTGCACCGCTACCTGGCCGACACGGCCCGGCGGGACGCGGTGCGCGCCACCGTGGGCGACACGATTGCTGCCGGCAGCGCCCGGGTGGTGCTGGCGCACTCGCTCGGGTCGGTGGTCGCCTACGAAACGCTGTGGGCGCGCCCCGACCTCGAGGTCGACCTGCTGATCACGATGGGTTCCCCACTGGCACTTCCCGACGTCGTGTTCGGCAAGCTCGACCCGGCCCCGATCAGCGGCAAGGGCCGGCACCCGCCCGGGGTGCGGCGGTGGATCAACATCGCCGACCCGGGCGATCTCATCGCCATCCCGCGCGGGCTGGCCGGCTACTTCGACGGCATCGACCCCGACCTGACCACCCCCGTCGGAGTGTTCAACGCCCACAAGGCGACCGGCTACCTGTCGTGCACGACCACCGCCGCAGCGCGGGCGACCCTGCTGGCCGCTGACCTGATCAGCGCCCGCCTGCTCGCCGCGGGCGCGCACCGCTGTTGACCGGCGGCGGTCGCAGTGTCTACCCCGGGGGCCGCGACTGGTTCAGCGGCGGGCGAGACGGGCGAACGCCGTCCGCGCGGATGGTGCTGTCCCAGCGGGAGCGCAGCACGGTGAACGTCGCTCCCGCCAGCTCGGCGACGGGATCCTCGGGTGGCGGACCGTCGAACTCGGGCAGGTTCAGCACACCGGAGGTAACGATCGGGTCGTCGTCGGGCACCCGGAACTCGCGACCGTCGTGAGCTCCGCCGATCAGGACGACGAGGGTGCTCACGGCGGTGAAGCCTCTCACGCCCGGGCTAACGTTCGTCACTGACGGTAGAAATTCGTAAGAACCCGTAAACTCTTATCATTCGATGGACGCGTTCGTCCTATTCAGGTGGATTTGTCGATCCGCTTTTGTATGGTTCTCCCATGGCGGTCCGAAGGGCGAACCCGCTCCTCGCGATTCATCCGCCGCTGGAGAAGCAGGATGAGGTGAATGACATGGTGAATGTGCATGTCGACTCTTTGCGCATCGTGGTCGAGCTGGACCACGCCGAGACGCAGACGCTGGTGAACGCTGGCTCCACCACGAATCTCGATGGGCCGATCCGTGGCCTGCTGGCCGCGGCTGGTGTCGCGGCCGCGACGATCAACGTCTTCGCGGCAGCCGTTGCCGCGTACGTGGCGGTCCAGCGGGAGCTGATCAGCCGCGCCGATCAGGGTGCTGGGGTGCTCTTGACGATGCCGTGGCTGCTGCCTGGCGTAATCATTCCCATGCCGCGGCACCCCCAGACGAACACCCCGAGCAACGACTGGGCCACGAAGGACGAAGGGGTTCTGGTGAGCCCGGGCGGCGATGTGGTGACCTGGCGCATCGAGCGCGCGGTCATCAACCCCGGTGTCGCCGTTTTCCGCCTGGAGAACCAGGTGCCTGACGGGTGGCCCCCGGGGACCCCGCCTTGGGGTAAGGCGTTCATCCTGCGGGATGGCCAGGGTGGGGAGTGGGCCGTCGCGGCGGCGGGGAACAGCGCTGCCGAGAACGGCCTCTACGCGCACCAGTTGGCCAATGGCCAGTCTTTCACGTTCCGCAAGCCCGGGACCTTCGGGATCTGGATCGATGCATTCAGCATCTCGGGGATCCAGAACGTGAACGGAGGCGACCGCGTGACGTTCACCTGGGTGAACGACAGGTTCTGAGTTTCGCCGCTGTGATCGGCCGGAGAACCCGGAGCGGCTCGCGCCTCGCAGGGGCGCGAGCCGTTCCGAGCGCCCGGCCAATGATCGACTGGGCTGGTTAAACCGAGGACATGTCGGCCGCGGCCGCTGTCCAGAGCGCATCGAACCGGTCGAGCGTCGACTCGACGTCGATGCGGCGGGCGGCCAGCGCGAGGCGCTCGACGACGTCGAGCAGCAGCGTCACCTTTGGCGGCGCGACGGTTCTGGTGAACAGGGCGTGCACCGTTGTGTGGCTGACGCCGACGTGCCGGGCGAGCAGCCGGGAGCTCGGCCATCCGGCCCGGGCGTGCAGGCGGTGCAGCTCGGTGACCAGTTCGCGGAGCGGTCCGTCGGGAAGGTCCGGCATCGAGAGCCTGGCCATCTCACACCCCCTGCTTCGCGAGGGCCGAGCCGAGCGGCAACCGTGGATTCGACACGACGACGAGCGTCCGGCGAGACGGCTCCCGTTTGCGGTAACGGGATTCCTGCCGGATACGAGACCGTTCGGCGGCTACCGGCATGCCCGGTCCCTCGGGACGATGGTGGCCTGCGACGGGAGAGGCGCGTGATCGAGACCCCGCTCGACCTGCTCGTCGCACGGATGCGGCAGCTTCGACAGTCGGTGCGGGAACCGACACTCGAGCACCTCAGCCGGCACGCCCAGCGACTCGGGCTGAGCCTTCCACCGCAGACCCTCTCGCCGATCCTGCGCGGGGACCGGATCCCTCGGTGGGGCACGGTCCGCGGCTTCGTCCTCGCCTGCGAACAGCAGATGAAGACACATCGCCTCGACGTGGAAGCCCAGCTGCTCGATCTCGCCACCTGGCGCGCCCTGTGGGAGGCCACACGCCGGACCGCCCCATCCTCAGGCGGCCCCGAACCAACCCCCGCGCCCTGGAAACGGGCCGACAGGGCCGGTCCGCACGTCGTCATCCGCGACAGCACCGGTGTCGTCCACGGCGACAACGCGGTCGTCAACATCGCCGTCGACATCAGGAACGAGGGGTTGTAGCAATGGTCTCCGTCCCCGGGCCCAGGCACCGAGCCAAGACCACGCCCAAGATCCCGCCCAAGGCCCTGCCCAAGCCGCGCGTCGCGGGCACTGGCGCCCAGACCACCGGCCCCGTCGCACAGCCGGGTCCGACGACCGGCCGCCCCGTTGCACAGCCGGGTCCGACGACGGGCCGCCCCGTCGCAGCGCCGGATCAAAGGCCACGCGCCGCGGGCACTCGCGCCCAGACCACCGGCCCCGGCGCACTGCCCGTGCGCAACTCGGACGCCGGTGTGGCGAGGGAGCTCCGGGTGAAGGCCTGCGAGTTCTACGACCTCGGCGTGGACCATCTGGGAGACCACTCCGGCCTGGTCGAGCTACCTTCGGACCCGAACGGGCCCGACATCGATGCCATCACGGGCAACATCGCCCAGAACTCGGATCTCCTCGCCCGAAAGTATCCGGGTGTGGCCGAGCTTCGGGCCGCCGCAGCCCTGCCAGCGGAGCAGCGAGTGGCCGATGTCGAGAAGCGCATCGCGGCACTCGAGTGGATCCCCTTCAGGGCCGGCGCACGCGTACAGCTTGTCGCCCCGCCGGGCCACGCTCCGGGGAGCGTCACGGCCCGCGTGGAGATATTGGACTCGACCAGCGTCGCGATCGGCAACAACGGCACCGTGGGAATCTCACACCAGTGCACGGTGAAGCAGCCGACCATCGAGATGTCCCAGCTCCTCGACGGGGCGGAGGGCTGGGACGCGAAGGACACCAGCCGCCGGACCGAGCCCGCAGGCGCGTTGACGTCGTACTCGGTCCGCATCGCTCCGAACGCGCCGATCGACGTGCAGGGGGGCCGCGGAGTCGTCGTCGGTGACCGGGCGTCCATTGCCGCGCACGTGCAGACGACCATCGGGAGCTGCCCGCTCCACGCGCCTAAGCTGCTCGCCAACCCCCGGATCCGGGAACTCGTTGAGCGGGCTCGGGAGGCACGCAGCGATCCCACCGTCCGCGCGAAGATCAACGGCGAGCTGGAGAAGGAGATCCGCGCCGAGGCAGGCAGGCTTGGCCCGGAGGCGTTGATCGAGAACTTCCACGAGCACGTCCGGTCCGCGTACCGGGCGAAGGTAGGTTCCGTCCGCGGGTGTCTTCGGGTGGAGCACGTGAACGGCGTGGCCGTCGGGACCGGCAACGACGTGGGCGTCAGAGAGTTTGCGAGGATGGGCAAACCAACGATCCGCCGGTAACCCGCGGGACAGCGGCATCGCCGTTCGCGCTTACCGCAGTCGCACTCACCGCAGCGACCACTGTGCTGACGACTCCGACGTGCAGTCCGCGCGCGCCTACGAGACGCTGTGGGTGCCCCGACCTCAAGGTCGACCTACTGATCACGACGGGATCGCCGCGGCCCGGTCGGGGGTGTTCAACGCCCACAAGGCGACCGGCTACCTGTCGTGCACGACCACCGCCGCGGCGCTGGCGACCCCTGCTGGGCCGCTGACCTGATCGGCGCCCCGCTGCTCGCCGCGGGCCCCCTCACCACGGGTCGACCGGCGGCGGCCGCGGCGTCTGCTCGACGGTTCACCGGCGAGCGGGCTCGTCCGCGGTGGGCTCGATGTCCAGGCCGCCGCTGGGTCGGTGCCAGCGGTTCTCCTCGTGGATGTAGGCCCACAGCTCGGGGGGAGTTGTCGGCCCACCGGCCGTGCCGGGCGATCTGCAGGGGTGTCCAGCCGTTCCCGCCGTCGTAGGCGGCGGTGACGAACCCGCGGCGCAGCCGGTGCCCCGGTGACCCGGTCGGGCAGTTCGGCCCGCTTGCCGGCGCGGCGCAGTAGCCGGATGACCCCGTCGGGGGACAGCCCCGCTGGGCCGACGCGCGGGTTGAGGATCTCGTCCGCCTGGGCGAGGATCTTGTTGCCGCGGACCCGACGCAGCGCGGCCCCGTCCTGCAGGTCGGCGGCCTCGCGCCAGCGCAGCCAGTTCTCCCGCGGACACAGCAGCGGGTGGGCCCGGGTTTCCAGGGCGCTCTGTCTGGTGGTCTTGCCCTCCCGGACGGTGATGACCAGGCCCTTGGGCTCGTCGACGATGTCGCCGGCCTTGAGCCAGGCCAGGTCGGAGGCGCGGGCGGCGAGGTAGAACCCGACGGTGAGGGCGGCCCGGTCGCGCAGGCCTTCCAGTGTGTCCGGGCAGGCCCGCACATGGCGAGGAGGTCCGGGACGGTGATCGGGGGAGCCTGGCCGCGGCCCAGGCGCTGGTCGGCCGCGGATAGCCGGCGCCGGTAGCCCTTCACCGCGGCGATGACCGCGGCCGAGGCGCGGGTCGATCGGCACGTGCCACCGGTTGCTCAGCTCGTAAACGACGCCCGTGACCCGGCGGCTGATCGTGGCCGGCGCGTACCCGGGCCAGTGGCCCATCGAGCCGGGGGCCGGGCCGCCGTGCTCGAGCCAGACCACGAACCCGACCAGAGCCCCACGGCCGCCGGACAGCATCGGGATGCCGGCGCAGGCGGTGTAGTCCTCCCAGCGCCGCCAGTCGGCCTTGTAGCTGTCGCGGGGTGTTCTGCGGACGCTGCCGGTCCGCCAGTCGTCCGCGGATGCGTCCAGGTGCCGGGCCCGGGCCGCGGCATCCGGGCCGTCGAGGCGGTCCAGCAGCGCGACGACGCGGCGGGGCGCCATCCACTACTCCCGTGCCGCTCTTCGGAACGGCACCGGTCCGGACAGGAGCTTCCGGCGCCAGTTCTTGTGAGGAGCGCCAAGCGGCTGATCCTTTCGGCGCCCAGCGCAACAGGGAACGTATATATACGGCGAACGCTGCCGTGTTGCGGTCCTCGGCTCCCACAGCCCGATCAGTGCGGGCAGGAAACGTCCTGCCAGGGATCGCGATCTTCACCCTCGGGTGGCGGGCACTTTGGGGGATGTCCGCCACCGCAGTTCACGACCGGCCGCATCGAGCAGGTCGGGTGCGTGGTCTCTCGCCCGCCGTCGTTGGCGCTGGGGATTTCCACGTCGAAGCTGAGCCGCCTCGAGACGGGGCAGGTGCCCCGCATCCGCGACGTCCGCGACCTGCTTGAGATCTACGGCGCGCCGATCGACCTGCGTAGCCGCGTCCTCCAGCGGGCGCCCGCGAACGTCGTTCGCGCAGCAGTCGGCCGACCGGCTGGTTCGCCGACGTTCGTTCGGCCAACAGCCCGGCCGCCGACAGGGTTGGCATATCCCTCGGGTTCGTGCGCCATCGAGGTGAATTCCCGGCCGGAACGTCTCGCCGGTGCTGCCGGCGTCCTCTTCGGGCCACCGACTGCACGGGAGGGGTGGGGTGCGATGAGGGGTTGGGCGGAGGAGGAGTGGCTGGAGCTGCTCGCGGATCTCATGGCCTCTTCGCTCATGGAGCTGCCGGTCGAGCCGCTGGCACGCCAGTTGATCCGGACCGCAAGGACTCGTGCCTCATGCGGCGCCTGAGGTCAGGGACCAGCCAGATCCTGCTGCCGGCCCAATGCCGTGCGCGCTCGTGGTCCAATTCTCGCCGCCGTCCTGCATCGGCAGTCGGCGCCCTCGGGTTCGACCTCGGCGCCGCAGGCAGCGCCCGGCACGATGTGCCCGCCGCGTCGGGCGCCTGCGGCCTTGCGGGCCGGCGGTTTCGTAGCGACTACGGGCCGCAGGCGTCACCGTCGAGGACCGCGGTGACCTCCTGCACGAGGTCTTCGTCGCCGACGAGGTGGTTCAACGTCCGGTCGAGCGCCGCCAGCACGTGCAGGGCCCGCGGCGGCGAGTCCGGCCGCGGCGCGGCGCAGCGCCGCGAGCAGGCCGAACAGCGACCGTCGCCAAGCGTCGGCGCACGTCGTGTCCCCTCCCAGTGCGCGGCTCCCCAGCCACGGTGCAGGTGAGTGCGCCGCAGGAGTAGAACCTGCCCCGCCAGACACCTGGATGGGCGCTCCACCTTCGGCGGGGCCATTCGTGGACCTTCACTCACGGTCCGCCGTCCCCCGCGTAGCCACCCGTGACCGCCTTACTCCAACGCGTCCCACTCAACGCTCACCACGACCCCGCTCCGAATACCGAACCGCCACCGCTCGCCACCGAAGCCGCTGTCGAACGTGTATTCGAGGGCGCTGGACACCTCCCGGCTCGGCACGCCCATAAGCGACCGCAGTTCGGCTTCCGAGGCGAGCACGGGGTTCCATTCGGTCATCAGCGCGCGCGTCACTCGCGCCATGCCGGCCGCCTCCCGACCCCGGCGCTCGGTCAGGATCCGACCGGCGTACCGAGCCCTCAGGACGACAAGCCTGTTGGCAACCACTCGGGCACACTCCTCTCCACCGCTTCACACGCCGATCAACCACGTCGACGGCGGCGGTTCTGTCTCCCCGGCGCCCGGCCACCGGAGTCGGCCATCCTCAACCGGGAAGGGTCTCCGCGCTCGCCCTGATCTTCGAGGTGTCGAAGACGCCGACTCCGGCCGCGGTCGCGTCCGGATAGGGCCCGATCCGCTTCGTCGAGTCGGGCGCCTTGCTGTCCGTGGTCGACTCGTTGAAGAGCGCCGTGCGTGGATCCCCGACGCGATGCCCGTCGTTGAGCAGTAGGTGCATGATCTCGTGCGCCACGGTCAGCACCTTTCGGGCAGAGGACACGACGGCGAAGTTCTGGGCCCGCGGGTCCGCAGAATTGTTAATCAGGGCCGGGCGTGAGTATCCGTGCTGCGGCGCCTGGGCCGAGTCGTCGATCTTATACATGTGATCTACATAGAATATTTCGATCAAATTCGGCTCGAGTGACCGGAGAGCGATCACCGCCTGCTCGGAATCCGTGGGCGGCTCCTGGTTGGGCACATCAAATACCGACGGGAAGCGGTATCCGGCGAGGACTGCGGGCGGTAGAACTCGCCCACTCGACCCGGCGCCACCGAGATCGATCGTCACCGGTCGGCGAACCTTTATCCCGGATTGCGCGAAACGCTCGTTGACGGACGTCAGATCGGCCTCAATATCTGTCTTCGACGCCGACGGTGTCGTGGACGAGTACACCACGGGCGCACCCGCCGCATGGGCGATCGGAGCCGTCCCTGCGACCCCGCGGATGCACCCGGTCAACTCGCCGGCTCCGGCATTCGTGCCGGCGTAGTGGACCAGCTCGCCGCCGTCGCCCGATCCGATCAGCACGTGGCCGCTCGGCTGAATATCGGCAACACTCGGCAGCCTCAACGTCTGATCGCTGTCACTCACCGCGGAAGCCAGTGTCGCGCGCCCGGGCCTGCTGAAGACGGTGATCCGGAGCGGCAGGTAACGGACGTCGTGCCGGGACTGGTTCGGATGATCATTGTTCTGTTCCGAGGCGGGCCGACACACACGTATCCGATGCCTGTCGGCACAGCCGGTGCCCGGCTCGTACCGAATGATCACGTCATCCCCAATCTGCGCCAGCACGTTCTGCTGGTTGAGCACACCGAGCGCGGAAACGTCCTCCCCGTCTCCAACCAGGCGGAGGAAATGGCTCCGATACCGGTTGCCCGATCTCGCGTCCAGGTTGTAGAGGATCGGAAGTCGATCAGCGATGGTCAGCGCGACGCTGACCGGATCGTCCGACACCGGGTTCTCCACCTCGAAGCGGAACGCATCGCGATCGGATGAGACGGCATCGAAGGCTGCGACCTCGGGACCCAGACTCCCGTCGGTGGAGACGTGATTGCTGACGCTCAGCGCCTGGCTAGCCGGATCGACCACGTGATTGAGGTGATCGAGGACGCGAAGAGCCGCGCCGCACGGTTCCGGCACCGGAGTGTCATCGGCCGCGCCGCAGAGTGGTCCGAAAGCGAGAACGCTCTCCACATAGCGCGGATCGCCTTCCGACTGAGGTCGCTCCTCCGCCGGAACGAGCTCCCAGACCGCGTCACCGGTGCGCGCCACCTCGTCGATGTTTCCCACCCGCAACACGTCCTGGCCAGCTCCGGGGCGACCGCGATCCGGAACTCATGCAGCTCGTGCCCGAAGCGGTCCTGGCCGAACCACCCGTCGTATCCCCTGATGGCGTCCAGTTCAAGCTGTTGCAGATTGTCGTCGAGGTCACCGGTGGTGAACTCCGGCACGTTGATCGTGATCGCTGGCATGCCGTCCTGGAGCCGGATGGCGTTGAACCCGGCCACCAGATCCTGGAACTCTGCCGACAGCGCGACCTGGGCCGGATACGAACGAGCGGCGTCGAGCCGCTCATCGAAGACTTCGATTCCGCGATCCAGATTGGCGCGCCAGTTCCACACCTGTTCGTCGGTGGCATTCGCGGTCATCATGATGCCCACCCGGTCCGCGCGGCCAAAGAGCGGACAGGAGCCGATGCCGCCGTCGGCTGGCGCCTCGAACTGGCGTTGGCCGCTCTCGCGACAGGCGATGCGGCGAATCGTGTCATTCGGGAAGCTCTCCCGTATGTCGCTGCGGCTCGGGTTGGTGCCCATGACCCAGGCACCATCACCTCCGCTTGCCGGGCAGCCGTTCACGACCCCGTTGACACCGACCGCCAGCTTGCCCCCGACGATCGCACCGCCAAAATCGATATCGATGGCCGAGCCACCGGCCGGCGCCGGGAACTCGATGGACTTGATCATCGACGGCGGAATGCTCCGGCAGATCTCGAAGACGAGCGTGGCATCGATATTCACTCGAACTGTCCAGTTTCCTGAAATGCCACCACTGGCAATCGCTCGGATCGCCGGCATCGCCGGCTCTGAGGTGATCACGTACGCATCGCTCTGGAACGGCCCGATCGCCGCCGGAGGGGGATCCAATATGATATCGACGCGAGTCTCGACTCGTCGGATCTGCACACTTTGCGTATTAGCGAGGACTGCCTCGACCATGACCGTATGGCCGGGACCGACGGGATGCACCAGCCCGCCGATCTCGATCGTATTACTAGCCGACTCCACCTCCTCGCCGTCAACCTTCCAGGTGACGAGAGTATCCGGCGGAGACGTCTGGGCGGTGACGGTTGCCTCCTGGTGAGGACAGAGGCGCTCCCGATCGACCGACAGGCCGGTCACAATGTCTACCACGCTTGGTCTCCCATCGCATGTCCACAACTATGGCGAGGCCGGCTCTTTCTGAGCTGCTCGATTGTGGATCGCTCGGACGAGGTCAGCGATATAAGGCGCTCAGCCTACGCGGCACGCCTCGCCGGGAATGCCGGCAAATTGAGCCGTGCCCAACCTGATCAAGGCTTGTGATCACGAGGGTCCGAACTGCGGCCACGAGCTCGTCTGCCCAGCCTGCCGGATCGCGTAGTGGGTGGCCAAGGCCGCGAGCCCGGCCGTGACGTTCTGAACCACGACGTTGCGATCGCCGACTACGACCCCACGTGCACCTGGCAACGACACTTGGAACTTCCCTGACTCCTTGTCGGCCATCGCCCCCCATCCTCGTCGACGCGCAGCGAACGATGATTCGGCTACCTGCGTGGACGTTACGCCAATATGCTACTGCGGCATTTGAGCGCACCCCTTCATCGACATGGATTGAAATGACCGATTGATTGGAGAAAAGTGTCGCCTGCCCGGATTGTCAAGTAGGACGAGACTGCTTACTCTTCATCACACTGGTCTTGTGCATTGCCGGTCTGTTGAGCGATGTTGAACCCGGCCGTGTGTTGGCGACGCTCCACCAGTCGGCGCCAGACGCCTGGGCGGCCGAATAGCTCCTCATGCAGAATATTTGTCAATCTGTCTAACGGTTGCTTGACGTGAGACTTGAATCCCGCAGTCATGGAGGTCGCAAGTCCAAGGTTTCCGAGCACTGATGGCGATGCATCCTCCCAGATGTCGCCGCCATAGTTCTCCCACTTGTCCAGAACGCATCTGTTGATGAAGTGTTCAACCTCTCTAAGCTCCCGGGCAACGTCGGCGTTCCTTCTGAATAGATTGGATTGCTCCACTTCGCGCTTGATGGCCTCGAATCTCAGCTGCGCATCATTCAGTTTCGCCATCGCTGCGCGCAGCTCTTTGGTCTCATCGGAACTAAGGGAGCGTGTTCGCTGTTTGTGAACGCCGAGTGCCGCCAGGCCGCGACGCACACCCTTAACCTGGTTATACTCGTCGATAAGCTCGTGAAAAACCTTGCGGCGCTCCTGGTCTCGCAACTGGCGCTCGTCCAGAACCTTGAAGAACCCCGTGGCGAAAGCGCCTGCGACAGTAACGACTGCGACAGACAAGCCTGCGTCAGACAACTTCGACAGCAGGTCGTCCGGAGATCTTGAAGCCGGATTGAACACGATGGCCACTCCGATTTCGAAAGCGAACAGAATCAGCAGGATGATGGCCGGGCTGACCCATGGTCTTCTCGGCATTGTCCTTGGCCCTTGCTAGCTTGACATGACCCAACTTTCGCGATGCGGCTCCTTTCGGATCCTCTCGGTGCATTATAGAAATGCAGCCGTTGTACGATTATCACACAAATGAGTGCGTCGGACCATGCGCAGTTGTGCGTATTGTGATCTTCCAGTAAGCAGAGTGACGGGCGCATTCGATGAACCAGGCCAAGGCGACCAGACCCCGGACCAGTGGAGGCCGCCGCTTGAGCGCCGTCGTCGCGCCGAACGCGCGCTGACCACCGTGGTCGCCACCTGCCACCTGCTCGGCGTCGGCACGTGGCGGTTGGAGAAGCTGGTCGGTGCAGCGCGCCGCCGAGGGCGCCCAGATCGTGGAGACCGAAGCCTGACCCCTTCACCGCCAGATGCGGCCGTCGATCCACTCCGGCCTCCGGTGGGAACCAAGAGCTGAGTCGGCGAGGGTCTTGCCGGTCTGCACGCACAGCAGCACCTCGTGCGGCCGGGCGTCCTTGGCAGTGGCGTCCACCAGAGTGGTGTGCGGCAGGCCCGGTGACGGGCGAGACGTCGTGTAGGGCGGCCATCGCGTGATCTTCTGAAGACCTCTCACGGTGCTTCAGAAAAGCGACTCACGCGATGACTGCACCGAGCAGTGTCGATCCTGCCCGTTTCCTGCGCGAGCACCTGGCCTCCGCCTTGCCGGACCTGCTGCGCCAGATGCTGACCACCTTCATCAAAACCCTGATGTCCGCCGAGGCCGACGCCGTCTGCGGCGCCAGCTACGGCGAATCGAGTCCGGACCGGACCAACGTGCGCAACGGCTACCGACACCGCGAGTTCGACACCCGCGCCGGCACCCTCGACATCGCGATCCCCAAGCTGCGCTCGGGGTCCTACTTCCCCGAGTGGTTGCTCGAGCGCCGCCGCCGCGCCGAACGCGCCCTCACCACCGTGGTGGCCACCTGCTACCTGCTCGGCGTGTCCACGCGACGGATGGAGAAGCTGGTCGACTCGTTGGGGATCACCCGGCTGTCCAAGTCGCAGGTCTCAACCATAGCCGCTGAGTTCGACGCCCACGTCGCAGACTTCCGCACCCGCCCACTCGACCAAGGCCCTTACACCTTCGTCGCCGACGCCCTCGTGCTCAAGGTCCGCGAGGGCGAGCGGGTGGTCAGCGTGCACGCCCTGCTCGTCACCGGCGTCAACGCCGATGGACATCGGGAGATCCTCGGTCTGCAGGTCACCTCGGCCGAGGACGGCGCCGGCTGGCTGGGGTTCTTCCGTGACCTGACCGCCCGCGGCCTGACCGGGGTCCGGCTCGTGACCTCCGATGCGCACTGCGGGCTGGTCGAGGCCATCGGCGCCACCCTGCCCGGCGCGAGCTGGCAGAGATGCCGCACGCACTATGCGGCGAACCTGATGGCCGCGACCCCGAAGGCGTCCTGGCCGTGGGTGCGGGCGTTGCTGCACTCGGTTTATGACCAGCCCGACGCCACCTCGGTCCACGCGCAGTTCGTGTTGGACGCGGTGGCCCACAAGCTCCCCAAGGTGGCCGAGCACCTCGACACCGCCCGCACGGACGTGTTGGCCTTCACCGGATCCCCGAGAGAGGTCTGGCGCCAGATCTGGTCCAACAACCCCTCCGAGCGGCTGAACCGGGAGATCCGCCGCCGCACCGACGTGGTCGGCGTCTTCCCCGACCGCGACGCCCTGATCCGCCTCGTCGGCGCCGTCCTGGCCGAGCAACACGACGAATGGGCCGAAGGCTGCCGCTACCTCGGCCTCGACGTCCTGGCCCGCGCCCGCCTCACACCCCGTTCCCGACACCAGCACCAGTACCAGCACCAGCACCGAGGAGGTCACGACCGACACCATCCCGGCGCTCAGCGCCTAACCCACAGGAAGATACGCGACAACCGCCAAACACCACGCCCGTGGACTTGACCTCACGCAGGCTCAGCTGCGTCGGCGATTCCGCTCAGCGGGCGGCATCCGGCACCTCGGGAAGTTGGAACGGACCCGGACCAACTTAGGGAGACAGCAGGACAATGATGCGTCCACGAGGCGGCGGCTCTTGGGCCTCGCGCCGGCGTCGACCACAGGCTCGACCGTCATCCGTCGGATTGGTCGTAGATCCGTGGTTCGCTCCTGCAGTCGACTCGCTCGTCGGCTAATGGCCTGGAAGATCTGAGTTGGCGGCGCTCCCGATCTGGCCCTCGGCTGCATCCTGACGACGTGTCAGTCCTCGCCCGGCGAACGCTTGATCTTGCGAATTGTGCCGTCCCCGACAGATTCGTACGTATCAAAATTGCGCTCGGCGGCCAACTCAACGATCTCGTCAAACGCAGTCTCCAGATCAACCTCGGTATACCGATCGTTTACCTCGTAGCAGGTGATCTTGGGCGCGAACTGGTTGGAGTCGACGAGCAACAGGTACAGCCGCTCGAACTGCTCCTCACGGTCGGTACGCCGCGGCACCGGACGGGCGACCGTCTACCTGGTCACGACGGCGCGGGTGGCGGCCACGCACGAGCGGACCCGCACGACGCTGCGGTGGGCGGTCCGCAACGGCATCGTCTACATCGCCACCGGCATGTGGGTGGCGGCGCGGCGGGTGTGGGAGGCACGCACCCAGTCCCGCTACGAGCGGATGATGCGCCAGGCCGAACTGGCGGGCGATATGCAACGCCTGATCGACTGGGAACAGCGCGCGGAGCGGGCGCGCGCCATGCGGCACAAGCGGCGGATGGACTGGATCTACGCCCCATTCGCCCTCGCCAGGGCCGTTGCCGTCGCGGCGATGACAGTCACGGGGATGCT
This sequence comes from Pseudonocardia cypriaca, assembly GCF_006717045.1. Taxonomy (NCBI): domain Bacteria; kingdom Bacillati; phylum Actinomycetota; class Actinomycetes; order Pseudonocardiales; family Pseudonocardiaceae; genus Pseudonocardia; species Pseudonocardia cypriaca. The sequence continues at coordinate 1,367,505 of NZ_VFPH01000001.1, forward strand.
GCTGGCGTTGGGGATCACCCTCGCCGTCGGCTACAGCGACATCTCATGGGTGCTTGCGCCGTTGCAGGCGGCGGTGGACCTGATCGCCTGGGTGGTGTGGCTGGTCACCGTGGTATGGCTGCCGCTGATGCTGGCGGCCCCATGGTTGGCGCTGGCGGTGCTGTGGCAACTCGGCCGGGCCCACGGCCGCGTCCCTGCCTGGGCAGCGCCGGTCCGCTCGCAGGAGCACGAGAACGTGATCGTCACCCCCGGCGGGATCGCGACGGCACTGGCGCATCTGGGCATCAGCAAGCTCAACGAGGCGATCAAGAAGGGCTGGGAGGTGGAGTTCCTGACTCCGCCGGTGCGGGTGAACAACTGCGGCTATCACGCGGTGTTCTCCCTGCCCTGGGGCGTGACCCCGACGATGATCGCCGATCGGCGGGACGTGTTGGCCCGCAATCTGATGCGCGCCCCGCTGGAGGTGTGGCCGTCTGCAGGGGAACGGGCCGGCTACGTCGACCTGTGGGTGGCGGACCCGGGTTCCACCGAGAAGCCCGCCCCGCCCTACCCGCTGCTGAACAACGGGAAGGCCGACGTGTTCGCCGGCATCCCGCTCGGTGTGTCCCAGCGCGGCGAGATCATCGCTGTCGCGTTGCCCGGCGCTAACCTCGTCTACGGCGGCCTCATGGGGCAGGGCAAGAGCAACGCCGCCCGCGTCATCATGCTCGGCGCCGCGCTGGATCCGCTCGCCGAGCTGTGGGTGTTCGTGTTCGCCAACAACGGCGACTTCGACGCCTACCGGCCGAGGTTGGCCCGCTACAAGCGGGGGATCGACGACGACGTGGCCGCTGCTGCGTTGACCGCGCTGCGCGAGCTGTACGAGAAGGTCGCGCAGCGCGAGGCGCGGTTGGCCGAGCTGGGCGCGAAGAAGGTCACCCGCGCCCTTGCCGAGAAGCATCCGGAGTTGCGGCCGCTGGTGGCGTTGTTCTCCGAATGTCACGAGCTGTCCGGCCATGAGCAGTTCGGGAAAGAAGCCGCTGATCTGGTGGTGCAGACCATGCGCCGCGGCCGGAAGACCGCGATCACGCTGGCGTTCGACACCCAGTCGTCGCGAGCGGACGCGATCCCTCCGAAGATCGTCGAGCTGGTGAAGATCAACGCGTGTTTCGCGGTGAAGTCCTGGCGCTCCAATGATGGCTTCCTTGGTGACGGCTCGTTCCAGGCAGGCATTCGGGCCAGCGAACTGCGGCCTGGAAAGGACGTCGGAACTTCGCTGCTGACCGGAGCCACCGAGGAGCGGTTCGAGATCCTGAAGTGGTTCTACATCGAAGCCGATGACGACACGGGCTATGACGCCGCTGCCGAAGTCATCGGGCGTGCGATGACTTACCTCGATGCGCACACACCGAATGCGGCGATCGAAGCAGAGGTAGACGAGGAAGTGGGGGAGTCTCGTGATCTACTCGACGACCTGATTGCGGTATTGGCTGACCAGCGAGTGCCTGCCGCTGATGTGCCCGCTCGACTTCGGGATCTCGCGCCGCGCTGCGGCACCTACCGCGGCCTGAACGGCGTCAAGCTTCGAGAGGTGTTGGAGCGCGAGTACGGCATCAGGGTGCCGTCGACGGGCAACCGCTACCCCATCGATCCGATCACGGTGCGTGCCCGCGCTGCCGAGCGCGACGCGGCCCGCCGGGACGATGAGGAGTAGTCCGGTGGGTACCCGAGTGAGGTCAGTTAGGTCGGAGCGAGATCGGCGCCGACGTGTCGATGCGGGGGTACACGAAGGCCTGGTGGCGCGGCCTAACTCGCCTAACCTTTCTAACTACCCGCAGGTAGACCGCTGGACCGACGCGCGACCGCAGGAGGTTACGAACCTAACTCGATCACGATCACCTAACTCAGGAGCTACCTCGTTGCCGTGCTCTGGCGACGGCCAGACGGCGCAGGGCGCGCCGACGAGCGTCGACCCGGCCGCTACGGATCGTGGCCAGCGGCAGCCTCACCGGCGGGCGGATGCGAGGCAGTGGGATGACGGGGCAGAGGGCGGGAGAATCCATGTAAGTCTGCCTGACGGAATCCCTAGGCTCACTCCACGAGCAAGTCGTACACTCCTCGACATACTGGTTCAGCTCACGACCGTCGAAGTGCTCGACGCGCGGCCGGGGGGATCGCTCGATGACTAGTCAGGCACCTGCGACCAGCGGCGTCGACCCGTGGGCGACCGTTGACGGCTTGCTCGGCATCGAAGTCGCCGCCACCGCACCCGATGAGGGTATCGGCGATCTCGCCGCCTACGGTCGCTGCTCAACCGAAGACAATCAAGATCCTGAGACGTCTCGTGCGTGGCAGCTAGGAAACGCGCGGAAGTTCGTCGAGCCGCTCGGCGGGCGGATCGCCGAAGTCTTCTTCGACGTTGGCCAGTCACGGTCCGTGCCATGGGAGCGACGCGTGGACGGGGCACGTCTGCTTGCTGCGCTGAAAGACCCGAACCGGAAGTGGAATGGTGTCGTAGTCGGCGAGGGAACGCGCTGTTGGTTCGGAAACCAGTTCTCGCTGATTGCGCCGAAGTTCGCCGCGTACGGGGTCGATCTGTGGGTCCCGGAGCTGGGTGGCAAGTTCGATGCGCGGAATCCGTCGCACAAGATGCTGATGAGCGTGCTCGGCGGAATGAGCGAGTCGGAGCGACAGCACGTGCAAGCGCGGGTGCGTGCCGCGATGGATGCACAGGTCGTCAACGAGGGGCGCCACCAGGGCGGCCGGGCGCCGTATGGCTACGTGGTCGCCGATGCTGGGCCACACCCGAACCCGCGCAAAGCGGCGAGGGCTACCGGCTCCGAGTGCTTGCGATGGACGACGCGTCTGCCGAGGTGGTGCGGCGGATCTTCGCGGAGTACCTCGACGGTAAGGGTGACCGGGCGATCGCGGGTGGTCTCAACCGCGACGGTATCCCGTGTCCGTCGGCGCGGCGCCCTGATCAGAATCGTCACCGGCTCGCCGATGGGTGGCAAGCCAGCACGGTTCGGGCGATCCTCGACAACCCTCGCTACACCGGCTATGCGTTCTTCGGCCGCTGGACGAAGCACGAGACCCTGCTCGACCCAGATGACGTCGCGGCGGGGCATGTGGTCCGGTTCCGGCGGGCGGGAGCGGATCGGGTGGTGCGGTCGCGAGAGCAGGCGCACCCGGCGATCGTGTCCGTTGAGACGTTCACTGAGGCCCAGTTGCGACGGCGCTCCCGTGCCGCCGGCGGCAATCGCGAGCGAGCCAAGCTGGAGCGCACCCGGACGACCGGAACTCGGCTGTACCTGCTGCGCGGGATGGTCCGGTGCGCGCTGTGCAGTCGGAGGATGCAGGGCGCGGTGATCCGCAAACGCGAGATCTACTACCGCTGCCTTGCCCGGACGCTCGCCCCTGGGGCCGCCGCGCACGCGGACCACCCACGGACCGTCAACCTGCGCGAGTACGACGTGCTGGAGCCCTTGAACGCGTGGATAGGGCACTTGTTCGACCGGCGCAACGTCGATCGGACCGTCGCGGCGCTGGTCGCCTCGCAGGACGGCGGGGGCAAGTCGGGCAAGCGCGAGGCGGCGAAGAAGCGGCTCGCGGACGCCGAGAAGCGGCTCAGGCGGTTCCAGGATGCGATCGCGGTTGGGATCGACCCGAACGCCATGGTCGACGCGATCAACGAGTCGCAGGCGCAGCGGGCCGCCGCGCAGGCTGAGCTGAACGGCGCTCCCGCCCCGACCACGGTCACGGACGCCGAGGTCTACGCCATGATCGATTCGCTGGGCGACATCGGCGCGGTGCTGAAGGATGCGAAGCCGGAGAGCCTGGAGCGGCTCTACCGGGAGCTTCGGATCGAACTGAGGTACCAACCACACGAGCGAGCGGTCGATGTCCAGCTCGCTCCGCGTGTGGTTAGCGCGTGTGTCCGAGGGGGGACTTGAACCCCCACCCCCTACTCGGGGACTAGCACCTCAAGCTAGCGCGTCTGCCATTCCGCCACTCGGACTTGCTGGGAGAAGGATAGCCCACACCCTCCGCACCCCCGCGACGGGTCCTCGCAGTGGTAGGAAGATCCGCGTGACCAGGCAAGGAGCAGCCGAGGACGAGGTCGTCGAGCTGACGTCGGAGCTCATCCGCATCGACACGACGAACACCGGTGACCTCGAGACGACGACGGGGGAGCGGGAGGCCGCCGAGTACGTGGCGGGGAAGCTCACCGAGGTCGGGTACGAGGTGGAGGTGCTCGATTCGGGGGCGCCGGGGCGGTCGAACGTGATCTGCCGGCTGGCCGGGGCTGATCCGTCGCGGGGGGCGCTGCTCGTGCACGGGCATCTCGACGTGGTGCCGGCCGACGCCGCCGAGTGGTCGGTGCACCCGTTCTCCGGGGCGGTGCAGGACGGCTACGTGTGGGGTCGGGGCGCGGTCGACATGAAGGACATGGTCGGCATGACGCTGGCCGTTGCGCGCCGGTTCAAGCGGGACGGGGTGGTGCCGCCGCGGGACATCGTCTTCGCGTTCGTCGCGGACGAGGAGGCGGGTGGGTCGTACGGGGCGCAGTGGCTCGTGGAGCACCGTCCCGACCTGTTCGAGGGGTGTACCGAGGCCGTCGGGGAGGTGGGCGGGTTCTCGCTCACCCTCGGCGAGGACCAGCGGGTCTACCTCATCGAGGCGGCCGAGAAGGGCATCGCGTGGATGCGGCTGCGCGCCCGCGGCAAGCCGGGGCACGGGTCGTTCCTGCACGACGACAACGCCGTCACGCACGTGGCCGAGGCGGTTGCGCGGCTCGGGAACCACACGTTCCCGCTGGTGCTCACCGACACCGTCCGCGCGTTCCTCGAACAGATGTCGCAGCTGACCGGGCTGGAGTTCCCCGAGGACGACCTGGAGGGCGCGCTCGCGAAGCTCGGGCCCCTCTCGCGCCTCGTCGGGGCGACCATCCGCGACACCGCGAACCCGACCATGCTCTCGGCCGGGTACAAGGCGAACGTGATCCCGTCCACGGCGGAGGCAGTCGTCGACTGCCGGATGCTGCCCGGGCGGGAGGAGGCGTTCCTGCGGGAGGTCGACGAGCTGCTCGGCCCCGACGTCACGCGCGAGTGGGTGCAGCACCTGCCTGCGGTCGAGACGCCGTTCGGGGGCCCCCTGACCGAGGCGATGGCGGCCGCGCTGCGTGAGGAGGACCCCGGCGCGAAGACCGTGCCGTACATGCTCTCCGGCGGCACGGACGCCAAGTCGTTCGCCGAGCTCGGCATGCAGTGCTACGGGTTCGCCCCGCTGCGGTTGCCGCCGGACCTCGACTTCGCCTCGCTCTTCCACGGCATCGACGAGCGGGTGCCGGTGGACGCCCTGCAGTTCGGCACCCGGGTGCTCGACCGGTTCCTGCGGACCTGCTGATGGACCTCACGGGCAAAGGTGCCCTCGTCACGGGAGGTGCATCGGGGATCGGGGCGGCTGCGGTGCGGCGGCTCGCCGCGGCCGGGGCGCGGGTCGCCGTCGCCGATCGGGACGAGGCCGCGGCGCAGGAGCTGGCAGGTGAGGTCGGCGGGATCGCGCTCGGCGGGGACGTCGCCGAACCCGAGCGCATGCCCGCCCACGTCGCAGCCGCCGAGCACGCCTTCGGCGGGTTGGACGTCGTGCTGCTCAACGCCGGGGTCACGGCGGGCCAGTCGGGGGTGGAGGACCTCGACGTGGCCGGCTACCGCCGGATCGTCGGCGTGAACGTCGACCACGTCGTGTTCGGCCTCGCCGCCGCGGTGCCCGCCCTGCGACGCGCCGGCGGCGGGCAGGTCATCGCCACCGCCTCGCTCGCCGGGCTCGTGCCTATGCCGGGCGACGCGCTGTACACGATGACCAAGCACGCCGTCGTGGGCTACGTGCGGGCGGCCGCGCCGGTGCTCGCGGCCGACGGGATCCGCGTGAACGCGGTGTGCCCCGGCTTCGCCGACACCCCGCTGATCGCCCGGGCGAGACCGCAGTTCGGTGACTTCCCGCTGCTCACCGCCGAGGACGTGGCCGACGCGATCGAGACCGTGCTCGACCGCGGCGAGCCGGGGGAGTGCTGGTTCGTGCAGCCCGGCCGGGAGGCGGCGCCGTACGGGTTCCGGGGCGTGCCGGGGCCGGCAGGCGCGCCCCGTCCACCGGACGTGACGTGGTCTGATCACTAGCCCCCGATCGCGTCCAGCTCCGCGATCGCGTCCTCGGGCAGCTCGAGCCCGGCGCTTGCGACGTTCTCGCGAAGGTGTGCCACCGACGACGTCCCCGGGATCAGCAGGATGTTCGGGGACCTCTGCAGCAGCCACGCGAGCGCGACCGTCATCGGGGTCGCGTCGAGCTGCTTCGCGACGGACTCGAGGGCGTCGGACTGCAGCGGCGAGAAGCCGCCGAGGGGGAAGTACGGGACGTACGCGATGCCCTGCTGTGCGGTGAGGTCGACGAGGGCGTCGTCCTCGCGGCGGGCGATGTTGTAGAGGTTCTGCACGCAGACGACGGGCGCGATCGACCGGGCCTCGGCCAGCTGCTCGGCGGTGACGGTGCTGAGGCCGAGGTGGCGGATGAGCCCCTGCTGCTGCAGCTCGGCGAGCGCCTCGAACTGCGGAGCGAGGGAGCCCGGCTCGGGTCCCTCGACGCCGCCGAGGCGCAGGTTGACGACGTCGAGCGCGTCGAGACCGAGGTTGCGCAGGTTGTCGTGGACCTGGGCGCGCAGCTCGTCGGGGGTCCTGGCCGGCGGCCATCCGCCCTGCTCGTCGCGGCGGGCGCCGACCTTCGTGACGATGTGCAGGTCGTCCGGGTACGGGGCGAGCGCCTCGCGGATGAGGTGGTTGGTGACGTGCGGGCCGTAGAAGTCCGAGGTGTCGATGTGGTTGATGCCCAGCTCGACGGCCTCGCGCAGCACGGCGATCGCCGCGTCGTGGTCCTTCGGCGGCCCGAAGACGCCGGGGCCGGCGAGCTGCATGGCGCCGTAGCCGACGCGGGTGAGGTCGAGGTCGCCGACGCGGTAGCGGCCACCGGGAAGATCGTGGGATGTCATGCCGTCCACTGTCGTCGCCGGCCCCGGTGACAGGGAGGCCGGGATCATCCTGGGGTCAGCAGGACCAGGGACCGAGGCGGCTCGCGAGCTTACGATGGGTCGGTGACCAGGCCGAACGCTCTGGGCGAGTACCTGCGTGCACGGCGCGAGCTCGTGGACCCCGCTGACGTCGGGCTGCACGTGGCGGGGGTACGGCGAACGCCGGGCCTGCGCCGCGAGGAGGTCGCGACCCTCGCCGGCATCAGCGCCGACTACTACCTGCGGCTCGAGCAGGGGCGCGACCGGAACCCGTCGCCGCAGGTGCTCGAGGCGCTGGCGCGGGTGTTCGGGCTCGACGCCACCGCGACGCAGTACCTGCTGAGCCTCTCCACCGCTCGGCCACTGCGGTCGAAGCGGCCGCGCCGCGAGGTCGTGCCGGCGGGGATCCGCCAGCTGCTCGACGTCATCGGGCCGCCGGCGTTCGTCGAGAACCGCCTGTTCGACGTGCTCGCCGCGAACCGGCTCGCCACCGCCCTGTCGCCGAGGATCCGGCCGGGGGAGAACCGGATGCGGTCGCTGTTCCTCGACGAGGACGAGCAGGAGATGCACCCCGAGTGGGAGCGGTGGAGCGGTGGGATGGTCGCGGCGTTCCGCACGTCGCTCGGCACCGATGTCGACGATCCGCGGCTCGCGCAGCTCGTGGGCGAGCTGTCGCTCGGGAGCGAGCTGTTCCGGCAGCTGTGGGCGCGCCACGACGTCAAGCCGCTGGCCGGCGGGCTGACGCGGATGCGCCATCCGCGCGTCGGGATGCTCGAGCTGCGCCGCGAGAAGCTACCGATCGGCGACTCGGGCGGGCAGCTCCTCGTGATCTACCACGCGGAGCCGGGCTCGGAGACCGCAAGGGCGCTCGCGCTGCTCGACGCGCCGGCCCAGGACGAGCCACGTGCGGCTCGCGGGTGAGGAGTCAGACGGAGAGCTCCGGCAGCATTCTGGAGCTGCGCCTTCTGCGCAGCACCACCTTTCGCACCCCGCCCGGGTAGAGGCGTACACGAGACAGCTCCCAGCCGCCGAACTCGGCCTGGATCGCCAGTCGTACCGCCGCGGTCATCCGGGACACGTCCCCCGGAAGCTGGACCGGGCGGTACTCCCAGTCCCCGTCGACCGAATCCCCCTCGACCGTGCCGGTCGGGCCGCTACGCGCCACCGGCTCACCTCCCTAGCACCTCACCGCCACCTGACGCCCACGTGAACGCCGGGTGGAATGCCCACACGATAGGCCCGCCCGCCCGCGCGTGCCACCATCAGCGGACGTCGCTCACGTCGTCGAGCGCGGCGCGGATCTCCGCCGGGAGGATCAGGTTGTCGGCGGCCATCGAGGCCGTGAGCTGAGCCGCGTCGCGGGCGCCGACGATGGCAGCGGCGACACCCGGCTGGTCGCGCACCCAGGCCAGTGCGACGGACAGCGGCGACGTGCCGAGCCCGTCCGCGGCCGTCAGCACGGCGTGGACGATCCGGGCCGCGTGTCCGGTGCGGCGGGCCTCGACGTACGGGGCGAGGTCGGGGGAGGCGCCGCGGGAGTCGGCGGGGGTGCCGTCGGCGTACTTGCCGGTGAGCACGCCGCGCCCCAGCGGCGCCCATGCGAGCACCCCGACGCCGTGGTGCAGCGCCGCGGGCAGCAGCTCGGGCTCCGGGTCGCGGCACAGCAGCGAGTACTCCACCTGCGCCGAGACCGGCACGGTGACGCTGCCCAGCGCCCGCCCGTGCTCGGCCACCGTGGCGAGCTGCCAGCCCGCGGGCCCGACCAGCCCGGCGTAGCGGACCCGTCCCGAGTAGACCGCGACCTGCACGGCCGAGAGCGTCTCCTCGAGGGGGACGCGCGCGTCGAACCCGGGCAGCTGCCAGAGGTCGAGGTGGTCGGTGCCGAGGCGGTCGAGGACGGCGTCGAGCCCGGCCAGCAGCGTGCCGCGGGCCGCGCCGTCGCCGAGCGGGCCGCCGGGTAGGCCGCCGCGCCCCGCGAGGACGACGTCGTCGCGCCGGACCGCCGTGGCGAGCACCTCGCCGAGCACCTCCTGGGCGGCGCCGTGGCCGTAGCTCTCCGCGGTCTCGACGAGGGTGCCACCGGCCTCGACGAAGGCCGTGAGCTGCTCGGTCGCGTCCTCGACGCCGGTGGCGGCGCCCCAGGTCATCGTGCCGAGCCCGATCTGCGAGACCTCCAGTCCGCTGCTCCCGACCCGTCGCCGCCGCACGGGGGAAGCCTATGTGCGGCGGGCTCGGGGGCCCTCGGTACGGTCCCGCGAGTGACGTGGCTGGAAGTGATCGTGCTCGGTGTCGTGCAGGGACTGACGGAGTTCCTGCCGATCTCCTCGTCGGCGCACCTGCGGATCGTGTCGGAGGTGTTCTTCGGGCGGGACGCGGGCGCGGCCTTCACCGCGGTCACCCAGCTCGGCACGGAGGCGGCCGTGCTCGTCTACTTCGCGCGCGACATCGGACACCTGTTCCTCACGTGGGTGCGCGGCTTCCGCTTCCCGGCGGTCCGCGCCACCCCCGACTACCGGATCGCCTGGCTCGTGATCGTCGGGACGATCCCGATCGGCCTGCTCGGCTTCCTCTTCGAGCACCAGATCCAGACCGCGGCCCGCAACCTGTGGCTGATCGCGACCACGCTGGTGCTGTTCGGCCTGCTGCTCGGGCTCGCCGAGCGGCTCGGCCGGCAGCGCACGCAGCTGGAGCAGATGAAGCCCGCCGACGGCATCATCCTCGGCTTCGCGCAGGCCATGGCGCTGATCCCGGGGGTCTCCCGTTCCGGCGGCACGATCACCGCAGGCCTCTTCCTCGGCTTCACGCGCCAGGCGGCGGTGCGGTACTCGTTCCTGCTGGCGATCCCGGCCGTCGTCGCATCGGGGATCTTCCAGATCCCGGACGTGTTCTCGGGCGACGGGCCCACCGGGGTGCAGATGGTGGTGGCCACGGTGATCGCGTTCGCGATCGGCTTCGCATCGATCGCGTGGCTCCTGCGCTACGTGGAGCACCACAGCGTCTACCTGTTCGTCTGGTACCGGGTGGCGCTGGGCGCGGTGCTGTTCGTCGCCCTGGGTGCGGGCTGGATCGCTGCCTACTGAACCGCTCAGCGGAACGAGCCGGCGTGGCGGGCGGCCCACTCGGCGAACGTGCGTGCGGGCCGCCCGAGGACCCGCTCGACGTCGGGGCTGATCCGCTGCTCGGCGGGTGTGGGCGCGCCGAGCACGGCGAGGGTCGTCTCGACCACCGGCGGGGGCATGAACCGCAGCATCTGCGCGCGGGCCTCGTCGGGGGTCTGCTCGACGAACCGCACCGGCTCGCCGATCGCCTCACCGATCGCATCGGCCTGCCGGCGAGGGGTGCACAGAACGGGGCCGGTCAGCTCGTAGACCTGGCCGGCGTGCCGGTCGTCGCGGAGGGCGGCCGCCCCGACCTCCGCGATGTCGGCGGGGTCGACGGTGGGCAGGCCGACGTCACCGAACGGGGCGGCGACCGTGCGGCGGGTCCGAACGGACTCGGCCCACGCGTAGGCGTTGGAGGCGAAGCCGCCGGGACGCAGGATCGTCCACTCGAGGCCCGACTGCCGGACGGCGTCCTCGAAGGACCGCGCAACGATCCCGTGCGAGGCCGAGTCGGGCCGGGTGACGACGCCTATCGAGGACAGCAGCACGACGCGGCCGACCCCGACTTCCTTCGCGACGGCGAGGATGTCCCGCGGGCTGAGCAGGTGGGCGTTCATGCCGGCGTCCTGCAGGAACAGCGCGTCGGCTCCGTCGACGGCCGGCCGCAGGCTCTCGGGGTCGGTCAGGTCGACCGGCCGGAACCGCACTCCCTCCGCCACGTTCGCCGCCGACACGTTCCGCGAAACCGCCGTCACCCGCTCGCCCGCCGTCGCCAGAGCCGCCACCAGCGGGCGCCCCACGTTGCCGGTCGCTCCCGTCACCACGATCACGTTCGTTCTCCTCCCGGTCATCTGCGTACGGACCGGAAGCTACTGGCGCGGATACAGTAGGTACCCAGAGGAAAGTAATGGGCGGAGGGGCGTTCTGTGATCGAGAACACGAAGTGGACGGGCCAGGAGGCGGCCTGCCCGATCGCGCCGGTCGTCGACATCGTCTTCAGCCGGTGGACCACCCCCATCCTCTGGGCCCTCCACCAGCACGGGCGGCTGCGGTTCGTGGAGCTCGAACGGCGCGTCGCGACGATCACGCCCAAGGTCCTGACCCAGCGGTTGCGGCAGCTCGAACGCGACGGCCTCGTGCTGCGCACCTACCACCCCGAGGTCCCACCCCGGGTCGAGTACGAGATCACCGAGCTCGGGCGCAGCCTCGCGCCGGTGTTCGCGACGCTGACCGAGTGGGGCGCCGCCCACCTCCACGAGGTCGAGCGCGCCCGCCGGGACCACGACGACGCCCGCGAGCCGCTCGACCAGCGCACGTACGCTCGGCGCTCGTGACGACGCTCATCCTGCTCCGCCACGGCCGGTCGGCGGCCAACGCCAACGGCGTGCTCGCGGGCCGCTCCGCGGGCGTCGAGCTCGACGACACCGGCCGGGCCCAGGCCGCGAAGCTGCCCGACCGGCTCGCCGGGGTACCGATCGCGGAGATCGTCTGCTCGCCCATGCTGCGCTGCGAGCAGACGGTCGCGCCGCTGGCCGGGGCCCGCGAGCTGGTCCCGATCACCGAGCCGGAGCTGGCCGAGGTCGACTACGGCTCATGGACCGGCAGCGAGCTGAAGGAGCTGGTCAAGGAGCCGCTGTGGAAGGTCGTGCAGGCCCACCCGTCCGCGGCGGTGTTCCCGGGCGGCGAGGGGCTCGCCGGCATGCAGGCGCGTGCGGTGGCCGCGGTGCGCCGGCACGGAGCCCGGATCGCGGCCGAGCACGGCCCGGAGGCGGTGTGGCTGGCGTGCAGCCACGGCGACGTGATCAAGTCGATCCTGGCCGACGCGCTGGCCACTCACCTGGACAACTTCCAGCGCATCGTGGTCGACCCGGGCTCGATCAGCGTCGTGCACTACACCGAGACCCGCCCGTTCGTGGCCCGCGTGAACGATCTGGGCGGCGACGTGGCCGGGCTCGTCCCACCGCCGCCCTCCCGCGGTTCGGACGCCGTCGTGGGCGGTGACACCGGTGCCTAGGCCGCGTCCCAGCAGTCACGGACGTGCCGTCCGGGCCGTGGCGGTCTACCCTCGATGACGCCATGACACGCGTCATCCACGTCTTCCGCCAGCCCGAGCGCTTCGTCGCGGGCACCGTCGGCGAGCCCGGCGACCGCTCGTTCTACCTCCAGGCGATCCAGGAGGCGCGCACGGTGAGCGTGCTGCTGGAGAAACAGCAGGTGTCGGTCCTCGCCGACCGGATCAGCGCGTTGCTGCAGGAGGTGGCCCGCCGGTTCGGCTCCGACGGCCTCACCGACGAGGAGCCCCGCACCGACCTCGACCCCCTCGCGGTACCGCTCGAGGAGGAGTTCCGGGTCGGCACGATGGGCCTCGGCTGGGACGCCGAGTCCGGTTCGATCGTGGTGGAGCTGCTCGCGGTCACCGAGGAGGAGGTCGACGAGTCCGTCGTCCTCGACGACACCGAGGAAGGGCCGGACGCCCTGCGCGTGTTCCTGTCGCCGGAGCAGGCTCGGGCGTTCGCCGACCGCGCCGAGCGCGTGGTGTCCGCTGGCCGGCCGCCGTGCCCGCTGTGCGCCGAGCCGCTCGACCCCCAAGGCCACGTCTGCGTGCGGCTCAACGGGTACCACCAGCGGTCCCCGGCCGAGGACTGACGCGAGACTCGAGTGGACCCTCGCGACCCGGCCGTGCCGGGACTGCTGCGGCACGGCCGCATCGAGATCACCGGCAGGCTGGTCGACGCGTCGAACGCCACCCTCTTCGGAAGCATCACCCTCGACGGCCTGACCGCGGAGTGCGTCTACAAGCCGGTGCGGGGAGAGCGTCCGCTGTGGGACTTCCCCGACGGCACGCTCGCCGGGCGCGAGGTGGCCGCCTACCTGGTGTCCGAGGCCGGCGGCTTCCACGTCGTCCCGCCCACGGTGCTGCGCGACGGGCCGTTCGGGCCGGGCATGGTGCAGGTGTGGGTCGACACCGACGACGAACGCGAGCTCGTGGACGTCTGCCGCCCCTCGGAGGTGCCTGCCGGCTGGATCGGCGTGCTGCGCGCCCGCGGTGACCGCGGTGAGCCCGCCGTGCTCGTCCACGCCGACACGCCTGAGCTGCAGGCGATGGCCGCGTTCGACGTGGTCGCCAACAACGCCGACCGCAAGGGCGGGCACGTGCTCGCGGGCGTCGACGGCAACGTCTACGGCGTGGACCACGGCCTGTGCATGCACACGGAGGACAAGCTCCGCACCGTGCTGTGGGGGTGGGTCGGCAAGCCGTTGCCGCGCGCGGTCGTCGAGAAGCTCGAACGACTGCGTTCCGAGCTGGCTGGCAGCCTGTCGGATGACCTGTCCGAGCACATCACGCGGCGCGAGCTGCGCACGTTCGTCCACCGGGTCGAGCACCTGCTCGACGACTCCTGCTACCCCGAGCCGTCCGGCTACGGGCCGGCGATCCCCTGGCCCGCCTTCTGAGGTGAGCCCTGGGTGGCGGCCATGAGCGCGGCGGCGAGGGGCAGCGCCGCGGCCACGGCGAGCGCGAGGCCGACGCCGATCGGTGCGGTGAGGCCGCCCGCCACCGCGGAGCCGGCCGCACCGCCGATCATGAACGTCAGCGCCAGCAGGCCCATCGCCGACCCGCGCTCCTGCGGTGGCACGGCGGCGGCCGCCTGGCCGTTGAGCACGACCTGGGCCACGCCGAACGCCACGAACGCGAGCGACGTGCCGGCCAGCACGAGTGCGGGCGCACCGGTGACGCCCGCGGCCACGAGCGCCGACGCGCTGGTCGCGGCCACCGCCGCCAGCACCCGCTGCTGGACGCGCGGACCGAGCCGACCGGTCAGCCGGGCGACCACCGCCCCGAGCGCCGCTCCGGGCAGAAGGGCGGCGCCGACGGCGAGGACGCTCCAGCCGCGACCGCCGACCAGCAGCGCGGGTGCGGCGTAGACCGAGGCGAAGAGGCCGCCGAAGACACCGAAGCCGGTGAACGCGGCCCGCACGTAGCCGCGGCGCGCCAGCAGGCCATGCGGCACGAACCCCTCCGGGGTCCGGCGCACCCACATCGCGAGCGCACCGGCGGCTGCCAGGGTGAGCGCGGCGAGCCCGACCACCGCGCTCGTGCCGAGGCCCAGGGCGGGTGACTGCAGCAGGACGAGCCCGGCCGCGGTCATCGTGGTGAGCAGCGCGGCTCCGACGGCGTCCAGCGGTGTGCCCTGGCGTGGCGCGGGGGCCAGTCGCAGCGTCAGCACGGCGCCGACGAGGGACAGCACCGGGAGCACGAGTGCCCACCGCCAGGAGAGCGCTGCCGTCACCGCCCCGCCGACGAGCGTGGCTGCCCCGGCGAACACCGGGACGACCAGGCCGTACCAGCCGAGCACCGCGATCCGCCGTTCCGGCGGGCCGGACGTCGATAGGGTGACGGCGGTGGCCGTCATCGCGCCGGAGCCCGCGGCCAGGACGAACCGGCCCGCGATGACCGGGCCGAGCCCGGGCGACAGCACGATGACCGCGGTACCGGCTGCCATCGCGGCGCCGCCGGCGAGCAGGACGCGCCGGGCGCCCCACGAGTCGAGGAGCCGGCCGAAGAGCGCGGTTCCGATCCCGAGCGCGAGCGCGTGCACGGTGAGGATCCAGGCGGTCGTCGACGGGCCGACGCCGAGCTCCCCGCCCGCCGCCGGGAGCGCGATGCCGGCGGCGCTCACGCCGAAGATCGACGGACCGAACAGCAGCCCGAGCCGGATGCCGGCCGATCGCGGGGCCGGCTCCGGGTGGGTCCGAAGGTCGGTCACGATGCCTCCTCGGGGGTGCGGTGGAACCGGCCCGCCGGGTCGTACGTGCGCCGGATGGCGCGCAGCCGGTCGCGGGTCGGTGGCGTGTGGGCGCGGGGGATGTCGGCAGCTGCGTCCGGGCCGGACAGGAAGTTGACGTAGACCCCACCGGTGGCCCACGGGGCGATCGCCTTCAGCAGGAGCCGTCGGGGGTGCGGGTCGGCGCCTGCCGGCGTGAGGGCCATGAGGCAGAAGGCCGCGTCCCGGCGGTCGATCGCGCTGGGCACCTCCGGCGGGCGGGCGAGCGCTCCGCCGAGGTGCCGCAGCTCCACCAGCAGCCCATGGTCGGCCGCCGCCGGCACGGCCACCGCGAGGAAGGCGTCGACGCCTGCCGCGTCGAGGTGGTGCAGCAGCGCGGAGTGTTCGTGGTAGGCGAGGGGGCCGTCGGGGTCCCGGTGGATCGCGGCGACGTCGCGGTAGGGCATCTCGCCCACGTCGTCGACGACCGGCGCGGCGAGCGCTCGCAGTGGTCGAAGCAGGCGCTCCCCGTCCGCCGCCGGCCCGGTGTAGGCGATCCGGACGTGCACGACGAACCGGCCACGCAGCGGTGGTGGGGCGTCGGCCGGCAGGCGCAGCAGCGCCAGCGAGGACGTCAGCTCCTCGGGAACGGTCTCGAGCCACTCGCGCCACCCGGCGACCACCCGCGCGGCGTCCGCGCCGTCGAAGAACAGCGCGCCGCCGTACAGGCGGGGGAGCGGGACCAGGCCGATCTCCATCTCGACCACGACGCCGAACCCGCTCTTGCCGCCGCGCAGAGCCCAGAACAGTTCGGGGTGCTCGTCCGGGGTGACGGTGCGCAGCTCTCCGTCGGCCGTGACGAGCCGGAAGCGGCGGACGTGGTCGGCGGCGTAGCCGAACGTCCGCGCGACCGGGCCCAGCCCGCCGCCGAGTGTGTAGGAGACCGCCCCGACCGACGGCGACGAGCCGTTCAGCGGCGCGAGGCCGTGCGGTGCGGCGGCGTCGATCACCTGCCGCCACCGCACCCCGGCGGCCACGGTGGCCGTTCGGGCGACCGGGTCGACGGACACGGCGTCCAGCCGGCGGGTGGCGATCATGAGCGTGCCGTCGGCTGGGACGGTGACGCCGTGGCCGGTCGCGTGGATCGCGATGGGCAGGTCGTGGTGGGCGGCGTGCCGGACGGCGGCCCGCACGTCGGCGACGTCGGCCGGAACGACGACGAGAGCGGGCCGGTGGTCCACGACGCGGTTGAACCCGGTGCGCTCCGCGTCGTAGCGCGGGTGGCCGGGAGTGAGTACATCTCGCACACCCCGAGGAGACCTCGGGAAGAGATCGCGGCCAACGGGCAGTTGCAGCTGGCAGTTATCGACGATCGTGATGAATCCGGGGGACGGGTGGAGCTGCGGCAGCTGCGGTACTTCGTCGCGGTCGCGGACGCAGGCACGTTCGTGCACGCCGCCGAGCGCCTGCACATCGGGCAGCCCGCTGTGAGCCAGCAGGTCGGGCGGCTGGAGCGCGAGCTCGGGGTGCGGCTGTTCGAGCGGACCACCCGGCACGTCCGGATCACGCCCGCCGGGCAGCGGCTGCTGGCGGAGGCGCGGGCCGTGCTCGCTGCGGCCGACCGCCTCCGGACGGTCGCAGCCGAGGCGCTGGTCGACGTGGGAGCGGTGCTGCGCCTCGGGACCAGCCACGGCCTCGGCGACCGCCTGTACCGGGTGCTCGACGAGCTCGCCTCCGCGGTACCGGACCTGTCCGTGCGGCTCGTGCGGTCCCGCCAGGAGGAGCGGCTCGCCGCCGTGCGCGCCGGTGAGCTCGACGCCGCGTTCGTGCGGGTGCTGGAGTCGGCGCCGGGGCTGGAGCTGGTGCCCGTCTGGCGGGAGCCGCTCGTGGTCGCGCTGCCCGATCGGCATCCGCTCGCCGCCCACCGGACGATCCGCCTCGACCAGCTCGGCGAGCTGCCGGTGCGGCTCGCGCCGCCGGCCAACAACCCGCCGTTCCACCGGCTGATCACCACGGCGCTCCGGGACGCCGGCGTCGACCCGCCGCCGGGCCCGCACTTCACGACCCTGCAGGACACCCTCGCCGAGATCGGCACCGGGCTGCCGTCGTGGACGGTCTTCTACCACCGGGCGGAGCTGCCGGTCGTGCGGCGGGTGGCGCTGCGGCCGCTGGAAGGGCTCAGCGTGCTCGTCTCGCTCGCCGCTCCGCCGGGCGTGCCGTCACCGCCGGTACGGGCGCTGCTGCGGGCCTGCGCCCCGGTGGCCGACGCGCACTGACGGCGGTACCCGGCGCGCGGCCCATAGCCCTGCGACACGCGGGCCTCGCGATCTTCGTGGCTCCGACCTGCACGAATGCTCGGCGCGACAGCGGTTGTGCTCAGCCTTACTGGGTACGCATACAACGTAAACCAGGCCTAGCAGGGGAATGGTGCGGAATGAGCCAGCAGACCAGCGGTCGTGCTCCAGGCAGCGGGAGCGGCGTTAGGACGGACCAGGGGACGACGCAAGTGGCGCGGGACGAGGTGACCGACGTCGGACGCACGACCGCCGACGCGGGCAAGAGCGTCGCCGGCACAGCGGCCGAGCAGGCAACGCAGGTCGCGCAGGAGGCGAAGACGCAGGCCCGGGACCTGATGGGCGAGGCCCGGACGCAGGTCCGGAGCCAGGCGCAGAACGGTCAGCAGAAGGCGGCCGACGCGCTGCGCAGCTTCGCGGACGAGCTCCAGCAGATGGCGCAGAGCGGTTCTCAGTCCGGCGCCGTGTCCGAGGTCGCCCGCCAGGCGGCCGACAAGCTCACGGGCGTCGCGGACTGGATCGGGCAGCGCGAGCCCGGTGACCTGCTCGAGGAGGTCCGGGGCGTCGCTCGCCGCCGTCCCGGCATGTTCCTGCTCGGGGCGGCCGCGGCCGGCGTGATCGCGGGCCGGCTGACCCGCGGCGCCGCCGCGGCGGCATCCGGCGGAAGCGGTCAGAGCGCCGCGCCGCAGCCGCAGCCCTCGCCGCAGCCTCCGCCCCAGCCCGCCGCCGGTTACCCGGCGGGCCCGATGCCGAACGAGCGCACGGGAGTACCGCTCCCGCCGCCGCCCAGCGGCCCGTCCGGCGTCCCGGGTGGGGTCCCCGCGGGCGGACCGCCCGTTCCGCCGCCGAACCAGCCGGTCCCGCCGCCACCGGGCGGCCCGGTCCCGCCGCCGCCGTACCCGCCTGCGCCCGGTGGGACCGCGACCGGTCAGCCGGTCTACGAGCCGGAGCGCGGGGCGCCGACCTGGCAGGGGCAGGGAGGCCCGCGATGACGGCACCGCCGTACCCGCCAGCGGGCGGCTACCCGGCCGAGCCGCAGCAACCGCGCGGGACGGGCGGAGCCCACGCCCGCCCGACCCAGACCACCGGGCGTCACGAGGACGTCGGGGATGTGTCGCTCGGCGAGCTGGTCGGTGACGTCACCCGCGACCTGTCGACGCTGATGCGCCAGGAATTCGCGCTCGCAAGGGCCGAGCTCAAGCAGGAGGCGTCGAAGTCCGCGAAGGGGGCCGGCGCGTTCGGCGGGGCCGGGTTCGCCGGCTACATGACGGTCCTGTTCCTGTCGATCGCGCTGTGGTGGGCGCTGTCGCACCTGGTCGGGCACAGCTGGTCGGCGCTGATCGTCGCGGTGATCTGGGGCATCGTCGCCGCGGTGCTCGCCGCCGTGGGACGCAGGAAGTTCCGCGAGGTCAACCCGACTCCCGAGCGCACGGTCGACACCCTCAAGACCATTCCGGACGCCCTCAAGGGCGAGCGAGGAGGTACCCCGTGACCACTGCGAGCGAGCCCGAGCAGATCCGCGCGGAGATCGAGCGGACGCAGACGGCGCTGGGGCAGGACGTCGACGCCCTGACCGAGAAGGTGACTCCGAAGAAGATCGTCGAGCGCCGGGTCGACCGCGCCCGGTCGACCATGGGCAGGTGGAAGGAGAACGTGATGGGCGCGAGCCCGGTGGGCAGGGGTGACGTGACGTCCGCGGCTCAGGGAGCGGCCGGGACCGTCTCGCAGGCCGCGCAGTCGGTCTCCGGTACGGCTGCCTCGACGGTGTCGGAAGCCGCCTCGACGGTGTCGGATGCCGCCTCGACCGGCGCCCAGGCGCTGCAGCAGGCACCGGAGGTGATCCGGCAGCAGGCCAGGGGCAACCCGCTGGCAGCCGGGCTCATCGCCTTCGGCGCGGGCTGGTTGGTCTCCTCACTGCTCCCGGCGAGCCGCAAGGAGCAGGAGCTCGCCGGTCAGGCCAAGGACATGGCCCAGCAGGTGGCGCAGCCGCTCGGCCAGACCGTGGGCCAGGCAGCTTCCGAGGTGAAGGAGAACCTCCGCGAGCCCGCGCAGCAGGCGGTGGAGTCGGTGAGGTCGACCGCCACCGAGGCAGGTCAGACCGTCGCCGAGGAGGGCAAGGCGGCCGCCGGGCAGGTGCAGGGCCGCGCGCAGGACGCCACCGGCACCGTCCGGGAGCGCGCGACGAACGGCTGATCGGCTGGGCGGCAGGACCTCCGGCGGCGGCCCCCTCCCCGTCGCGGCGGTCCTGCCGTCGACCACCGCAAGACGAGGAGCTGAGATGAACGTTTCTCCTGACGCCCCCGACGCCGCCCACCGGGAGCCCTCGGACGTTCCTGCGGCGCCACCCGGCTCGACCGACGGCGAACAGCCGGCGGATGCGGGATCGGGCGGCGGCGCGAAGGCCAAGATCGCGGCACCGGTCAGGGGCGTGGTCACGCTGGCCAGGAAGGTCGGCAGGGCGGTCGCCGGGCGTGGCGCCGAGGGCGGGCGAGCCGTCGCCGGTCGCGCTCGGAGCATGCGCGAGAAGCGGGTCGCGCGCCGCTGCGTGATCGTGACCGAGAGCAGCGGCCGGCCGGTCGTGATCGGCCCCTATCGCGACGAAGACGCCGCCCGCAAGGACGTGGCCCGCGTACCGGGACCAGCGCAGGTTGCCCAGCTGCAGGCCGGAACGGCGTACTTCGCGGAAGGAGCGGAAGCCGGGCCGTCGTCGACCGCTACTCCGTGAGGAAGCGGTCGAGCCGGTCCAGCAGGTCTTCCAGCGCTTGCTCGAACTCCGCGCCCGCGTGGTCCTCGGAGAGTTGTTCCTCCAGCCGTCGGATGTGCGGGAACGTGTCGAGGTCGAGCTTCTGGTCGGCGCCCGGAACGTCGGACTCCCCTTCGTCGAGCGGTTCTTCCGGGAGCGACGACCGCGCCCCCAGGAGGCTCGCCTCGAGCAGCAGGTACCCGAGCAGGAAGCTCGAGAACGCCCGGTAGGCCATCACCGCGTGGGCGTCGCTGAACCCCCTGGCGATCAACGTGGCGAGGAAGTCCTCGACCACGCGCACGCTGCGCAGCGGCGGCCGCAGCCACGGCGCGGCGGGGTGCCTCGTCGCGATCAGCGGGAAGAGGTCGGGGTGCTCGCGCGCCAGCCTCCGAACGGCGTGGGCGAGCCACTGGAGGTAGGCCTGCCACCCGGTCGCCGGATGCAGCTCGTTGCGGCCCTGGTTCAGGTGCAGCTCGGCCACCATGCGGTCCACGATGCCTTCGAGGAGGTCCTCCCGACCGTTGACGTAGCGGTACAGGGACATCGCCTCGACACCGAGCTGCTTGCCCAGGCGGCGCATCGTCAGCGCTGTCAGGCCGTGCTGGTCGACGAACTCGATCGCGGTGTCGATGATCAGCTCGCGGGACAGGGGGCGACGCCCGGGCCCGGCACGTTCGTCCCGGTCGGCGTCGGCGTCGCTGCTCATGCCCGTCTCCTCATTCGGTTCCGCCTCATTGCACCATCGATGCCATCGCGGCGATTCCTCGCTCGATCCGGTCGTTGGTGAGGGAGCCGTAGCCGACGACGAGGCCCGTCCGCGGCCGGGCCGACTGCGCGTAGGCGGAGAGCGGGATCGCGCGCAGCGCGCCGGGGGCGTGGGCCATGGCGTCGAGCGCGTCGGGTGGCATCGGGCGCACGGGCGTCAGCACGGCGTGCAGGCCGGCGGCGACGCCGGTGACGGACCAGCCGGGCAGGTGCCGGGCGACCGCGGCCAGCAGCGCGCGGCGGCGTTCCGCGTACCGGACGGCCATCCGGCGGATGTGCCGGTCGAGCGCGCCGGTCTCGATGAACACGGCGAGCGCCACCTGGTCGAGCACCGGTTCCGCGATGTCGGCCCAGTGCTTGACCTCGGTGAGCGTGGTGGCGAGCCAGGCGGGCGCGACGACCCAGCCGAGCCGCAGGCCGGGGGCGAGGGTCTTGGAGATGCTGCCGCCGTACACGACGCGGTCCGGGGCGAGGCCCTGCAGCGCGCCGACGGGGGAGCGGTCGTAGCGGTACTCGGCGTCGTAGTCGTCCTCGATCACCACGGCGTCCCGGGCGACGGCCCACTCCAGCAGCGCCGTGCGGCGGGCGGGGGCGAGTACGGCGCCGGTGGGGAACTGGTGGGCCGGGGTCACCGACACGGCGCGCAGATCCGACGCGGCGAGCACGTCGACGTCGATGCCGTGCTCGTCCACCGGGATCGGGTGCGTGCCGAGGCCGCCCACCCGCCAGGTCTCGACGACCCCGACCGAGCCGGGATCCTCGACGCCGACCGCGGTGACGTCGTGGCGGACCAGCGCCTCGGCGATCACGCGGGCCGCCTGCGCGAATCCGCCGGTCACGACGATGCGGTCCAGCGGGGCCACAACGGCACGGGTCCGCCCCAGGTAGGCGGCGAGCGCGCGGCGCAGCCGGGGGTGGCCCCTGGGGTCGCCGTAGCCCAGCTCGGCGTCGGGCAGCGACCGCATCGCCGTCTCCAGGGCCCGCAGCCACTCCGTGCGGGGGAACGCGCCCAGCGCCGGGACGCCGGGGTTGCCCGGCTCGAACGGGCGCACGGGCGGCGGTGCCGCGCTCCCGCCCGTGTGGACGTCGCTGACCACGGTGCCGCGCCCGGTGTGCGCCTGCAGGTAGCCCTCGGCCACGAGCTGCTCGTACGCGCGGACGACCACCCCGCGGGAGACCGCGAGGTCGGCGGCGAGGCTGCGCGACGCCGGCAGCCGCGTGCCGGCGGGGAGCCTGCCGCCGCGGACGGCGTGCCGCAGGGCGTCGGCGAGCCCGTCGGCTAGTGCCCGCGAGCCGCGGGTCCCGAGATCGCCGAGCTCGATGCGCAACCCCGGATTGGTCTCGTTGATCACGGGCTCGGTGGACTCGGTCACGGGACCAGTCTGGCCTACCGTGTCGGGGGTGTTCCGCTACGACCGAGCCGTGCTCGACCGGTACCCGGATGTCCGCGCCGGGGTCGTCGTCGCCGCCGGCCTCACCAACGGCCCGACGCCACCCGCGCTTTTCGAGCGCTACCGCACCGCCCAGAAGGAGGTCGCGGACCGGCTCGCGACCACCCCACCCGCCGCGCTGCCCTCGATCGCCGCCTGGCGCCGCGCGTTCGCCGCGTTCGGGGCGAAACCCACGCAGTACCGCAGCGCCGCGGAGGCCCTGCTGCGGCGGCTCGGCAAGCAGGGCGACATCCCGTCGATCAACACGCTCGTCGATCTCGGCAACCTCGTGTCGATCCGGCACGCGCTCCCGGTCGCGGTCGTGGACCTCGCCGGGATCGACGGCGACATCACCGTGCGCTTCGCCACCGGATCCGAGCGGTTCACCGACCTCGGGTCGGACGAACCGGTCGCCCCGGACCCGGGCGAGGTGGTGTTCGTCGACCGGTCCGGGGTCGCGTGCGCCCGGCGCTGGT
The DNA here is from genome assembly GCF_006717045.1 of Pseudonocardia cypriaca. Taxonomy (NCBI): domain Bacteria; kingdom Bacillati; phylum Actinomycetota; class Actinomycetes; order Pseudonocardiales; family Pseudonocardiaceae; genus Pseudonocardia; species Pseudonocardia cypriaca. The sequence continues at coordinate 1,390,113 of NZ_VFPH01000001.1, forward strand.
GCTGGCGGCAGAGCGCCCAGAGCGCCACCCGGGAGACCACCACGGACGCACTCGTCGTCGTCGAGGGCCTGCACGACGGGGCGGAGCGCGACGTCGCCGCGGCCCGGGAGGAGATCGTGGCGCTCCTGCGCGAGTTCCAACCGGGCGCGACGCTCGCCTGAGCACATCCTGGGACCAGCAGGACCACGCTCGTGCCGGCTGCCGGGGTTAGCGTCGATGAGGACGCTGATCGAGAAGCAGACACGGAGGATCAGACGTGAAGATCGGCCTGCACATCGCGGACTTCACCTACCCGTCGGGCCCGGCGCACCTCGCCGAGGACCTGACCCGCATCGCGACCACCGCCGAAGAACACGGGTTCACCCGCGTGAGCGTCATGGACCACCTGTGGCAGATCAGCGTGCTCGGCCCACCCGAGCACGAGATGCTCGAGGCCTACACGACGCTGGGCTACCTGGCCGCGCGCACGTCGCGCGTGGAGCTGCTGGCCTGGGTCACCGCGGTGACCTACCGCGAGCCGGGGATGCTGGCCAAGATCGTCAGCACGCTCGACGTGCTGTCCGGCGGGCGGGCCATGCTCGGGATCGGGGCCGCCTGGAACGGCGACGAGGCCAACGGGCTCGGGTTGACGTTCCCACCCACCGCCGAGCGCTTCGAGCGGCTCGAGGAGACCCTGCAGATCGTGCAGCAGATGTGGAGCGAGGAGGAGGAGCCCTACGCCGGCACGCACTACCGGCTCGACCGCACGCTCAACCGGCCCCAGCCGCTGCGCCGCCCGCCCATCCTGATCGGTGGGGGCGGGGAGAAGAAGACGCTGCGGTTGGTGGCGCAGTACGCGCAGGCGTGCAACCTGTTCGCCTTCGACGACGTCGATCGCAAGCTCGACGTGCTGCGCGGGCACTGCGAGGCCGTGGGCCGCGACTACGACGAGATCGAGAAGACCGTGATGCTCCCGCTCGACGTCGGGGAGCGCGGTGAGAAGGTCGACGCCTTGCGGGCGGAGCTGGAGCGGCTCGCCAAGCTCGGCGTGCACGAGGTGCACGGCTGGGTGCCACGGGTCTGGGAGCTGACCCCGCTGGAGATCATCGGCCGCGAGCTGGTGCCGGTGGCCGAGGAGCTCTGACTCCGCAACCTTCCGACCCCGCGCAACACAACGGCGCCGATCCGCATCATGCGGATCGGCGCCGTTGTGGCGGTATCAGAGCGCGTCGACGCGCTTGGCCATCGCCGACTTGCGGTTGGCGGCCTGGTTCTTGTGGATGACGCCCTTGCTGGCGGCCTTGTCCAGGGCCCGGGAGGCCGCGCGCTGCAGCTGCGTGGCCTTCTCGGTGTCGCCTGCCTCGGCGGCCTCGCGGAACTGCCGCACGGCCGTGCGGACGGCGGACTTGACCGACTTGTTGCGCAGACGGCGCTTCTCGTTGGTCTTGACCCGCTTGATCTGGGACTTGATGTTGGCCACGCGAATGCCTCGAGTTCTTCCTGCCGGTGGACTGCTCGCTCTCCGCACCGGCGGTGGGGATCGTTCGTCACGCCGGGCGCTCGACGGTCCATGCTACAGCGCGTCGGATTCCCCCACGAAATCGGCCCGGCTCAGCGGGATCGTGGCGGCGAAGGCGCCGAGCCCGCAGAGGCCCGCCACCCCCGCGGCCCAGCCGTAGCCGCCGGTCGCGTCCACCAGCGCGCCCGCGACGGGGACGCCCAGCAGCGCCCCGATCCCGGCCGCGGTGTACATGAGCCCGACCACCCAGCCCAGGCCGCGCACGCCGAACATGTCGGCGATCACCGCGGGCTGCAGCGCGATCCAGCCGCCGTAACCGACGCCGAGCACCACGGCGAACGCGACCAGCACCGCGAAGGGCCCTCCCAGCGCGACATGGCCGAGCCAGACCGCGAACGCCGCCGCGAGCACGGCGAAGCTCGCCTGGAAGGTGCGCACCCGCCCCAACCGGTCGGCGACCGCCCCGAGCGCGATCCGTCCGACGACGCTGGCGACCCCGATGATCCCGACGAGCGCCGCTCCCGCCACCGGGCTCGCGCCGCGCGCCGCGGCGTACGCCGGAAGGTGCACCACCGGCACGAACAGCGCGAACGCGGCGAGCAGCGTGGTGGCGTACATCCAGCGGAACGCCGCCGTCCCGGCCAACGCCCGCAGCGATGGGCCGCTCGCGCCGTCGGGCGGCTGCGGCGGGCGCCGGACCGCTGCCGCACACCCGACGAGCAGCACCGCGCCGGCCACCCCGAACACGACGTGCGTACCGCGCCAGCCGATCGCCTCGATCAGCGCGGCCGCGAGCGGCGCGCCGAGCAGCGTGCCGACGCCGATCCCGGCCACCGCGACCGCCATCGCGACGGCCCGGCGCCGCTCGAACCAGCCGCCGACGGCAGCGACCAGCGGCACGTACCCGCAGGCGACGGCGATCCCGACCCCTGCGCCGTAGGTGAGGTAGCCGACCCACAGCTCGCGCACGGTCGCGGTGAGCAGCAGCCCGGCGGCGAGCGCGACCGCGCCGGCCAGGAGCACCGGCCGGGGGCCGACCCGGTCGGCGATGCGCCCCGTGACGGGGCTGAGCTGGAACCAGCAGAAGGCGGTGATCGCGAAGACGAGGGAGGTGGCACCGCTGCCGGTGCCGAACTCCGTGGCCATCGGCACGAAGAAGGCCCCGAAGCTGTACCCGACGCCGAACACGACGGCCATGGACACGAAGGCCGCCGCGACCGTGCGCCAGCCGGCAGCCGAGTCGAGCTCGGATCCCGGCGCCGCTGCCACCACCGGAGCGTACGTCCGGTGGCCGCCGCGGATCTCTACGAGTTCCCGACCTTTCCTAGAGGTCGATGACGACCTTCCCGTGCACGTGGCGCCCCGCCTGGAGCTCGACTGCTGCACGGATCTGCTCGACCGGAAAGCTCGCCGCGATCGGCACCCGGAGCCGACCCGCCGCGACCAGGCCGGCGATCTCCTCGATGGCGCCCGGGGCTGCGTCGGCGCCGTTCGCCGGCGTGATCCCGTCGACCTGGGCGGCGATGGTGGTGATGCGCTCGTCGGGCACGCCGAGTTCGCGTGCCGCCTGCGCCGTGTCCGTCCCGTGCAGGTCCATGGCCGCGGTGACGCCGGCGGGAGCCAGCGCACGGACCCGGTCGACCAGACCATCGCCATAGGTGACCGGCTCGGCCCCCAGGGCTCGCAGGGCATCGGCCGAGGTCGCCGACCCCGTCCCGATCACCCGCGCGCCCGCGAGGCGCGCGAGCTGGACGGCGAACACGCCTACCCCGCCTCCCGCGCCGCCGATGAGCACCGTGTCGCCCGGGCCCGGGTCGACCACGGCCAGAGCTGCGGCCGCCGTGCAGCCCGCAATGGCGAGGGTGGCAGCGGTGCGGTCGTCGACGCCGTCAGGGGTGCGGTGCGCCTCGCCGCCCACCGCGATGGTCCCCGCCTCGTCCACCACGACGTGGTCGGCGACCGCGCGGGACAGGGCGCCGCCGAACACCCGGTCACCGACCGCGAACTCGCTCACGCCGTCACCGACCTGGTCCACCACCCCGGCGTAGTCGGTGCCGAACCCGCACGGCAGGCTCAAGCCGAATCGCGCGGCGGTCTCCGCGTCAGAGGTCATGAACCAGTCCATCGGGTTCAGGCCGGCCGCGGCGACCCGCACGCGGATCTGCCCCGAGACGGCGTGCGGCACGGGTACCTCGCGGACGCTCAAGGCGTCCGGTCCGCCGAACGACTCGAACTGGACCGCCCGGCTCGTGGTCGCCGACGTGTCGAGGCTCGGTGCTTCCATGTTCACCTGTCTCCTGTAGCGGCTCGTGCAGCAACGTAAACGAACTATGCTCCGTTTAAGTGAGTCCATGTGTACCACAAATGGAGCGTGATCCGTTTTGGCCGCCGCAGAGATCCGCAGACCGCGGGCGGACGCGACGCGCAACCGCGAACAGCTGCTGGCCGTGGCGACCCGCTTGTTCGCTTCGGCCGAGGCCGAGCCGTCGATGCGCGCGATCGCCAACGAAGCCGGGGTCGGCATCGCCACCCTCTACCGGCACTTCCCCACGCGCGAGGCGCTGGTCGACGCGGTCTACCGGGACCAGGTCTCGCGGCTCACCGCCGGTGCCCGTGAGCTACTCGCCCGGCTCGGCCCGCCCGCGGCGCTGCGACGCTGGATGGACCTGTTCGGGGAGTGGATCGCGACCAAGAACGGGATGCTCGACACTCTGCTCGCGATGGTCGAATCGGGCGAGATCGCCCATGCCCACACCCGGACCGAGCTGCTCGCGGCCATCGACGACATCCTCGAAGCCGGCCGCAGGAGCGGGGAACTCCGCGCCGACGTCCCCGCTGAAGACATCGCTGCCGCTCTCATCGGCATCTTCACCGTGGCCGGCTCGCCAGAGCACGAAGGGATGGCGGCTCGCCTGCTGAACCTCCTGATGGACGGACTCCGGCCAACCCGAGGTGGCTGAGGAGAGCGAAGAGGTGGTCGGCCCGTCGGTCCGGGGACGGGCGTCGAGGTCTCGTGCCGTCCAGTGCTGATCACACTGCCCTGCTGATCCCAGTGCCCTGCTGATCCCAGTGCCCTCAGCACCCTGCGACGGGCACCGCGGCGCCGCTGACCACCCGGTTGCCGCCTGCGTGCTTGGCCCGGTACATCGCGGCGTCGGCCGCGGCGAGCGCGGCGGCCGGCTCGCCGTCCAGCGGGGCGCGGACCACGCCGATGGACGTCGTGACGCCTGCCGCGACCTCGAACGGCAGTGCTGCCACCGCGGCGGCGGCACGCCCCAGCGCCGCGCAGGCGATCGGAAGCGGCGTGGCCGGCATGACGACCACGAACTCGTCGCCACCGTAGCGGGCCACGAGGTCCCGCGCCCGGAGGGTGGAGCGCAGGGACTCGGCGATCACGCGCAGCACCTCGTCACCCGCCGCGTGCGAGCGTTCGTCGTTGACGTCCTTGAAGCCGTCGAGGTCGATGAGCGCCACCGCGCACGGCTGCCCGGCGGGGTCGGCGACGACCTCGGCCAGCCACATGTCGAGGGCCCTGCGGTTGGGCAGCCCGGTGAGCGGGTCCTGCAACGCCTGAGCGGCGACGGAGTCGTGCTCGCGGGCGAGGCGGTGGTGTTCGGCGTGGCTGCGCAGCGCCGTGTGGCGTGCCTCGTGCAGCGCCCAGAGCTCGCTCTCCAGCGCGGCGGCGTAGAGCTGCAGCGTCTCGGACGGGGTGCCGCCGCGGGCGATGTGGTCCACCCGCGCGACCTCGCGGTGCAGCGCGAGCGCGAGCACGGTGCCTGCCGGCGAGCCGTCGCGCAGCTCGGCCTGCAGGGGGACGAGCGCCGCGATGGCGTCGTCGGGGTGGCCCGCCGTGAGCAGGCACCGCGCCGTGGCGATGGCCAGCACGACGCGGTCCTCGGCGAAGTGCGCCATCGGGTGCAGGGCGACGAGCATGTCGAGGTGGTGCGGCCCCGGCTGCGCCAGCGCGTACGCGGCACCGATCACCGAGCACTCCTCGGTGGCGGGTCGCCCGGTGCGCATCGCGGTGGTCCAGAGCGCCGCCGCTGACTGCGCGGTGTGCGCGGCGGCGGCGAACCGCGTGGTGGCGGCTGCGTCGCGCCCGCCGCGTTCGAGCCGCAACGCCCACGACAGTTGCAGGCGGACCCGGTTGAGCTGGTGCACCAGCCGGTCCATCAGCGAGCCCGTGCCCTCGGCGACGGCGACGGCGCGCTGGGATACCTCGTCGGCGAGCTCGTGCGAGCCCAGCTTGAGCAGCACGATCACCAGCCCGTTGAGGCTGCGGGACAGGTAGCGCGACCAGCGCGCCGGGTCCTCGTCCGGTGCCGGCCCGCCGATTTCGGTGAGGATGGCGAACGCGGAGGCGGCGTCGGCGAGCGCGTTCTCCCCGTGACCGAACACGGTGGTGCGGTGCGCGCGCAGGGTGGCGGCCTCGCCGAGGCGGCGCAGGTCGGCGTCGAGCTCGGCGAGCTCGATGAACTCCTGCAGCAGCGCCTCGACCTCGTCGGCGTCGGTCTCGTCCTCGCCGAGGAGCCGGATCATGATGCTCATCCGGAGCAGCTCGGAGACCAGCGTGGACGGGCCTGCCGCGCGGGCCTGGTCGAGCATCGCGTCCAGCCCGCGGCGTGCGGCGGCCTTGCCGGCGCGGTCGGCCCGCTGCTCGAAACGCATCTTGGTGAGCGCCCGGGTGACGATCTGCTCCTCGGTGAGGCCTGCGCTGTCCCGCGTGCACTCGCACTCCGGCGCCCCTCTCAGCAGGGCGCACTCGGCAGCCGTGCGCGTCGAAGTCACCGCTCGCTCCCCGGGGTTCTCCAGATCAGCATCGTGGCATGTCAGAGGGCTTCGGAGGGGTACCGTCACCGATCATGGCCCCGAGATCCAACGAAAGGTCACGAGGCGATCACTCCTGGTGATCGTCGAACGAGCGTGCGCCCCGTTCCGATCGCGGCCCCCATCGTCGTGGGACGATGGGGAGACCCCGTAAGAGAAGGAACAGAGTGAGCTTCGCCGATCAGACGTTCACCCCGCCGGAGCTGATCCGGAACTTCTGCATCATCGCGCACATCGACCACGGCAAGTCCACCCTGGCCGACCGGATGCTGCAGCTCACCGGCGTGGTCGAGGAGCGCATGATGCGCGCCCAGTACCTCGACCGGATGGACATCGAGCGCGAGCGCGGCATCACGATCAAGGCCCAGAACGTGCGGCTGCCCTGGCGGGTGGACGGCAAGGACCACGTCCTGCACCTGATCGACACTCCCGGCCACGTCGACTTCACCTACGAGGTCTCGCGCGCGCTCGAGGCGTGCGAGGGCGCGATCCTGCTCGTGGACGCGGCGCAGGGGATCGAGGCGCAGACCCTCGCCAACCTCTACCTGGCGCTCGACAAGGACCTCACGATCATCCCGGTCCTCAACAAGATCGACCTGCCGGCCGCCGACCCCGACCGCTACGCCGCCGAGATCGCCCACATCATCGGCTGCGAGCCGTGGGACGTGCTGCGGGTGAGCGCTAAGACCGGCGAGGGCGTGGTCGAGCTGCTCGACCAGGTCGTCGACGTGGTCCCGGCGCCGCAGGGCAACTCCGACGCGCCGGCCCGCGCGATGATCTTCGATTCGGTGTACGACACCTACCGCGGCGTCATCACCTACATCCGCGTCGTCGACGGGAAGATCACCCCGCGCGAGCGGATCAAGATGATGTCCACCGGCGCCACCCACGAGCTCCTCGAGGTGGGCATCGTCTCCCCGGAGCCGAAGCCGTCGGACGGGCTGGGCGTCGGCGAGGTGGGCTACCTGATCACCGGCGTGAAGGACGTGCGCCAGTCGAAGGTCGGCGACACCGTCACGAGCCAGCGCCGCGGCGCCACCGAGCCGCTCACCGGCTACCGCGAGCCGCGCCCGATGGTCTACTCCGGGCTCTACCCCGTGGACGGCTCGGACTACCCGGAGCTGCGCGAGGCGCTCGACAAGCTGCAGCTCAACGACGCCGCCCTCACCTACGAGCCGGAGACGTCCGCCGCGCTCGGGTTCGGGTTCCGGTGCGGCTTCCTCGGCCTGCTGCACCTGGAGATCACCCGCGACCGGCTCGAGCGCGAGGCCGGCCTCGACCTCATCTCCACGGCGCCGAACGTCGTGTACCGGGTCGAGCTCGACGACGGCACCGAGCTGATCGTCACCAACCCGTCGGACTGGCCGACCGGGAAGGTCGCGCGGGTGCACGAGCCGGTCGTCAAGGTCACGATCCTGGCGCCGTCGGAGTTCATCGGCGCGATCATGGAGCTGTGCCAGAGCAGGCGCGGCCAGCTCGGCGGCATGGACTACCTGTCGGAGAGCCGCGTGGAGCTGCGCTACACGATGCCGCTCGCGGAGATCATCTTCGACTTCTTCGACGCGCTGAAGTCCCGCACCCGCGGCTACGCCTCGCTCGACTACGAGGAGGCCGGTGAGCAGGAGGCCGACCTCGTGAAGGTCGACATCCTGCTGCAGGGCGAGCCGGTCGACGCGTTCTCCGCCATCCGGCACAAGGACCAGGCCTACTCCTACGGCACCACGATGGCGTCCAAGCTGCGCGAGCTCATCCCGCGCCAGCAGTTCGAGGTGCCGATCCAGGCTGCGATCGGGTCCCGCATCATCGCCCGCGAGAACATCCGCGCGATGCGCAAGGACGTGCTCGCCAAGTGCTACGGCGGTGACATCACCCGCAAGCGCAAGCTCCTGGAGAAGCAGAAGGAGGGCAAGAAGCGGATGAAGACCATCGGGCGGGTCGAGGTCCCGCAGGAGGCCTTCGTCGCGGCGCTGTCCACCGAGTCCACCGCCGACAAGGCGAAGAAGTAGCTAACCCGGCTGGGTGCTCAGCTCGATCACCGCGGCGCCGGGATCGAGCTCGAGCACGCGGACGGCGAGCGAACCACTGCCGGACGTGAACCGGACGGAGCCGGCGCGGCCGACCACGCCCAACCCGTCGCCGCCGCCGGTCCGGTGCACCCAGAACGCCACCGCGAACGGCCCGATCGACGACACCGAGAGCCCGGTCGCCCCGGCGCGGCCGTCGAGGGGGATGTTCACCGGCCCGGTCACCCGCAGCGTGCAGTTCCCGTCGAGGCACGCGGCGACGTCGGTGTCACCGCCGGCGGGTGGCTGCGCCCACGCGGTGGCGGGTGGACCGGCCACGCCCAGCACGAGCGCGGTGAACAGGGCGGCTGCGACGGTCGAGCGGCGCATACCCCGACGCTAGATCAGCACCGGCGCGGCGGCTGCCTGGATGACCCGGTCGGGGGCACGATGAGACCCATGAGTGCCGGCCCCCTCCCGTACGCCCCTGCCGTCACGGGCGCGGTCCTGCTGGTCGTGCTGCTCATCGGCGTCGCGGCGGGGCGGGCGAAGGGCAGGTGGACGCTCCTCGCGGCCGGTCTCGTGGTCCTCGCCGCCGCGGGCGTGGTGCTCACTGCGGTCGCGGACCCGCCTGCCGGTGAAGGCGGTGCCGTCCAGGACGGGGCGGCCGAGCTCACCGCGCTCTTCACGATCACCCTGCCGCTCGTGATCGCCTACGTCGCCGGGTGGCTCCTCGTCCGGGGCGGCTGGTTGCGCCGCGTCCTCGTCATCGCGGTGGGGGCGTTGCTGCTCGTGGCCTTCCCGTACGCAGCGGCCGGTCAGGCCACCGCCGACGCCTTCCTGCACGGCCGTTGACTCGCCGCTCACAACTCCGGTGCCGCGCCGGGACGGCCGGGCTAGCGTGAGGCGGTGCTGACCGCACTGGACTCCCCGCTCGTACTGGCTCCGATGGCAGGCGGCCCCACCACCCCCGACCTCGTCGCCGCGGTGTCCGGCGCAGGCGGGTTCGGGTTCCTCGCAGGGGGCTACCTGGACCCGGGCGCGCTCGGTGCCGCGGTCGCGGCGGTCCGCGAGCGCACCGAACGGCCCTTCGGCGTGAACCTGTTCCTCCCCGGCGAGCGGCGCGACGCCGGCGTGGCCGAGTACCGCGAGCGGCTCGTCGCCGCGGGCCTCGAGCCGGGGGAGCCGCGGTGGGACGACGACGGGTACCCCGGGAAGCTCGACCTGCTGCTCGCCGACCCGGTGCCGGTGGTGTCGTTCACGTTCGGCTGCCCCGACCCGGACGCCGTGTCGCGCCTGCACGCAGTGGGCAGCGAGGTGCTCGCCACCGTCACCAGCCCCGCCGAGGCTCGACGCGCCGCCGCGGCGGGCGTCGACGGGCTCGTCGTGCAGGGCATGGAGGCGGGCGCGCACCGGGGCGTGTTCGAGAACGACCCGGCCGACCCCGCAGGCGGCGAGCTGTACGGGCTGCTCGCGCTGCTGCGGCTCGTCGCGGCGTCCGTCGACCTCCCGCTGGTGGCCACGGGCGGCATCGCCGACGGCGCAGGCATCGCCGCAGTGCTGGCCGGGGGCGCGGTGGCCGCCCAGCTCGGCACCGCGTTCCTGGCCTGCCCCGAGGCCGGCACGAAGCCCGCACACCGCGCCGCGCTCCTCGACTCGGACGGCGCCGCGACGGCGATCACGCGCGCGTTCACCGGCCGCCCAGCGCGCGGCATCCGCAACCCGTTCCTCGACGACCACACCGCCGCGGCCCCGGCCGGCTACCCCCAGGTGCATCACATGACACGACCGATCAGGGCCAACGGCGACCCCGCCTCGATGAACTTCTGGGCGGGGCAGGCCTACCCGCTGGTCCGCCCGCTGCCGGCGGCCGAGCTGGTGACCACGCTCCTGGCGGAGGCCCGCGAGGCCGCCTCCCGCGCCGCAGCGGGTCTCGCCCGATGACCGGGAGGGTCGAGTCCGTCAACGTCGCCTTCGTGCGCAGCGACATCGACACCCGGGCCCCGGACGGGCGCACGGGCATCGACAAGCGACCGGTCGACGGGCCGGTGCTGCTCACGGCCGCCGGGGTGCAGGGCGACACCATCTGCGAGACGAAGCACCACGGAGGCCCCGACCAGGCCGTCTACGCCTACGCGGCCGAGGACCTCGCGTTCTGGACGGCCGAGCTCGGGCAGGAGTTCCGGCCGGGCGGGGTGGGCGAGAACCTCACCGTGTCCGGCGTCGACTGCACCGGCGCCGTGCTCGGCGAGCGCTGGCAGGTGGGCGACGCGGTGCTGCAGGTGCGCAGCTGCCGCACCCCGTGCCGGGTGTTCGCCGGCTTCCGGGCGGTACCCGATCTCGTCAAGCGGTTCATCGCCGCCGGGCGGCCAGGGGCGTACCTGGCCGTGGAGCGGCAGGGGCTGGTGCGCGCGGGCGACACGGTGGAGCTGCTGGACCGGCCGGACCACGGGGTGACCGTGGCCGACCTGATGGCAGCGTCCACCGTGGCGCGCGAGCGGGTACCCGAGGTGGCCGTGGCCCGGGAGTACATGGGGGTGCGGGTCCGGGCCTGGCTGGATCGGGCGTTGGAGTTGTCGGGGGCTTAGTCGGGGGTCGGGGGTCGGGGGTCGGGGAGTCAGGCGGGCTGGCTCGCCAGCGCTTCGAGGAGCTCGGCGAGCTGCGCGCGTTCGGCGGTGTGGGGGGAGCCGAGCGCCTCACTCGCCCGGCGCTCGACCCGGCCGCAGACTCTCTCGACGACGGCGCGGCCTCCGCCCGCGAGGTGGACGAGCACGCGCCTACGATCGATGGGGTCGGTGCGGCGGTAGGCCAGCTGCGCGGCGACCAGGCGGTCGACGACGCGGGTGGCCGTGGGCGCGGGCAGAGCGGTGTGCGACGCGATCTCGCCCATGCTCCGACCACCTCCGCGGGCCAGCATCAGCAACACGCGCCAGCCGTCCCGACTGACGCCCTCCGCCGAGGTGACCGGCGAGAGCGCGGCGGCAACGGCGCGGTCCAGCCGGTCGAGAAGCTCGACGAGACCTGTCATTCGCGGCGCCGGGGCGGGTCGGCTCCCCGGCGCCATTCGACTTGGTGGCTCAGACACGGTCACAGACTGTACGTCCTGAGAGGGCCAAAGGGGGTTCTCAGGAAGCCGAAGCTCTAGACGAACGGCGGATTCAGCGCGACAAACGGCCTCATTGAGTGAATACGATCTTCCCAGACGTGTCTCCGTCGAGCATCGCGCGGAAGCCTTCGGCGGCCTGATCCATCGGCAGTTCGAGCCCGATCTCGGGCGAGATCCCGGCGTTCTCGACGAAACGCAGCAGGTCAACGAGCTCCTGGCGGGTGCCCATGGTGGAACCGATCACGCGCAGCTGGAGGAAGAACAGCCGCTGGAGGTCGGCCCCCGGGTTGGGCCCACTGGTCGAGCCGGAGACAACGATCACCCCACCCGGCTTGAGGGCGCGCATCGAGTGCGACCACGTGGCGTCACCAACCGTCTCGAAGACGGCGTCGACGCGTTCCGGCAGCCGCTCGCCCGACGGGAACGTGGCGTGGGCCCCGAGCCGCTCGGCGACGGCCCGCTTCTCCTCCGTGCGACCGGTCACCCAGACCCGCATCCCGGCGGCGCGGCCCAGCTGCACCAGCGCCGTCGAGACCCCGCCCGATGCGCCCTGCACGAGCATCGTCTGCCCCGGCTTCAGACCCGACTTCGTGAAGAGCATCCGGTAGGCGGTGAGCCACGCCGTGCCCATCACCGACGCCTGGGCGGCGGTGAGCCCGGCCGGCTTCGGCACGGCGTTGCGAGCGGGCACCACGACGGTCTCGGCGAACGTCCCCTGGTGCTTCTCGGTGAGCAGCGTGCGCTTCGGGTCGAGGGTCTCGTCGCCGTCCCACCCCGGGTCGCCGATCACCGAGTGCAGGACCACCTCGGTGCCGTCGGGCAGCGTGCCCGCCCCGTCGCAGCCCAGGATCATCGGGAACTGGTCCGGTTTGATCCCGACGCCGCGAAGCGTCCAGATGTCGTGCATGTTGAGGCTCGCCGCGCTGACGTTCACGGCGACCCACCCGTCGGGCACGTCCGGGGCGGGGCGCTCGCCCACGGTGAGCGAGTCGAGCGGAGCGTCGGCGTTGGGCTCTGCGGCGTAGACGGCGAACATGGCGCGAATCTAGCGACGATCCGGGCCGTCTACTGTGTGAGTCGTGCTGCGGGCGATGGCGGACTGGTGGGACGCGGTCGAGCTGTGGCTCACGCAGCTCCCGTTCGGGTTCCAGGTCGTGCTCGCCACCGTCGTGCTGGTGCCGCTGTGCTGGGGCACGGCGGTGCTCTCCGACCGCGTGGTGGACGCCGCGACCGCCCGGATCGCCGCCCGCCGGGCCGCCCGGCAGGACTGAGCCCGGCCGCCGCGTCGCGGAATCCTCTATCCTGGGCAGCGTGCGTAGCCTCTCGTGCCTGAGCTGGTGGCCGTCCTAGGACGGCCGTCTTCCCAAGCACGAACAGGGCCGTCCCGCCGGGGCGGCCTTCTTCCTTCTCGTCGGCTGTCGCGGCCGGGCGGTCCTGAAGACCCCGAAGGAGCCTCCGTGACCGCCATCAGTTCCGACACCGTGCTCGCCGCGCAGCGCCGCAGCGCCGAGCTGGAGACCGGCATCGCCCACGAACCGGCGGCGTTCCGGATCCTCACCGGGGACCGGCCGACCGGGCCGCTGCACCTGGGCCACTACTTCGGCACGTTGGCCAACCGCGTGCGCCTGCAGCAGCTCGGCGTCGAGCTGTTCGTGCTCGTGGCCGACTATCAGGTGCTCACCGACCGGGACGTCGCCGAGAACCTGCCCGAGCACGTCGACGGCCTGGTCGCCGACTACCTGGCCGTCGGCATCGACCCGGGCAAGAGCACGATCTTCGCCCACAGCGCCGTGCCCGCGCTCAACCAGCTGATGCTGCCGTTCCTGTCGCTGGTGTCGGTCGCCGAGCTGGAGCGCAACCCCACGGTCAAGGAGGAGATCGAGGCGTCCAGGAGATCCTCGGTGAGCGGCCTGATGCTCACCTACCCGGTGCACCAGGCCGCCGACATCCTCTTCTGCAAGGCCGACCTGGTGCCGGTCGGCAAGGACCAGCTGCCCCACGTGGAGACGACGCGCACCGTCGCCCGCCGCTTCAACGAGCGGTACGGGCCGGTCTTCCCGGTTCCGGACGCGCTGCTCTCGTCCGTCCCGCACCTGCTCGGCCTGGACGGGCAGAAGATGAGCAAGAGCCGCGGCAACGCGATCGCGTTGTCCCTGTCCGCCGACGAGACCGCGGAGCGGATCCGGCGCGCCAGGACCGACTCCCTCCGCCGCATCACCTACGAGCCGCAGACCCGGCCCGAGGTGTCCAACCTGGTCCGGCTGGCCGCGCTCTGCCAGGACCGCGACCCGCACGAGGTGGCCGACGAGGTCGGCGACGGGGGAGCGGCGGCGCTCAAGCGGCTCGCGAGCGAGGCGGTCAACGAGTTCCTGCGGCCCGTCCGGGCCCGCAGGGCCGCCTACCTCGCCGACCGCGACCACCTGCGCCAGATCCTCCGGGCCGGCAACGAGCGCGCAGGCGCCATCGCCGAGGAGACCCTGCGCGAGGTTCGCGCCGCCATGAAGACGCCCTGAGGCCGCTCAGGCCGCCGTGCTCGCCACCGCGGCCAGGGCGGACAGGGTCTCCGAGCACCCGGCGTCCACCCGCACGGTGGCCAGCGGGTCGCCGCGGGTCGCGCCGCGGTTGACGATCACGACCGGGATGCCGGCCTTGTGCGCGTGCCGCACGAACCGCAGGCCCGACATCACGGTCAACGACGAGCCCGCGACGAGCAGTGCCGCCGCGGCGTCGACCATCGCGTAGGCGCGGGCCACCCGCTCGCGCGGCACGTTCTCGCCGAAGAACACCACGTCGGGCTTCAGCACGCCGCCGCACTCGGTGCACCACGCGAGCCGGAACCCGTCGACGGCCGCGAGCTCGGCGTCGCCGTCGGGAGCCGCCTCGACGGCGGTGCCGGCCGCCTCGACGAACCCGGGGTTGAGCGCGGTGAACCGTTCCTGCAGCTGCGCGCGGCTGGTGCGCCGCCGGCATCCCACGCAGACGACGTCGGCGATGCGGCCGTGCAGGTCGATCACGGCCCGGCTCCCGGCCTCCCCGTGCAACCCGTCGACGTTCTGCGTGATCAGCCCGTGCAGGGCACCGCACCGCTCCAGCGCGGCGAGCGCGTGGTGCCCGGTGTTCGGCGCGGCGTGGGCCATGCGGGCCCAGCCGATGTAGCTGCGCGCCCAGTACCGCCGCTGCGCGGCCTCACCGGAGAGGAACTCCTGGTAGGTCATCGGGGTGCGCCGCGGGGAGCCCGGCCCGCGGTAGTCCGGGATACCGGAGTCGGTGGACAGGCCGGCACCCGTCAGCGCGACGATCGGCCGGCGCGCGAGCACACCGAGCGCCCGGTCGAGCAGCACATCCACGAGGTCCAGGCTAGTGCCCCCGGCCGGGAGTCCGGTGCGTATATCGGCGGATCCAGGTTTCCGCTGAGCGTGCCGGCGAGCCGGCCTCGTACCGGGCGTACTCGGCCGGTTCGGCGGTGCGTTCAGCGGGAAGCTGGGCCGTCGAGATTCGTGCAGGACTTCCGGTCGGGGGCACTGGCTGTCGCGTTCGTGCAATACCGCGCCCTGCGGGCGGCGCACGATCGACGCATGGATTCGGCAGACCACCTCCGACACAGCATCGAACTGGCCGTCGCGACGATCCGCGACACCGACGTCGCCCGCTACGGCGACCCGTCGCCGTGCGCGGACTACACCGTCCGCGACGTCGTGAACCACCTGGCGTTCGGGTTCCTGCTGGCCCACCGGTCCGGTGCGCGCGAGCCGTGGGACCCGTCGTGGAGCGGGGAGGACCGCACCCCCTACCTCGTCGGGCTGCCCGAGGAGAAGTGGGCGCAGGCCTGCGCCGACGAGGCAGCGGCCGCCGCCCGGGCGTGGGCGGAGCCGTCCGCGTGGGAGGGCGAGGCGAGCATGGGTGGGGCCGCGATGCCGGCGGCGGCGATCGGCTCGATGATGAGCGCCGAGTTCGCCGTGCACGCCTGGGACCTCGCCCGCGGCACCGGCCGCTCCCTCGACGTCCCCGAGGGACTCGGAGCCGTGGTGCTCGACGGCGTGCTCGCGATGGCACCGTCCGGGCGCGAGGGCGGGTGGTTCGGTCCCGAGGTCACGGTGCCGACCGACGCGCCCGCGTTCGAACGTGCCCTCGCGGCGTCCGGTCGTGATGCGCGGTGGACGCCGTGACGGGGCAGGCTGTGCCGATGGACGTGCGTGAGGTCAACAAGCGGGTGGTCGAGCAGTTCCGCGCCGGCAGCGACGTCGACGGGATGCACCGCGAGCGCCTGGTGCTGCTCACCACCACCGGACGCCGCACCGGTGAGCCCCGCACCACTCCGATGATGTTCCACCGCGACGGCGACGCGGTGCTCGTCATCGCGTCGAACATCGGCGCGTCCCGGCACCCCGACTGGTACCTGAACCTGGCGGCCGACCCGCAGGTCACCATCGAGGTGGGCGACGAGTCAGGGGCTCCGCGGCCTGCCGTGGCGCGGACCCTCGAAGGCGCCGAGCGCGAGCCGGTGTGGGAGATGCTGAAGGCGACCTACCCGTTCTTCGCCGAGCACGAGCGGCAGACGACGCGGACCATCCCGGTGGTGGCACTGACACCCGTGGAGGAGCCGTAGGACCGTCGGGTACCCCCGACCTCGTCGGCTCTGGATCAGGCTTGCAGCAACGCGGTCGACACGCTCCACAGCCGGTCGGCCCGAACGCGGTCGAGGGCCCACGCCTTGACGCCGTGCGGGTGGTCGGCGAGATCGGCGTCGTTCGGGACCGGGTACGCCTCCTGGCAGTCGTCGAGGTAGTGACCTCCGGAACCGGCCAGTTCCCCGGCGACCGCGGCCACCATGATCGTCGCCGCACCCTGCTCGACGGTCTTGTACGTGAAGATGCCCGCGGCCTCGGCCGCCGCGAGTGACTCCTTCTGGCGCCGGGTGAAGTTCCGCTGCAGGCCGGTGGCGACACCGCCCGGGTTGGCGCTGTTGGCGACGATGCCGTCGCGAGCCCACCGCTGCGTCGCCCCGACGGCGAACAGGGAGTTGGCGGTCTTCGACTGCGCGTAGGCGATCTGGGGGTCGTAGTCGCGCCGCTCGAAGTGCAGGTCGTCGAAGTCGACGTCGGCGCGCATGTGCGCGGTCGAGCTCACCGCCACGATCCGGGCCTCACCTCGACCGGCGGCGCCCTCGGCGAGGGCGCGATGCAGACCGGTCGCCAGGGCGAAGTGCCCGAGGTGATTGGTCGCGAACTGCAGTTCCCACCCGTCGGACGTCCGCTCCAAGCCGCCGGTGACCACGCCGGCGTTGGCGAGCAGGAGGTGCAGCGGCCCGGCCCAGGAATCGACGAACCTCGCGACCGACCTGCGGTCGGCGAGATCGACGACCGCCACCTGAGGAGCCGGCGTACCGGCGGACCTCGCGATGGCGCGCGCAGCGACAGCGCCGGCGCGGGAGTCCCGCACCGCGAGTGTGACCTCCGCGCCCGCGGCGACCAGGGCGCGCGCCGACTCGGCCCCGAGGCCGGACGACGCACCGGTCACGACCGCGCGCAGGCCGGACAGGTCGTGTCCCTCCAGCACCTCCGCCGCGGTGCTCGACGCGGTGAACGGCGTGGTGATGCGGGCGGGTGTCGTCACGCGTCGACTATACGGAAAGTACGAACTATGTATAGCTGGACTAGTGTGCCTAGGATCTGGCGATGGCCGGTTCGGAGGGACAGGGCGGCGAAGCGGGGCGTCGTGACCAGGTGCTGGAGTCCGCGTTGCACACCTTCGCCCGCTTCGGCTACCGGAAGACGTCGATGGAGGAGATCGCCGGCGAGGCTCGAATCTCGCGGCCCGGCCTGTACTTCCTGTTCTCGTCCAAGCAGGAGCTGTTCCGGGCCGCGGCGACGCGAGCCCTGGAGTGCGACCTCGCCGCAGCCGAACAGGTGCTCGCGGACTCCGAGCGACCGTTGCGGGGGCGCCTCGTCGAGGCCTTCGACCGATGGGCGGGCCGCTACGTCGGGCCGGCGCGCGATGTGATGGCGGTCATCGAGCAGAACCCCGACCTGCTCGGCGGGATCGTCGAGACGGCACCGGTCAGGTTCCGGCAGTCGGTCACCGACGCGATCGCCCAGGTCACCGACCGGCAGTCGGCGACGGACATCGCGCAGACACTGATCAGCACCTCGCTGGGACTGAAGTACCAGGCCGACACCCGGGACAGCTACCTCGCGCGTCTCGCCGTCGCGGTTCGCCTGCTCGTGCCCGGATGAGCGGCGCCACCGGAGGCGCGAGCCGGGACCCCGGCGGCGCCTGGGTGTCGGCACGACGACGCCGTTCGATCCACATCGCTGCGTTGCGCCCGCGAAGCGACGGCGGTGGTGCTGTTGCTCGTCACGACCCGACCGCCCATGCCGGTGGCCGCTTCTCCGCGAAGGCCCGCATGCCCTCCTGCCCCTCCTCCGCGGCGAAGAGCCGCGCGGAGAGCTGCTGCATCTCGGCGAACTGCGCGCCGAGGGCGGCCGGGCGCTCGCGGCGCAGCATCTCCTTCGTGGCCGCGAGCGCTCCCGGGGCGCCCAACCGGAGCATCTCGGCATAGCGGGCGACCTCGGCGTCGAGGTCGCCGGCCGGGACGGTGCTGTTGATCAGCCCGATCCGCACGGCCCGTGGCCCGTCGAACGTCTCGCCGGTGAGGAACAGCTCGTGGGCCGCCCTCGGCAGCAGCCGCGGCAGCACGGTGACCGAGATGACCGCGGGCACCACGCCGATCCGCACCTCGCTGAACGCGAACGTGGCGTCGTCGGCCGCCACCGCGATGTCGCATGCAGCCACCAGGCCGACCCCGCCCGCCCTGGCCGGCCCGGCCACCCGGGCGACGACCGGCGTTGGCGAGCTCCAGATCAGTTCCAGGATCGCCGGGAACTCGTTCACACCCTGGTTCTGCGCTCCCGCGCCGCGCGACTCCTTGAGGTCCATCCCCGAGCAGAACACCCGCCCGGTGTGGCTCAGCACGATCACCCGCACATCTGCGTCGTCGATCGCCGCCTGCAGGTGCGCGAGCAGCTCCCCGCGCAGCTGGGCGGAGAGCGCGTTGCGGTTGCCGGGGGAGTCGAGGGTGATCGTGGCGACGCCGGCGGCGACGTCGAGGTGCACCAGCTCCGTCATGCCGGGACCGTATCCCGCGCATCCCCCTCACCGGTGTACGCACTGGCCTGGAGCGTGAACAGCTCCTGGTAGGTGCCGCCGCGCGCCATCAGCTGCTCGTGGGTGCCGTGCTCGATCAGCCGGCCCTGCTCCAGCACCAGGATCTGGTCGGCGTGCCGGACGTTCGCCAGCCGGTGCGTGACGAGGACGGTGATCCGGTCGCCGCCGCTGCCGGCGAGGCCCCGCAGTGCGGCGAACACGGCGTGCTCGGCCCGGGCGTCGAGCGCGGCCGTGGGCTCGTCGGCGATCACGACCGGTGCGTCCCGGTAGAGCCCGCGGGCCACCGAGAGGCGCTGCCACTGACCGCCGGACAGGTCGCGCCCGCCCTGGAACTGCCGCGACAGCACCGTGGCCCACCCTGCGGGCAGCTCGGACACCACGGCGTCGGCGCCCGAGCGGGCCGCGGCCTCGGCGAGCCGTGCGCCGTCGGGATCGGGGTGGCCGAGCCGGCCGATGCGGACGTTGTTCTCCGCGTGCATCGGCCAGCGCAGCGGGTCCTGGAACACCACGGCGACGCGTTCGTGCAGCTCGCGCTGCTCGACCGTGGCCACGTCGACGCCGTTCCACGCGACGGTGCCGGCGTCGGCGAGGTAGAGCCCGGTGACGAGCTTGGCGAGCGTGGACTTGCCCGACCCGTTCTCCCCGACGAGCGCGATCACCTCACCGCGGCGCAGCGTGCAGCTGACGCCGTCGACGGCCGGCTGCTCCTGCCCCGGGTACCGGAACGAGACGTCGGTGAGGCTGATCTCGGCCGGATCGCCGGACAGCCGTCCCCCGGCCGACCCGCGGCTCCGGCGCCCGGCCTCGCCGACGCAGGACCGGTACAGGTCGAGGTAGAAGCTCGCCTCGTACAGGTGGTTGACCTCGTAGATCGTGTTGGCGACGGACTGGCCGGCCGTACGCATGGCCAGCGCCGCGGCGCCGGCGAGCGCCAGCGGCATGCCGCCCGCGTAGAGCAGCAGCGCGAGCACGCCGTACGCCAGGCCCGTGCCGACGCCGGAGACGGTGCGGCCGATCAGCTGGACGATCGCGCGGTCGCGTTCGAGGCGCACCGCATCGGCGGTGATCAGATCGCTGATCCGGCGGTGCTCTCCCAGCAGTGCCGCCTGGGTGGTGAACGCCCTCACCTCTGCGGCGGAGTCGCGGTGGGTGATCAACCTGCCCGTGACGGAGCTCCTGCGACGAGCGGACGTCATCCGCACGAAGGACGCGAACATCAGGCGAGCGGACCGCACGGTGGCCCAGCCCCGCGGCAGGGCGGCGAGCAGCACCACCGGGGCCAGCGCCGGGTGCAGCACGCCTGCGCTGACGACAGCCGCCGACACCGACACGAGGCTGGCGATCAGGTCGCCGGTGTCCTGCGCGCAGCTCCTGATCCGGGACGGCCCCTCCGAGCTGGCCCGCTCGACGAGCTCGGTGAAGTCGGCGTCGTCGAACGCCGCGAGGTCAACGCGGAGGACTGCGGCGTGCAGGTCGTCCTGCGCCCGCTGCTCGACCCGTGGCACGAGCGCCCCCTGCACCGCGGCCACCGCGGCGTCGAGAAGTCCGCGCGCCGCCCCGGCCGCGACGACCGTGGCGATCGCGGGCAGCGCCGCGACCACCCGCTCCGGCGTGGGCCCTTGCGCCAGCAGCTGCGTGAAGACGTCGGCCGTGGCGAGCAGCCCGAACGCGGTGACCGCGCCCGCGGCGAGCTGCACGACGCCCGCGAGCAGCGTGAGCGGAGGTGAAGCCCGCCAGGCCCACCGGACGGCCAGCGCGACGGTGCCCGGCACCTTCGCGGCCACTGCCCGCAAGCCCGCGTTCGCCGTGGCCGCGTAGCCCTCGGCCCAGCGCGGGGTCTCCATGTCCTCGACACCGATCAGCGGCTCGGCCACCCGCCCCACCCCCGGCCTTCCATGGTGCCGGGTGGGACCGACATTCCGGGCGGCTTTACCCGAACCGCTCCCGCAGGTACGCGGCGGTGGCGTCGTCGGCTGGGAAGAAGCTCTCGATGGCGATCTCGTCGAGCGTCACGTCGAGCGGGGCGCCCAGCACCGCGACGGTGCTGAACAGCGTGAGCTCCTGGTCGGGGTGGCGCAGCCGCAGCGGCAGCACGATCCGGTCGCGCGGCTGGGCGTTCGGGTCGAGCCCGGCGTCGCGGCAGTACCGGGTGAGCTCGTCGAGCAGGGCCCGCAGCCCCGTGGTCGCCGCGCGCTCGGCCTGCCTGCGCAGCCGGGACACCAGGTGCGCCGCGTACTCGGGGAGGTCGACGACGTGCGGGGCGAGGCCGCGCGGGTGCAGGCTCGCGCGCAGCACGTTGACGGGCGGGGTGAGCAGTGCGGGGTCGACGAGGTCGGTGAGCAGCGCGACCGCGCGGTTGGCGCCCAGCATGTTCCACGACCCGTCGACGAGCACGGCCGGATAGGGCGAGTGGCCCTCGAGGATCCGGTTCAGCGAGCGCCGGACCTCGGTCATCTCGGTGTCGTCCAGCGCGTGCTCCCCGTACGCGGGGGCGTAGCCGGCGGCCATCATCAACTCGTTGCGTCCACGCAGGGGCACGTCCAGCTCCTCGGCCAGCAACAGCACCATCTCCCGGCTCGGCCGGGACCGCCCGGTCTCCAGGAAGCTGAGGTGCCGCGCGGACACGTCGGCCTGGATGCCGAGGTCGAGCTGGGTGAGCCGGCGGCGCTGGCGCCAGTCGCGCAGCATGGCGCCGAACGTGGTGCCGGTGATGGTCGCGGCGGTCATGCCCGTGACGCTAGCCGCCGACGCGCGGCCGCTCGATGACGTCCGGGGTAATGGACCGGCGTGGCACTGTGATCGGCATGACCGACGAGCTCACCGCGCAGCTGCACGTCGCCATGCCGTTCACCGCGGTGCTGGGCGCATCGGCGCTGAAGGTGGCGCCGGACGAGGTGGTGCTGCGGCTCGACTGGGACGCCACCCGCTGCACGACCGGCGGGTTGTTGCACGGCGGGGCGCTGATGGCGCTCGCCGACGCAGCGGGCGGCTGGTGCGCCTTCCTCAACCTGCCCGAGGGCGCGACCGGCACCGCCACCGTGACGTCGGCGACCAACTTCCTGCGACCGGTGACGAGCGGCCACGTCGAGGCGACGGCCCGGCCGCTCAGCGTCGGGCGGACCGTGGTCGTGGCCGACACCGAGCTGCGCGACGCCGAGGGCCGCCTCGCCGCGCGCGTCACCCAGACCCAGGCGGTGCTCCGGGGATAGTCCCGGCGCGTCGAAGCTGCCGTTCGTCGCGCAGGGGGTGCGGGGAGGCCGGTCGAGCCCGCGGGGCGGGCCGTGCCGGTGGTAGGCATCCGCCGTGGGAACGATGCGCGTCATCACGCAGCTGTCGACCGGCGGACCGGAGGTGCTCGAGCTCGGCGAGGCGGAGATCCCGGAGCCGCTGCCCACCGAGATCCGCGTCCGGGTCGGGGCGGCCGGCGTGAACCCCGTGGACTGGAAGACCCGTGCAGGCGCCGGGATGGCCCCGGTGATCGGGCCGCCGCCGTTCACGGTCGGCTGGGACGTCGCGGGCACCGTCGACGCGGTCGGGCGTGGCGTCACGCGCTTCGCGGTGGGTGACGCGGTGTTCGGGATGCCGTGGTTCCCGCGCCAGGCGGGCGCGTACGCCGAGTTCGTCACGGCCCCGTCCCGCCACTTCGCCCACCGCCCGGCCGGCCTCTCCGAGGTGGCGGCGGCCGGCCTGCCGCTCGCGGGCCTCACCGCATGGCAGTGCCTCGTCGACATCGCCGCCGTGCAGCCGGGGCAGCGCGTCCTCGTGCACGCCGCGGCGGGCGGGGTCGGGCACCTCGCCGTCCAGATCGCCAAGGCGCGGGGTGCGTACGTGATCGGCACCGCGTCGGCCGGCAAGCACAACCTGCTGCACGACCTCGGCATCGACGAGGCGATCGACTACCGCGCCGAGGCGTTCGAGAAGGCCGTCGAGCCAGTCGACCTGGTGCTGGACCTGATCGGCGGCGAGGTGTCGGTGCGCTCCCTCGACATCATGGACCCGGAGGGCCGGCTCGTCTGCCTGCCGTCCGCCGCCGCGGCCGACGCCCTCGCCGCCGCTGCCGAGCGCGGCCTGCGCGCGACCGCGATGCTCGTCGAGCCCGACGGCGACGGGCTCGAGGAGCTCGCCCGTCTCGTGGACGACCGGCGGCTGCGCGTGCTCGTGGCCGAGACCTTCCCCCTGGAGCGGGCCTCGCACGCCCACCGGGCGGGGGAGATGGGCCACACGACCGGCAAGTTGGTGCTGACCGTCTGAGGAGCACCACGGCCGGTGTCGGCCGCAACGCCCTGTGAAGGGCGCTCGACCGCCTCGGAACGGGCACTTAGCAGGCCGGGCTGCCCACCAGCTCCGGATGCCCGTGGCCGGTGATCATCGCGGGGATCAGGCAGCCGCGCACGGTTCCGTCCGGTTCGACGACGAACCGCGCCACGGCGGTGGTGGCCGACTCCTGCGACAGCCGGGGCCACACGAAGTTGCCGAGGCCCCATGCGATCGGCCGGCCCCGGTGGGCACCGAGCGGCCCCAGCCGGTGCTGGTGGTGGCCGAAGATGCCGTCCGCGCCCGCCTCGATCATGGCCTCGGCGAAGCGGGTGTCGTCGGAGCGGGGCTCGGTGTCCAGCTCCATCCCCCAGTGGATGGTGACGAACACCAGGTCGGCCATGGCGTCAGCGGCGCGCACCGCCTCGACCATCAGGTCGAGGTCGTCGCCGGACGCGAGGCCGGGGGAGCGCGGGGTCGCGAGCCACCCGGCGTCGGGGACCACTCCGCCGAAGCCGAGCACCGCGATCCGCCAGCCGTTGCGCTCGACGATGGCGGGTGCGGTCGCGGCCGCGAGGTCGGTACCGACACCGACCGGGGCGATGCCGGCGTCGCGCGTGTGCCGGATCGAGTCGAGCATGGCGTCCCGGCCGAAGTCGCGGACGTGGTTGTTCGCGAGGTTGGCCACATCCACGCCCGCGGCGTGCGCTGCGGGCAGGGCGGCGGGGTCGCAGCGGAAGGTGAACGCCTTCTCCACCGGGGCGCCCCTCGTCGAGACCGGGCACTCCAGGTTGATGATCGTGAGGTCGTCGTCGGCGAACAGGCCGTCGAGACCGGACCAGGCGTGGGCGTACCCATTTGCTCGAAGAGCCGGGATGTAGTCGGGATCGAGGCTGACATCGCCGGTGCCGTGCACGACGATCCGCTCGCGGCCCGCACCGGGCGCGCCGGCGACCACCTCCTGCTCGGCCGCGGGCTCCACCGGTGGCGCCGCGCAGGCCGCGAGGGCGAGCAGAGCCGGCACGACCGCGGCGATCGCACGGAGCCTCATGCTGATCTCGTCGAACGGGACGCAGCCGGTGTTTCGGTGGCCGCGCGTGATCAGCCGATCGGGAACCGGGCCCGCAGCAGCGCGCCCGGCGGCCCGCCCGCAACCGCGAGCGAACCGCCGTGGTGCACCGCGATCTCGCGGGCGATGGCCAGGCCCAGCCCCGAGCCGCCTGCGTCGCGGGCGCGCGCCTCGTCGAGCCGGGCGAAACGGTCGAAGACCACCTCCTGCCGGTCGGTCGGGATGCCCGGGCCGTCGTCCTCGACCTCCAGCACGGCCTCGCCGTCGTGCTCTCGCAACCGGACGGTCACTGTGCTCGCGGCGTGGCGCACGGCGTTGTCCACGAGGTTGGCCACCAGCCGGCGCAGCTGCTCCGCAGAGCCACGCACGACGATGCCGGCGTCGACCCGCATGTCGACCCGGACGTCGGTCCGCGGGCGGGCCAGCGCCGCCTCCTCCGCGACGACCTGCCCAAGGTCGACCTCGCGGTGCTCGGCGGGCTCGTCCGCGTCGAGCCGGGCGAGCAGCAGCAGGTCGGTGGTGAGCCCCTGGATCCGTTCGACATCGGTGAGCGCCTCGGCCGCGAGCGGCTGGGGCGGGGCGATCTCCAGGCGGGTGCGCAGCACCGCCAGTGGGCTGCGCAGCTCGTGGGCCGCGTCGGCGACGAACCGGCGGTGCTGCTCGACCGCCTGCTCGAGCCGGTCGAGCGTGCGGTTCGTGGTCTCGGCGAGGAGCCGGACCTCGTCACGGGCAGGCGGCACAGGTACGCGCCGGTGCAGGTCGGTGGCGGTGATGTCGGCGAGCTCGCGGCGGATCGCCGAGACCGGCGCGAGCGCGCGACCGACCGCGAGCCAGGTGAGCGCGGCGACCAGCAGGAGCAGGGCGGGGACGCCCGGCAGTAGCACCGAGCGCAGGGTGTCGAGTGCCGCGGCTGCCGGGTGCAGCGACGCCCTGGCCTGCACGAGCACCTCTCCGTCCGCGGTCAGCGCGGGCCGGCTGGCCACCGCGAAGCGGTCCGTGAACGTGGGCGGCGGGACCCCGGGCTCCGCAGGCCGCACGACGATGTCCGGCGCGACCACCAGCCGGGCGCCCCCGGCGACCTCCGGTGGGCTCGGCACCGTGAGCAGCTCGGCGGTCAGGGCGGCCCGGCGCTCCGCCTCGGCGGCGGCGCTGTCGGCCAGGTTGCCGGCCAGCACGCCCACCAGCACCGCGGACGCCACGCCGAGCGCGACGGCGACGACGGCCGTGGCCGCGAGCGTCGCCCGCAGCCGCACCGACATCCGGGAGCGCACCTTCACGACGTCGCCTCCAGCCGGTAGCCCGCGCCCCGCACCGTGACCAGCGAGGACCGGCCGAACGGCGCGTCGATCTTGCGCCGGAGCGCGCTCACGTAGACCTCGACGATGTTCGGGTCGCCGTCGTATGCGAAGTCCCACGCCTGTGCGAGCAGCTCCCGCTTGGACACGACCTCACCCGCCCGGCGGGCCAGCCCGTGCAGCACGGCGAACTCCTTCGGCGTCAGCGCGATCTCCACCTCGCCGCGCCTGCAGCGCAGGCCTGCCGGGTCGAGCGTGAGGTCGCCGACGGCGATCGACACCGGCCGGGCGGGGCCGCCGCGGCGCACGAGCGCGCGCAGCCGCGCCAGCAGCACGACGTACGAGAACGGCTTCGACAGGTAGTCGTCGGCCCCGGTGTCGAGTGCCTCGGCCTCGTCGTGGACCCCGTCCTTCGCGGTGAGCATGAGGATCGGCGTCCAGTTCCGCGCCGCCCGCAGCTCGCGGCAGACGGCGTAGCCGGACAGCCGCGGCAGCATCACGTCGAGGACGATCACGTCGTAGTCGTTCTCGCCGGCCAGCCAGAGCCCGTCCCGCCCGTCGTGGGCGACGTCGACGGCGAACCCCTCGTTCGCCAGCCCGCTCACGAGCACGTCGGTCAGCCGCCGCTCGTCGTCCACCAGCAACATCCGCACGGCCGGAGTGTCGCGCGCCGGGCTGAGGTGAACCTGAAGATGCGTTCGGCTGCGTTCAGCCCCGGTTCAGCCGGTCCCCGCGAGGCTCCTCCCGTTCCTGGAAGACGAGTGGAGGGTGAACGGTGCGAAAACGCAGCATCGCAGCGGCACTGCTGGTGGCAGCGGGTCTGTCGGTCCTGACGACCGGCGCCGCCTCGGCGGGAGAGCCGGACGACGAGCGCGGCCCCTTGATCGTGAGGTGCGAGAACGGTGATCTCGTGACGCGTGAGCCGACCGAGGAGGACCGGGAGCGGCTCAGGGCCGTGCCCGCCCCGCCCGACCGTCCGCGTGTGGAGGAGGGGAGGCGCCACCGGGTCGAGCCGGGTGATCGGCACAGCCGCGTCCTGCCCGACGGGGGAGTCATCCGGGTCGTGCCCGCCGAACCGGGGTCGCCGGCGCCGGTGACGTGCGACGCCGACGGTCCGCCCGAGCCGCCGCGCGTCGGCCGGGTCGAGCCGGCGGTGCCCGCCCGCCCGCGCTGAGGACAGGGGTGGCGGTCGGGGGGCCGCCACCCCTTCTCATCCGGCGACGTCGGGGATGGTGAGGCCTTGCCGGATCGCGAAGACGACGAGCTGGGCCCGATCGCGGGCGGCCAGCTTGACCATCGCCCGGCTCACGTGGGTGCGAACGGTGTCGGGACTCAGCACGAGCTCACGGGCGATCTCGTCGTTCGACAGGCCGGTGGCCACCCAGGCGACGATCTCGCGTTCCCGCGTGGTGAGGGAGTCCCACGCGACCCGCGGTGGCGTCGGCCCGGCGAGGTGCCGCCCGAACATCCCGACCACCCGGCGGGTCACCGACGGCGAGAGCAGTGCCTGACCTGCGGCGACCACGCGGATCGCCCGCACCAGCTCGGCGGGCACGTTGCTCTTCAGCAGGAACCCGCTCGCCCCCGCCTGCAGGGCCTCCGCGACGTAGCGGTCGATCTCGAACGTCGTCACGACTATCACCCGCGTCCCGGACAGCCGGGAGTCGGCCGCGATGGCCCGCAGCACGCCGATCCCGTCCAGGCCGGGCATCTTCAGGTCGAGCAGCAGCACGTCCGGGCGCGCCGAACGCACCAGCGCGAGCGCGCGCTCGCCGTTCTCCGCCTCGCCGACGAGCTCCAGATCGTCCTCGCGGTCGACGAGGACGCGCAGGCCCATCCGCACGAGCTCGTCGTCGTCGGCGAGCGCGACCTTGATCATCGCCGGCCTCCGCAGGGGATGGTCGCCGCGACCTCGTAGCCGCCGGTCGGCCGCTCCCGCGCCGTGAACGTGCCGTGCAGCTCCTCGACCCGCTGCCGCAGGCCGCGCAGGCCGCGCCCCGGCTGCGCCGCACCGCCGGTGCCCCGGTCGCGGACGGCGACGCACACCTCGTGCGCGCCGTAGTCGACGTCCACCTCCGCCGTCGTCGGACCGGCGTGGCGCAGCACGTTGGTGAGCGCCTCCTGCACGAGCCGGTACACGGTTGCCGACTCGCGCTCGCCGAGCCCTCCCGGGTCACCGGTGACGGTGAGCGCCACCGGCAGCCCACCGACCCGGACCCGTTCGACGAGGTCCGGGACGTCCCGGGCGGTGGGCGCGCTCGCGTGCAGCGTGTCGAGCGTGGCCTGCAGCTCGGCCAGCGCGTGCTCGCTGGCCGTCCGGATCGCCTCGAGGGACACCCGGGCCTGCGCGGGCTGCTCGTCGAACACGGTGAGCGCCACGCCCGCCTGCATCGCGACCACCGCGAAGCCGTGCCCCGCGATGTCGTGCACCTCGCGTGCCACCCGCAGCCGCTCCTCGTCCGCGCCCCGCGCGATCAGCGTGGCGCGCTCGCGCGCCATGGCCTCCGCCCGGGTGCGCGTCAGCGCCCCGGCCAGCGCGGGAACCGCAACGAACCCGGTCGGCCACGCCAGCAGGAGCGTCCAGACCAGGTGGGCGGGCTGCGTGTCGAGCCGGGTCCACAACGCAAAGGCCAGCGCCAGGCCGGCCCCGACGCAGACGGGCACGGTCACGCGGGCCTTGCGCCGCCGGGCGAGTGCGAAGCTCGCGAGCACGACGAAGAACAGGATCGGCCCGTAGGGCTGGCCCGCGAGCACGTAGCCGACCACGGTGGCGACGACGGCGGCAGCAGAGATCGCGGGCGCCCGCCCGTGCCAGCTCCACGCCACCGCGGCGACCAGGATCGCCGCGACCCCGCGGACGTCGAACACCGCCTGCGGCTGGAGGCGGGCGACGAGCGCGGTCCCGGCCGGCACCACGACCGCGAGCCCCGCCGCCACGGCGGCGACGCGACCGGTCGGCAGCGCACCGTGCCCGCTCCGACCGATCATGATCGCCGAGGCTAGCGGCCCCGTGAACGCAGCGGACCTCGCCGGATGCGAGCTACGCGGATCTGCGTAGGCGGGGTGCCGCTGCCGGGCGGACGCGCCCGGCCGGGTCGGGTCCACCACCGAGCTCTGTCACGACCCGGCCTTGTGCTCGACGAACCGGCCCGTGGCGCGGAACCCGATGGCCCGGTACACCGGTTCGCCGTCGGCCGAGGCCTGGAGGACCGCGTACCGGTAGCCGTCGGCCAGCGCGGCGTGCAGGGGGGCCAGGGTCAGTGCGGTTCCGTACCCCCGCCGCCGCCAGGCCGCCAGCGTGGAGATGTTGTAGATGCCCGCGACCCCTCCGCCGTAGCACACCTCGGCGGAGGCGACCGGCATCCCGTCGTGGTAGCCGACGAAGTAGCGGACCCTGCCGCCGGCGGCGAGGGCCGCCGGAGCCGTGAGCTCCGCGAACCGCAGCACGGTCGGCGCCGGTGGGTCCCAGTTCGCGGCGAGGACCGTGGCGTAGTCGGCCAGCTGGGCCGCCGTGGTGACGGGCCTGACCTCCAGATCGTCCGGGACGGCCGCCGGGGGCAGCCGGGTCAGGTCCGCGTGCATGGCGGTCTCGCTCTCCACCGCGGGCAGGCCCGCCGCAGACAGCCGGGCGGAGAGGTCGGCCGGTCGCGAGGCAGGGCCGACCCACCAGGAGAAGGGTCGCCTCGTGGCCTCGAGACGGGCGACGACGTCGGCGATCCGCCGGTCGGCCACCGCAGGCTCGAACCGCGCCATGGCCACGATGTTGTAGGTGTCGTCGGGCAACCCGCTGTCGGCGATCAGGACGTCGCCCGGGTCGTGCACCGCCATCCCCGGGGTGTCGAGGTGCAGGTGGCTCGCGTGCACGGCGAGGTTGCGCTCGGCGCGGAGGTCGAGATCGTCATCCATGGCGGCGCACCCGCCCGACCAGCTCGCGCACCCGCTCGCGGATGCCGCGCAGTTCGGTGAGGTAGAGCCAGTAGTCGGGGTGCACGCCGGTCAGCCGCTGCTGGGCGTTCTCCAGCCGCACCGACTGCGCGTCGAGGATCGCGCCGTACTCCCGCACGAGGCCGCGGTCCACCACGAGGCGTTGTGCGTCGCGCACCACGAAGCGGGCGTCGGCGGCGTAGCGGGCCGGGTCGGCGCGGATGTCGCGCAGCGCGGCGAGCCGGTCGACGACCGCGTCGTGCCGCTCCTCGGCGCGAGCGAGCGCGGAGCGGGCGGCGCTGACCTGGTCGGCCGCCTCGTCCCAGTCGCCCGCGTCGGCGAGGCGACCGGCCCCGGTGATCGCGCGCTCGGCGTCGGCGATGGCGGCACGCGCGGCGGCCTCGGCGTTGGTCAGGTCGCGGGAGCAGGGCTCGGAGAACTCCCGCCGCAGTGCCGAGAGCGACGGCGGGATGCGGCCCGCCTTGGTCTCCGCGGCGGACCGGCGGGTGGCGATGCTGGCCAGTGCGGACCGCACCTGCTGCGCGGTGCGGGGTGCCTCGGCGGCGAGCGCCGCAGCAGAGCGGGCGAGCTCGAGGGTGCGCTGCGCGGCGTCCCGGCGCTCCCGCAGCCCGCTCACCGGCGCATCCAGCGCGGTGGCGGCGCGTTCGGCCTCGGCGAGCCGCTCCTCGGCCCGCCGCGACCGCACGCCCGACGCGGCAGCGTTCTGCACGGCCGCGCGTGCGTCGACGAGGGTGGTGCGCGCCTCCTGCACGATGCGCGGCAGGTTCTTCAGCGCGAACTCGGCCTCGTCGAGCGTGCGCGCGTGCGTCGCCCGGAACCGGCGGATCGCCTCCCGGGCCCGCTCGATCTCGCGCAGCGCCTTCTCGTCGGCATCCCGTGCGCCGCGGACGGGGCGGGTGCCGTCGAGCGGGTGCTCCTGGGTTGCGGTGAGGTACGCGCTGGTGGCGGCGTCGCCCGCCGCCGCGATCTCGTTCCACTCCTGCGCGAGGCGGGAGCCGGTGCCCAGCTCGGCCGCCGTGCGCACGGTGTCGGCGACGGCGCGCTGCTCGTCGTCCAGGGCGAGGAAGGCCTGGGTGGCCGCGTTGCGCGCGGCCAGGACGCGCTCGTCGGGGAGTTCGCCTCCACGGTCTGACCTGCGGAACACCTCGCTCCCCTCGCGCGCCGGCGGCTCAACGGTACCCGGACGGTGGGGGTGGGGACATCGGTTGGGAGATCGGTTCGCCGCGCTTGACGGGCGCGGTTCCACTCGTTCCTGATCATCGGCGATCGCCGCCCGTCGCAGCAGCTGCGGTGATCGGCGGGCGAGGATGCCCCGTTCGCCGGTACCGATGCGCGTCGTTGTCCTCTCAACGACGTGCTGAGCGGTCGTCGGCGGGGGACAGGACGTGACCATGCGGTGAACGGCGGGCGGTCGACGGGCCCCGATGCCGCTGGTCGGGGTGACCAGCCGCTCGGCGCGCGACCTCGGCCGACGACCTCAGCTCGCGTCCCGACGCGTTGTAGAACGCTCGACGGCCGTTAACGTTGCTCGTGGATCGATAACGACCCGGTCACGAAAACCGGACACGGACCGCACCGCCCCCCGACGGTCCGCCCCGCACCCCCGAGCGGGACGTCCGGCCGGGTCGCCAAGAGATCCGGAAGGAAAGGTCGTGGCTCGGCACCGCTCCCCCCAGGGCCGGCACGCGCACCTCGGGCCCCCGCTGTCCGCCGCACTGGCGGCAGCGGGGGTCGGTGGCGCGCACCGGTCGATACCCGTCCAGCAGTTGACCTCGTCGCTGCCCGCACGATTCGTCGCCACCGTCGTGGCAGGCGGAGCGATCGCGGCCACGGCCCAGCACGCTCTCGCCCAGACCCTCCCCGTCGCTGCCGACGGCGCCGCGTTGCGCGTCGCCGTCGAGGAGCTGTTCGGCAGCGGATCCGCCGCGGAGCCCGCGGAGGCGCCGGACGTCACCGAAGCGGCGTCGGTGGCGTTCGCGCCGGTGGTTCCCGAGGTGGCGGCCGATCTGCCGGCCGAGTTCGCCGTGGCGGACGCGGCGTCGGTGGTCAAGGCCGCCGACATGCAGCGCGCGGCCGCCGAGGCCGAGGCGGCGGCTCGTGCCGCCGAGGAGGCCAAGGCGGCGGAGGCCGCGCGCGTGGCCGCGGAGGCCGCGAAGAAGGCTGCGGAAAAGGCTGCGGCCACCTCGGCCGGCAGCGCCCTGCAGATGATCGCCGG
Organism: Pseudonocardia cypriaca; assembly: GCF_006717045.1. NCBI lineage: Bacteria > Bacillati > Actinomycetota > Actinomycetes > Pseudonocardiales > Pseudonocardiaceae > Pseudonocardia > Pseudonocardia cypriaca. Next base: position 1,421,489 of record NZ_VFPH01000001.1, read on the forward strand.
ACGCGTGACGTCCGGGTTCGGATCCCGCTGGGGACGCGCCCACCAGGGCCTCGACATCGCCGCCCCGATCGGCACCCCGATCCGCGCCCCGCTGGCGGGCACCGTGATCGAGACCGGTCCCGCGAGCGGCTTCGGCCTGTGGGTCCGGGTGCGCCACGACGACGGCACGGTCACCGTGTACGGCCACATCAACCGCTCGCTGGTCCGCGAGGGCCAGCGGGTCGCGGCCGGCGAGCAGATCGCCGAGGTGGGCAACCGTGGTCACTCCACGGGACCGCACCTGCACATCGAGGTGATCACGCCGAACGGCAACAAGATCAACCCGCGTCCGTGGCTCGACCAGCACGCCATCGGCTACTGAGCTCCGCGGTCACGCCGGCTCGTTGCCGAACACATCCAGCGCGCGGATCTTGTTGGTCGCATCCAGGGCGGCCACCTTGTACGCCTCGGAGAGCGTCGGGTAGTTGAGCACCGTGTCGACGAGGTAGTCGACGGTGCCGCCGCACCCCATGATCGCCTGGCCGATGTGCACGAGGTCGGTGGCGCCGGTGCCGAAGACGTGCACGCCCAGCAGGGTGCGGTCGTCGGTGGAGACGAGCAGCTTGAGCATCCCGTAGGAGTCGCCGACGATCGCGCCGCGCGCCAGCTCCCGGTAGCGCGACATCCCCACCTCGTACGGCACGGCCGCGGACGTCAGCTCCTCCTCGGTGCGGCCGCAGAAGGAGATCTCCGGCACGGTGTAGATGCCGATCGGCTGCAGCTCCTGCAGCTCGCGGGCCGGCTCGCCGAACGCGTGGTAGGCCGCGAGCCGGCCCTGGTCCATGCTGGTGGCGGCGAGCGCGGGGAAGCCGATCACGTCGCCGACGGCGAAGATGTGCGGCACCTCGGTGCGGTACTCCTTGTCCACCGTGATGCGGCCGCGCCGGTCCGCGGCCAGCCCGGCCTTCTCGAGGTCGAGCTCGTCGGTCACGCCCTGGCGGCCAGCCGAGTACATCACCATGTCGGCCGCGATCCGCTTCCCGCTGGCCAGGCTGGTGAGCGTGCCCCGCGGCGTCACCTCGACCTTCGAGACCTCCTCGCCGAACCGGAACGTGACGGACTGGTCGCGCAGGTGGAACTTCAGCGACTCGACCACCTCGGGATCGCAGAAGTCCAGCATCGACGGCCGCTTCTCGACCACCGTGACCCGGGTGCCGAGCGCGGCGAACATCGACGCGTACTCGATCCCGATCACGCCTGCGCCGACGACCACCATCGACCCGGGCACCCGCTGCAGCTTGAGCACGCCGTCGGAGTCGAGCACGTGCTCGTCGTCGAACTCGACCTCGGATGGACGAGCGGGCTTCGTGCCGGTGGCGATCACGATGTTCTCGGCCGTGACCGTGCTGCGGTCGCCGCGGGCGTCGCCCTGCACGGTGACGGTGTGCTCGTCCTCGAACCGGGCGGTGCCGCCGATGATCTCGACGTGGTTGCGCAGCAGCTGGTTGCGGATCACCTCGACCTCGCGGCCGACCACGTGCTGCGTGCGTGCCAGCAGGTCGGCGATGGTGATCTCGCTCTTGACGCGGTAGCTCGCGCCGTACATGTCGCGCTGCGCGAAGCCGGTGAGGTACAGCACCGCCTCCCGCAGCGTCTTGGACGGGATCGTGCCGGTGTTGACGCAGACGCCGCCCATCATGTTCCGGCGCTCCGCGACGCAGACTCGCTTGCCCAGCTTCGCACCGGCGATCGCTGCCTTCTGGCCACCCGGGCCCGAGCCGATCACGAGCAGGTCGTAGTCGTACACGCGGCGCTCCTCCCCACGGTCGGCGGGCCGTTCACGCCCCGCAGGAGGACAGCGTTGCCGTACTGCCGCCCCGCGGCAAGCGCGGGAGGTTAACAGTCGTCGACGACAAGATCGGCGAGAGCGAACGGAGGTTGTCCACCTCGCGCCGATCCAGCCCGTTCAGCTCCGAGTTGCCCACAGCCGAACGGAGCAACGCCCCCGCACCCGCCGAAACGCGACGCATTCTCGCCGCATGACGCCTCCCGCCGAACAGCTCCCGGTCGACAGCCACCCCGTGCTCCGCGTCCGCGACCAGGGCGAGCTGGTGGCCGCGGTCCCGGCCATGCTCGGGTTCCACCCCCGCGAGTCGCTCGTGCTCATCGCCACGGGTGGCCGGTCCGGCCGCAGGCTCGGCCTCACGCTCCGGGTCGACCTGCCGCCACCCGAGCATCCGGACCACGCCGAGCACGCCGAGCTCATCGCGGCCTCCGCCGTGAGCGGGGTGCTCCTCGACGAGCCGGCGGGAGCCGTCGCCCTCGTGGTCAGCGAGTCCGGCGATCCGCCCGAGGTGCTCCCGCACCTCCTGCTCGCCGGCCGCGTGGCGTCGGCACTGGAGGCGCGGCACGTCCCGCTCCAGGCCATGGTGTGGGCCGAGCGCACCGCCGGAGGCGCCCGCTGGGCCTGCTACGAGCCGTGCAGCTGCGCGGGGCTCGTCCCGGACCCCAGCGGCACTGCGTTCGTCGCCGCGGTGGTGGCGGAGGGCAGGGTGGTGCTCGCCGATCGGGCCGAGCTCACCGCGTTCGTCGCTCCCGCCGACGCAGCGCGGATCCGCCGCCGCGAGGAGATGTTGATCAGGGCGACGGACGGGGATCCGGTCGACGACGGCCCGATCGTCGTCGAGGCCTCCGCCGGGATCGACGTCCTCCACACGGCGCTCGCCGACGCCGCGGCCGGGCGCCTCGAGCTGTCCGACGCTCGCGTCCTCGCCCTGGCCACCGCCCTCGGGATCGACGAGGTGCGCGCCACGGCCCTCCGGCGGTGTGCCGGGCCGCACGCGGCGGCGGCCGAGCAGCTGTGGGCCGCGCTGACCCGGGAGACCCCCGATCCGGAGGCCGCGGAGCCGGCAGCACTGCTGGCGATGTCGGCGTTGCTGCGCGGCGACGGTGCGCTCGCCAACGTCGCGCTCGACCGCGCGGAGGGGGCGTGGCCGGGTCACGCGTTCGCCGCGCTGGTCCGCCGCGCCGCCATGGCCGGGCTCCGGCCGTCCGCGATCCGCGAGGTGCTCACGCGGGACTCGCGGTGAACGCCCGGTCAGGCCGTCCTGCTCCGGGTGAACTCCCAGGCGTCGCCCACGATCGTGGCGAGGTCCGTGCGGTGCGGCCGCCAGCCCAGCTCGGCCTGCGCGGCGGCGCTCGAGGCGATGAGCACGGCGGGGTCGCCTGCCCGGCGAGGGGCGGACACGGCGGGGATCGGGTGCCCGGTCACGGCGCGGCAGGCCTCCACCACCTCGCGCACCGAGAAGCCGCTGCCCGAGCCCAGGTTGTAGATCGCGTGCCGCCCCGGCTCAGCGTGGTCGAGCGCCAGGAGGTGGGCGTCGGCGAGGTCGTCCACGTGGATGTAGTCGCGCACGCACGTGCCGTCCGGCGTCGGCCAGTCCTCGCCGTACACCTGCACGGCGTCGCGGCTGCCCATGGCCACCTGCAGCACGAGCGGGATCAGGTGGGTCTCCACCGCGTGCCGCTCGCCGAAGCGGCCGTGGGCCCCGGCCACGTTGAAGTACCGCAGGCTCACCGCGGCCAGCCCGTGCGCCACCGCGTAGGAGCGGATGGCGTGGTCGATGGCGAGCTTGCTCGCGCCGTACGGGTTGGTCGGCCTGGTGGGAGCGTCCTCGCGGATCGGCACCTGCTCCGGCTCGCCGTAGGTCGCGGCGGTGGAGGAGAACACCAGGCGGGGCGTTCGGTGCCGGCGCATGGCCTCGAGCAGCCGGAAGCTCGTCACCACGTTGCCGTTCCAGTACAGCTCCGGGCGCTGCACCGATTCCCCCACGAGCGACTTGGCCGCGAAGTGCAGCACGCCGTCGAACCCCTCGGCCAGCACGTCGTCGGCCGCGTCGGCCAGGTCGGCCTCCACGAACCGCGCGCCGTCCGGCACGGCGTCCTTGTGCCCGGTGGACAGGTCGTCGAGCACCGTCACGTCGTGGCCCGCGTCCACCAGGTGGGCGGCGCACACGCTGCCGACGTAGCCGGCGCCACCGGTCACGAGCAGCTTCACAGGACTCCTCCTCGGGGTTCGGCGCGCGTCCCACGGCTGTCGCACGTCGCGACCCACCGTCTCACGACGCGCACCGCTGTCCCCGGAGGGCTCGCGTCAGCGCGCCCGCACGAGCACCGCGTGGGCGATGAGCGGCGCCACCGAGGCCGAGGCACCGTTGCTCGCCACCGTCACGGCGTCACCGAAGCGGGAGATGGCGTCCACGTCCACGTCCTGCCCGGGCACGATGCCGGCCGTCTTCAGGTCGGCCATGAGGTCGGCGTCCACCTGCACGTGCTCGGCGATGCGGCGCACCTCCACCGGCCCGCCGCCGCGGCGGGCGAACTCGTCGAGCCGCTGCAGGCCGACCTCCAGCACCGGTGGCGCGGAGGCGGAACGCGTGCCGGTGGCGGGGTCGGGCGTGTTCACGAGCTCGTCGAGGCCGGGGATCGGGTTGCCGTAGGGGGAGGTGGTGGGGTTGTCGAGCAGCTTCACGAGCTTGCGCTCGACCGCCTCGCTCATCACGTGCTCCCAGCGGCAGGCCTCGGCGTGCACGAACTCCCACTCGAGCCCGATCACGTCCACGAGCAGCCGCTCCGCGAGCCGGTGCTTGCGCATCACGGCCACCGCGCGCGAGCGGCCGGCCTCGGTGAGCTCGAGGTGCCGGTCGCCCGCCACCACCACCAGCCCGTCCCGTTCCATCCGGGCCACGGTCTGGCTCACCGTCGGGCCGCTCTGAGCGAGTCGTTCCGCGATGCGCGCGCGCAGCGGGACGACACCCTCCTCCTCGAGTTCGTAGATAGTGCGGAGGTACATCTCGGTGGTATCGATGAGCTCGTTCACGCCCCCAGCCCTTCCGTCAAGGCCCATTCTATCGGTGCAACCGCTCGCAGCAGCCCCGCCATCCCGGGCAGGATGACCGGGTGTTCGCACCGATCGATCCGCTGCTCGCCCCCTCCCGGCTCGCCGAGCTCCTCGCCGATCCGGATCCCGCTCGGCGCCCGGTGGTGCTCGACGTGCGGTGGCGGCTCGGCGGTCCGCCTGCCCGGCCCGACCACGACGCTGCGCACATCCCCGGAGCCGTCTTCGTCGACATGGACACCGACCTGGCCGACCCGCCGGGGCCGGCCGGCCGGCACCCGCTGCCGTCGGTCGAGCGGCTGCAGGCCGCGCTCCGCAGGGCAGGGGTGCGCGACGACTCGTTGGTCGTCGCCCACGACGACGCCCAGGGCGTGCAGGCCGCCCGGGCCTGGTGGCTGCTGCGGTGGGCCGGGTTCGCCCCTGGCACGGTCGCGGTGCTCGACGGCGGGTTCCGGGGCTGGGTCGACGCGGGGCTGCCCACCACCGCCGAGCCGTCCCGGCCCGCCCCGGGCGACGTCACGGTCCGGCCCGGCGGCATGCCGGTGCTCGACGCCGACGAGGCGGCGGCGCTCGCCCGCAGCGGCGTGCTGCTCGACGCCCGCGCGCCGGAGCGCTACCGGGGTGAGCACGAGCCGGTCGACCCGAAGGCCGGCCACATCCCGGGCGCCCGCAACGCGCCGGCCACCGACGTCCTCGGGTCCGACGGTCGCTGGCTCCCGCCCGCGGCGCTGGCCGAGTGGTTGGGCGGGCTGGCGGAGGCCGGTGAGGGCGAGGTCGGCGCCTACTGCGGGTCGGGCGCCACCGCCGCTGCGCTCGTGCTCGCCGCGGAGCACGCCGGGTTCCGCTCGCCGGAGCGACCGGTCCCGCTGTACGTCGGTTCGTGGTCGAACTGGTCCGCCGATCCGCAGCGGCCCGTGGCCACGGGGGCCGCGCCGTGAGCACGCGGGCCGCGGTCGTGTGGACCCCCGACTTCCTGGCCTACGACCTCGGCGGCGACCACCCGCTCGACCCGGTCCGGCTGGACCTCACGATGCGGCTGGCCACCGAGCTCGGCGTGCTCGAGGGCGTCGAGCCACTGGTGCCGGAGCAGGCCCCCGACGAGGAGGTGCAGCGGGTGCACGTCCCGTCGTACCTCACGGCCGTGAAGTCGGCGCCCGAGCACCCGTTCGGGGTGGGCCACGGGCTGGGCACCGAGGACAACCCGATCTTCCTCGGGATGCACGAGGCCAGCGCGCTCGTCTGCGGCGGGTCGCTGCTCGCGGCGCGCGAGATCGCCGAGGGCCGCGCCGACCGCGCGGTCAACATCGCGGGCGGGCTGCACCACGCGATGCGCGACCGCGCGTCGGGGTTCTGCGTGTACAACGACTGTGCGGTGGCCATCTCGTGGCTGCTCGACCACGGCTTCGACCGCGTCGCCTACATCGACGTCGACGTCCACCACGGCGACGGCGTGCAGGCCGCGTTCTACGCCGATCCCCGCGTGCTCACCATCTCGCTGCACCAGCACCCGATGACGCTGTGGCCGGGCACCGGGTGGCCGGGGGAGTACGGCGAGGGCGACGCCGAGGGGTGCGCGGTCAACGTGCCGCTGCCGCCGGGCACGCCCGACTCGAGCTGGCTGCGCGCCTTCCACGCGGTGGTGCCGTCGCTGCTGGCGGAGTTCCGGCCGCAGATCCTGGTCACGCAGTGCGGCGTCGACACCCACGTCGAGGACCCGCTCGCCGACCTCGGGCTCACGGTCGACGGCCACCGCACCATCTACCGCGCGCTGCGTGAGCTCGCCGTCCACACCGCGGGCGGCAAGTGGCTCGCCGTCGGCGGCGGCGGGTACGGGCTCTTCCGCGTGGTGCCCCGGTCCTGGACCCACCTGATCGCCACCGTGCTCGACCGCGACGTCGAGCCGGACCGCCCGCTGCCAGCCGGCTGGGTGGCCCACGCGGCGAGCCTCACCGGCCAGCAGCTGCCGATCTCGATGACCGACGGCGGCGATACCGGGTACGTCCCGTGGACGGAGGGCGCCGACCGCGTCGACACCGCCGTGCTGGACACGAGGCGGGCGGTCTTCCCGCTGCACGGCCTCGACCCCGACGATCCGAGGGACTGACGGGCATGACCACGAGCAGCGACACGGCGGTGCCGGAATCCGACCCGGGGTACCCGCGTCACTGGGAGGCAGATGTCGTGGCCTCCGACGGGGGCATAGTGCACCTGCGCCCGATCCTGCCCGGCGACGCCGACGCGCTGCTGCGGTTCCACCAGAGCCTCTCGGAGCGCACCCGCTACCTGCGCTACTTCGGGCCGTACCCGCGGATCCCACCGCGCGACCTCGAGCGGTTCACCAACGTCGACCACCGCACGCGGGTGGCGCTCATCTGCCTGCTCGGCGACGAGATCATCGCGGTGGGGCGGTACGAGGGGCTGCCGGGGCCGGGCGGGCGGGTCGAGTCGGCCGAGGTCGCGTTCGTCGCGCGCGACGACCACCAGCGTCGCGGCCTCGGTTCGATCCTGCTGGAGCACCTCGCGGCGGCCGCCCGGGAGAACGGCCTGCGCCGGTTCGAGGCCGAGGTGCTGGTGGAGAACCACCAGATGGTCCGGGTCTTCCGCGACGCCGGCTACCAGGTGAGCCGGGAGTTCGCCGAGGGCGTGCTGCACCTGGAGTTCGACATCGACCCCACGGAGCGCTCGCTCGCCGTTCGCGACTCCCGGGAGCAGCGGGCCGAGGCCCGCAGCGTGCACAACGCGCTGCACCCCACTTCGGTGGCCGTGATCGGGGCGTCCACCGACCCGTCGAAGATCGGGCACGCCGTGCTGGCCAACCTGCTGCGCGCCAACTTCACCGGGCCCGTCTACCCGGTGAACCCGGCCACCCGCTCGGTGCGAGGCGTGCGGGCGTACGCGTCGGTCACCGACATCCCCGACGAGGTCGACCTGGCCGTGGTGGCGGTGCCCGCCGCGGGCATCGACGAGGTGATGGACTCCTGCCTCGAGAAGGGCGTCACCACGCTCGTCGTGGTGAGCGCGGGGTTCGCCGACGTGGGTGGGAGCGGTGTCGTCGCGGAGCGGCGCCTGGTGGCCGAGGCCAGGGCGCACGGCATGCGGGTGATCGGGCCGAACGCGCTCGGAGTGGTCAACAACGATCCGGCGGTGCGGCTCAACGCCACCCTCGCCCCCGACCTGCCCGGTGCGGGCCGGGTCGGCTTCTTCTCGCAGTCCGGTGCGCTGGGCATCGCGATCCTCGCCGCGGCGAAGGAACGCGGGCTGGGCCTGTCCACCTTCGTCTCGGCGGGCAACCGGGCCGACCTGTCGGGCAACGACCTGCTGCAGTACTGGCAGACCGACCCGAACACCGACGTTGTCCTGCTCTACCTCGAGACGTTCGGCAACCCGCGCAAGTTCGCCCGGCTGGCGCGGCGGCTCGCGCGCACCAAGCCGATCGTCGCGGTGAAGAGCGGGCGCCACTCCGGCCCCACGGCGGCGCTGGCGGCGAGCGCAGCGGAGATCGACGAGGCCAGCGTCCGGGCGCTGTTCGAGCAGGCGGGCGTGATCCGGGTCGAGACGCTCACCCAGCTGTTCGACACGGCCCTCCTGCTCGCCTACCAGCCGCTCCCGGCCGGGCCGCGGGTCGCGGTGGTGGGCAACTCCAGCGCACTGGGCGTCCTGGTCGCCGACGCGCTGCTCGACGGCGGGATGGAGCTCGCGGGCCCGCCGGTCGACGTCGGCACCGCGGCACCGCCCGAGGAGTTCGCCGCCGCGGTCGCCCACGCGATCCGGGACGACCAGGAGGACGGAACAACGGGCGGAGAGGCAGGCGGGGCCGATGCCCTCATCGCCGTGTTCGTCCCGCCCATCGCGATTCCCGGTGCGGAGTACGCGCGGGCGCTGCGGGAGGCCGTGGCGGGGTCGGACAAGCCGGTGGTCGCGGTGTTCCTCGCCGCCGAGGGCGTGCCGGCGGAGCTGTCGGTGGCCGGGGAGGACGGCTCGCCGGGGCCCGGATCGGTGCCGAGCTACCCCAGCCCGGAGCGGGCCGCGGCGGCGCTCGCGCGGGTCAGCCGCTACGCGAGCTGGCGGGCGCGCCCGGTGGGGGAGTTCCTCAGCCCGCCGGGGATCGACACGGAGCGGGCCCGGGCCGTGGTCGCCCGCCTCGGCGCCGAGCACTCCCACCGGCTCGGCGACGCCGAGAGTGTGGAGCTGCTGGCCTGCTACGGCATCCCGGTCACCGACTTCCGCGTGGTGACCGACTCCGAGGCGGCGGTCGCGGCGGCCGAGGAGCTGGGCTACCCGGTGGCGATCAAGGCGGTCGGCGACCGCTGGCGCCACCGCACCGACCAGGTGGGGGTCCGGCTCGACCTGGACGACCCGTCCGGTGTCCGCCGCGCCCACGCCGACCTCGCCCGGCTCACCGGGCAGAGCGAGGTCTACGTGCAGCGGATGGCCCCGAAGGGGATCTCCTGCGTGCTGGAGATCGTCGAGGACCCGTCGTTCGGGTCGTTGCTGTCGTTCGGGCTGTCCGGGATGGCCACCGAGCTGCTCGGCGACCGTGCGTTCCGGGTCGTCCCGGTGTCCGACCAGGACGCGGCCTCGCTGGTGCGCGCCCCGCGGGCGGCGCCGCTGCTGGCCGGCTACCGCGGCACCGAGCCGGTCGACCTGGCCGCGCTCGAGGACCTGGTGCTGCGGGTGGGGCGGATCGCCGAGGACCTGCCCGAGGTGCGTTCCCTCGTGCTCGACCCGGTGCTCACCTCGCCCGCGGGCGCGTTCGTCACGGGCGCGCGCATCGTCCTCGGCCCGCCGCCCACCCGGCAGGACAGCGGGCCCCGCCGGCTGTCGTAGCGCGTGCCCTACCGGCGGAAGGAGACCTGCATCGTCGGCCGGCTCACCTCGGCGAAGAAGTCGTTGCCCTTGTCGTCCACCACCACGAAGGCGGGGAAGTCCTCCACCTCGATGCGCCAGACCGCTTCCATCCCGAGCTCGGGGTACTCGAGCACCTCGACCTTGCGGATGCAGTCCTGGGCGAGCCGGGCGGCGGGACCGCCGATCGAGCCGAGGTAGAACCCGCCGTACGCCGAGCAGGCGGTGGTCACCTGCTTCGACCGGTTCCCCTTGGCCAGCATCACGAGCGAGCCGCCCGCGGCCTGGAACTGCTCGACGTAGGAGTCCATGCGTCCCGCGGTGGTCGGGCCGAAGGAGCCGGAGGCGTAGCCCTCGGGTGTCTTGGCCGGCCCGGCGTAGTAGACGGGGTGGTCGCGCAGGTACTGCGGCATCGGCTCGCCCGCATCGAGCCGCTCGGCGATCTTGGCGTGGGCGATGTCGCGGGCCACGACGAGCGGGCCGGTGAGCGACACGCGCGTCTTCACCGGGAGGGTCGACAGCTGCGCGCGGATCTCGGCCATCGGCCGGTTGAGATCGACGCGCACGACCTCGTCGGACAGGTCCTCGGTCGTGGTCTCGGGCAGGAACCGGGCCGGGTCGCGTTCCAGCTGCTCGAGGAACACCCCCTCCGGGGTGATCTTGGCCTTGGCCTGGCGGTCGGCGGAGCAGGACACGGCGATCCCGACCGGCAGCGAGGCGCCGTGGCGGGGGAGGCGGATCACGCGCACGTCGTGGCAGAAGTACTTGCCGCCGAACTGCGCGCCGATGCCGAACCCGCGGGTCAGCTCCAGCACCTGCTGCTCGAGGTCGTGGTCGCGGAACGCGTGCCCCAGCTCCGAGCCCTCGGTCGGCAGGGTGTCCAGGTAGCGGGCGGAGGCGAGCTTGGCCACCTTGAGCGTGTACTCGGCCGACATGCCACCCACGACCACCGCGAGGTGGTACGGCGGGCAGGCGGCGGTGCCGAGCGAGCGCAGCTTCTCGTCGAGGAACGCCGCGAGCTTCTTCGGGTTCAGCAGCGCCTTCGTCTCCTGGTAGAGGAAGGTCTTGTTCGCCGAGCCCCCGCCCTTGGCCATCACCAGGAGCTCGTACTTCGGCGCCTGTCCCGGCGCGGTGTACAGCTCCACCTGGGCGGGCAGGTTCGTGCCGGTGTTCTTCTCATCCCAGAACGAGACGGGCGCCATCTGCGAGTAGCGCAGGTTCAGCTCGTCGTAAGCCTCGAAGACGCCCCGGGAGATGGCGCGCTCGTCGTCGCCGCCGGTGAGCACGGTCTCGGTGCGCTTGGCCACGACGATCGCGGTGCCGGTGTCCTGGCACATCGGCAGCACACCGCCCGCCGACACGCAGGCGTTGCGCAGCAGGTCCGTGGCGACGAAGCGGTCGTTCGGCGATGCCTCGGGGTCGTCGATGATCGCCCGCAGCTGCGCGAGGTGCGACGGCCGCAGCATGTGCTGGATGTCGTGCACCGACTCGCGCACGAGCGCGGTGATCGTGGCGGGGTCGATCTCGAGGAAGGTGCGGCCCGCCGCCTCGACGACCCGGCCCGGAGGCAGGTCGAGGAGCCGGTACTCGGTGTCGTCTTGGCCGAGGGGAAGCACGTCGGTGTGGTGGAAACCGGGCACCTGCAGAAGCTAACCGCAAAATGGTCGGGAGGCCGGACCGGCCCCCGACCAGTCCGACCTCCCGTGGTGCGCGCGTCCGGACGGGCCGGCGCGCGAGGTCTCCCGGTGGGAGAGGTTCTCCTGGACAACGGCCCCGCGTCAACTTCTGGGCAGCACCCGCTCGCGGACCGTAGGGTCATTGCATGCCTGGATCGATTCTCGGTACCTCCGTACGCCGCGTGGAGGACCGTGACCTCATCACCGGCGCAAGCACCTACGTCGGAAACCTCGCCCTCGAAGGCGTCCTGCACCTCGCGTTCGTGCGTTCCCCGCTCGCCCACGCCGTGATCACCGGGATCGACACCTCGGCAGCAGCTGCGGCGCCGGGCGTCGTCGCCGTGTACACGGCCGCCGATCTCGACCTGCCGGCCCACCACGGCCTCTTCGTGGTGAACGAGGACGTGCCGCGCCCGCCGCTCGCCACCGACCGCGTCCGCTTCGTCGGGGAGGCGGTCGCCGTCATCGTCGCCGAGTCGAAGGCCGCCGCCGTCGACGCGGTCGAGCTGGTGGAGGTCGACTACGACCCGCTGCCCGCCGTCGTCGACATGGAGGCAGCGCTCGAGCCGGACGCGGAGCTGCAGTTCCCGCAGCTGGGCACCAACCTCGCCAAGGGGGAGCGGTCGGCAGACGCCGACGTGCTCTCCGACGCCGACGTGGTCGTGCGGGCCCGGCTGGTGAACCAGCGCCTCGCCGTGATGCCCATGGAGGGCAACGCGATCGCCGTCCTCCCCTGTGGCTACGAGGGCGCTGACCACGACCTCACGATCTGGGTCTCCACGCAGATGCCGCACGGCTTCCGCGGGCAGGCGGCGCAGCTGTTCGGGCTGGAGCAGGACCGGGTGCGGGTGATCGCGCCCCACGTCGGCGGCGGGTTCGGGGGCAAGGCGGGCATGCTCGCCGAGCACACCGCGGCCGTCGGGGTCGCGAGGGCGCTCGGCCGGCCCGTGACCTGGGTGGAGACCCGCTCGGAGAACCTGGTGTCGATGCCCCAGGGGCGCGGGCAGGTCGCCTACTACGAGCTGGGCCTCACGCGCGACGGCGTGATCACCGGGTTGCGGGCGCGGGTCATCGGCGACGCGGGCGCGTACGCCGGGTTCGGCGGCGGCCTGGTGTTCCTGTCCACGCACACGATGGCCACCGGCGTGTACCGGATCCCGAAGCTCGCGTTCGACGGCGCGGTCGCGCTCACCAACACCACGCCGATGGGCGCCTTCCGCGGCGCGGGCCGCCCGGAGGCCACGGCGCACATCGAGCGGATGATGGACATCGCCGCGGCCGAGCTGGGCATGGACCCGGTCGAGCTGCGGCGGCGCAACTTCATCCGGCCCGACGAGTTCCCGTACGAGACCCTCTCCGGCGTGCGCTACGACGTCGGCGACTACGACCTGTCGCTGCGCGAGGCCCTGCGGCTCGTCGACTACGAGAAGCTCCGTGAGGAGCAGGCCGCCCGTCGCGAGGCCGGTGACCCGGTGCAGCTGGGGATCGGCCTCAGCGTGTACGTCGAGATCACCGGCGGTGCGGGCGACGAGTTCGGCTCGGTCACCGTGCACCCCGACGGCTCGGCGACGATCTCGGCGGGCACCTCCGCCCACGGCCAGGGCCACGCCACCGCGTTCGCCATGGTCGCGAGCGACCGGCTGGGCATCCCGGTGGAGAAGATCCGGTTCGTGCAGTCCGACACGGCCACGGTGCCGCGCGGCGGCGGCACGGGTGGGTCGCGGTCGCTGCAGATGGCGGGCAACGCCGTGGGGGCCGCGGCCGACGACGTGCTCGAACAGGGTCGCAGGCGCGCCGCCGCGATGCTGGAGGCGTCGGTCGACGACGTGCAGCTCACCGACGACGGCGAGTTCGGCGTGGTCGGCGTGCCGTCCGTGACGCTCACGTGGGCGCAGGTCGCGAGCGGGGCCGAGGCCGACGGAGAGCAGATCTTCGCGGGGCTGGACTTCCACCAGGACGGCGCCACGTTCCCCTTCGGGGCGCACGTGGCGGTGGTGGAGGTCGACACGGACACCGGGCAGGTCACGCCGCGGCGCCACGTCGCAGTTGACGACTGCGGGCGCGTGCTCAACCCGCTCCTGGTCGAGGGCCAGCAGCACGGCGGGCTGGCGCAGGGGATCGCGCAGGCGCTCTACGAGGAGGTCGTCTACGACCCGGACGGCCAGCCGCTCACCGGCACCCTCGCCGACTACCGGATGCCGAGCGCGGCCGACCTGATGATGTTCGAGACCGCCAACACCGAGACGCCCACCCCGCTGAACCCGCTCGGGGCGAAGGGGATCGGCGAGTCGGCGACGGTGGGCTCGACGCCGGCCGTGCAGAACGCCGTTGTAGACGCGCTGAGCGCGCTCGGGGTGCGGCACGTCGACCTGCCGTGCACGCCGGAACGGGTGTGGCGGGCGGTGCAGGACGCGCGGGCCGGGCAGCCGGCCGACCCGTGGCGGGAGCCTCCCGCGGTGTTCGCGACGCTCCCGGTCCGCGGCGCGGACGGCGTCGGGGCCGTCGAGGAGGGCACCATCTGACACCGCGACTCGCGGGGCCGGGGATGCCCGTCCCCGCGAGTCGGGGTCAGCTCACAGCGAGACCATGCCGCACCAGAACAGCGGGCCGCCGGTGACGTCGACGTCGTACTTGCGCGCGAACGTCAGCCGTCCGTCGTCGCCGATCCCGAACACCGACAGTCCGGCCGGCACGTCGCGCACCTGATCGCCGTTCCGTTCGGACAGCGGGGCGACGGCCGCGGTCACCAGCATCTTCCCGCTCGGGTGGATCGAGAAGGTGCGTGCGTGGTAGGCGTCGATGCCGACGCTATGGACGAGGGCGGGTTCCCCGCTGTTCTCGTCGATGGAGAAGACGGCCACGGTGTTCTCGCCGGGGCCGTGCACCTTCTCGCCCCCGAAGTCGACGGTGCCGTCGGAGCGGTTGACCACGTAGACGAACCTCCCGCTCGGATGGACGTGGATCGGTCCGAGGTACTGCGCGGGCGCTCGTAGCTCGGGTCGGCCCACCGTCGCCTTCGTGAACAGCGGGGACGGGGTGATCCCGTCGTCCTGGACCCCGTAGGTCAGCAGTTCGTTGTTCCGCTCCATCGAGACGTACATCCACGGCTGCGTCGGGTGGAAGTCCACGTGCCGTGGGCCGAAGGCCGATCCGTCGCCGTTGGTGACCGATTCCTCGTTCGACAGCTGCCCGTCGGAGAACCGGAACACCTTGAGCGCTCCGGGGGCGGCGGGTGCGGTGGCGGTGGCGTCGCTGCCGCGGGCGCTGAGCACGACGAGGTTCCAGGACGGTGGGACCCGGACCTGGTGGGCGTAGGTGCCGGCGTCGACGGGTTCTCGCTGGTCGACCGGGTCGCCGATCGAGCCGTCGGCGTTCAGCGCGTGCACGGTCAGGGTCGAGGGCTGGTTGTAGGCGATCAGGAGATGGCGCCCGTCGGGGTGCACGGTGATGTGGATCGGCCGGTTGTCGAGGGTGAGCGGCCGGTTGAGCTCGGTGAGCCGTCCGGTTCCGCGGTCGATCCGGTACGCGGCGACGCCGTGGTTGTCGTTCGCCGTGGACCGGTTGCTGTAGGCCACGTACATCACCGGTGACGAGGGGTGCACCCAGGTGTACTGCACGAGGTCGGGGGCGCGGATGACGCCGTCCCGGGTGAGGGTCAACGCGTTCTCGTCCACCGCGTACGAACCGAGCTCGGCGCCGACGGAGGCGTAGAAGACGGTGCGGGCCGGCTCGGCCGGAGCGCACGCGACTCCCGTCGTCGCAGTGGCCGCGACTCCCGCCATCAGCACCACGAACCTTCGTCGACCCAGTGCGGGACCCTCGCTGCGCGTGCCCATACCGTCAGCCTCCGTCGGCGCGTCCCGCGCAAGAATGGGGCGCCGATCGATGCCGGTCCAACACCGGTTGGGCATTGTCCGATGCTCCAGCGGTATCCAGGTTCCTGTCTTTCGGTCACGGGTGCCGGATCCGCGGTGTGCGGCCCCCCGATCGTGTGCCACGCGGCCGGCTGGACGAGACTGCCCGCCGTGACGACCCGTGAGGTGAGGGAATGAGGCTGGCGACGATCCGGACGGCGACGGGCAACCGTGCCGTCCGGGTGGATGCGACCGGGGCGGTGGAGACGGGGCAGGCGGACGTCCGCGCGCTCCTGGAACGGCCCGACTGGGCCGCGCACGCAGCTGCGGCGGCCGGACCGTCGCACTCGCTGGACGGCCTGGACTACGCACCGCTCGTGCCGTCGCCCGAGAAGATCATCTGTGTCGGCCTGAACTACCGCGACCACGTCCTCGAGATGGGCAACCAGCTGCCCGACCACCCGACGGTCTTCGCGAAGTTCGCCCCGGCCCTCGTCGGCGCCCACGACGACATCGTCCTGCCGCGCGCGTCGACGGCGATCGACTGGGAGGTCGAGCTGACGGTCGTGATCGGCCGGTCGGTGCGGCACGCCACGCCGGAGCAGGCCGAAGCGGCGATCGCCGGCTACACCGTGCTCAACGACGTGAGCGTGCGCGACTTCCAGCGCCGCACGTCGCAGTTCCTCCAGGGCAAGACGTTCGAGCGCACCACCCCGCTCGGGCCGTGGCTCGTGACGCCCGACGAGCTCCCGGAAGGCGGCTGGGAGGTCTCCACCGTGCTCGACGGCGAGACGATGCAGCGCTCCTCCACCGAGGAGCTCGTGTTCTCGCCGGTGGACCTGATCGTCTACCTGTCCGGCATCGTGACGCTGAACCCGGGCGACGTGATCGCTACCGGCACCCCCGGTGGGGTCGGCCACGCCCGCAAGCCGCCGCGCTACCTCACGGACGGGGCGGAGCTCGTCACCCGCATCGAGGGCATCGGCGAGTGCCGCAACACCTGCCGCCTCGAGGCGGCGCCGTGAAACAGCCTGTGAGGTCTGCGGGCGCCCGCTCCCTGGCCCACACGCTCGCATGGGCCGGCGACGGTGCCGCCCACCTGCGCGGCCTCATGATGCGGATGGGTGAGGACGCGTTCGCGGCGCCGTCCGCGCTGCCGGGGTGGAGCCGGGCCCACGTCCTGACCCACGTCGCGCGCAACGCCGACGCGATGATCAACCTGCTGACCTGGGCGCGGACCGGCGTCCGTACCCCCGCATACGCGAGCCGCGAGCAGCGCGACGCCGACATCGAGGCCGGTGCGCACCGGGCGCCCGTGGAGATCCGGGCGGACGTCGTGGAGTCGTCCGACCGGCTGGCCCAGGTGGTGCGGGCGATGCCGGAGTCCGCCTGGTCGGTGCACGTCCAGAACGCGCAGGGCCGTGACCTGCTCGCCATCGACATCCCGTGGCTGCGTGCCCGGGAGATGTGGATCCACGCCGTGGACCTCGACGTCGGTGCCTCGTTCGCCGACATGCCCGCCCCGATGGTGGTCGCACTGCTCACCGACGTCACCGCCGCGATGGGGGAGAAGCCGGACTGCCCCGCCCTGCGCCTCGTGGCCGAGGACGGTTCCGCGTGGGACGTCGGTGACCGGGCCGAGGCGACGACCGTCACCGGCCCCGCACCCGGCCTCGCCGCCTGGCTGCTGGGGCGCAGCAAGGGCCGCGACCTGCGCAGCTCCGCCGGCAGGAAGCTCCCCGCCCTGCCCCGCTGGCTCTGACGGACCAGTCCGGGCGTGCGCGTCCGTCGCGGTCGCGCGGCGGTCCGTGGGAGGCTCCGGCCGTGCATGCGTCGCCGCGTCCCGCCCCGGACTTCGCCGCCGTCCGCGCCGAGTTCGCGCTCCCCGACGCCTTTCCGCCCGCGGTGCTGGCGGAGGCCGCGAGGGCCGCGGCGGATCGGCCCGGTCCGGGGCCCGGGCGGCGGGACGCCACGGACGTCGAGCTGGTGACCATCGACCCACCGGGTTCGAAGGACCTCGACCAGGCGGTCGGCGTCGTGCGGCGCGGGTCCGGGTTCCGGGTGCACTACGCGATCGCCGACCTCGGAGCGGTCGTGCGGCCCGGCGGAGCGCTCGACGCCGAGGTGCGGCGGCGCGGGCAGACGATCTACCTGCCGGACGGGTCGGTGCCGCTGCACCCGCCGGTGCTGTCCGAGGACGCGGCCAGCCTGCTCGCGGACGGGCCGCGCGCGGCGGTGCTGTGGACGTTCGACCTCGACGACGCGGGCGAGCAGGTCGCGATGTCCGTGGAGCGGGCGGTGGTGCGGTCGCGCGCACGGCTGGACTACGCGGGCGTGCAGGCCGACCTGGCGGCGGGCCGGGTGCACCCGGCGCTCGCCGCGCTCCCCGAGCTCGGGCCGCTGCGCCGGGCGCACGCGTTGCGACGCGGGGCGATCGAGCTGGAGCTCCCCGAGCAGGAGGTCGTGCCCGACGGGTCCGGCGGCTGGACCGTGCGTGTGCGCCGCCGGCTCGACGTGGAGTCGTGGAACGCGGAGATCTCCCTGCTCACCGGCATGGCGGCCGCCCGGATCATGCTCGACGCCGGCGTCGGCCTGCTCCGCACGCTCCCGGCGCCGGATCCCGATTCGCTGGGCGCGTTCCGCCGCGCGGCGCGCGAGCTGGGCTTCGGCTGGCCCGATGACGCGCCGGTGGCCGAGCTGCTCGCGGGGTTGCCGGCGGACACGCCTGCCGCTCTCGCGGTGCGCCGCGCGGCCACCACGCTGCTGCGCGGGGCGGGCTACCGCGCGTTCGACCGCTCCGCGGGCACGCAGCCACCCGCCGATGCCGGGCACGCCGGAGTCGGGGCGCCGTACGCCCACGTCACGGCCCCGCTGCGGCGGCTCGCCGACCGGTTCGCCACGGAGGTCTGCCTGGCGGTCACGGCAGGCACCGAGCTGCCCGAGTGGCTCCGGACGGCGTTGCCGACGGTGCCCGACGCGATGGACGAGTCGGACACGCTGGCCTCGCGCGTGGACCGGGCCTGCATGGACCGCACCGAGGCCGCGCTGCTCTCCGGGAGCGTCGGGCGGGAGTTCGACGGGGTGGTCCTGCGCGCGGACGGCGATGGCGGCGAGATCTACGTGCCCGACCCGCCCGTGCTCGCGCACTGCGCGGGTGCGCTCACGGCGGGCGCGGTCGTGCGCGTGCGGCTCATCGCCGCCGATCCGGAGACCGGCCGGATCGAGTTCGCCGCGGCCTGATTCGGCCCGTCCGGCGCGGCTACTCTCGCCTGCGGCGGGCGGTCCGCCGACGACCCCGGGAGGTGGGCCGGTGCCCGAGCGTGCGTTCCGCTACGGCATCGAGCACGAGATCGCGCTCGTGCACGTCAGCGGTGGTTTCGCGGACTACACGACGACCACCTTCGACGAGCTGCAGGCCGTGGTGGACGTGCTGCCGGAGGACCCGGCCGACTACCCCGACCTGCGCGTCGGTGACCAGGGGATCAAGCGCAAGCGGTGGTACGTCGAGGGCTACGAGCGGTTCGACGAGCGTGGTGGCCTCGTCCGGTGCGACCCAAAGGGCCTCGAGATCCGCACCCGCATCCACGACTCAATCGAGGACACCGTCGCCGCGCTGAGCGCCGACCTGCAGCTCCTGGACGCGGAGCTGGCCCGCACCGGGCTGCGCACCACGACGATCGCGTTCAACCCGGTCCGCTCGGAGTACCGGATCGAGCCGCCGCTGAACGCGTGGGAGCAGGCCCACCGGCAGGACTCGCCGGAGGAGCGCACGGCGCACCTGCACATGTCGACCTACGGCCCGGACCTCAACCTGTCCTGCGCCGACCTCGACGAGCGGGCGGTCGTCGACGCCGGGCGCAAGCTCACCCACTACAGCCCGTGGCTCGTGCCCTTGTCGTTCTCCTCCCCGTTCCGCGACGGCGGGCCGTGGGGTGGGCTCTCGGCGCGCACGGCGGTGCGCACCGGGGTGCGGCCCGCCGCGCTCGTGTTCCTCTCCGGGCCGGACGGGCAGCTCGACGCCGACCCGTCGCTCACCCAGGTGGCGCGCCTGCCCGCAGAGGTGGGCCGGATCGAGTTCAAGGCGTTCGACGCCTGCCCCGATCCCGAGCTGTACGGCGAGCTGCTCTCCCTGCTCACCGGCGTGGTGCTGGACGAGACGCTGCCCGGCCGGCGCACCACGCCCGACGCGGGCCTGCACAAGCACGTGGCCGGGGTGGGGCTCGCCGACGACGACGTGCACGCCGGCACCGGCGAGCTCCTCGACGCGGCCGAGCGGGCCCTTGCCGACCGGCCGGCCGACCTCACCCGCCTCGCCCGGCTGCGCGAGCGCTGGCTCCGGCGGGAGTCCCCGGCCGACGCGATGCTGGCGTTGTACCGCGCAGGCGAGCCGGTAGCAGGGCTGCGCCCCTGACCATTCCGACGAACGGCGCGTTTCGTCGGAACCTATCCGACCAACGCGCCGTTCGTCGGATCAGGTGTAGGAGTGCTCCTCCGCCGGGTAGCGGCCTTCCGCCACCTCCGCGCCGAACCGGCGTGCCGCCTCCAGGAGCACCGCGCCCACGTCCGCGTACTGCTTCACGAACCGCGGCTTGCGTCCCCGGTTCATGCCGGCCATGTCCGACCAGACGAGAACCTGCGCGTCGCAGTCCGGGCCTGCGCCGATCCCGATCGTCGGGATGTCCAGCTCGGCCGTGACGCGCTTCGCGACGTCGGCCGGCACCATCTCCAGCACCACCGCGAACGCGCCCGCCCGCTGCAGGGCGATGGCGTCCTCGACGAGCCGGTCGGCCGCCTCGCCGCGCCCCTGCACGCGGAACCCGCCGAGCGCGTGCTCGCTCTGCGGGGTGAAGCCCAGGTGCGCCATCACCGGGATGCCCGCGCCGACGAGGGCGTCGACCTGCGGGACGAACCGCGCCCCGCCCTCGAGCTTCACGGCGTGCGCGCCGCCTTCCTTCATGAAGCGGAACGACGTGGTGAGCGCCTGCTCGGGGCCGGTCTGGTAGCTGCCGAAGGGCAGGTCGGCCACCACGAGCGCGCTCCGAGCGCCCCGCGACACGGCCTTGACCAGCGGCAACAGTTCTTCGACTGTCACCGGCAGGGTGTTCTCGTAGCCGTAGACGTTGTTGGCGGCGGAGTCGCCGACGAGGAGCACCTTGATGCCGGCCTCGTCGAAGATCTCCGCGGTGTAGGCGTCGTAGGCGGTGAGCATGGCCCAGCGCTCGCCGCGTTCCTTGAGAGCGTGCAGGTGCGGGATGCGGACCCGCTTCGGCCGCTCGACGGTGCGGTACGGGGACTCCTCAGACATCGCTGTCCGTCCTCCCTCGAGGCCCGTGCGGGTCCCCGGGTCGTCAGGTGATGACCTGGAGAAGCGTGACACCGCGGGCGGAGCGCGAGCGTGCTGCTGGGACGAGGTTCACACGGCCGGGAACTTCGCTAGCCGGACGCGCCCGCAGCGGTTCACCGGGCCGGAACGCCCGGCGCTGGCATGCTTGGCGCCGTGCTCGACGCTCTGCGCCCCTTCGCCGTCGCCGCCTGCTCCGCCGCGCTCGCGCTGTCGGGATGCAGCCAACCGGCGGCGCCTGCGGTGGTCCCGCAGCAACCGGCGCCGGCGAGCGAGCTCACGCGCTTCTACGACCAGCAGCTCAGCTGGGGCCCGTGCGTGGACTACGCCAGTACCCCTGCCGACCGCGCGTCGTTCGACGACGAGGCGCTGCAGTGCGCACGCCTCGAGGTCCCGCTCGACTACGCCGCGCCGGAGGGTCGCACGGCCCAGGTCGCCGTGCTGCGGCACCGGGCCACGGGCGACCGGATCGGATCGTTGCTGGTCAACCCGGGTGGACCGGGGGCGTCCGGGATGAGCCTCGGCGCGACGATGTCGCGGCGGCTCGCGAAAAGCCCGCTCTCCGAGCGGTTCGACGTGGTCGGGTTCGACCCGCGGGGCGTCGGGGCGAGCACGCCGACCATCGACTGCCTGAACGACGCCGAATGGGAGGTCGAGCGCGCCGACCTGGACATCGACCCGTCCCCGGAGGGCGTCGCGCAGACGGAGGCGGAGAACCAGCAGTACGCGCAGCGGTGCACCGAGCGGTCCGGCGGCGCCGACGTGCTGGCGAACGCCGGCACCCGCGACGTGGTCCGTGATGTCGACATCCTGCGCCAGGTCCTCGGCGACCAGAAGCTGACCTACCTCGGCTACTCCTACGGCACCCGCATCGGCTCCGCGTACGCGGAGGCGTACCCGCAGAACGTGCGGGCGCTCGTGCTCGACGGCGCGCTCGACCCCGAGCAGACCACCGTGCAGCGCACCGTCGACCAGAGCGCAGGATTCCAGCAGGCCTTCGACGCCTTCGCCGCCGACTGCGCGAAGGAGCCGAACTGCCCGCTCGGTCAGGACCCCGCGCGGGCCACCGCCAACTTCCAGGCGATCACGCGGCCGCTCATGGACCGGCCCGCGCCCGCCGACGGCGGCGCCCGCACGCTCTCCTACCCGGACGCGGTGACGGGCACGATCCAGGCGCTGTACCTGTCGGACTTCTGGCCGCTGCTCACGAGGGGGCTGTCCACGCTCGCCTCCGGCGACGGCACGATCCTGATGCGCCTCGCCGACATGTACAACGATCGCGACCCGGACGGGCACTACGGCAACGGCATCGAGGCGTTCGTCGCCATCAGCTGCGTCGACGAGGAGCGCATCACCGACCGGGGTGAGCAGGCCGAGCTGATCCGCCGGTCCAACGAGATGGCGCCGTTCCGCGACGACGGCCACGGTGTCGTCGCCGCGCTCGACCCGTGCGCGTTCTGGCCCGCGCCGCCCACGAGCGAGCCGCACGTGCCCCAGGTGGAGGGGCTGCCGCCGACGCTCACGGTCTCGGTCACGGGCGATCCCGCCACCCCATACCAGGCAGGCGTGGACCTGGCGAAGGCGCTGTCGGGGAGCCTGCTGTCGGTCGAAGGGGCGCAGCACACGGCGGCGCTGCAGGGCAACACGTGCGTCGACGACATCGTCAGCGCCTACCTCATCGACCTGCGGTTGCCACCCGAGGGGGCCCGCTGCAGCCTCGCACCGACTCCCGGTAGGTGACGCAAGTAACACCCCGCGCCTCCTCACCGAAAGGCTGGTGGGGCCGGTGAGAATGAGGGGCGCACCGCAGGGTGCGGGCCGGACCATGGCAGCGCCCGTCCGGGCATGGACGGGCGCTGTCGCACGTCCGGGGGTGCGAGTGGCTCACATCGCACGCGTTGAGTAGGTAGGAAACATGTCTGTAACCCGACGTTCCTAGGCTCGGCGCCCATGGACCGACAGCAGGAGTTCGTGCTCCGCACGCTCGAGGAACGCGACATCCGGTTCGTCCGGCTCTGGTTCACCGACGTGCTCGGGTTCCTCAAGTCGGTCGCGGTGGCGCCTGCGGAGCTGGAGGGGGCGTTCGCCGAGGGCATCGGGTTCGACGGATCCGCGATCGAGGGCTTCGCGCGGGTCTACGAGTCGGACATGGTGGCCCGGCCCGACCCCTCGACGTTCCAGGTGCTGCCCTGGGAGAACGCGCCCGGCGAGCACTACTCCGCCCGCATGTTCTGCGACATCGCCATGCCCGACGGCTCGCCGTCGTGGGCCGACCCCCGCCACGTGCTGCGGCGTGCGCTGTCGCGGGCCGGTGAGGCGGGCTTCACCTGCTACGTGCACCCGGAGATCGAGTTCTACCTGCTGCGCGGCCTGCCGTCCGACGGGTCGCGGCCGGAGCCTGCCGACTCCGGCGGCTACTTCGACCAGTCCAGCCACGACGTCGCACCGCACTTCCGGCGCAACGCGATCGAGACCCTCGAGTCGATGGGGATCTCCGTCGAGTTCAGCCACCACGAGGGCGGGCCCGGTCAGCAGGAGATCGACCTGCGCTACGCCGACGCCCTCACGATGGCCGACAACATCATGACCTTCCGGTACGTGGTGAAGGAGGTCGCGCTCACCCAGGGCGTGCGGGCGTCGTTCATGCCCAAGCCGTTCTCCGAGCACCCGGGCTCGGCGATGCACACGCACTTCTCGCTCTTCGAGGGCGACCGCAACGCCTTCCACGACCCGGACGACCCCTACGAGCTCTCCGAGACCGGCAAGGCGTTCGTCGCCGGGGTGCTGCGGCACGCCCGGGAGATCAGCGCCGTCACCAACCAGTGGGTGAACTCCTACAAGCGGCTCATCGTCGGCGGCGAGGCGCCCACCGCGGTCTCGTGGGGCCATGCCAACCGGTCGGCGCTGGTGCGCGTGCCGATGTACTCGCCGGGCAAGGCGTCCACGCGCCGGGTGGAGATCCGCACGATCGACAGCGCGTGCAACCCCTACCTCGCCTTCGCCGTGATCCTCGGCGCCGGCCTCACCGGTGTGCAGAAGGGGTACGAGCTGCCGCCCGCCACCGAGGACGACGTCTGGTCGCTCACCGAGACCGAGCGCCGCGCACTCGGGTACGAGGCGCTGCCGCAGAACCTCACGGAGGCGCTGACGGTCATGGAGCACTCGGAGCTCGTGGCCGAGATCCTCGGCGAGCACGTCTTCGACTTCTTCCTGCGCAACAAGCGCAGCGAGTGGGACGGCTACCGCCGCCAGGTCACCCCCTACGAGCTGGCGACGTACCTGCCCGTGCTCTGAGGCGGGTTGCGGCGAACCGGCTTTGCCGCAACCGGGCGGACGCGGCAAGGTCGGCGTCGTGGAGATCGTTCTGCACGACGACGCGGCCGCTTTCGCCGCCGCCGCCGGTCCGCTCCTGGAGGCCGACCCGCTGCGCCACACCATGGCGCTCACCGCGCTCGACGGGATGCACCGCGGCGGTGAGCCGAGCGCGGTACTGCTCACGGTGCACGAGGCCGGGGAGGTGACGGGCGCTGCGCTGCGCTCGCCGGGCCGCCCCACCCTCGTCTCCGCCGTGCCACCGCGGCTCGCGCCCGCGGTGGAGCGGGTGCTGGCGGAGGCCGATCCGGCCGCGGGCGGGGCGAGCGGACCGGTGGCCGAGGCCGATGCGTTCGGCGCTGCCCGGGCGGCGCGCACCGGCTGCCGGGCGGAGCCGGTGATGCGGATGCGCTTGTTCGCGCTGGACGTGCTCACGCCCCCGTGCGCGGTCCCCGGCCGGGTCCGCCGCGCCGAGGCAGCGGACGTCCCGCTGCTCGGGACGTGGCGCAGGGCGTTCGGCACGGAGGCCGGGCACGAGGAGCTGACCACCGCGGAGGCGGAGGAGCAGGTCGTCCGCGCGATGCGGCTCGGCGCGGGTGAGCTGCTGTGGGAGGTCGACGGCGCGCCGGTCGCGCAGGCCTGTGCGAAGCCGGTGATCGCCCGCGCATCCCGGATCGGACCCGTCTACACCCCGCCGGAGCACCGCGGGCACGGCTACGCGGCGGCGGTGACGGCCGCCGCGTCGCAATGGGCCCTCGAAGCGGGCGCGCAGCGGGTAGTGCTCTTCACCGACCTCGCCAACCCCACGACCAACCGGCTCTACCCCCGCATCGGGTACCGCCCCGTGCACGACGCGGTGGAGCTGAGGTTCACCTCTTGATCAGGGGCGAGCCGGACCGCCCCCTCCCGGCTCTGCGCGCGGTGCGCCTGCTGCGCCGCCCCGGCCAGCTCCGCGAGCCGGCAGGGCGAGCGCGGCGCGACGTTCATGCTGCTCGGACAGCCGCGGCAGCGCCCGTCCGGCCCGGCGACGTGCACCACCAACAGCTGCGACCACAACCGGGTCCACCCGGCGATCACGATCCCGGCCTCGGTGATGTGGTCCCGTGGTTTCCCCTCGATCTGCATGCCCCAGGAGGGTCCGGGTGGCCGGCGTGGGCCGGATCTTTCACCTGGCACCGCCCACTGCCACCATGAGTCGTCGACCGGTCGCACAGAGCAGGGAGGGTGGGGCTTGCGCAGCGGTGCCCTGGTCCGGAGACGTCAGCTCGCCCGCACCCTCCGTGCGCTGCGGCTGCACGCCGGCCTGACGATCGAGGCGGCCGCGCCGCAGCTCGACGTCTCGGCGAGCAAGCTGTCCCGCATCGAGAACGCCCACCAGGGCGTCGACGTGCACATGGTGCGCAGCATGCTCGACCTGTTCGACGTCGGCGGGGCGCGGTGGACCGAGATCCTCGACCTCACCCGAGAGGCCAGCGTCAAAGGCTGGTGGCGGGCGTACGGGCTGGACGACAAGTGCTACGTGCCACTGGAGGCGGAGGCCAGCACGGTCCGCGACTTCACGGTCACGTACGTGCCCGGCCTGCTGCAGACCTCCGACTACGCCCGCGCGATGTTCGAGTCATCGCTGCGCAGTCGCTCGAAGGAGACCCTCGAGCGCGAAATCCGAGTGCGAATGATCAGGCAGGAGCGGCTCACGTCCACCATCGACCCGCTCCGCCTTGCGGCGATCATCGACGAGCCGGTGCTGCACCGCCCGGTAGGCGGACCGACAGTCATGCGCGCTCAGCTCCAGCACCTCGTCGAAGCCGCGGCGCTCGACTCGGTCGAGCTGCAGGTGCTGCCGACCGGCACCGGCGCCCACCCCGCCATGGGCGGGGCATTCACGGTCCTGAGCTTCGAAGGGCTCGGGGAGCCCGACATGGCGTACGTCGAGCACCCGATGGGGTCGGTGCACATCGAGAAGAAGGAGGACGTCGGCAGGGCTAGGCTGGTGTTCGACCACCTGCGTTCGGTCGCACTCGAGCCGCCCGAGTCGGTCGCGTCGATCGAGCGGGTGGCCGCGCAGACGTAGTCGCGACCGCGAGAGGTGCCAATGCCCGCCCCGATACCCGCCGGCGTCGTCTGGCGGAAGAGCACCTTCAGCGGGAGCAGTGGGAACGGGGACGGCTGCATCGAAGTCGCGGTCATCCCGGGCGGGATCGCCGTCCGCGACACGAAGGACCGCGCCTTGCCCCCGCACCACCACTCCGCGCACGCCTGGGGCGAGTTCCTGGCGGGGATCCGCGCAGGCGAGTTCGAGGCCTGACGCTCCGCCACGTTCAGGAACGCCACGTTCCTGAACGTGCAGGACAGGAACGTGGCGTTCCTGAACTTCAGCGCAGCCGCGACAGCAGCCGGGCCGACTGGCGGGCCGTGACCTCCGGCAGGTAGGCCCGGGCGATCGCAAGGCCGATGGCGGGGAGTGCGGCCGGGTCGGGGTAGCAAAGGTGCAGGGGCCGGTACTCCGGCTGGAACTTCGCCTTGAACGCGAGCAGCGACCGGAACCCGTACACCGGTTCGAGTGCGTGACCGATGACGTCGAGCAGGCGTTGCAGGGCCGCTGGCTGCTCGCCGCGGTCGAGCCGGGCGAGCGGGGCTCCGGACAGGCTCAGGAACTGCGCGTCCTCCTCCTGGAACCGCAGCACGGCCGAAGCGATGAGGAACTCCATCACGCCGCGGAAGCCGCTCTCGCGGCGGCGCATGAAGTCGAGGGTCCAGCCGACGACGGCCCCGTCCCGGTGCACGGGCAGCCAGCTGGTGACGCCGTGCACGGTGCGGTCGGCGTCGACGGCGAGCAGGCAGCGGACCTCCGGGTCGGCGAGCTCGTCGAGGCCGCCGAGGGTGAAGCCCATCTCCGGAAGGCCCTTGTCGGCCACCCACTCCTCGCTGATCGCCCCGATCTGGTCGGTGAGGGCGAGCGGGGCCTCGGCGTAGCGGATCCATTCGGCGGTGATCCCCGCCTTCGCGGCGCGGTTGAGCGCGGTGCGGACGTCCTGCCACTTCTTCCCGGTGAAGGCCAGCTCCGGCAGCGCCAGCACGGTCTCCTCGGCGACCTGCACCGAGCTCCAGCCCAGTGCCTCGCACGCCTTCCGGGTGTCGTCGGTGACGCTGTAGAGCGCGGGCGTCCACCCGTGTTCCTGGCAGAACGCGGCGAACCGGGCGACGGTGTCGCCGGTTGGCGTGCCGATCGGGTCGGCGGTGGTGAGCGCGACGGAGCCGATCACGCGGTGGGCGATGGCCGCGTCGCCGTGGGTGTCGAACCAGTAGGAGTTGCCGTCCCACGTGGAGAGCCAGCCGAGGTTGGAGCCGCCGCGCCGCGCCAGCTCGCGGGCCCGCTCGGCGTCCCCTGCGCCGGGATCGGCGCGCGGCCGGCGGAACGTCGCGAGCAGCCCACCGGCCACGACCAGCCAGAACACGACGCCGGTCCACTCGAACAGGAGGGTGGCGAGGTAGCCCTGGGGCAGGAAGTCCGGGTCGACCTCGCCGAGGTAGCCGGGTGGCAGGAAGCGCTCCGGCAGGTCGGCGAGCAGCCGGCCGATCGTGGGCGGCCGGTCGAACTGGTCGGCGACGGCGGCGCCGAGCAGCACGTACGCCGCGCTGACGGCGGCGAGCACGGTCAGCGAGGTGACGAGCAGCTCGCGGTAGGTGCCGGTGGGGGCGCGCACGGCGAACCGGTCGCGGGTCCACCACAGCAGCACGGCCACGGCGAGCGGCAGTAGCGGTGGCAGCGTCAGCGCCAGGATCCGGCGGGCGCCTGGCGCGGCCTGGTAGACCATCAGCTGCTCGACCGGGGTGGACACCACCAGCACGGCGAGCAGCACGCCCAGGGCGGCGAGCGCGAGGTTCAGCGCGATGCCGACGACGAGGGCGGCGCGCCGTCCGTGGCGCAGCCCGTCGGCGACCACGAGTAGCAGCAGCACCGGCACCACGGACGCCAGCGCGGGGCCGATCCCGGACAGGCGCAGCTGCGCCTGGAGGCTCCGGCAGGCGTCGGCGTCGCCGGTGGCGCAGATCTGCTGCACGGTCAGCGCGTCGGGTGGTGGGGAGAGCACCACGAACTGCAGCACGGAGAGCGGGCCGATCGGGGCGTGCGCGATCGCGGCGACGATCGGGCCGACGGCCGAGGCCGCCACCACGAGCGCGATGAGCACCCGCACCTCCGTGCGGCTGGCGGGGCCGGGGTGCCGTTCTGGCCTGCCGAGCAGCCGGCCCGCGGCGAGCCCGACCAGGCCGGAGCACAGCATGATGACCTCCGGCAGCTCGCCGGAGTACGCCACCAGCATCGCCAGCGCGGCCAGCATGAGCAGTCGCAGCCTGCGCCGCCACAGCGCCGACAGCGTGCTGCTCGCGGCGAGGACGAGCCCGACGGCGCCGGGGGCCGCGCCCACGACCAGCTCGGCGGCCAGGTCGGACGGCCAGCCGCTGCCCGCTGCCGCGCCCGCTCCGACGGCGGTCAGCGCGACCAGCGTGCCGACGACCTGCGTCCCGACGAGCAGGGCGGCCGTGCGGTAGCTCCCGATCCGGTGCTCGGCCAGCGCCCCACCGAGCAGCACCAGCGCGCTCGTGATGACGGCCGCGCCGATGGTGCCCCACCAGAGCATCGCCGAGAGCGGGGTCCACCAGCGGCCGGCCTCCAGCGCGCGGACGCCGGTGCCGACCCGTTCCATCAGGCGGTCGTTCGGTCCGCCGGGAAGGCTGCGCGTGGCGAGGCCGTACGCCCAGACCATCGCGACGAACGCGAGGGAGAGCGGCGCCCGCCGGATCACCCGCACCAGTGACCGGGCGAGTCCCAGCAGTCCGTTCACGGCGTCATCCCCAGCCGGGTGGCGAGCCAGGGAAGGGCGTCCTCCAGGCCCGGGCCCCACACCTCCCAAGTGTGCCCGCCGGGCTTCACGTCCAGCTGCACGTCCATGCCGGCGGCCTTGCACGCGGCGAGCACCCGCTGGGCCTGCGGTCCGTAGATGCTGTCCTGCTGGCCGGCGACGAGGAAGCCCGCGGTGTCCGGGAACTGCTTGCGCGCCATGACGTCGAGCGGGTTGACGGCCGCGAAGGCGGCCTCGTCCCCGCCGAACGCGGCCTGGACGGTGGTGGCGTGGTCGCCGAGCGACGGCTCGGCCTCGCCGGAGATGTCGACGAAGGTGGGGTACACCTGCGGCTCGTTGACGGCCATCTGCAGCGAGCAGGTGCCGCCGTTGGAGAACCCGCCGATGGCCCAGCCCGATGGATCGGGGTCGACCTGCAGGGTCTCGCGGATCCAGGCGGGGACGTCGACGGACACGTAGGTGGCGGCGTTGCCGAGCCGCGAGTCCATGCACAGCGGGTTGTCCAGCGGGGTGCCGAGGTGGTCGGGCATCACGACCACCGGGGCGAGGCCGTCGTGGGCGGCCGCGAAGGCGTCCATCCGGTCCGCGAGCCCGCCACCGTCCAGCCAGTCGTCGGGCGATCCCGGCTGGCCGGACAGCAGCACGAGCACCGGCAGCTGGGCCCGGGGCCGTGACAGGTAGGCGGGCGGCAGGTACAGCCGTGCGGGCCGCGCGGCGAATCCCGACACCGTGGCCGGGATCGTCACCTCGGTGACGATGCCCTTCGCCGGCATCCCGGCCGGCGGGCGCCAGATGGCCGACAGCGGCAGCCCCGACCGGGTGCCGATCACCTGCTCGCGCAGCGGGACCTGCGTGAACGGGATCTCGTCGACGGCGGGGAGCCCCAGTGCGGTGCGCAGCGTCGGGAACTCGCGGTACACGACGTTCATCCCCTGGGCGGACCCCAGCACCACCAGCACGACCGCCACCACCGCGCCCGCGCGGCCCGGCCAACGCCTGGGGCGCATGCCCAGCGCGGCCAGCCCGATCGCCGCCAGAACGGCGCCGACGAGCAGCAGTCCCGACAGCGGCAGCGGGTCAGGGAACGGTTGCCACACCTGGTTGACCAGCACCGCCAGCAGCGCGGTCAGGCCGGCCGCGCCGAGCAGCACCGCGGGCACCGTCCGCGTCCACCAGCGGCGCGAGCGGCGGGCGAGCAGGAAGAGCCCGCCCGCCACCCCGGCGACGCCGGCGGCGACCTGGATGGGGCCGCTCAGGAGCGGCGCGTCGAGCAGCCCGGACACGAGCCGAGCCTGCCACCCCGGAGGTCCGGGCCGGCCGTCGACACGTCCCCCTCCGGTGGCATGCCGAGCAGATTGTCACCAACGGACGTTGGCAAACCGGCCAGCTTCGCCTACAGTTGTTGGCACAACCTGGACGAAGGGGAAAGCGATCATGCCGCATGTGCTCGTACACCAGCGGGTGGAGGAGTTCGACCGCTGGAAGGAGGTGTTCGACCGGCTCGGGCCCACCCGCGCCGCGGCGACCTGCCGCAGCACAGTCCTGTTCCGCAACCGGGAGGACCCGCACGAGGTCGTGGTGCTCTTCGAGTTCGACGACCTGGCTAAAGCCCGGGAGCACATGGGCAGCCCCGAGCTGCGCGCCGCGTGGCAGGACGCGGGGGTCACCGACCCGGGCACCCGCACGATCCTCGACGCGGTCCCCTGACGAGGTCCGAATGACGCGAGTCGCGGTCTGAGTGCGCGCGAGTCGCGGTCTTCGCCGAGACCCACACTGTGGATGTGGGCCACAGCGGGGCAGGATCAACCCCGTGACGCGCACGGGTACCTCGCTCGCCCGGCTGGGGCTCACGGAGCCGTGGGCGGAGGCCACGGTCACCGCGCTCGGCTGGTGGGCCGGGGACAAGCCGGCCCCGGGCGCCGAGGCCATCATGTCGGCGCTCGGCCGCAGCCCCGACCCGGACCTCGCACTCCGTTCCGCGGAACGCCTGCTGAACGCAACGCCGGACCGGCAGGACCTGGACGCCGCGCTGCGCGCCGACCAGGTGCTGCGGGGACGCCTGCTCACGCTGCTCGGCAGCTCGACGGCGCTCGTCGACCACCTGGTGGCCCACCCCGACCGGTGGCACCGGCTCACCGGGTCCGCGCCGCAGCCGGGGGAGGGCGCGCGGGAGGCGCTGCTGCGGGCGGTCGGGGTCGGGGCGGACGTTCTCACGGGCGCCGAGGCCGTCACCGCGCTGCGCGCGGCGTACCGCGACGAGGTGCTGGTGCTGGCGGCCGCCGACATCGCGGCGGTCGGGGAGCCGGACCTGCCCGTGCTCGACGTCGCCGACGTGGCCGCCCAGCTCGCCGACCTCGCCGCCGCTGCGCTGCAGGCGGCGCACGCCGTCGCGATGGCGGAGAACGACGCCGACGGCCGGCTCGCCGTGATCGCGATGGGCAAGTGCGGCGGGCGCGAGCTGAACTACGTCAGCGACGTCGACGTCGTGTTCGTCGCCGAGCCGGCCGACCAGCAGATGACCAGGGTGGCCAGCCGGCTCATGCGCGTCGCGGGTGACGCCTGCTTCCAGGTCGACGCCAACCTGCGGCCGGAGGGCCGGCAGGGGGCACTGGTGCGAACGCTCGACGGCCACGTCTCGTACTACAAGCGGTGGGCGAAGACCTGGGAGTTCCAGGCGCTGCTCAAGGCGCGGCCGGTGGCGGGCGACCCCGAGCTGGGCGCGGCGTACGCGGACGCGGTCGCCCCGCTGGTGTGGAACGCGGCGGGGCGTGACGACTTCGTCGCGGACGTGCAGGCGATGCGCCGCCGGGTGGAGGAGCACATCCGTCCCGACCACGCCGAGCGCGAGATCAAGCTCGGGGTGGGCGGGCTGCGCGACGTCGAGTTCGCGGTGCAGCTGCTGCAGCTCGTGCACGGCCGCAACGACGAAGCGTTGCGGTTGCCGTCGACCCTCGACGCGCTCACCGCGCTCGCCGACGGCGGGTACGTCGGCCGCGAGGACGGGGTCGACCTCGCCACGTCCTACCGGTTCCTGCGCCTCCTGGAGCACCGGCTGCAGCTGCAACGGATGCTGCGCACCCACCTCATGCCGGCCGAGGACGACGTCGACGGGCGACGCTGGCTCGGGCGCGCTGCCGGACTGCGTCCCGACGGGCGGCGTGACGTGGTCGGCGTGCTGAACGCGGAGTGGTCACGCACGGTGCTGCGGGTGCGCCGGCTGCACGAGAAGCTGTTCTACCGGCCGCTGCTGACGGCCGTGTCGCGGCTGCCGGTCGACACCGTGCGGCTGTCGGAGAAGGCGGCGGCCGCCCGCCTCGGCGCGCTGGGGTGGGCCTCGCCGGAGGGTGCGCTCGGACACCTGCGGGCGCTCACCTCGGGTGTCTCCCGGGCGGCCTCCATCCAGCAGACGCTCCTCCCGGTGCTGCTCGACGAGCTCGCGCAGAGCCCCGACCCCGACCGCGGGCTGCTCGCGTACCGGCGGGTGTCGGAGGCGCTCGCCGAGACCCCGTGGTACCTGCGGCTGCTGCGTGACGAGGGCCTGGTTGCGGGGCGGCTGATGCGCCTGCTCGGGACGTCCGCCCTGGTGCCGGACCTCCTGGTGCGCGCCCCGGAGGTGCTGAGACTGCTCGCCGCGCCCGTGGCGGGTCAGGCCGACGAGCTGCGCCGCGAACCCGAGGACTTCGCTACGGCGCTGCGCACCACGGTCGCCCGGCAGCACGATCCGGACGGTGCCGCCGCCACCGCGCGCTCACTGCGCCGGCACGAGCTGTTGCGGGTCGCGTCCGCCGACCTGCTCGGCCTGCTGGAGGTCGACGAGGTGTGCGCCGCGCTCAGCTCGGTGTGGGTGGCTGTGCTCCAGGCGACGCTGGACGCGGTCCTGCGCGCGGCCGGCCCCGGGCCGGCACGGCTCGCCGTCATCGGGATGGGCCGGCTCGGCGGGGCGGAGCTGGGGTACGGCAGCGACGCCGACGTGCTCTTCGTCTGCGAGCCGGTGGGCGGGGCGTCCGACCACGAGGCCGCGAAGTGGGCCACCGGCATCGCCGAGACGGTCCGGCGCAAGCTCTCCGCGCCCACGCCCGACCCGGCGCTCGTCGTCGACGCCGACCTCCGGCCGGAGGGCCGGTCCGGGCCGCTCGTCCGCACGCTGGAGTCGTACCGCGCCTACTACGCGCGCTGGTCGGAGCCGTGGGAGGCGCAGGCGCTGCTACGCGCGACCGCCGTGGCGGGCCACGAGGACCTCGGGAGGCGGTTCCTGCACATGATCGACCCGATCCGGTACCCGGCTGCAGGCATCGACGCCGCGACCGTCACCGAGATCCGCCGGATCAAGGCCCGCGTCGACGAGGAGCGGCTACCTCGCGGCGCCGACCGCAGCACGCACACCAAGCTCGGCCACGGCGGGCTCGCCGACGTCGAGTGGACCGTCCAGCTGCTGCAGATGCAGCACGCGGGCGACGTGCCGGAGCTGCGCACGACGTCCACCCTCGAAGGGCTGCAGGAGGCCGTGGAGGCGGGGATCCTGCAGCGGGAGGACGCCGACGAGCTCGCCGCAGGCTGGC
The DNA here is from genome assembly GCF_006717045.1 of Pseudonocardia cypriaca. NCBI lineage: Bacteria > Bacillati > Actinomycetota > Actinomycetes > Pseudonocardiales > Pseudonocardiaceae > Pseudonocardia > Pseudonocardia cypriaca. Next base: position 1,454,814 of record NZ_VFPH01000001.1, read on the forward strand.
GGATGGCCACCCGCGCGCGCAACGCCGTGATGCTGGTGAAGGGCAAGCCGGGCGACCAGGTGCCCCGCACCGGCCGGGAGCTGGCCGCGGTCGCCTCCGCCCTCGGCTACCCGCCCGGCGACCCCGGCGTCTTCCTTGACGACTACCGGCGCGCCACCCGCCGTGCCCGCGCCGTGGTGGAGCGGGTCTTCTACGGCTGGTGAGAATGTGTTTGAGAAGCCCGCATGTGGGCCGCAGCCGTCGGTGGTCCAGCAGGCCCCGGCTGCCCTCGGCGCCCCGCTCCGCGCTTCTCGAACTCATTCCGAGTCACCCGGGCAGTGGTTGACCGTGCAACTTGACGGGGCCATGGTGCTCCGCCATGAGCGCTGAGTGGAACTTCATGGACCCGGCGAGCCGCGCCAACCTCATGCGCACGGTTCGCGCCGAGGCGGCCTCGTTCTTCGAGTTGGCGGCGAACACCGAATGGGAGGCGCCGACGGCCTGCGCGAACTGGCAGGTGCGCGACCACGTCGGACACATGATCGACGTCACCGAGGGCTACTTCATCGGATTCGATCACGCCCGCGCGGGCACCGCCGCGCCCGGGCCGCTCGGCCTCCCGATGATGTCCGAGCGGCTCGACGAGCACGCGCGCGCGTTCCGCAGCCTGGCCAAGGAGGACGCGCTCAAGCGCGTGCACGAGGACTTCGAACGGATGCTGGGGATCAGCGACGGTCTCACCGACGAGGAGTGGACCGGCCTGATGGTGCCCCACCCCTACATGGGCCCGCTGCCGGCCTGCTGCTACCCGGTGTTCCAGCTCGTCGACTACGCGGTGCACGGGTGGGACATCCGGGAGCGCACCGACGCGGCCCGGCCGCTCGCCGGGGACGCCGCCGACCTGCTCGTCCCCGTGGCGCTCATCGTGTGGCAGTCGACCGCGCTGACCTCGGAGCTGTCCGAGCCGTTCGCGGTCGGGGTCCGGGTGACGTCCGGGGCCAACGCGGGCGACTACCGGTTCGACTGCGGCCCGGAGGGGCTCACGTACGCGCCCGCGGACCTCGGCGACGTCCCGGCCGTGGTGGAGTTCGATCCCGGCACCCTCGTGCTGGCGTCGTACAGGCGGCTGCGGGGCGGGACGATCCGCGGCGACCAGGCCGTCGCGGATCGCTTCCGGCGTCTGTTCTTCCCGATCTGAATTGCAGCATGGTGGCCATGCTGCAACCGGGAACCGTCAGATGAGGCCGAGACCCTTGACCGCCTCGCGCTCCTCGACCAGCTCGGCGACCGAGGCGTCGATCTTGCCGCGGGAGAACTCGTCGATGTCCAGACCCTGGACGATCTCCCACTTCCCGTTCTTCGACGTCACCGGGAAGCTCGAGATGATGCCTTCGGCCACGCCGTAGGAGCCGTCGGAGGGGATGGCGGCCGAGGTCCAGTCGCCGTCGGCGGTGCCGTTCACCCAGTCGTACACGTGGTCGATCGCCGCGTTGGCCGCCGACGCCGCCGACGACGCGCCGCGCGCCTCGATGATCGCGGCGCCGCGCTTGGCGACCGTCGGGATGAACTCGTCGCGCAGCCAGGACTCGTCGACCTGCTCGGCGGCGGTCTTGCCGCCGACCTCGGCGTGGAAGAGGTCGGGGTACTGGGTGGCGGAGTGGTTGCCCCAGATCGTCATCCGGCGGATTTCGGTGACCGGCACGTCGAGCTTCTTGGCCAGCTGGGCGATCGCGCGGTTGTGGTCGAGGCGGGTCATGGCGGTGAACCGCTCGGCGGGCACGTCCGGCGCGGCCGACTGCGCGATCAGCGCGTTGGTGTTCGCCGGGTTGCCCACGACGAGGACGCGCACGTCGTCGGCGGCGTGGTCGTTGATCGCCTTGCCCTGCGGGGCGAAGATCCCGCCGTTGGCCTCCAGCAGGTCCCCGCGCTCCATCCCCTTGGTGCGGGGGCGGGCGCCGACGAGCAGGGCGACGTTGGTGCCGTCGAAAGCGACGTTGGCGTCGTCGGTGATGTCGATGCCCGTGAGCAGCGGGAAGGCGCAGTCGTCGAGCTCCATCGCCGTGCCCTCGGCGGCCTTGACCGCCTGCGGGATCTCCAGCAGGCGCAGCCGGACCGGCGTGTCGGGCCCGAGCAGGTGGCCGGAGGCGATGCGGAAGAGCAGCGCGTAGCCGATCTGGCCGGCGGCCCCGGTGACGGTGACGGTGACGGGAGACGTGGTCGACGCAGGCACGGAGGCAGGCTAGCCCCCTCGCGCCACGTGTGCCGCGACGGGGAGCAGCGGTATTGGCCACACCTCGGAACGGGTACATCTCGGGACGAAGAGCTCTGTCGAGTGGCCCCATCGTGACCGGGACGTCCGGTCCGCTGTCCGGGCGCGGTCGGGCCGGTGGGCTCGGGTGTGCGAGGAGGCAACGTGGCCAGCATCGACCCCACGGCCGGAAGGCCGGAAACGGGCACCGTCTACGAGCAGGTTCAACGAACGCCCGAGTTCCAAGACCTGAGACGCCGCCTGCGCCGGTTCGTCTTCCCGATGAGCGCGGCGTTCCTGCTCTGGTACCTGCTGTACGTCCTGCTCGCCACCTTCGCGCCGACGTTCATGGCCACGAAGCTGGTGGGCAACATCAACATCGGACTGGTGATCGGGCTCCTGCAGTTCGTCTCGACGTTCGTCATCACGACCGTCTACGTGCGCTACGCGAACCGGTACCTCGACCCCGCGGGTACCAAGCTGCGCGAGCTGATCGAGGGAGGTGAGGTGTGATGGGCCTCCTCGCCCAGGGTGCGGCGCCTGCGAGCGTCGGCAACCCGCTGCTGAACATCGGCACGTTCGCCCTGTTCGTGGTCATCACGCTGGTCGTCGTGTTCCGGGCCAGCCGTGCCACCAAGACGGCATCCGACTACTACGCGGCCGGTCGCTCGTTCACCGGACCCCAGAACGGCATCGCGATCTCCGGCGACTACCTGTCGGCCGCGTCGTTCCTGGGCATCGCGGGCGCGATCGCCGTGAACGGCTACGACGGCTTCCTGTACTCGATCGGCTTCCTCGTCGCGTGGCTGGTGGCCCTGCTGCTGGTCGCGGAACTGCTGCGGAACACCGGCAAGTTCACGATGGGGGACGTGCTGAGCTTCCGGATGCGTCAGCGTCCGGTGCGTGCGGCCGCGGCGACGTCGACGCTGGTCGTGTCGTTCTTCTACCTGCTCGCCCAGATGGCCGGTGCAGGCGCGTTGATCGCGTTGCTGCTCAAGATCCCGAACACGAACACGGTCGGCCAGGGTCTCGTGATCGCGGGGGTGGGCATCCTGATGATCACCTATGTGCTCGTCGGGGGGATGAAGGGCACCACGTGGGTGCAGATCATCAAGGCCGCGCTGCTCCTTACGGGCACCGCCCTGATCACGGTGTGGGTGCTGGCCCTTTTCGGGTTCAACCTGTCGGCCCTGCTCGGGCAGGCGGTCTCCGCCAACCCGGTCCTCGAGACCCCGGGTGGTCAGCCCAAGGAGCTGGGGGAGAAGCTGCTCGGTCCCGGTCTCCAGTACGGGGCGACCGTCACGGCGAAGATCGACTTCATCTCGCTGTCGCTGGCGCTGGTGCTGGGCACGGCGGGGTTGCCGCACATCCTGATGCGCTTCTACACCGTGCCGTCGGCCAAGGAAGCGCGGCGCTCGGTCGTCTGGGCGATCTGGCTGATCGGGATCTTCTACCTGTTCACGCTCGTGCTGGGCTACGGCGCCGCGGCGCTCGTGCCCGGCGGCGCGACCACGATCGCGAACGCGCCCGGCCGGACGAACTCCGCCGCGCCGCTCCTGGCCTACCAGCTGGGGGGCGAGGTGCTCCTGGGGTTCATCTCCGCCGTCGCCTTCGCCACGATCCTCGCGGTCGTGGCCGGCCTGACGATCACGGCGTCGGCGTCGTTCGCCCACGACGTCTACGCCAACGTGATCAAGAGCGGTGAGGTGCCTGCGGACGCCGAGGTGCGCGTCGCCCGGATCACGGCGGTCGTGATCGGCGTGATCGCCATCGCGGCCGGCATCCTCGCCCGCAACCAGAACATCGCGTTCCTGGTGGCGCTGGCGTTCGCGGTGGCGGCCTCGGCGAACCTGCCGACGATCCTGTACTCGCTGTTCTGGAAGCGGTTCAACACCACCGGAGCGCTCTGGAGCATCTACGGCGGGCTGGCGAGCTGCGTGCTGCTGATCGTCTTCTCGCCCGCGGTGTCCGGGAGCCCGACGGCGATGATCCGCGGCGTGGACTTCCACGTCTTCCCGCTGGCCAACCCCGGCCTGGTGTCGATCCCGCTGTCGTTCCTGCTCGGCGTCATCGGCACCTACGTCGGCGGCCGGCAGCCGGTGGTCGAGGCGAAATTCGCGGAGATGGAGGTCCGCTCGCTCACCGGCGCGGGTTCGGAGAAGCCGATCGCGCATTAGGGCGGTAGAGCCGCTCGCTGGTGCGGGCCTGGGCGGTCGCGGCAGCGGCCGCCCGGAGCTCGCCGAGGGTGTGCACCCCGCGGGCCGCGAGCAGCGGTAGTTGCCGGAGGAAGATCTCCCCGGTGAGCAGGGCGTCGCCGAGCGCGGTGTGCCGGCCGACGAGGTCGACCCCGAGCCGCTCGGCCATCGCCTCGAGCGTGTGGGCGTCGTGATCAGGGTGGAGCACCCCGTCGACGAGCAGGGTGTCGAGCAGCGGCGCGGCGAGCGCCGTGCCGGTCCGCCGTTGCGCGGCCGCGAGGAACGCCATGTCGAACGCCACGTTGTGGCCGACGAGCACGCTCTCGGCGGCGAACGCGGCGAACGCGGGCAGCACCTCGTCCAGTGCCGGGGCGCCGCGGACGAGGTCGCGGGTGATCCCGTGCACGGCGCTCGCCGCCCGCGGGATGCTCCGGCCGGGGTCGACGAGGCGCTCGAAGGTCTCGGTGCGCAGCAGCCGGCCGCCGACGATCCGCACCGCCCCGATCGAGACGATCTCGTCGCCGTCGTCGGGGGCGAATCCGGTGGTCTCGGTGTCGAACACCGTGTAGGCGAGCCGGTCGAGCGGGCTCTCGGCCCGGTCGGACCACGCGGCCGGGCCGGGCTGGAACCGTTCGAGCTCGAAGTCGTAGAGCGCGGGTGGGGACTCGTCGGCCCCGGCGCGTGCCGCCGGGCGTGGCCCGGCCGGTGAGCGCGGCAGCAGCACCCGCACCAGCGGCTGGTGCGGGTCGGCCCACGTCTCCCCGCCGTGCCGCCGGACGACCGCCGCGGCGTTCGCGGCAGCCCGCTCCAGGTCGCCCGCGCGCAGCGGCGGGCCGTCCCACGTCAGGTCGAGCCGCCCGAGCTGACCGGCGTCGCCGGCCGGAGCCGCGAGCACCACCTCGGATGTCCCGTGCCGTTCGCCCAGGAACCGGACCACCGAGGCGAGCGCGTCGGCCACCGAGAAACTGTCCACGGCGAACCAGACGTCCTCCGCGGCCCCGCCGATTCGGGTCTGCGGGCCCTCGGTGCGTGCGGCAACGGCGGTGAGCAGGTCCCGTGCCGAGATGTCGGCGACCGCCCGGCCGCGCATGTCGAGACCGGGCTCCTCGGTCAGGCGCTCGCCCGCCGCGCCGAGCCGGCCCGCCTCCTCGGCGATCACCTCGACGAACCGGTGGCGCTGGTCAGCTGGCACGTCCGGGTAGTCCAGCAGCGCCCCGGCGGCGGCCCCGATGCTGCCCGCGGCGCCGCGCACCAGGTCGGCGGTGGAACCCAGGAGCTCGGCGTGCCGGGCCGCCGCCCGCTCGACGCGGGTGGCGTCCTCGCAGACGAGCACGAACCCCGCCGTGCCAGACGGCACCCGGGCGAGGCGGACGCGGATCAGCCTGCCTCCCCGCTCGGCCGTCGCCTCGTGGGGCGCGGATCCCGCGTCGACCCGGGCGAGGCCGTGCACGACGAGGTCGCGGTCGAGCACGCCGAACACCGACCGGCCCAGTCCGGCGTCGTCGCCGAACAGGTCGCGGGCGGCGGCGTTGTAGAGCAGGATCCGCCCGTCCTCGGCACACACCAGCACCGCGACGGTCAGCACCCCCATCAGGACCGCCAGCCGGTTCCGCTCGCGTTCCAGGTCGGCCGCCGCGGCCGCCACCTCCTCGCGGACGTCGCGACGCGCGGCCGCGTGCCGCTCGGCCAGCTCGTTGAGCGCCGTCGCGAGGTCACGCAGCTCGGCAGGTCCGGACGGCGTCACGCGGTGCTCGGGGTTGGCGCCGAGGACCACTCGGACGTCGGCCGCCATCCGGCGGGCGGGTGCGACGGAGCGGCGCAGCGCCGCCCCGACCAGCAGGCCGGCCACGAGCGTCACCAGCACCGCGGCGACCGCGAGGAACGCCGCCTGCTCCCACAGCAGCCGCGCCAGTACGGCTCGGTCGGGCGGCGGCGTGCTGAAGAAGACCGCCGCGCCGACGGCCGCGGCCACCGCGGCCGGCGCGAGTGCCGCGGCCGCGACGGTTGCGAGGCGAGCCGGGTTCACGGTCCCGCCCCGAGCAGCCGCTGCACGCGTGCCACCAGGTCCTGGGTGCCGAAGGGCTTGGTCACGTAGTCGTCGGCACCCACGGCGAGCCCCTTGGTGATCTCCGCCTCGCGCCCCTTCGCGGTCAGCATGAGGATCTTCGTCCGGTTCCGGTCGGCACGCAGTGCCTGGCAGACCTCGTACCCGTCCCGGCCCGGCAGCATCAGGTCGAGCAGCACCAGGTCCGGGTCGAAATCGGCCACCGCCGCGAGGGCGGCGTCGCCGTCCCCTGCGACGCGGACCTCGTGCCCCTGCCTGCGCATGAGGAACTCCAGCGAGACCACGATGTTGGGCTCGTCGTCGCAGATCAGGATGCGGGCCACGGCTCTACCGCCTCCTGGCCGGTACCGGGAGCCCGACCGTGAACGTGGCGCCCCGGCCGTCGCCACCGCAGTCGGACACGTGGAGGGTGCCGCCGAACTGCTCGATGATCCGCCTGCTGATCGCCAGGCCGAGCCCGGTGCCGCCGGCTCCGCCCCGGCGGAACCTGTCGAAGATCAGTTCCCGGTCCGGTGGTGGGACGCCGGGACCGTCGTCCGCGACGTCGATGCGGGCCGTCCCGTCGTCGGTGCGCAGTGTGATCCGCACCCTTCCGCCCGGTGACGGGCTGACCTTGGCCGCGTTGGAGAGCAGGTTCAGCAGCACCTGCATGACGCCGTCGCGGTCGGCCTCGGTGACCGCGGGTTCCGCGGGGACGTCGACGTCGAGCTCCACCCGCTTGTCGGTGAACAGCTGGGCGGTGGCGGTGGCGGCCTCGTCGATCACCGAGCCGAGGTCGACTGAGGTGAGCCGCCACTCGGCGTTCCCGGACTCCAGCCGCGCGAGGTCGAGCACCTGGTTCACCATCCTGGTCAGCCGTTCGGTCTCCGTCGCCATGATCTCCAGGTAGCGGCCCCGCTCCTCGGCCGGCAGGTCGGGGTTGTCGCGCAGGATCTCGGTGAACGCCCGGATCGAGGTCAGCGGCGTGCGCAACTCGTGGGTGACGGTGGCGACGAACTCGTCCTTCAACCGGTCCAGCTCGCGCAGGTGCTGCGCCTCCCCGACCAGCTCGACGACCTCGGCCATGCCCAGCGGTTCCTCGTCGGCCACCGAGGCGACGAGCGCCCGGGCGGCGGCGGGCCCGACCGCGCCGGTGAGCGCGGTCTCCACCTGCCGGACCAGCTCGGGTTCGGCCTCCGCCTCGTCGGGCAGGGAAGCACTCCTCCGTGAGCCGTGCCCGGCGACGAGGGCCGTGGCGGCCTCGGCCCCGACGAACCGCGCGAGCAGGTCGCGCAACCGCGCCACGGGCACGCTGCCGCGGTAGAAGCGGGTGCCCGGCCCCGGTGTCCGACGGTCGATGTCGACGAACAGGGCCGCGTGGCCGGTCTCCGCCGGGGTCCGCCTTCCGGCCAGCGACACCCCGACGAACAGGACGACGTTGACCAGCAGGCTCCAGAACACCCCGTTGCCGACCGCGCCCGCCCCGCTGAGGCCGAACAGCTCCTGCGGGCGCAGCAGCGCGACACCGAACGGCCCGTCGCGCACGATGGACCCGGGCACCCAGCCCGTCTTGGCGAGCTCGGGCAACAGCAGCGTGTAGGCCCACAGCACGATCCCCGCCACGAGGCCGGCGAGCGCCCCGTTGCGGGTGGCGCCCTTCCACCACAGCCCACCGAGCAGGGCGGGGGCGAACTGCGCGACCGCGGCGAACGAGACCAGGCCCATGTCGACCAACCCCAGCGCATCGCCGGAGATCCGGAAGAACCCGAACCCGAGCAGCAGCACGACGAGGATCGTGACGCGGCGGATCCGCAGGACCAGGCGGCCGAGGTCGCCGCGGGCGGCCAGGTCGGCGCCGCCCCGGGTCGATGGGCGTAGCAGCAGCGGCATGACGAGCGAGTTGGACACCATCGTCGACAGCGCGATGGTCTCGACGATCACCATCCCGGTGGCCGCCGACAGCCCTCCGATGAACACGAGCAGCGCGAGCGCGCTGTGCTGCTGCAGCGCGAGCACATAGGTGTCCGGGCTGACCGCGGGGCCGAGCGTGATCAGGCCCGCGAGCGCGATCGGCAGCACGAAGACGTTGATCACGAGGAGGTAGAGGGGGAACAGCCAGGAGGCCGTGCGCACGTGCCGCTCGTCCACGTTCTCGACCACGCCGATCTGGAACTGCCGGGGGAGCAGCAGCACCGCGAACGCGGACAGCACGATCAACCAGAACCAGTTGCCGTACCCGCCGATGGTGACCGCCTCGGTCGCCACCTGTGCGGCCGCGGCGCGGTCGAACAGGTCGGCGAACCCGCCGAAGATCCCGAACGTCACGTACATCCCGGCCGCCAGGAACGCGACGAGCTTGACCACCGACTCGAACGCGATCGCCGCGACCATGCCCTCGTGACGCTCGGTGGCGTCCAGGTGCCCGGTCCCGAACAGGATCGCGAAGAGGGCGAGCACCAGCGCGACGTAGAGCGCGGTGTCGGCGTAGGGCGGCACGCCGGCCGTCGACACCGGACCGCCCGACACCACGCGGAACGTGCTCGACACCGCCTTGAGCTGCAGCGCGATGTACGGCACGGTGCCGACCACGGCGATGAGCGCGACCAGCCCGCCGAGCAGCCTGCTGTTGCCGAAGCGCGCGGCGGCGAAGTCCGACAGCGACGTGATGCGGTAACGCTTGCTGACCCTGATCATCTTCTGCAGCACCACGGCGGAGCACGCCATCGCCAGTGCGGGGCCCAGGTAGATCGTCAGGAACTCCAGACCCCTGGTCGCGGCCCGCCCCACGCTGCCGTAGTACGTCCAGGACGTGGCGTACACCGCGAGCGACAGCGCGTAGACGACGCCGCTCGAGATCAGGCTCCGGCCCGCCGCGGCCCGCCGGTCGCCGTGGTGGGCGATGCCGAAGAGCAGGCCGAGGTAGGCCAGCGAGACGATCACCACCACCCACGCCGGAACCATGGCTAGTCCGCCCGCCTCGACAGGACGGCGACCGCCGCGATCAGCAGGGCCCAGACCAGGAACAGGTACGCCCACACCAGCGGCACGCCGAGCACCTGGACCGGCCGGTCGAACAGCGACAGCAGCGGGTAGTTGACGCACGCCGCGGCGAGCGCGGTCACGGCGATCAGCTTCGCCCGCATGCGCTCACCCCGGCCCGGGGTGGGTTAGTGCGCTGGCCTGCAGCGCGGTGCGGACGGTGCGCAGGGCGATCTGCAGCTCGCGGCGCTGGGGCGTCGAAAGCGGGGCCGGCTCGCCGTCGAGTTCCGCCCGCAGCCGGGCCGAGAGCAGCACGGCGTAGGCGTCGAGCAGGGTCTCGGCTGCGTCGCCGGAGATCAGGTTCGCGGACGCGGCGGCGTGCAGGCGGCCCGCGGTCGTCCGCTCGGCGGAGCCCGCGGCGAGCCCGTAGAGCCTGCCGAGCAGGACGATCGGGACGGTGCCGCGCAGTTTCAGCTCGGCCGGCGCCAGCCGGTCGGCCCGGACCAGCCGGAACCGCCGCGTCCGAGGGGCGAACCGGCGCGCCGTCTGCGCCAGCGCCAGCTGGATGCCCGGGCGGTCGCGGCCCCGCGCGAGCGCCCGGTCCAGAACGTCGACGTCGAGATCGCCGGTGACGCGGCGCAGGTCCAGGAACACCTGTGCGTCGAGCAGGCTTCGGGCGTGCGGTTCGTCGAGCCAGCCGCGGAACGTCCGCTGCCACACGTCGAGGCGCCGGCACCAGCTGGTGGCCATGAACCCGCCGGGACAACGCGGAACCCCGGCCGCCGCCAGCCCCTCCGTGACGCGCTCGGCCAACGCCGCGAAGTACGCGCCGGCTTCGTCCGCCCGGTCGGCGAAGGCGAGCGCGGTGTCCTGGTCGGAGCGCAGCAGCTGCTCCATCCGCCCCTGCGACCCGAGCGCGAGCCACGCGTACGGGACCGGCGGGCGCCCCAGCTCCCGCTCGGCGAGCTCGATCATCCGGATGGTCAGCGCGTCGCGCAGCCCGGCGACGACCGTCGCGATGCGCAGCCCGTCCACGCCGTCGGCGAGCAGCGCCGCGGCAACCCGCGCGAGGTCGGCTGACAGGTCGGCGAGCGCCGGGTCGTCCGTCCCACCCGCCCCCGCCCGGCGGATCCGGTCGGCGACGAGCAGCGGGCTGGCGGACTGCTGGCGGATCACGTCGACGTCGGTGACCACCCCGACGATCCGGCCGTCCCGCACCACGGGGACGTGCTCGATGCCCACGTCCAGCATGAGCAGTAGCGCCCGGATCAGCGGCGCGGCGGCGGGCAGCGTCCGCACCGGGCCGCTCATGACCTGCTCCACCGGGGTGTCGGGCGGACGGCGTTCGGCCACCACCCTGGCCAGGTCCCCGTTCGTCACGATCCCGTCGGGCCTGGAGGTGACCATTGCGCAGCTGTGCTGACCCTCGCGCATGGCCAGCGCGACGTCCGCGACGGTGGTGCCGGGCGCGACGAAGAGGGGCTCGCGGGCGACCAGATCGGCCAGCGGCGCGGCGAGCCCGGCTTCCCGGCCTGCTCCTGACGACTCCCGGGCCGCGGCGCGGGAGTCCACCCCGATCACACTGCAAGTGGAGACCCGGGTACCCGCGCTGTCAACGGGCCGAGCGTCGACCCACCGATGAGTGGACCGGTTCGCGCCGGGAACGCTCTACGTTGTCCCGTATGACCGCCCTGCCGCCCGTCGACCCGGGCGCCACCCCGCCGTCGGCCCGCGCGCTCGCCCCCGACCTCGCCCGCGGCTTCATGCTGTTGCTCATCGCGCTGGCCAACGTGCACGTCTACGTGTACGGGCACCCGGTGGGCGTGCGCGGCTACCCGGTCGACGTCGACGGCGTCGACCGGTTGGTCGTGATGCTGCAGGTGCTGCTCGTCGACGGGCGGGCCTATCCGCTGTTCGGCCTGCTCTTCGGCTACGGGATCGTGCAGCTGGCCTCACGGCGTGGTGCCGTGGGGCTGCCCGCGCCGGCCGTGACGTCGCTGGTCCGGCGGCGCGGGGGGTGGATGATCGTGATCGGCGCGGCGCACGGGTTGCTCCTGTGGGCCGGCGACATCGTCGGGGCGTACGGGCTGCTCGCGGTGCTCATGGCCGGGCTGCTGGTGGGTGGCAGCGACCGCGCTCTGATCGGCACCGCCGCCGTCGGCGCGCTGGTGACCGCGCTCGTCTACAGCGCGGCATCGCTGCCACCGCCGCCGGCCGAAGGCATGGAGTCCATGCTCCCCTCGATGGCCACGGAGAACCCGCTGCACGCCGCGCTGATCCGGGCTATCGAGTGGGTCGGCATCGGCCTCGTCGCCGCCGGGCTGACCGTCTTCGGGGCCGTTGCCATCGGCGCGTGGGCGGCGCGGCGCCAGCTGCTCGACGACCCGCAGAAGCACCGGGTCCTGCTCGTGCGGATGGCGGTCGCCGGGATCGGCACAGCGGTGGTGCTCGGCCTGCCGCTGTCGCTGATGGCGGCCCAGCTGTGGACCGCCCCACCCCTCGAGGTGATCATGCTCGCCGGCGGGCTGCACGCCCTCGGCGGGTACGCAGGCGGAATGGGCTACGCCGCCCTGTTCGGGCTGCTGGCGATCCGGTTGGCCCGCCGCAGCGGCCCCGGCCCCGTCACGTACGCGCTCCAGGCGTGCGGGCAGCGGTCGCTCTCGTGCTACCTCGCGCAGTCCGTCGCGTTCGTGGCCCTGCTCCCGGCGTGGACCCTCGGGCTCGGCGAGGACGCGCACATCTGGCAGGCCGCGCTGGTCGGGATAGGCACGTGGCTGGTGATCCTGCTGGTCGCCACCGCCTCGGCCCGCGCCGCCTACCGGGGCCCGGCGGAGGTGCTGCTGCGCCGCCTCACCTACGGCCCCCGCCGCACGCCCCAACCCGCGCCGCAGTAGCAGCGCGGCTCGCGCACACCCAGACCGCGACTCGCGCACACCCAGACCGCGACTCGCGAGGTGAGGGCACGACACCATCCGCGAGTCGCGCTGTGAGTGCGCGCGAGTCGCGCTGTGGGCGCGCGCGAGTCGGGCGCCGGGTGTACCCGAGTCGCGCGTTCCGGCACGGCGAGTCCGACGTCCGTGCCCAGCGAGTCCAGCTTCTCGGCGCGGTGAGTCGTGAGAGGCGCGACAGCGGCGTGTGAGGCGGCTACCGTCGGCCGGTGACCTCCCCGTCCCACGACCCGCGGCCCGGCAGCGGCCACCCGCCGCCGTGGGCGGGTGCTCCGGGCTTCACCCCGGGGGTCGACGGCCTCCCACCGCACGCCCCCATGCCCGGTGCGCCGCCCTATCCGGAGGCACCGGAGCACGCCCCGCCGCCGGTGGGGCAGCCGGCGCGGCGCACCCGGTTCGTGACGGCGCTGGGAGCGGCGGCGGTCTGGGCGGGGGTGAACGTCGTGCTGGTGCTCGCCGTCGCCGGTGCGCCGCCCGGTGCAGCCGCCCTCGGGCAGCTCATCGGCGCGCTGATCATTCCGACCCTGCTGGCCGCGGTCGCGGTCCGGGCGATCGCGCGTCGCCGCGCGTGGGCGTTCTGGCTGCTCGTCCTGCTGGCGGCGCCGTTCTTCTGGGTGCTCCGCGCCGTCTTCATCGCCCTCCCGCCGAGCTGACCCCTTCCTGCGCGGCCCGGACGGCCGCGGTCACCGCACTCGCGGCCGCTGCCAGTGCCTCGGTGCTGCGCGCTGCCCGGCACAGCACGAACGCGCCCTCCAGGCTGGTGATCAGCAGGATCGCGAGCCTGCGGGCGTCGTCCGGGGCGAACCCCCAGCGTTCGAACCGCACGGCGCCGGACTCCACCCAGGCCGCGAAGACCTCGGCCGTGGCCTCGCGCAACGTCTCGTCGGTGCTCGCGACCTCCAGCGCCACCGTCGCGATCGGGCAGGCATCGGCGTAGCCGGTGGCGACCAGCGTCTCGGCGGCCGCCGCGAAGCCGGTCTCCACCGCGGTTGTCGCATCCGGCGCCTGGTCGAGGATCGCCTCGACCAGCTGCTGGTACGCCCGCCCCGACGTCCGGATCACCTCCGCGGCCAGCTGCTGCTTCCCGCCGGGGAAGAAGTGGTAGATCGACCCGAACGGTGCACCCGCCTCCGCGACGATCTGCTTGAGCCCGGTGCCCGTGTACCCCTGGCGCCGGAACAGCTCGCCGGTGGTGCCCACGATCCGCTCCTTCGTTCCCGCCATCGGCTCCTCCTTGCGACGCGCTTCCGCACAGCCTAGCCTCCGTCTGAGTAGAGCGATCTATCAAGTCACGGGGGAGTCATGGCGGAGATCGACCTGTCTGCCGGCACGATCGAGTACACCGACACCGGCGGGGACGGCCCGGTTCTCGTGCTCATCCACGGGGTCATGGTCGGGCCGTCGGTGTGGCGCCGGGTCGTCGCCGAGCTGAGCGGCGAGTACCGGTGCGTGCTCCCGCACCTGCCGCTCGGCTCGCACCCCCGCCCCATGCGGCCGGACGCGGACCTGTCCCTCGCCGGGCACGCGGCGCTGATCGGCGAGTTCCTGGAGAAGCTCGACCTGCGTGACGTCACGCTCGTGCAGAACGACTGGGGCGGGGCGCAGGTCCTGGTCGCCCACGGCGGCGCCGAGCGGGTGGCGCGGATGGTGCTCGTCGCGTGCGAGGCCTTCGACAACTACCCACCCGGCCTCGCCGGCCGCGTGCTCACCACGGTCGCCGCGATTCCCGGTGGCCTCGCGGTCTTCGCGCAGCTGCTGCGCTTCCGGGCGGCACGGCGCGCCCCCGGCGGGTGGGGCTGGATGACCAAGCGCCCGGTGCCCGACGAGGTGATGGACGAGTGGTTCCGGCCGGCGCGGGAGCAGGCAGGCGTCCGGCGCGACCTCGCCACGTACGGCCGCGGCATCCCACCCCGGGACGTGCTGCTCCTCTGGGCCGAGCGGAACAGCGCGTTCCTCGGCCCGGTGCTCGTCGTGTGGGCCGAGGAGGACCGGGTGATGCCCGCCGAGCACGGCCGTCGCCTCGCCGCGCTCTACCCGCAGGGCAGGCTCGTGACGATCCCCGACAGCTACACGCTGGTGCCGGAGGACCAGCCCGCGGCGCTCACCTCCGCGATCCGCGCCTTCCTCAGCGAGACGCGCGCCGTCGTGAGCTGATCACGCCGGTGTCGAACCCGGCGATGTGCAGCCCGCCGTGGAAGCGGGCGTGCTCCACCTTGAGGCAGCGGTCCATCACGACCTCGAGCCCGCCGGCTTCCGCGCGGCGCGCGACGTCCTCGTCGAACAGGCCGAATTGCAGCCAGAACGTCTGCACACCGTCGACGGCGAGCACGTCGTCGAGCACCGACGACAGGTCCTCGCGGCGGCGGAAGACGTCGACGAGGTCGGGCACCACCGGCAGCGCGTCGAGGCTCTTGTAGACCGGCCTCCCGAGGATCTCGGTGGCGTTCGGGTTGACGAAGTACACGTGGTAGTCGGTGCTGGCGAGCAGGTAGGTGGCCACGAAGTTGCTCGCGCGCGCCGGGTTGGGGGACGCACCGACCATCGCGACGGTGCGGCTGTTGCGCAGGATCTGCTGCCGGCGGGTGGCCGACGGGTTCTCCCAGCTCATGATCACTCCTTCGCCGCGGCGGCGAGCGCCTGGTCGAGGTCCCACAGGATGTCCTCCGGGTCCTCCAGACCCACGCTGATCCGTACCAGGTCCGGCGGCACGCCCGCATCGCGGAGCTGGTCGTCGGTGAGCTGCTGGTGGGTGGTGGAGCCGGGGTGGATCACGAGCGTCCGCGCGTCGCCGACATTGGCGAGGTGGCTGCACAGCTGCACGGACTCGATGAACCGCGTCCCCGCCTCCCGCCCGCCGACCACCCCGAACGAGAACACGGCGCCCGGCCCGAGCGGCAGGTAGCGCGCCGCGCGGTCGTGGTGGGGGTGGTCGGGCAGCCCTGCCCAGCGGACGTACGACACACGCGGGTCGGCGTGCAGCCACTCCGCCACCACCCGCGCGTTCGCCACGTGGGCCTCCATCCGCTGCGGCAGCGTCTCCACGCCCTGGATCAGCAGGAAAGCGCTGTGCGGCGACAGCGAGGCGCCGACGTCGCGCAGCTGCTCGGCGCGCAGCTTGGTGAGGAACCCGAACTCCTGGAAGTTGCCCCACCAGGTGAGCCCGCCGTAGGACGGCACCGGCTCCGTCATCTGCGGGAACCTCCCGTTGCCCCACGGGAAGCGGCCGGACTCGATCACGACCCCGCCCAGCGTGGTGCCGTGCCCACCGAGGAACTTGGTGGCGGAGTGGATCACGATGTCCGCGCCGTGCTCGATCGGCCGGCACAGGTACGGGGTGGCGAGCGTGGCGTCGACGATCAGCGGGATGCCCGCGGCGTGGGCGACGTCCGCGAGGCCTGCGATGTCGGCGATCTGGCCGCCCGGGTTCGAGATGACCTCGGCGAACAGCAGCTTCGTGCGGTCGGTGATCGCCGTGGCGAACGCCTCCGGCTCACCGCCCGCGACGAAGGTGGTGTCGACGCCGAACCGGCGCAGCGTGACGTCGAGCTGCGTGATCGTGCCGCCGTACAGTCCCGCACCCGCGACGATGTGATCACCGGCGCCGGCGAGGCAGGCGAACGTGAGGAACTCCGCGGCCTGCCCGCTCGCCGTGGCGACGGCGCCCAGCCCGCCGTCGAGGCTCGCCAGACGTTCCTCCAGTGCCGCGACCGTCGGGTTCGCGATCCGGCTGTAGATGAGCCCGTACTTCTGCAGCGCGAACAGGCTGGCCGCGTCGGTGGTGTCCTCGAAGACGAAGCTCGTGGACTGGTAGATCGGCACCGCGCGGGCGCCGGTCGCGATGTCGGGGACGTGCCCCGCGTGCACGGCGCGGGTGCGGAAGCCCCAGCTGCGGTCCTGCTCGCTCATGCCCCCATCCTGCGTCACGGGTGCTCGCGGAAGAAGCCGACGATCGATCGGGATCGCACGTCAATGCTGTTGGCGCCCCCCGGATGTGCTTCTCATGCTCTGGCGGCTCCTCGGATCGGCGGGGCGTCGTCGGGGGTGATGACCGCCGGGGGGAACCAGCGGTCGTCGGCGAAGGCGTCCGAGTCGTCGAGGAGGTAGTCGGGGCGGCGGCGTTCCCGCTCCGAACCGCTTCCGAGCCCGGGAGCGAGCGGCGGATACATGCCGCCCATGCCGCCCGGGCCGGTTGCTCGAGTGCCGGCGGGAGGCCCCGCAGCGGCGGCCCGCGCGGTCGGCTCGGTGGCGGCCCGCGTGGCCGGCGGTTCCGATGTGGTGGGAGGGCCGGGTGGCAGGACCTGGCCCCGGTCCGGCGGACCGCCGGGGAACCGGGTGCCGGGCGCGGCCTGGCCGGCGGGGATGACATCGCGCCAACTCGGCAATGGCGCGGGGCGCGGCAGGCTCGGAATGACCGGGAAGGGGCCCGCCTCCGGGCGCGCCGGACCTGCTCCGGGCACGACCGGGGGAACGGCGGCCGGCGGCGTACCGCCGGGCCCCGGCGGCAACCCCGGTCCGGCAGGACCGGTGGGGACGGCCGGCGCGGCAGCGGGGCCGCCTCCCGGCGGGAACCCGCCGGGCTGCTGCCCGGGAGCCGGCGGGACGACAGCCGGTGGGATCGGCACTGGGGGCGCCTGAGCGCCCGGAGGTCCCGCCGGGGGGACGCCCGGTGCCGCTGGCGGCGCGCCGGTGGGTTGGCCGGGTGGGGCGACAGCGGGCGGCGGGCCGCCCGGCGGGACCGGGGCGCCGGTACCCGGGGCTGGTGGTGCGACCTCTGCGGGTGGCGTCGGCGCAGGGCCGCCGGCGATGGCTTCGACCCCTGCGCCGGCTGGTCCCGCTGGTGCGCCGGCTACCACGATTGTGACCTGCGGTGGGAACCGCGCCGCAACCCAGAACTGCCGGTTCCCGTTGGAGTTGTCCGTGTAGCCGTTCATCAACTCGACGGCACGTGCGGCCCGGTTGGCTGCGTCCTGCTCCACCGCCTGCAGGTCGTCGAGGCCGTGAAAGATGAAGGTGGGGTCATTCAGGGCGTCCCCGATCATTGCGTTCCGCTTGTCCGTGAGCGGTTCCGGCATGTTGTCGCGGACGTGCTGCGCGAACAAGCCCTGCCCTGTCACAGCTCCGGCGGTGAGCTTCGCACTTCTCGCGGCATCGAGTGCCCATTGACCGAGCGGGGTCATCGCGGATCGCGTTGTGTCGGCCGCGCTGCCCTCCCACGCTTCCTGCGACCGCACCATCGCCGCCGCGATGCGCTGGTCGATCTGCAGGATCATCGCCTCCGTCTTCCTCCAGGCGTCCTCGGCCAGGTTGGAGGCCGCCGAGCCAGGACCCTTGTGCACCGCAGCGTAGATCTCGTCGTGGGCGAGGCCTTCCCAACGGACGTCCGTCATGCCAGGGGCCTGTAGCTTCCGGCGATCGTGCCTTCGCCCTGGACGTACTGCTCCTCCATCGCCTGGAGGCTCTCCTGGATCCTGCCCAGTTCAGCTCGATAGGCGATGAGCGCGGCCAACGGCCCGTTCGGGGAGTCCATCACCGCCGCGTTGTAGAACACCTGAGTGTCGTTGCTGACCTTGTCGCCCATCCAGGCATCTCGGATGTATGCGCCCCTCGAGAGCAGCGCCAGCTGGGTACCGAGCTCCGCGAGGGCCTCCTCCACGGCCGCTCGAGCGGCGGGCAGAGCGTGAGGTTGGACGTGCAGAGAGTGAGCTGTGGCTGCGGACCGGCCATTTGGACTCCTCTTCCTAGGCCTGTTCCCGACGCGACGCTACGACGCTTCTACTCCTGATTCGGAGATTCGATAGGAATCGTTTGCGATCGTGAACATCGCGGGCCGGCTCATCGGGAGGAGAGGAGGGTCTCCATCACACCTGTTGCAGCGCGCTCCGCATCCTGGCAGAGCTGCTCTTCCGCGATCGGCGGGCGACTGCCGCCGTCCAACGCCTGGACATCCAGAAGCTGTCCGGATGCCACGTCGACGAAGACGTTGCAGAACTGCGCGTCCTGCTTCGGGCGAGTCACGGTCGCAGGGAACCCCGCTATGACGCTCTGCTCGAGGTCCGCAGCCAGCTGCCCGGTTGAGATGAACTCGATCCCCGCAGTCGTGACAAGCCCGACCGACACGACGATTGCCCGCGGACCGAAGCTGCTCGTCACACACATCGGGCATTGCCGGGAAACAGAAGAGATGGGCTGTCGTCGAACCTTGGCTCCCCATCCAACCCCAGCTCCGCCCGCTGTTCCTCGGTGAGCAGAGAGCAGGGATCCACCCCATCGATCCGCACTTCGCGCGGCCGGGCCGGAGCAGAGCTGGAGGGCGCCGCGGGCTCCGCCTGCCCACCGATCGTCGTGCAGCCGGCGAGGAGCAGGAGGACGAGGACCACCACTGCACCCCGCGCCCCGCTCACAGGTGCACCGTAGCGGCCTGATCACCCTCTGGCGGTACGTCCGGCCGAGATCGCGATGATCACCGCGGCTCCCGATCAGCTCCGGCGCAGCCGGACCAGGCCTTCCTGGACCGTGGTGGCGACCAGGCGGCCGTCCAGGGTGGTGAACCGACCGGTCGCGAGCCCGCGGGAGCCGGATGCGCTGGGGGAGTAGCAGGAGTACAGCAGCCACTCGTCGGCCCGGAAGGGGCGGTGGAACCACATGGCGTGGTCGAGGCTCGCCATCTGCAGCCGGTCGCCGGGCACGTCGTGGCGGGCGACGACCGAGCCGAGCAGGGTCATGTCGCTCGCGTACGTGAGCAGGCAGACGTGCAGCAGGGGGTCGTCGGGGAGGGTGCCGTCGGCGCGCATCCACACCCGGACGGGCGCATCGGTGCCGCCGTCGCGGGCCGTCGACCACGCCGGTTCGTCCACGAACCGCATGTCGATGGGGCGGGGGGTGCGGGCGAGCCAGCCGGCGTCGTCGCCGCGGACGACCCGTTCGCCGACGGTGAGGAGGCTGTCGGGGGCCGGCACGTCGGACGGCGCAGGCTCGCTGTGCTCCAGGCCGTCCTCCGCCAGCTGGAAGGAAGCGGACAGGGCGAAGATCGCCTCGCCGTGCTGGATCGCGAGGACGCGGCGGGTGGTGAAGGACCGGCCGTCGCGAACGCGTTCGGTCTCGTAGATGATCGGCACCCGGGGGTCGCCGGGGCGCATGAAGTAGGCGTGCAGGGAGTGCACGGCGCGGTCGTCCGGCACGGTGCGTACCGCGGCGACGAGGGCCTGGCCGGCCACCTGGCCACCGAAGACCCGGGTGGGGCTCTCGGGCGGGCTCACCCCGCGGAACAGGTTGACCTCCAACTGCTCCAGGTCGAGGAGCTGGACGAGCCGGTCGAGCACGGCCTGGCCGCGCGGCACGCCGTCGGCGTCGGTATCGGGAACGGCGGGCGAACGCGTCACCGTCGCATCCTCTCAGGGCAGGCTCGGCGCGTGGTCCGGGATCCCTTCGGCACCCTCGCGACGGCGCTCTGGATCACGCATCCGGCGCCGATCCGTCAGGCGTCGTCCCCCTCGCCGCGTACGTGCGCTGCTCCTCTGCGATCGCCCGCAGGTACCGCACGACGGCGGCGCTGCCCTCCGGGCCGAGCTCGTTAGCCACCCGGTCGAACCGGGCGAGCAGCGGGCCCAGCTCCGCCATGACGGCGTGCCAGCCGGTGTCGGTCACCTCGAGGATCACGCGCCTGCGGTCGCGCGGGTGCCGGACGCGGCGGACGTGCCCGGTGCCCTCGAGCCGGTCGACGAGCTCGGTGGCCGATGCGGAGCGGATCCCGAGGCGGTGTCCCAGCTCGACGGGGCCGAGCGGCTCCTCGGACTCGGTCAGGACGCCCAGCGCGCGTACGTCGTTGTAGGGCAGGCCCAGCCGCTCGGCCAGGACGTACCCGGCGTCGGTGGCTCCGCGCATCACCTCCCAGAGCGCCCAGGTCGGCTCGGCGGCCGCCCAACGGGTGCGCTCCCTGGACTCGATCTCGTCTGACACCGCATCATGCTACTGTCGCTAGGCAGCCTAGCTACCTGGGAGCCGAAGTGACTGATCCGTTCGCCACCGCCGTCCGTCGGATCGAGGAGCCGGGCACCGCTGCCGCACTGCGCACGTGCGGGCCGATCGTGCGTGCGGAGGCTCCTGCCGGCGGCCCGGTCTGGATCGTCACCGACGATTCGCTCGCCCGCCGGGTGCTCACCGACGAGCGCCTGGTGAAGGACACCGCCTACGCCCCGCCGTCGTGGGACCGGTGGGCGGCGGGTCTCGAGCCGACGGCGGGCGAGCAGATGTCGCTGACCACGCTCGATGGGCCGCCGCATGCTGCGCTGCGCAAGGCGCACGCCCCGCTACTCACGGCTCGGCGGGTGCAGGCGTAC
The DNA here is from genome assembly GCF_006717045.1 of Pseudonocardia cypriaca. Classification (NCBI taxonomy): domain Bacteria; kingdom Bacillati; phylum Actinomycetota; class Actinomycetes; order Pseudonocardiales; family Pseudonocardiaceae; genus Pseudonocardia; species Pseudonocardia cypriaca. The sequence continues at coordinate 1,475,543 of NZ_VFPH01000001.1, forward strand.
GCCGATCGGATCGCTGCGATCGCGCGCGAGCAGCTCGGGGCGGCCGCCGTGGACGGCCCGGTCGACCTGATGGCGGACTTCACCACGCGGTTCCCGCTGACCGTGATCTGCGAGCTGCTCGGCGTGCCGGCCGACCGGGTCGACAAGGCGGTCGCGGCCTGTGCGCGGATGAGCACCTACGGGCCTGCCGAGTTCGCGGCGGTGATGGCGGCGTTCGCCGATCTCGCGGCTGCCGCGCTCGAGGGCGGCGGCATGGCTGCGGAGCTACGCGACCGCGTACCGGATGGCACCACCGCGCAGGAGCTGCACTACCTGCTGTTCGGGCTGATCTTCGCCAGCCAGATCACCACGGACGCCGCACTCGGGTTCCTCGTCGCGCGGGCACTGGGCGACCCGTCGGACGACCTGGTGCGCGAGGTCCTGCGCCGGCACCCGCCCGCGCCCTTCACGCTGTGGCGGTTCACCCGCACCGAGGTCGAGCTGGCGGGCGTGCGCCTACCGGAACGGGCGCCGGTTCTCGTCGACATCGCCGGGATCAACTCGGCGGGCGAGGGCGCCGACCTGACGTTCGGCGCCGGCCCGCACTACTGCATCGGTGCCCAGGTCGCCCTGCTGGAGCTGCGCGCCGTTGCCGACGTGCTGGCGGCCGACTTCCCCGACGCGCGCCTCACCGTGCCGTACGCGGAGCTGCGCCGGGTCGACCGCGGGATGCAGGGCAGCCGCCTCGTCGAGCTACCGGTGCTGCTGCGCGGCTGAGCACCTCGCCCTCAGGCGTGGTCCTCCTCGCCCAGGCGGTGGACCCGGATGAGGTTGGTGGAGCCGACGGTGCCGGGCGGGGAGCCGGCCACGATCACGACCAGGTCGCCGGGCTGGAACCGCTCGATCGACAGCATCGCCTGGTCGACCTGGCGGACCATGGCGTCGGTGGAGTCGACCGACGGCACGAGGAACGTCTCCACGCCCCAGCTCATCGCGAGCTGGCTGCGCACGGCGGGCTCCGGGGTGAACGCGAGGAGCGGCAGCCGCGTGTGCAGGCGGGCGAGGCGGCGGACCGTGTCGCCGGACTGTGTGAACGCCACCAGCGCGCGGGCGGAGAGGCGCTCGCCGATGTCGCGGGCCGCGTAGGAGATGACGCCCCGCTTGGTGCGCGGCACGTGGTTGAGCGGCGGCACGTTGACCGGCCCGTCCTCGACGGCCTCGATGATCTGGGCCATCGTCTGGACGGACTTGATCGGGTACCGGCCCACGCTGGTCTCGCCGGAGAGCATCACGCAGTCGGCGCCGTCGAGCACCGCGTTGGCGACGTCGGACGCCTCCGCGCGGGTGGGGCGCGAGTTGGTGATCATCGACTCGAGCATCTGCGTGGCGACGACGACCGGCTTGGCGTTCTCGCGCGCGATCTGGATGGCGCGCTTCTGCACCAGCGGCACGTGCTCGAGCGGGAGCTCCACGCCCAGGTCGCCGCGGGCGACCATGACGGAGTCGAAGGCCAGGACGATGGCCTCGAGGTTGTCGACGGCCTCCGGCTTCTCCAGCTTGGCCATCACGGGCAGGCGGACGCCCTTGCTGTCCATGATCTTGTGGGCCAGGTCGATGTCGGCCGGGCTGCGCACGAACGACAAGGCGATCGTGTCGACGCGCAGGTCCAGCGCGAACTCGAGGTCGGCGCAGTCCTTGTCGGACAGGGCGGGCACCGAGACGTTCATCCCGGGCAGCGAGATGCCCTTGTTGTCGCTGACCGGTCCGCCCTCGGTGACGCGGCAGACGACGTCGTCGCCCTCGACCTTCACCACCCGGAGGGCGACCTTGCCGTCGTCGACGAGCAGCCGGTCCTCCGGGCGGGCGTCGGTCGCGAGGCCGGAGTAGGTGGTGGAGACCCGGTCGTGGGTGCCGGTGACGTCCTCGACCGTGATCCGCACCTCCTCGCCGGTGTGCCACTCGACGGGTCCGCTGGCGAAGCGGCCGAGCCGGATCTTGGGGCCCTGCAGGTCGCCCATGATGCCCACGGCCTTGCCCTCGGCATCGGCCGCTGCGCGGACCATGTCGTAGACCCGCTTGTGGTCCTCGCGGTTGCCGTGGCTGAAGTTCAGGCGGGCGACGTCCATCCCCGCCTGCACGAGCTCGCGGATCCGGTCCGGCGACGCGGTGGCGGGACCGATAGTGCAGACGATCTTGGTACGTCGGCTCACACGAATGAGTCTAGCGTGGCAACTGGAACGATCAGGTGAAGGTTCGTTTTCGATTCAGTCCGCAGCTCAGGCCTCTGCCCCCGTCTCCGCGACGAGGCCGGCCGCCTCGATCCCGGCGAGCGCAGCGGCCTCGTCGTTCAGCGACGTGTCGCCGCTGATGCCGACCGCGCCCAGCAGCTGCCCGTCGGCGTCGCGGACGAACACACCGCCGGGCACCGAGGCGACCTTGCCGCCGGAAAGTGCGACGAGCGTCGTGTAGAGGTCCGGCGCCGCCTCGGCCCGGGCGGCGAGCGCGCGGTTGGTCATGCCCATGCCCAGGATTCCCCAGGCCTTCGCGGTGGCGAGGTCGGGGCGCAGGTAGCCGGAGCCGTCCTGGCGGGCGAGCGCGACGAGCGCGCCGCCCGGGTCAAGCACGGCGACCGTCAGCGGCTGGAAGCCCTGCTCCGTGCCGTGCTCCAGGGCGGCGCGCACGATGGTCTGGGCCTGGTCCAAGGTGATCGGCATGCGCCGATCCTGCCTCAGGGCACCGGGTGAGCCGCAGCAGCGGGATGACGCGGGTGGTCAGGACACGCGGGTGAGCCGCAGCAGCGGGATGAGGCGGTCGGTCTTGCGCTCGTAGTCGGCGAAGCCGGGCTTCTCGGCCACCACGCGCTTCCAGATCTCGTCGCGCTCGGCCCGGGGGAGCTCCTCGGCGACGACGGTGTACTGCTCGGTGCCGACCTCGACGTCGATCTTCGGGTTGGCCTTGAGGTTGTGGTACCAGGCCGGGTGGTTCGGTGCGCCGCCCGCGGATGCCACGATCACGGTGTGGTCGTCGTCCTCCGGGAAGTGGACCAGCGGCGTGACGCGCTCGACGCCGGACTTCGCGCCGACGTGGTGGATCAGGATCATCGGCGCGCCCTCGAACATGCCGCCCACGCGGCCTCCGTTCGCGCGGAACTCCTCGATGATCTTCTCGTTCCAGTCGCTCATATCTCCCTCACCTGAAGAGCAGGATCCCGGCCGCGACGATCACGGCCGCCGTCGCGAGCAACCAGAACAGCAGCACCCACATTCCCCGGGGCACCCAGGTCAGCGAGCCGAGCATGTCGGCGTCCGACGCGCCGCGCCGCCTGGTACGCCGCAGCTCGTGCACGGCGCGCATGCCGCCGAACAACAGGAACCAGCACAGGGCGGCAGCGAACGCGTCCTGCAGCCGGGGCTGACCCCACCACGCGACGGCCCCGACCAGCGCCCCGGTGACCAGAACGGCGAACACGCCGAAGGCGTTGCGGACGTGCGCCAGCGTGGCCACGAGCAGGGCGATCGCGATCCACAGCATCAGCGCGGCCTGGTCGGCCGCCACCAGGAGCGCGCCCCCGATCCCGAGCACCGACGGCGCCGGGTAGCCGCCGAGGAACGTGAACACCAGTCCCGGGCCGCGGCGGGCGCCGGTGGAGACGGTGAGCCCGGACGTGTCGGCGTGCAGCCGGATCCCGGTCAGACCGCGCCCCGCGAGCACCGCCACGAGCGCGTGCCCGCCCTCGTGCGCGATGGTCACGACCGTGCGCGTCCAGCGCCACGCCGCCGTCCACATCACGGCGACGAGCGCGAGCGCCGCGGCGAGCAGCACGGCCGACCGCTGCTCGATCAGCAGGGAGACGGTGCGTTCGAGCGTCGCCATGCCGTCACCCACACGAGCCAGTCTGGCACGGGCGCAGAATCGGCCTTGACCTTCCATCCGCTGGAGACTCGAGGATCGGTTCATGGCCGAGAAACCCCTGCTGACGATCGGGCAGCTCGCCCGCCGCACGGGCGTGCCGGTCCGCACCATCCGGTTCTGGTCCGACGAGGGCGTGCTGCCCGAGACGGACCGGTCGGCCGGCAACTACCGCCGGTACGACGGCCGGGCGGTGGCGCGGCTCGACCTCGTCCGCACGTTGCGCGAGCTCGGCATGGGCCTGGACGACATCCGGCTCGTGCTCGAGCGCAGGCGCAGCGTCGAGGACGTGGCGGCCGCCCACGTGCGGGCCATCGACCACCAAATCCGCGTCCTGCGGACGCAGCGTGCCGTGTGCACGTTGCTCGCGCGGGGCGCTCCCTCCCCACGGAAGGCAGCACTCATGAACGACCTCGCCCGGCTCTCCGCCGCCGAGCGCCAGCAGATGATCGACGAGTTCGTCGACGCCACGTTCGCCGGCACAGACCCCGACGCCCCTGGCGCCGGAATCGCGAACAGCATGCGGATGCTCCCGACCGAACTACCCGACGAGCCGACCACCGAGCAGGTGGAGGCGTGGGTGGAGCTCGCCGAGCTCGTCTCCGACCCGGCGTTCCGGGCTCGGGCCCGGGAGATGGCCGTCGCCGGCTCGGAGGCCCGCGGCGACCAGCCGCCGTTCGACCCGGGGCCGATCGTCGAGCACGCCGGTGCCGCAGTGGCCGCCGGCACCGCGCCCGACTCGCCGGAGGGCCAGGCCGTACTCGCCCGGCTCATCGAGCCGGGCATGGATGCGGCCGCCCGCGACCAGCTGGCGGACACGATCGACACCTTCACCGACCGCCGGGTGGCGCGCTACTGGGACCTGCTCGGCATCCTCAACGGCTGGGGACGCGCCCCGTCGCAGATCGAGCCGTTCGAGTGGTTCATCAACGCCCTGCGCGCGCACCCCTGACGGGCGCGACACCCGCGCACCCACAGCGCGACTCGCGCACACCCACAGCGCGACTCGCGGGCACCCACAGCGCGACTCGCGGAATGGGGGACCCCCCTGTTCCGCGAGTCGCGTGCTGGATGCGCGCGAGTCGCGCTCCGGGTGCGGTCAGTCCTTGCGGCCCGTCAGGGCCAGGCCCGCACCCATCACGATCAGGGACGTGCCACCGATCCCGCCCATCCAGCGGAGGCGCTCGGGTGAGGTGGCGAGCCAGCCCCGCGCGGTGCCGGCCGCGAGGCCCCACACGCTGTCGAGGCCGGCGGCGATGATCGCGAAGAGCAGCCCGAGCACCAGCATCTGGGTGGTCGGGCTGCCCACCGCGGTGTCGACGAACTGCGGCAGCACGGCGGCGAAGAACACCAGGACCTTGGGGTTGGTGACCCCGACGATCACGCCCTGCAGGAACATCCGGTGGTCGGCGGGCCCGACGGGCTCGCCGAGCCGGACGACGAGGTCATCGCGCTTGCGGATGGTCTGCACGCCGAGGTAGACGAGGTACGCCGCGCCGATCAGCTTGAGCGCGGTGAAGATCGCCACCGACTGCGCGGCGATCACGCCGAAGCCGAGCGCGACGATGACCACCACGAGCGACGCGCCGACGGTGTTGCCCGCGACGCTGGCGAGGGCGGCCCGCCTGCCGTGCGCCAGCGCGCGACCGACGATGAAGAGCACGCTGGGGCCCGGGATGATCACCAGGATGACGCCGGCGAGCGTGAACGCCAGCAGGGTCTCGACGGAGGGCACGCTGGAACGTTAACGGCGTGAGCCGGGTGGGTCACCTGTGTTCCGCGCGGGACCCGGGTCAGGCCAGCTTCGCCACCGCGAACGACTCCGGCGGGAGCGTGATCGCCGTCCCGTCGCCCTTCACCGGCTCCGACGCCAGCAGGATCCGCTCGATCGGTGCCTCCAGGTCCAGGGTGACGGGGTTCGGGGCGAGGTTGCAGGCCAGCCGCAGCGTGCCGCGGTGCAACACCACGGTGCGGGCGGTGTCGTCGCCCCCGACCGCGACGTCGTCCAGCCACGGGTCCGACAGCTCCGGCCACGCCTTGCGCAGCGTGATCAGCTCCTGGTGCAGGCGCAGCAGCGTGGCGTGCGGCTCCTGCGCGGGCTCGTCCCAGTCGAGCTTCGAGTCCTCGAACGTGCTCTCCGCGTTCGGGTCGGGGACCTCGGCCTCGCCCCAGCCGTGCTCGGCGAACTCCCGCCGCCTGCCCTCGCGCACGGCGTCGCGCAGCGACTCGTCCGGGAAGTAGGAGAAGAACTGCCATGGGGTGCGGGCTCCCCACTCCTCGCCCATGAACAGCATCGGCGTGAACGGGGAGCAGAACACGAGCGCTGCGCCGCACGCCAGCAGGCCGGGGGAGAGGGTCTGGCTGAGCCGGTCGCCGGTGGCGCGGTTGCCGATCTGGTCGTGGTTCTGCAGGTAGGCGAGGAAGCGGTGGCCCGGGATGCGGCGGGTGTCCACCGGTCCGCCGTGGTTCCGCTGCCGGAAGCTCGACCACGTGCCCTCGTGGAAGAACGCGCGGGTGAACACGTGGGCGAGGCCGGTGATGCCCGCGTTCGCGAAGTCGGCGTAGTAGCCCTGGGACTCCCCGGTCAGCACGGCGTGCAGGCTGTGGTGGATGTCGTCGCACCACTGCGCGTGCAGCCCGTACCCGCCGCCCTCGCGCGCCGTGACCAACCTGGCGTCGTTGAGGTCGGACTCGGCGATCAGCGACAGCGGCCGGCCGACGTGCGCGGACAGCGCCTCCACCTCGACCGCCATCTGCTCCAGCACGTGGGTGGCGCGGCTGTCGCGCAGCGCGTGCACGGCGTCGAGCCGCAGGGCGTCGACGTGGAAGTCGCGCAACCACATGAGCGCGTTGTCGATCGCGTACCGGCGCACCTCGTCGGAGTGGGCCCCGTCCAGGTTGAGCGACGGGCCCCAGATGTTGCTGCCTGCGAAGTACGGGCCGAAGCGGTCCAGGTAGGCGCCCGACGGGCCGAGGTGGTTGTAGACGACGTCGAGCACCACGCCGAGCCCGCGGGCGTGGCAGGCGTCGACGAACCGCTTGAAGGCGTCCGGCCCGCCGTAGTTCTCCGTGACGGCGTACCAGCCGACGCCGTCGTAGCCCCAGTTGCGCGGCCCGTCGACCGCGTTGACCGGCAGCACCTCCACCATGTCGATCCCGAGGCCGACGAGGTGGTCGAGGCGCTCGATCGCCGCGTCGAACGTGCCCTCGGGGGTGAACGTGCCGATGTGCAGCTCGTAGAGGACGCTGCCGGGCAGCTGGCGGCCGGTCCAGGCCCGGTCGGTCCAGAAGAAGGCGTTGTCGTCGTACACCCGGGACGCGCCGTGCACGCCCGTGGGTTGCCAGCGCGAGCGCGGGTCCGGTAGCGGCTCCTCGTCGTCGTCGAGCAGGAAGGCGTAGGCGGTGCCGGGCGCGGCGTCGTCGACCGCGGCCTGCCACCAGCCTGCGGCGTCGGGGGACATCTCGTGCGCGGTGCCGTCCACCAGCACCCGGACGCGTTGGCGCTGCGGCGCCCACACGGCGAAATCGGTCACGACGCCCGATCCTGCCTGGCGCCGTCCCGGCCCGCCCGCTGTGGGTGGTGTGACCCGCGCATCGTCGTCGACGGATCGTCGCGGGGGCGTGCCGCCCGCCGGAGAACGGGGCTGTGCGCGCGGCCACCTGCTCCATACAGTGGGCTTCGTCCCAGGAGGGGAAGGGAGCGAACATGGCACGGGTGCTGGTACTGACCGGCGACGCCGCTGAGGAACTCGACTCGATGTACCCGGTGTTCCGCCTGCGCGAGGGCGGCCACGACGCGGTCGTCGCCGCGCGCACCACCCGCGCGGTGAAGCTCGTGGTCCACGACTTCGAGCCCGACTGCGACGCCTACACCGAGAAGCCGGGCCACCAGCTGCCCGTGGACGTGGCCTTCGGCGACGTGAACCCGGAGGACTACGACGCGCTCGTCATCCCGGGCGGGCGGGCCCCCGAGTACATCCGCACCGACCCGGACGTCGCCCGCATCGTCACCTACTTCTTCGACCGCGGGCTCCCGGTCGGCACGATCTGCCACGGCGCGCAGGTGCCGGCCGCGCTCGGGCTCCTGCGCGGGCGCACCACGGCGGCGTTCCCGCCGCTGAAGGCCGACATGGAGCAGGCGGGCGCCACCTTCGTCGACGGGCCGGACGTCGTCGACGGCGCGATGGTGTCCTGCCGTGGCTGGCCGGACCTGCCCGAGTGGTCGCGCGCGTTCATGCAGGTGCTGGAGCGGGCGAGCGTCCCCGTCTGACGCACACCGACAGCTGTGCCGGCACACCGACTGCAGTCGATGTGCCGGCACAGAGATCGGAGCGGCGGAGCTATGCCGGGCGGACCAGGAGCGCCACCGGGTAGCGGCCCAGCACGTCGGCCAGCTTCGGGGTGGCACCGTCGACCGGGGTGTCGGTGATGACGTCGTGCCAGTCGGTCGTGCCCTCGGGCAGCGGGAGCACGGTGTCGCCCCAGCCCCCGCGCTCCGCGAGGCCGACCGGCAGCCGCGTCGCCACCGCCACGAGCGAGGCCGAGCGCGCGAACGCCACGGCGTGCCGGGCCGCCGGGCCCTCCGCGGGCAGCGGCCGGTAGCCGGTGAACACCTCGGGCCGGTAGCGGCGCAGCCGCAGCGCGCTCGCCGTGACGAGCAGCTTCGCGGCGCCGTCGGCGTCGACGTCGGGCAGCCAGCCGTCGTCGAGCCTGGCGAGCAGCTCGCGGCGGGCCTCCCAGTCGACCGGCCTGCGGTTGTCCGGGTCGACGAGGGAGTACTCGAAGAGCTCGGTGCCCTGGTAGACGTCGGGCACGCCCGGTCCGGCGATCTGCAGCAGCTTCTGCCCGAGCGAGTTCGACCAGCCCGGCCCCGCGATGCGGGAGACGAGCTCCTCGATCTCGGCCACCAGCTCGCCGTCGGCGAGAACCTCGGCCGGCCACGCCGCGATGGCCTCGTCGACCTCCGGTACTGGATCGACGTGGCTCGTGACGAGCTTGGCCTCCTTGGCCGCCTTCGTCAGGTAGCCGGACATCCGCTCGGCCGGGATGGGCCACGCGCCCACGAGGTTCTGCCAGGCCAGCAGCTCGAGCGACCGGTCGGGCAGCGGGTGCGCGGCCGCCCACCGGCGCATCAGCCGCGCCCACTCGCCGGGGATCTCGGCGATGACGGCGAGGCGGGCGCGGACGTCCTCGGAGCGCTTGGCGTCGTGCGTCGACAGCGTGGTCATGGTCGCCGGCCATGACGCCTCCCGCGCGGCCATGGCCCGGTGGAACTCCTGCGGGGGCACCCCGAAGCGGGACGGGTCGCCACCCACCTCGTTGAGCGCGACGAACCGGTTCCACCGGTAGAAGGCGGTGTCCTCGACGCCCTTGGCCATCACCATCCCGGACGTCTGCTGCACGCGGGTGGCGAGCAGGCCGGTCGGGTCGGCGAGCATCGCGTCGCGGATGGCGACCAGCACGTCGGCGAGGTCGGGCCGGTGGGTGCGCGCCACGGCGACGGCCGTTTCGAGCGCCTCGCGCCCTTCCGGGAGGTAGCTGCGGTAGACCGGGTAGCCGCAGAGCAGCTCCGCGACCGCCGTCCGCACGCGGTCGGCGGCCGCACCCGGCTCCTCCTCGGTGCTCGGCGCGGCTTCCGGCACCGGGACGAGCGCCGCGATGCGGCGCACCTCGGCCGCCAGGATCGTGTCCGCGACCTCCCGGCGGGCGGAGTGCTCCGCGGCGTGCGCCGACTCCTTGCGGCCCGTGTGCTCCGCCGCGAGCTGGGTGAGCACGCCCGCGCCGTCGGGGTCGACGAACACGCCCCCGATCTCTCGCAGCGCCTCGTAGCCGGACGTGCCGTTCACCGGCCACGAGGCAGGCAGCTCCTCGCCGACGCCGAGGATCTTCTCCACCAGCAGCCAGCGGTCCGGGCCGATCGCGGCCCGCAGGCGCCGCATGTAGGCGCCCGGGTCGGACAGCCCGTCGGGGTGGTCGATGCGGAGACCGTCGACCTCGCCCGCGTCGACCCAGCGCAGGATCTCGCGGTGGGTCTTCTCGAAGATCTCCGGCAGCTCGACGCGCAAGGCGGCGAGCGTGGACACGTCGAAGAACCGGCGGTAGGTCAGCTCCGCCGCGCCGCGCTTCCAGGACACGAGGCGGTAGTGCTGGCGTTCGTGCACCTCCTGGGCGGTGCCGGCGTCGCCGGTGCCGGGAGCCACGGGGAAGGCCCGCTCGTAGTAGCGCAGCTGCGTGCGGTCGTCGGAGAGGGCGAGCTCGGAGAGCGCCTTCTCCTCGTCGGCGTCCAGCACGGGCAGCAGGATCGGGCCCGCGTCCCAGTCGATGTCGAACGTGGCCGCGTGCTCCGACGCCCTCCCGTGCGCGAGCACGTCCCACCACCAGGGGTTGGCCTGCGGGATGTCGACGCCGACGTGGTTGGGCACGATGTCGAGCACGAACGCCATGCCGTGCTCGCGCACCGCCGCGACCAGCGCCTTGCGTCCCTCCTCGCCACCGCGCTCGGCCGAGACCCGGGTGGGGTCGACGACGTCGTAGCCGTGGTTGGAACCGGCGCCGGACTCGAGGAGCGGCGACGCGTACAGCGCGCTCACGCCGAGCGCGTCGAGGTAGGGCACCAGGCCGACCGCGTCGTCGAACGTGGTGTCCTTCGACAGCTGGAGCCGGTAGGTCGAGCTGGGGGCGGGGGAGTGCGACCGGGTCACGATCCCGCCGTCCCCGTGCGCTGCAGGACCAGGACCGAGCGAGCCGGCACCCGGTGCACGCCACCACCGGCCACCGTGGGCGGGTCGGCGGCCACCACGCCCGGTGCCGTGGACAGCGTGGTCACCTCACCCGCGGCGGTGTCGACCACCACCGCCCACTGCGCGCCGTACTCCGGGCCGGGCAGTGTGACGTCGATGTCCTCGTAGTGCGCATTGAGGCACAGCAGGAACGAGTCGTCGCTGACGCGCTCGCCCCGGGTGTCGACCTCGTCCATGCCCTGACCGTTGAGGAACACGGTCACGCACTTGCCGAACCCGGAGTCCCAGTCCTGCTCGCTCATCTCCACACCCGCCGGCGTGAACCAGGCGATGTCGGCCAGCGCGCCCGGGCGGCGGCGGCCGATGGGGCGCCCGGCGAAGAACTTGCGGCGCCGGAAGACCGGGTGGGCGTGGCGGAGCGCGGTCACACCGGCCGTGAAGTTCACCAGCGGGGCGTTCTTGGTCGCGAGCGACCAGTCCACCCAGGAGATCTCGCTGTCCTGGCAGTAGACGTTGTTGTTGCCGCGCTGGGTGCGGCCCAGCTCGTCGCCGTGCAGCAGCATCGGCACGCCCTGGCTCAGCAGGAGCGTGGTGATGAAGTTGCGCTGCTGGCGGGCGCGCAGCGCGAGTACGCCCTCGTCGTCGGTCGGCCCCTCGACGCCGCAGTTCCACGACCTGTTGTGGCTCTCGCCGTCGCCCCCGCCTTCGAGGTTGGCCTCGTTGTGCTTGTCGTTGTACGAGACCAGGTCGGCGAGGGTGAAGCCGTCGTGCGCCGTGACGAAGTTGATCGATGCGAACGGGCGGCGGCCGTCCTCCTGGTACAGGTCCGAGCTGCCGGTGAGCCGCGACGCGAACTCGCCGATCGTGCCCGGCTCGCCGCGCCAGAAGTCGCGGACCGTGTCGCGGTACTTGCCGTTCCACTCCGTCCACAGCGGCGGGAAGTTGCCGACCTGGTAGCCACCCGGTCCGACGTCCCACGGCTCCGCGATCAGCTTCACCTGGCTGATCACCGGGTCCTGCTGCACGAGGTCGAAGAACACCGACAGCCGGTCGACGTCGTAGAACTCCCGGGCGAGCGTGGAGGCGAGGTCGAAGCGGAACCCGTCGACGTGCATCTCCGTGACCCAGTACCGCAGCGAGTCCATGATCAGCTGCAGGGTGTGGGGGTTTCGCACGTTCAGCGAGTTGCCGGTGCCGGTGTAGTCCATGTAGTACCGCGGGTCGTCCTCGACCAGGCGGTAGTAGGCGGCGTTGTCGATGCCGCGCAGCGAGAGCGTCGGGCCCATGTGGTTGCCCTCGGCCGTGTGGTTGTAGACCACGTCGAGGATCACCTCGATGCCCGCGTCGTGCAGGTCGCGGACCATCGCCTTGAACTCCTGCACCTGGTTGCCCGCGCGGCCGGAGTTCATCGCGTAGGCGTGGTGCGGGGCCAGGTAGGCGATCGTGTTGTAGCCCCAGTAGTTGGAGAGGCCCTTCTCCTGCAGGTGGTGGTCGTTGAGGAACTCGTGCACCGGCATGAGCTCCACCGCGGTGACGCCGAGCGTCTTGAGGTGCTCGATCATCACCGGGTGCGCGAGCCCGGTGTAGGTGCCGCGCAGCTCCTCGGGGATCTCCGGGTGGGCGATCGTGAGGCCCCGCACGTGCGCCTCGTAGATCACGGTCTCGTGGTAGGGGATGCGCGGGGAGCGATCGGTTCCCCAGTCGAAGAACGGGTTGACCACCACCGACTTCGGCACGAACGGCGCGGAGTCGACGTCGTTGCGGCCCTCCGGCTGCCCGAACGGGTAGCCGAACACCGCCTCGTCCCACACCACCGGGCCGTCGAGGGCCTTCGTGTACGGGTCGATGAGCAGCTTGTTCGGGTTGCACCGCAGGCCCTGCGAGGGGTCGTAGGGCCCGTGCACCCGGTAGCCGTAGCGCTGGCCCGGCTCGACGTTGGGCAGGTATCCGTGATGGACGAAGCCGTCGACCTCGCTCAGCGGGACGCGCGTCTCCTTGCCCCGCGCGCTGAAAAGGCATAGCTCTACCTTCTCCGCGACCTCGGAGAAGATCGCGAAGTTGGTGCCGGACCCGTCATAGGTGGCACCCAGGGGGTAGGCGTGGCCCGGCCACGGCCGCATGTGGTTCCTCCGGCGTCTCGAGATGGACCGCCAGAGGTTACCGGTGGCACCCGGCCGCGCGCCGGGTCAGGCGAGGCGCGCTGGGAATCCGCCCGTCGCGACCGGGCTCCACCGCGTCGGCGTGATCCTGATCAAGGCCTTGCCCTGTTCCTGCATCGCGCGCCGGTACTCGTCCCAGTCGGGGTGCTCACCGGAGATGCACCGGAAGTAGTCGACGAGCGGCTCCACCGCGTCGGGCAGCGTCAGCAGCTCGGCGTCGCCGTCGACCTGCACCCACGCGCCGCCGAAGTCGTCGGACAGCACGATGACCGATGCCTTGCCGTGCCGGGCGACGTTCGTCGCCTTCGCCCGCTCCGGATAGGTGGCGACCACGATGCGGCCGTCGGCGTCGATGCCCCCGGTGACCGGTGAGCCCTGCCAGCCGCCGTCCTTGCGGGGCGTGAGCAGGACCATCTTGTGGCGGCAGCGGACGAAGTCGACCAGTGCGTCGCGGTCGACGGGCGTGTTCGTGGCGATGGTCCGGACCATGGCGCCAGAGGGTAGTGCGGTCGTCGATACCCTTGCCGACAATGAGCACCCTCTTCACCCGGATCATCGACGGCGAGCTGCCCGGACGTTTCGTCTGGTCGGACGACCGGGCGGTCGGTTTCCTGTCGATCAACCCGCTCGGACCGGGCCACACGCTCGTCGTGCCCCGCGCGGAGGTCGACCACTGGGTCGACGCCGAACCGGACCTGCTGGCACACCTCATGTCCGTGTCCCACGCGGTGGGTGCGGCCGTACGCGAGGTCTGGCAGCCGCCGCGCGTCGGCCTGCTCGTCGCGGGCTTCGAGGTGCCACACCTGCACGTCCACGTGTTCCCCGCCTGGGACATGGCCGCCTTCGACTTCGCGAACGCGGCGCCGTCCGTGGAGGCGCACGAGCAGGAGGCGCACGCCGAGAAGCTGCGGTCCGCCCTCCGCGCGGCGGGGCACGGCGAGCACGTCGCCGGCTGACACCTCCGATCAGGTCCGGGGGCCCGCGCTCGCCGGTCCCTGCCGTCGCTCTCCGTGACGAAGGTGTGCCGCTTCGCGCCCTCGGGTGACGGAGCGGAGGCGTCCTTGCGACCGTTGTGGACACCAGGCAGCATGCCGATCTAACGACACGCAGCGCACATGATCATTTACGGTGGGTAGATCGAACGGACCACCCGGCACGGGTCGAGGGGGGAAACGACCGCATGGCGGGTAGCGGACTCGGCGCAGTGTTCCGCGTACCCGAGTTCCGGGTCCTGTGGGCCGCGGAGCTCTTCTCGATCGCAGGTGACCAGCTCGCGCGCGTCGCGCTGGCGGTACTCGTGTACGGCCGCACCGGCTCCGCACTCTGGGCTGCCGTCGCCTACGCCCTGACCTTCCTGCCCGCGCTGCTCGGCGGCGTCCTGCTGTCCGGTCTCGCCGACCGGTTCCGCCGCCGCGAGGTCATGATCGTCTCGGACGTCGCGCGGGCGGTGCTCGTCGCCGTGATGGCGATCCCGGACCTGCCCCTGTGGGCGCTCTGCGCCGTCCTCGTCCTCGTCGTGCTGCTCGGGTCGCCCCACACCGCGGCCCAGGGTGCGCTCTACCCCGAGGTCCTCCCGGGCGAGCTCTACGAACGCGGGCTCGCCGTACGGCAGATCACCAGCCAGACGGCACAGCTCGTCGGCTTCGCCACCGGGGGGCTGCTGGTCGCCGCCTTGAGCCCCGCGGTCGCGCTCCTCGGCAACGCCGTCTCGTTCGCGTTGTCGGCCGTCGTCGTCCGGATCGGCGTGGCCGACCGCCCGGCACCCGTCCAGGCGCCCGGACCCGGCCCCGTGACCAGCGAGCTGCGCGGCATCACCGCCGGGCTCGTCGAGATCGCCACCGACCGGCCCCGCCGCGCACTCGTGCTGCTCGCGTGGCTCGTCGGCTGGTACGTCGTGCCCGAGGCGCTCGCCGCCCCGTACGCCGACCACCTCGGCGCCGGGCCCGCCGCAGTGGGGCTGCTCATGGCGGCCGACCCCCTCGGCAGCGTGCTCGGGGCATGGCTGTTCGTGCGGTTCGTGCCCGCCGCGACGAGGGCACGGCTCGTCGGACTCATGGCCGTTGCGGCCGGAGTCCCGTTGGCGCTGTGCATCCTGCGCCCGGGCGTCCCACTCACCGTCCTCCTGTGGGCGGTGTCCGGGATGCTCTCCACCGCTTACCTCCTGCAGACGCAGGCGAGCTTCGTCCGCGCCACCCCGGACGGGGGTCGCGGCCGTGCCATCGGGGTCGCCGCGTCCGGGATCATCGCGGCGCAGGGTGCCGCGGTGCTCCTCGGAGGCCTGCTCGCCGATGCGACGGATCCCGCCACGGCTGTCGCCGCGGCCGGGGTGCTCGGGGCGGTGTTGTCGGCCGGCGGCGCCGTGGCCTGGCATCGCGCCAACTCCACCGCGCCTTCACCGCAGTTCCGCTGGGCGGGCGCGCGGTCGCGCTGACCTGCCGGCTCACCGACGCCGACACCTTCCGATCGGGCTCCGCCCGGACCGGGGCTCCTCTCACTCACCAGCTCTTGTTGCGCACCGCGATCTCCTCCGGTCGTAGTGGGTGGGGCTGTGGGTCGGTCACCAGCTCTTGTTGCGCACCGGGGTCTCCTCGGTCGGTGGTGGGTCGGAGTGCGGTGGTTCACCAGCTCTTGTTGCGCACGGGGTCCTCCTCGGGTGGTGGTGTGTGGGTGGGTTGGTTCACCAGCTCTTGTTGCGCACGGGGTCCTCCTCGGGTGGTGGTGTGTGGGTGGGTTGGTTCACCAGCTCTTGTTGCGCACGGGGTCCTCCTCGGGTGGTGGTGTGTGGGTGGGTTGGTTCACCAGCTCTTGTTGCGCACGGGGTCCTCCTCGGGTGGTGGTGTGTGGGTGGGTTGGTTCACCAGCTCTTGTTGCGCACGGGGCTCTCCTTTAGTTGTGGTGGGTGGGGCGGCTCGGTTCACCAGCTCTTGTTGCGCACCGGGCTCTCCTTGGTCGGTGGTGGTCGGGGGTGGCTTCGTCACCAGCTCTTGTTGCGCACTGCGATCTCCCTCGGTCGTGGTGGGTGGGGCTGCTCTGGGTTGATCACCAGCTCTTGTTGCGCACGGGGCTCTCCTTTAGTTGTGGTGGGTGGGGCGGCTCGGTTCACCAGCTCTTGTTGCGCACCGGGGCCTCCTTCGTCGGCGGGCGGTCGAATTGCGCGTGGTTCACCAGCTCTTGTTGCGCACGGGGCTGCCTCCTTCCGCACAGGACGGGCGGGGGGCGGGGGACTCCGGGGTTCGCGACCTGCGCGGGGATGTGGCGGCGCCCGTGGGAGCGGCGCCCTGCAGCGCGTGCGTGCGGGCAGCATCGCTATCTCCTCCTCCAGCCGGCGCCGTCCCTGCGTGTGGCATGCGACACGGTCGACGCTGGTGGCTGAGCCGGGACCCGTGACAGCCCCGCGTGGGTCCACTAGCCTCACTTCCCTCGATCGAGGGATGGCTGTGAGTATGGATGGCTAGGGGCGCGCGCAGGGTCGCTGCCTCGACCGACGGTGGTTCGGTTGGTGCGGTCGGCCCCGCGCGCCATCCATCGGCATGGGCCATCTGGACTATTCCGCGGCGGCTCCTCGGGCCAGTTCTCCTTGTCGAGATCACCGCGATCGCATTGACCATACTCGCGATTGTCCCATCGCAATTCGACCATCGAGCGATTGCGATGGGCGCGACGCTGTGCCTATTCGGGATGGTGCACTCCGAGATTGCCTTGCGCGTCGAGCGGGTGCGTCGCCGGGTCAACGAGACATTGCACGTCGACCTGAGTTCGGTCTGGACCTTTGCCGGCGCCGTCCTGTTGCCGCCCGCTCTTGCGGCGTGCGTTGCGGCGATCGTTTTCACGCATCTGTGGTGGCGCTCGTGGCGGCCGCGCGTTCCGGTGTACCGGCACGTCTTCAGCACGGCGACGATCGTTCTGTCGTGCCTCGCGGCGGCCGCGATCGCCGGCGTGAACCGCGACGGTGGGGCCGTCTTCCGGGGCAACGGTTCGGGAGTGGTGCTGCTCGTGGTGGCGATCCTCGCCTACACCACGGTGAACAGCGCGCTCGTCGCGGGTGCGATCGCCGTGAGCAGCCCGCAGCCGGACATCGGCAAGGTGCTCGGGCGCTGGGACGACAACCTGCTCGAGTTCGCCACGCTCTCCCTCGGCGCGATCACCGCGATCGCCCTGGCGATCAACCCGCTGCTCGTCGCGTTCGTGTTGCCGCCCCTGCTCGTGCTGCACCGCGCCGTCCTCGTCAAGCACCTCGAGGAGGCGGCGAACACCGACGGCAAGACCGGCCTGCTCAACGCCGCCGCATGGCACGTGCAGGCCGAGCGCGCGTTGCAGCGCTCGAAGCGCCGGGACGGTCCGCCCGGCGTCCTGGTGCTGGATCTCGACCACTTCAAGGCCGTCAACGACACGCACGGCCACCTGGCGGGCGACCACGTGCTGTCCGCGGTCGCAGGCGTGCTGCGGGACGAGGTCAGGGAACGCGACCTCGTCGGGCGGTTCGGTGGCGAGGAGTTCGTCGTGATGCTGGCGGGGCTCGGCGGAAGGGCGCCCGTCGAGCTCGAGACGGTCGCCGAACGGATCCGGCGGCGGGTGGCGGACCTCCGCGTCGAGATCCCGACCCCGGACGGGCCGCTGACGGTGCGCGGGCTGAGCGTGTCGGTCGGCTGCGCCGTCATGCCGGAGAGCGGCGCCGAGCTGCGTGACCTCCTCGAGGTCGCCGACCGAGCCCTGTACGTGGCCAAGGGGGCCGGGCGCAACGCCGTGCGGATGGGCAACCCGGCGTCCCCGCGGTCCGCGCTCCTGCCCGCGCACCTGCGGCCGGACGAGCCGGCCCCTGCCGAGCCCCCCTCGCTCCACAGCAACGCCGGCGACTGACGGTACGGAGCTTCGGCCATCTTGTGGCCTGCATTACGCTCCGTACTGCCGCCGACACAACCGGGGGAGCACGATGGCGTCGGAGCGACGACTTCTCTCCGGTGACGCGGCGTGCCTGGGCCGTTGCGCACCGCACCGCTGGCCCGTGTGGCGGCTCCCGCGGTTGTTACTGGGTGCCGTGCTCTTCATCGAGGCGATCGCGCTGGTCCTGCTGGTCGCCGGGCTACTGACGGGGCGCGCTCCGGCCGGGACCGAGCTGTGGTCCGGGGCCGTCCTCTGCCTGCTGGGCATCGCCTACAGCGAGATGGCCGTCGGCGTGGAACGGGAACGGCGGCGGCTGGGCGGCGCGTCGCACGTCGACCTCAGCTCGGTGTGGACGTTCGCTGCTGCGCTCGTGCTGCCCGGTGCCCACGCCGCGTTGGTGGCGGCGCTCATCATGCTGCACCTGTGGGTGCGGGCGTGGCGCGAGTGGGTGCCGCTGCACCGCCAGATGTTCAGCGTCGCCACGGTGGTGCTCGCCTGCATCGCCGTCGGAGAGCTCCTCGACCACGTGGGCGGGGAGCGGCAACCGCTGTGGCTGGTGATCGGCGCGATGGTGCTGTTCATGGCGGTCAACTCCGGCCTCATCGCCGCCGTCGTGTCGGTCAACATCCCGGGTGCAGGCCCGGCGACCCTGTTCGGTCCACGCGACGAGAACCTCCTCGAGGTCGGCATGCTCTGCATGGGGGCGCTCACCGCGGTCGCGATCGCGCTGAACCCGGTGCTGCTCCTGCTGACGCTGCTCCCGCTGTACGTCGTGCTGAGGGCGGTGCTGGTCCGGCCGTTGGAGGCGGCGGCCTGCACGGACGGCAAGACCGGCCTCCTTAATGCCGCCACGTGGGTCGCCGAGGCCGAACGGGTCCTCGCCGGCACGGACCGCGCCGAGCGCGCAGGCGGTGTGCTGATGCTCGATCTCGACCACTTCAAGGCGGTCAACGACACGCACGGTCACGCGGTGGGCGACCACGTCCTGTCGGCGGTGGCGCACGCGCTGCACCGGGTGGTGCGCGCCCGCGACCTCGTGGGCCGCATGGGCGGCGAGGAGTTCGTGGTGCTGCCCAGGCGGGCGGCCTCGGGGGAGCGGTCGGTGGAGCTCGATTCGGTGGAGCTGGAGGTGGTGGCCGAGCGCATCCGGGCCCACGTGGCGGACCTGCGGCTCGAGGTGCCGACCTTGCGCGGGCCGTTGACGGTCGCCGGCCTGACCGTCTCGATCGGCGGCGCGGTCGCCTCGCCCGACGGCAGCGACCTCCCCGCACTCCTGCAGACCGCGGACACCGCTCTCTACGAGGCCAAGCGGGCGGGCCGCAACACGGTGCGGGTCGCCGTGGCCTCCTCGGTGCCGTCGGTCGTGAACCTCCCGTCCGCGCCGCTGGTGAACCCCGGCTCGGGGGCGCGCGCGAAGGACTGACCGCCGGGTGCGTCGGGTGGCACCCGAATCGTTCGGGCGTCCTGCTGCCACACCCGGCGATCAGCCGGCTCGCGTTCGGCGTTCAGGTCCAGTCGCGGTTGCGCATGAACATGCCTCCTTTCCATCCGGATGGCGTGAGCGCTTTTCGTGATCGCCGCCGGAATGTGTTCCGGACGCGGCCCTTCGCGTAGTGCATTCAGGTGTGCAGCGAGGCCGCGAGACGGGCGAGAAGTGCGATCTGCAACATCTGCTCGTCCCACCGTGTCACCGGACGAGGCGGCGTCGGCCCGATCGGGTGACACGAGGAGGGTCCTCCCCTACGCTCGGTGCCGACGCCGAGGACCGACCGAGAGCGCTGATGCCCGCACATCCCGGAGCAGGCCGCCCTGCTGTTCGAGCGATCCGGGCGTGGACGATCCGCCGGTGGCCGCTGTGGGAGCTGCCGCACCGGCTCGCGGTGGCGGTCCTCGTCGTCGAGGTCACGGCGGTCGGGCTGGTGGTCGCCACCGCCTCGCGGATGCCGCTCCCCGGCACGCTCGAGCTCCTGCACGCCGCGCTGCTCGCGGGGCTGGGGATCCTGCACACCGAGACCGCGATGGGTGTCGAGCGGCTCCGCAGGCGCGTGATGGTCGGCAACCACGCCAACCTCAGCTCGGTGTGGACGTTCGCAGGCGCCCTCGTGCTGCCGCCCGTGTGCGCCGCCGTCGTGGCCGTCGTGGTGCACCTGCACATCTGGGCGCGTACCGGACGGCCCCGCGTGCCGCTCTACCGCAGCGTCTACAGCGCGGCCACGATCGTGCTGGCCTGTCTGGGCGCCGCCGCGGTCGTCGGCCTCCTCGGCTCCGGGCCGGATCCCCTCGCCGCAGCAGGTGTCCCCGGCATCACGCTCGCGTTGCTCGTCTACACCTCGATCAACACCGGTCTCGTTGCCGGGGCCATCGCGATGAGCGCCCCGCAGCCCGACCTGGTCCGGGTGCTCGGGCGGTGGGACGACAACCTCCTCGAGATCGCCACGCTCTCGCTCGGCGCCCTCACCGCGGTCGCGCTGGTCCTCAACCCGTGGCTGGTGCTGCTCGCCCTCCCGCCGCTGGTGGTGCTGCACCGGGCCGTGCTGGTGCAGCACCTGGAGGAGGCTGCGAGCATCGACGGGAAGACCGGCCTGCTGAACGCCGTGGCGTGGCACGAGCAGGCGGAGCGGCTGCTGCAGCGCAGCAGCCCGGCCGACGGTCCGCGCGGCGTGCTGGTGCTGGACCTGGACCACTTCAAGGCCGTCAACGACACGCACGGCCATCTCGCGGGCGACCAGGTGCTCGCCGCCGTGGCGGGCGCGCTGCGCGCCGAGGTCCGCGAGCGCGACCTCGTCGGCCGGTTCGGCGGGGAGGAGTTCGTGGTGCTGCTCGCCGGTCCGCCGGCGGGGGACGCCGCCGAGCTGGAGGCGGTGGCCGAGCGCATCCGCACCCGGGTGGCCCGGCTGCGGGTGGAGATCCCCACGCCGGACGGTCCGCTCAGCGTGTCCGGGCTCACGGTCTCGATCGGGGTCGCGGTCGCGCCCGCCGAGGGAGCCGACCTGCGCACCCTGCTCCAGGTCGCCGACACCGCCCTGTACGCGGCGAAGAGGGCCGGGCGCAACGTCGTGCGCACGGGAACGTCACCCGGCATCCCCCGCCAAGCCGGTGAGCAGGCCCCGGGCACCGGGTGGATGGTTGACGCAGAGTGACGAGATCGTTGCGGAGGACCACCCCCATGTGCGATCACAGTCCTCCTGACATGCCGTTCCCGCCTCACTAGCCTCGCCGTGAGGCACCTGGCGGTCGCGGCAAGGGAGGGGGCGGGCGTGGAGGAGTCGGCACACACGCACAGCCCGGCGGGCCGCGCCGACCCATCCGGATGGGAGCTGTGGCGGCTGCCGGCGAGGGCGGTCGCGCTGGTTCTCCTCGTGGAGGCGGGGGGCGTCGCCTCCGTCGTCAGCCACCTCACGACCTCCGACCGCGCCGCGTTCACCGGCGAGGTTCTGGCGCTGGCCGCGTTCCTGACGCTGCTCAGCGTGGTGCACACCGAGCTCGCCACCGGGATCGAGCGGATCCGGCGCCGGGCCGCCGAGACCTCGTACTTCGACCTCAGCTCCGTCTGGACGTTCGCCGCCGCGCTCCTGCTGCCGCCCGCGCTCGCCGCGGCCGTGATCGCGGCCGTGTACCTGCACCTGTGGCACCGGGTGTGGCGGCCCGCGAAGGTGCCGTTGCACCGGCACGTCTACACGACCGCGACGGTGGTGCTCGCCGCCGGCGCGGCGCACGCCGCCGTCGAGGAGGCGGGCGGGTTGCCGGGAACCCCCGACGACGTCGCGGGCGTCGCGGGCATCGCGGTGGCCGTGCTGCTCTACGTCGTCGTCAACACCGTCCTCGTCGCCGGGGTCATCGCGCTCACGAGCGAGTGGCCCGGCCTGCGCGCCCTCGTCGGCCGCCTCGACGACAACGCGCTGGAGGTGGCCACGCTCTGCATGGGCGGGCTCGCCGCCGTCGCGATCGGCTCGACGCCGTGGCTGGTGGCGCTCGTGCTGCCGCCGATCCTGGTGCTGCACCGCGCGGTGCTGGTGCGCCACCTGGAGGAGGTGGCGAGCACCGACCCGAAGACCGGTCTGCTCAACTCGGCAGCGTGGCAGGCCGAGGCCGCCCGGGCGGTGCGGCGTGCTCAGCGTGGGCACGGGGCCGCCGCCGTGCTCATCCTCGACCTGGACCACTTCAAGCTGGTCAACGACGCACACGGGCACCTCGCGGGCGACGACGTGCTGGCCGCCGTGGCCGCCGAGCTGCGGGCGGGCGTGCGCGACGGCGACCTCGTCGGCCGGTTCGGCGGCGAGGAGTTCGTGGTGCTGCTGGCCGACCTGCCGTCCGGGGCGCTCGGCCGCGCCGAGGTGAGCTCGGTGGCCGAACGCCTGCGCAGGCTCGTTGCCGAGCTCGACGTCCCGGTCTGCACGCCCGACGGCAACCTCACGATCACCGGCCTGAGCGTCTCGGTCGGCGGCGCGTCCGTGCCCACCGACGGCGCCACGCTCGACCACGTGCTCAAGGTCGCCGACGCCAACCTGTACGCGGCCAAGCGCGGAGGGCGCAACCTGGTGCGGATCGCCGGTCCGGTGCAGATCCCGGCTCCGCGGACGCAGTCCGCCTGATCGCCCGCTTGCCGCGCCAGCGCCGGATCGACCGCCTTCCGTAAGCTGGCCCGGTGACCGTGTTGCGATCCGTCCGTGGCCCGGCCGACCTGAAACGGCTCGGAGCCGACCAGCTCCCCGCCCTGGCCGCCGAGATCCGTGAGGAGCTGGTGGCGTCGGTGTCGCGCACCGGCGGCCACCTCGGGCCCAACCTCGGCGTCGTCGAGCTCACCATCGCGCTGCACCGGGTCTTCGACTCGCCCCGCGACACGCTGATCTGGGACACCGGCCACCAGGCGTACGTCCACAAGATGCTCACCGGCCGCCACGACGGCTGGGAGTCGCTCAAGAAGACCGGGGGCATATCCGGCTACCCCTGCCGCGCGGAGAGCGAGCACGACCACGTCGAGAACAGCCACGCCTCCACGTCGCTGTCCTGGGCCGACGGCATCGCCCGCGGCTACGCCCTCACCGGCCAGGAGCGCCACGTCGTCGCGGTGATCGGCGACGGCGCCCTCACCGGGGGGATGGCCTGGGAGGCGCTGAACAACATCGCGGCCGCCAAGGACCGCAACGTCGTCATCGTGGTCAACGACAACGGCCGCTCCTACGCGCCCACGATCGGCGGGCTCGCCGACCGCCTCGCCTCGCTCCGCCTGCAACCCGGCTACGAGCGCGTCCTGGAGGCCGGCAAGCAGGCGCTGTCGCGCACCCCGGTGGTGGGCGCACCGATCTACGCCGGGCTGCACGCGCTCAAGGCGGGTGTCAAGGACGCCCTGAGCCCGCAGGCGCTCTTCTCGGACCTTGGCCTGAAGTACTTCGGGCCGGTCGACGGGCACGACATCGCGGCGATGGAGTCGGCGCTGCGGCGGGCCAGGCACTTCGGCGGACCGGTCATCGTCCACGCCGTCACCCAGAAGGGGCGCGGCTACCCGCCCGCCGAGAACGACGAGGCCGAGCAGATGCACAGCCCGGCCGCGTTCGACCCGGAGACCGGGCTTCCGACCGGGCCGCCGTCGGTCGGGTGGACGAGCGTCTTCGCCGAGGAGCTCGTGGCGCTCGGGGCCCGCAGGCCGGAAATCGTCGCCGTCACCGCTGCGATGCTCGGGCCCACCGGCCTCGCGCCGTTCGCGCGGGCGTTCCCGGAACGCTGCATCGACGTCGGCATCGCGGAGCAGCACGCGCTCACCTCGGCCGCCGGCCTCGCGATGAGCGGGTTGCACCCGGTGGTCGCGCTCTACTCGACGTTCCTCAACCGGGCCTTCGACCAGCTCCTGATGGACGTTGCCCTGCACGGCAAGGGCGTCACGCTCGTGCTGGACCGCGCCGGTGTCACGGGCAACGACGGACCGTCGCACAACGGGATGTGGGACCTCTCGCTGCTCGGGATCGTGCCCGGCATGCGGGTGGCCGCCCCACGCGACGCCGCCACGCTGCGCGAGGAGCTGGCCGAGGCGGTCGCCGTCGAGGACGGGCCCACCGCGATCCGCTTCCCGAAGGGCGCGGTGATCGAGTCGGTGCCGGCCGCGCGCCGGGTGCGGGGCGTCGACGTGCTGCACGAGCCGGCGCGCAACGGCTCCGGCGAGCCGTCGGTGCTGCTGGTGTGCGCCGGAGCCTTCGGTGAGCTCGGTGTCGCGGCCGCCCGGCGGCTGGAGCAGCAGGGCGTGTCCGTCACCGTGGTCGACCCGCGGTGGGTGCTGCCGGTCCCCGAGGTGCTCGTCGACCTCGCCCGCGCTCACCGGCTCGTCGTCGCGGTCAGCGACTGCGGCCGCCACGGCGGCTTCGGCTCCACGCTGGCGGCCGCGCTGCGCGAGGCGGAGTGCGACGTCCCGCTGCGCGACCTCGCGCTCCCACAACGCTTCCTCGACCACGGCAGCCGGGCCGACGTCCTGCACGCCGCCGGGCTCACCGCGCAGGACGTGGCGCGCCGGGTCACCGAGTGGGCGGCCGCTCTTCCCGCCACCACGGCCGAGGAGCACGCACCGTCGGAGGAGGCTCGCTGATGCGGGTCCTGGTGGTGGAGGACGAGCGGCCGCTGGCCGACGCGGTGGCACGCGGCCTGCGCCGGGAGGGCATGGCGGTCGACGTCGCCTACGACGGCGACACCGGCCACGAGAAGGCGCTGATCACCCGCTACGACGTGGTGGTGCTGGACCGGGACCTGCCGGGGATGTCCGGCGACCGGCTCTGCGCGGAGATCGTGGCGTCGGAGTCCACCACCCGGGTGCTGATGCTGACCGCGAGCGGCACCCTCGCCGACAAGGTCGACGGCCTCTCCCGCGGCGCCGACGACTACCTGGCCAAGCCGTTCGACTTCCCCGAGCTCGTGGCGCGCTGCCGGGCCCTCGGCCGCCGGGCCACCCCGGCCGTCCCGCCGCTGCTCGTGGCGGGCGACGTCGCGCTCGACCCGGCCAGGCGCACCGTGCAGCGCGCCGAGCGGCCCGTCGAGCTCACGCGCAAGGAGTTCGGGGTGCTGGAGGTGCTGCTCGCCGCGGGCGGCGCCGTGGTGAGCAGCGAGGAGCTCCTGGAACGGGTCTGGGACGAGAACGCCGACCCGTTCACCACCACCGTGCGGGTCACCGTCATGACACTGCGCAAGAAGCTCGGCGACCCGGGCGTCATCGAGACCGTGGTCGGCGCCGGCTACCGCGTACCGGCGGCGGGGCGCTAGGACCCGAGGAGGGACCGTGGCAGAGCCTGCGCCCTCCCCGACCCGCATGGCGGGCCGGGCGCAACAGCAGGCGGTCCCGCCCGCACCCCCACCGCCGCCCCTCCCGGCGGAGGCCCGCCGGGCGCCGTCGCGCCGGCGCGGTGTGGGCCTGCGGCCGCGGCTCACCCTCGTCTGCACGGCCGTGGTCGCGCTCGTCAGCGCGCTCCTGCTGTGGCTCGGGTGGCTGCTCGTCGGGGGAGTGGCGCGCAGCGTGCCGTCGCTCCCGCCGGGCACAACGGTCCGCGTCGGCAACGTCACCGTCCCCGCGGAGCGGCTCAACGAGGCCATCGGCGCCGCCGCGCGCGCCGACGTCCTGCGCGCGGGGCTGATCGCGTTCCCGCTGGTGGTCGCCGCGGCGGCGGTGGTGTCCTGGGTGCTCGTCGGGAGGGTCCTCGGCCCGCTGCACGCAGTGACGGCCACGGCGCGGCGGCTCACCGTCGAGTCCCTCGACACCCGCACCGGCCTGCAGGACGCGCACGGTGAGGTCGCCGAGCTGGCCGCGGGCTTCGACGCGATGCTCGACCGGCTCCAGGCGGCGTTCGACGCGCAGCGCCGGTTCGTCGCGAACGCGAGCCACGAGCTGCGCACACCGCTGTCGGTGCTGCGCACCGAGGTGGACGTCACCCTCTCCGACCCCGATGCCGACGCCGACGAGCTGCGGCGGATGGCCGCTGTCGTGCGCGACGCCACCCGCCGCGCCGACGACCTCATCGCGGGCCTGCTGCTGCTCGCGCGCACCGAGAGCGCCGGACTCGCCGAGGTGCGCCCCGTCGACCTCGCCGACCTCACCGTGCCGGCGCTGGCGGCCGTGCGGGCCGAGGCGGGCAGGCGCGGGCTGCGCATCCAGGTCCAGACCGCCCCGGCCCCGACCCGTGGCGACCCGGTCCTGCTCGAACGCGTGGCCGGCAACCTCGTCGAGAACGCCGTGCGGCACAACGTCGCAGGCGGATGGCTCGAGGTGTGCACGGGCACGGGCGACGGGTCGGCCCGGCTGCAGGTCTCCTCCAGCGGCCCGGAGATCCCCGGCGACCGCGTGGCGGAGCTGTTCGAGCCCTTCCGCCGCGGTCCGGTGGCCCGCACGGCCGACACCCCCGGCTCCGGGCTGGGGCTCTCGATCGTGAGGGCCATCGTGCAGGCCCACGGCGGCCGCGCGTGGGCGGAGCCGGTGCCGGGCGGCGGCCTGAAGGTGACGGTCGAGCTCCCGGCGCGGTGACGCCCGCCTCACGCCAGGAGGGTGCCCGGGGTCGGCCGGTACGGCTGGAAGAAGTCGTTGGCGCTCGCCCCGGCAAGGGTGAGCGCCAGCGTCGGCACCGACACGCCGTCGATCTGCTCGCGGATGATGTCGGCATGCCCCGCGTGCCGGGCGCACTCCTCGATCAGGTGCACCAGGTAGTAGCGGGCGTGGATCGGCCGGGCGTCGAAGATCCCGTGCCACGGTGCGGGCGGCGCGATGGCGTCGCCGGCGGGATCGGTCGCGGCGACCGTGGCCAGCAGCTGAGCGCGTACCCGGTCGAAGTCCTCGATGGTCCCGGCCACGCTCTCGTCATCGCGCACGGCGAAGCTGTCGGTGAACGCGGCGTACGCCGCTGCATCGACCGGCTGCTCGGTGACCTCGGTCCTCAACCGCTCCAGCGCTCCTCGCATGACGTAGGCCGCATGCTTGATGATGCCCCCGACCGACAGTGCGCTCCGGCACGGCGTCTCGCGCGCCTGCTCCTCGGTGAGGCCGAGCGCGGCGGCGCGGATGGCGGTGAGCTGTTCGTCGAGGTAGTTGACCAGGCCGGTGACCTCGTCGTGCTGGGCGGGTGCGTACATCGCGCGACCTCCGGGCTCCATGGTGGTGGTACGGGCACGACTCTGCCGACGTAGCGGTCAGTTCCTGTCCGCTGCGGCCGGCTCACGGTCGCGCCCGCCCTAGCGGCGTGGCGTCCAGGTGCACGCGGGCCCGTCAGCGGGCCGCGAGGGCCTTCTCGAGGCGGTCGGCGAGGAGGTCGATCTGCCACTCCCGGGCGCCACCGGCGCGCAGGGCGCCGCGCACGTCGCCGTCGGCGGGCGGGCTCCAGCACAGGCGGCGCAGCAGGTCGGGCTGCAGCAGGTTCTCCACCGGGACGTTCCACTGCTCGCCCACCTCGGCCACGGCCGCGCGGGCGGCGGTGAGGCGGGTGGCGGCGTCCGGGTCGCGGTCGGTCCACCGGGAGACCGGAGGCGGCCCCTCGACGGCCGGGGCGGCGCGCGGGTACTCGGCGGGGTCGAGCGCGTACGCCTTCTCCAGAGCCCCGAACCAGTACGACGTGAGGCGGCGCTGGGCCCGGCCGCGGAACGTCGGCATACCGGCGAGCGCCTGCGCGGACGCGGGCTCGGCGGACGCCGCCGCCACGATCGCGCTGTCGGGCAGCACCCGCCCCGGTGCGATGTCCCGCTCGGCGGCGAGCCGGTCGCGGGCCTCCCAGAGCGCGCGGGCCGCCGCGAGGAGCCGCGGCTTGCGCAGCTTGTGGACCCCCGACAGGCGCCGCCACGGCTCGGCGCGGGGCGCGTGCGGCGGCGCGGTGCGGACGGCCTCGAACTCCTGGGCCGCCCACTCGAGCTTGCCCTGCTCGGCCAGCTCGCGGGCGAGCACGTCACGCAGCTCGACGAGCACCTCGACGTCGAGCGCGGCGTAGACGAGCCAGTCCTCGGGCAGCGGGCGGCGCGACCAGTCCGCGGCGCCGTGCCCCTTCTCCAGCGAGAGCCCCAGCAGCTGCTCCACCAGCGGACCGAGCCCGACGCGGGGGAACCCGGCCAGGCGGGCGGCCAGCTCCGTGTCGAACAGCCGGGACGGAGCGAGCCCCACCTCGGCCAGGCAGGGGAGATCCTGGTTGGCCGCGTGCAGCACCCACTCCGGCCCGGTGAGGGCGGGCGCGAGCGGAGTGAGGTCGCCGCCGAGCGGGATCGGGTCGACCAGAGCCGTGCCCGCACCCTCACGGCGCAACTGGACGAGGTAGGCGCGCTGCGAGTACCGGAAGCCGGACGCCCGTTCGGCGTCGACGGCGATGGGCCCGCTGCCGCTCGCGACGGCAGCGGCGGTGTGGTCGAGCGCAGCGCGGTCGACGACGACCGGAGGCAACCCATCGGCCGGCCGCAGCAGCGGAACCGGCTCCGGTGCGTCCGGATCTTCGCCTGTGAGTGCTTCTTCTGTCAGCGGATGACCCCGGCACGCATAGCCAGCGCGACCATCTGGGCGCGGTCACCGGTGCCGAGCTTGCGCCCGATGCGCGAGAGGTGACTCTTCACGGTGAGCGCCGACAGGCTCAGGGCCTCGCCGATCTCCTTGTTGGACTGCCCGTCCGCCACGAGCTGCAGGACCTCCACCTCGCGCGCAGAGAGCTCACGCGGGGTGTTGTCGGTACCCGGTACCCGGGTGCCGGTGGCGAGCAGCGGCGCAACGGTCGGGTCGGCGTACACGCCGCCGTCCAGCACCCGCTTGACACCGTCGGTGACGATCGCCGCCGACGCCGACTTCAGCAGGTACGCCTGCGCGCCGGCCTGGAACGCCGACCGCACCGCGTACGGGTCGTCGGACGAGGCGAGCACGACCAGCCGGTTCCAGCCGAGCGATCGCAGCTCGGTGACGAGGTCGAGCCCGCTGCCGTCCGGCAGGCCGAGATCGAGGATCGCCAGGTCGCACGGCCCGTTGGCATGCGCACGAGCGCGTGCCTCCGCGACGGATGCGGCCTCGTACACCGTGCCGGCGCCCATCGACCGCAGACGCGCGGCGATCGCCTCGCGCAGCAATGGGTGGTCGTCGACCACCAGCACCGAGAACAGCTCTTCCCGCGGGTGCGGGACCATCGCGGGCGACAGCACAGCATGGGCGGGTGGATGCCCCGCAGCGCCGCGCACCGGCGCGCCTTGGCCCACAACGGCCACGTCACTACCTCCCTGGAGTCGGTCGTTGCCCCCCGACCGGCACCAGACCCCCGGTCGGAAGAACTACTCGCCCGACCGCCCGAGGAGGTGTCGTGGAGGAAGCGTAGCCCCCCAAGCGGTCTAACGTCGTGTATCGGATCGAACTTCTCCGGGTGAAAGTTACAGCGTTGTCGATGCCGTTCCACTCGTCCGGGTGAGGATATTGATCACTGGCAGCATCGAACCCGCTGGTGAACCCCAGGATCACCCGATCGTGGGCGTATCTTCTTTCAGACCCGACGAGTTGCTAGCGGGAGCACTCCGACGGGCGGCAGACCGGCCGCGGACGCCACAAGTGCGCAGAACGCTTCGGCGTGTCGGGACAGATCGGAGCCCACCGGGGTCCATGACGCGCGCAGCTCGACGTCGTCGTCGCGGCGCGGACCGGCGATGTCGCCGAACCGCACGGAGGACGTCTGCGTGACCGTGCCGCCGAGCGCGACGTGCTCGGCGCCTGCGAGCTCGAGCGCCTCGGTCAACCAGGACCAGCCGACCACGGGCAGCATCTCGTCACCGAGCTGCTCGGGCTCCAGCCGCGCCTGGACGAAGCACACGAGCCGGAAGGTGCCCCCCCAGGAGTCCTGCCCGGCCGGGTCGTGCAGCAGGATGAGGCGGCCGCTGGTATCCGGCTCCGAGGAGTCCCCGTCCTCGGTCACGGCCTCCACGCTGAACGCCCACGTGAACGGCGCGAGCCGGGGCGGCGCGTCCAGCGGGGCGATCACGAGCTCTGGCCGCGGCCGCACGGCGCGCAGCGAGGCGACGGCCTGCTGGAACTCCTGTGGTGGGGCGGGCGCGTCGGACACGAGCGAGGACTCTAGGTCGCTCTCGGTGATCCGCAGCCGAGGCGCGCCGCATGCTGGACAACCCGGACGTGGGACCCGATGGCCCGACGGTGACGCGGTGGTGGCGCGTGGGAGGATGGCGGGATCATGACCGTCATGCCCGCCTCCGACGTCCACCCCCGGCGGCACCTACCCGCGGCGCCGCTACTCGCTGCCGCGCGCGGCGACCGGCCGTCCCGCCTGCCGGTGTGGTTCATGCGCCAGGCCGGGCGCTCGCTGCCGGAGTACCGGGCCCTGCGGGCCGGTTCCGGCATGCTGCAGGCCTGCCTCACACCGGACCTCACCTGCGAGATCACCCTCCAGCCGGTGCGCAGGCACGGCGTTGACGCCGCGATCCTCTTCAGCGACATCGTCGTGCCGCTCTACGTGGCCGGGGTCGGCGTGGACATCGTCGCCGGCACGGGGCCCGTGATCGCCCACCCGGTGCGGACGATGGCCGACGTCGAGCGGATCCCGCTGCTGCACCCCGAGCAGGTCGCGCCCGTCACCGACGCGATCGCGCTGCTGATCCCCGAACTGGGTGACACCCCGTTGATCGGCTTCGCGGGCGCGCCCTTCACCCTCGCCTCCTACCTCGTGGAGGGCGGTCCCAGCCGCAACCACGAGCGCACCAAGGCCCTGATGCGGTCGGCGCCCGACGTGTGGCACGCGCTCATGGCCCGGCTCGGCGAGATCACCGGCACCTTCCTACGGGCGCAGGTGGCGGCGGGCGTCGACGCGGTCCAGCTGTTCGACTCGTGGGCGGGGGCGCTCTCCGAGCGGGACTACCGCGAGTACGTCCTGCCGCACTCCGCCCGGGTCCTGGAGAGCGTCGCGGGTGCAGGCGTGCCGCGCATCCACTTCGGGGTCGGCACCGGCGAGCTGCTCGGCGCGATGGCCGAGGCGGGCGCCGACGTGGTGGGCGTCGACTGGCGGGTGCCCCTCGACGAGGCCGCGCGCCGCACCGGTGGACGCGTCGCCGTGCAGGGCAACCTCGACCCCGCCGTGCTCTTCGCCGACCGGGCGTCGATCGAGGCCGAGGCGCGCCGCATCGTCGCGGAGGGCCGGCTCGCCCCGGGGCACGTGTTCAACCTCGGGCACGGCGTGCTCCCGG
Organism: Pseudonocardia cypriaca; assembly: GCF_006717045.1. NCBI lineage: Bacteria > Bacillati > Actinomycetota > Actinomycetes > Pseudonocardiales > Pseudonocardiaceae > Pseudonocardia > Pseudonocardia cypriaca. The sequence goes on from NZ_VFPH01000001.1 coordinate 1,506,372, forward strand.
AGACCGACCCCGACGCGCTCACCCGGCTCGTCGAGCTGGTGCACACGCTCGAACCGTGATCGCCCGCGTCGCGGTCGTCGGCGGCGGGATCTCCGGGCTCGCGGCCGCACACCGGCTGCGCACGCTCCTCGGTCCGGGCACCCGCATCGACGTGCTCGACCAGCGCGACCGCGTCGGCGGAGTGCTGCACACCGTCGACCTCGCCGGCGTGCCGTTCGACGTCGGGGCCGAGGCGTTCCTCGCCAGGAGGCCCGAGGTGCCCGCGCTGCTGGCCGAGCTCGGGCTGACCGACGCGCTGGTGCACCCGACGAGGGCGGCCGCGTCGGTCCGCGCGGCGGGCCGCACCGGGCCGCTGCCGGGCGGCACCCTCATGGGGGTCCCGACCAGCGCCGCGCGGCTCGACGGGCTGCTGTCCGCCGCAGGTCTCGCCGCGGTGACCGCCGAGCCGGAGCTGCCGCTCTCCTGGGAGCCGGGTGGGGACGTGGCGCTCGGCGGGCTGCTGCGGGCCCGGTTCGGCGACGAGATCGCCGACCGGCTCGCCGACCCCCTGCTGGGCGGCGTCTACGCGGGCCGCGTCGACGCCCTCGGCCTCCGGGCGACCGTCCCCGCCCTGGCCACGGCCCTCGACGCGGGCGCCCCGTCCCTGACCGCCGCCGCCGACACCGCGACACAAGTGCACCCAGCCCGCGACTCGCGCGTTGAGGGTGCGCGAGTCGCGGGCTCGGTGCAGCTGAGTGGCGAGGCGCGGCCGGGTGGGTCCGTGTTCGGGGCGGTGCGGGGCGGGTACCGGGTGCTGCTAGACGCATTGGTCGCGGCTTCCGGGGCGGACGTCCGGCTGCGCACCACGGTCCGGGAGCTGCAGCGCCGGGAGGGCGGGTGGCGGCTCGTGCTCGGGCCGACCACCGCGCCCGAGGTCCTCGACGTCGATGCGGTCGTGCTCGCCGTCCCGGCCCCAGCGGCCGCCCGGTTGCTCGCCGGCGTGGCCCCGATGGCGGCCAGGGCGGCGGGGGAGATCGAGCTCGCGTCCTCCGTGGTCGTCGCGCTGGCCTTCCGGGCGGCGGACGCCGCATCGCTCCCGCCCACCTCGGGCGTGCTCGTCGCGGCGGACGAGCCACTGGCCGTGAAGGCCTTCACCCACTCCTCGAACAAGTGGGCGCACCTCGCCGAGGGCGGCCTCGTCAGGCTGAGGGCGTCGCTGGGGCGGTTCGGGGAGGCCTCCACCCTCCAGGTCGACGACGCCGAGCTCGTCGCCCGCGCCCGGGCCGACCTGGGCGCGCTCACCGGGATCACCGCCGCACCGGTTGCCACCCACGTGCAGCGGTGGGGCGGGGGCCTGCCGCAGTACGGCGTCGGTCACCTGGACCGGGTGCGGATGGTCGAGGAGGGCCTGCCGCGGGGCGTGGCCGTGGCCGGGGCGGCGCTGCACGGCGTCGGCGTGCCGGCCTGCATCGCCACCGGCCGGGCGGCTGCGGAGCGCGTGGCCGCCGCGGGCTGAGCGGGCTACCGCGCGGGTTTACTGCAGGTCGGAGTCGGGCGGCGGCAGCTGCACCGTCCGTTGCGGCTCGACGGCCGCGACACCGGCCACGCTGCCCAGTGCGCGCACGTGCCGGGTGTCGACCGAGCCGGTGATCACCCCGATCGGGCGCAGGACCTGCTCGACGTGCATGCCGCCGCTCTCGAGGGCTCTGACGACCTCGTCGATCCGGCCCATCGCGTCGTCGGCGACGGAGACCGTGATCTTCTCGGGCATGCTGTCAGCCTGTCAGGCGCCGGGCGCGCGAACCAGCCCCGAGCCGACGTCGCTCGCCGGGAGCGGCAGCCGCTGCGCGGCCTGCACGAGCTGCGTCCACAGCTCGTGGCCGGTCGCCCCGGTGCGCTGGGACCACAGTGCCGCGATGCCTGCGACGTGCGGCGTGGCCATGCTGGTGCCGGAGATCGTGTTCGTGCCCCCGGGCAGCGGCCAGGACGAGTAGATGGCGACGCCCGGGCCCGCGATGTCGACCTGCCCACCCTCGACGGTGGTGCTCGCGGCGGAGAAGTCGGCGATGGCCAGCGTGCTGTCGACGGCGCCGACGGCCATGATCGACGGGCTGTTGGCTGGCACCCCCACGAAGCCGGGGTCGCCCGCGCCGCGGCGGGCGTTGTTGCCGGCGGCGGCCACGACGAGAGCGCCTGCGGCGAGGGCGCGCCGCCCGGTGGTCTCGTACGCCGTCGAGACCTCCCGGACGTCGGCGCCGAGCGACATCGAGATCACCCGCGCGCCCGAGGCGATCGCCCAGCTGATGCCGGCGAGGATGTCCGCGTCGGTGCCGGTGCCGTCGTCCCCGAGGACCTTGCCGACGAGGATGCGCGCCCCGTGGGCGACTCCGTAACGCCGCCCACCAGTTGTCGGGGCGAGTGCCCCGCAGGCCGTCCCGGTGACGTGGGTGCCGTGGCCCTGCACGTCCTGGGCGGTCTGGCCCTCGACGAACGACCTGGCCTCGATGCCGCGACCGGCGAAGTCGGGGTGGCCGAGGTCGAGCCCGGTGTCGAGCACCGCGAGGGTGACGCCGGCACCGGTCTCCGGCGAGTCGGCGACGCCGGTGGCCTGCAGCCCCCAAGTCAAGGTGTCGGTGTCGCCGAACCGCGCCGTTGCGGTGAGGCCGCCCGCGAGCCGGGAGTGCAGGAACTGGGCGGCGTCGCGGAAGCCGCGCAGGTACTCCTCGGAAAGGGACCCCTCGGATGGCGACACCCCGATCGCGCGGCGCACCCGCTCCGGCTCGACGGCGAGCAGTCGCCGGTCCGTGCGCGCGGCGGCCAGCTGGTCCGCGGAGAGGTCCGCGACGGCCACGCCCAGCTCGGAGAAGAGCGTGGGCTGGGTGGGCGCGAGTGGTGGAACGTCGCGCGTGCTCGTGACGTCCGTTCCGCTCAGCTGCTCCACCGCCGCGCGGGAGCGGTCGTCGTCGCCCAGCAGGTCCTCGTTCAGCACCAGCAGGTAGCGGCCGGTCGACATCGCCGCGACGTTCTCCACCACTAGACCCCCTGATCACGTCACTCCTCAGGATCATCGTGCCGGTGAGTGGGGGCGCGGCTCACCCGGGGATCAGCCGGCGGCGACCGAGAGCGAGGCCGTACCGACCGTGTCGTCGGTGACCGCCCGCAGCAGCACGGCGGTCGCGAGGTCGGCGCGGCTCATCGTGTAGGAGCCGCGCACGTCGGCGTCGACGCGGTGGCGGATCCGCCGGTGGCCGGCCGGTCGGTGAGACGCGGCGGCGGCATGATCGTCCAGTCGAGACCGCTCGCGCGGACGACCTCCTCCATCACCAGCATGTCGGCGTCCTCGACGGCTCGCAGCACGGCTGCGCGGTCGTCCAACCCGGCCGTGACGATGGTCAGGCCGGGACGCGGCGGGACGGCGAGCCGTGCGGGGTCCCTGACCACGGCGACGACCCGGTGCCCGGCGTCCAGCGCCTGGGCGGGCTCGCCCCCTCCGCCGAACCCGCTGGCGGTGGCCCAGCTCCTGCTCGGGGCGTGCTTCCAGCAGGCGTTCCTCGCCGACTTCGCGGGGAACCCGCCCGACGGGACCAGCTGGCGGACCTGGCTCGCCGGCTCGTCACCACCGTGCTGGGCGCCACGCCCGGCCCGGACGGGGGCTGATGACCTGCGTGGCAGGATGGACGCGTGGCACGCCTCGACTACGCAGAGCTGAACAGCGCCATCCGCTACACGATGTGGTCGGTGTTCCGGGTGGAGCCGGGTCGGCTCGGCGACGAGCGCGGGGCGGTGGGGAGCCAGCTCACCGAGTTCCTCGACGCACTGGCCGGCAAGGGCGTGACGGTGCGCGGGGTCTACGACCTGGCCGGCATGCGCGCCGACGCCGACTACATGGTCTGGTGGCACGCTGACAACGTCGAGGCCCTCCAGGCGGCCTACGCCGACCTGCGCCGCACCACCACGCTCGGCCGGGCCAGCGCGCCCGTGTGGAGCCAGGTGGCCCTGCACCGTCCGGCCGAGTTCAACAAGAGCCACCTCCCCGCGTTCGTCGCGGGGGAGGCGCCGAGGCGCTACATCTGCGTCTACCCGTTCGTCCGCTCCTACGAGTGGTACCTCCTGCCCGACGACGAGCGGCGCCGGATGCTCGCCGAGCACGGCAGGGAGGCCCGCGACTACCCGGACGTGCGCGCCAACACCGTGTCGTCGTTCGCGCTCGGCGACTACGAGTGGATCCTCGCCTTCGAGGCCGACCAGCTCGAGCGGATCGTCGACCTGATGCGCCACCTGCGTGGCACCGACGCCCGCCGGCACGTCCGCGAGGAGACGCCGTTCTACACCGGACCCCGGGTGGAGCCGGGGGCGTTGGTCGCAACGCTGCCGTGAATCGAGTAGCGCTGATTCAGCGCTACTCGATAGGCATGTCGTCATGGCCACGATCCAGATCCGGGATGTTCCGGACGACGTCTACGAGGCGATACGGCAGGAGGCCAAGGCAGCCGGCCAGTCCTTGCAGGCCTACATGCGGGAGCAGGTGACCGAGCTCGCGCGTCGGCGTGCGCGATGGTCGGGGATCGTCGCCGAATGGGAGGCGGAGCTCGAGCGGTTCCAGCCCACGGTCAGCCGTGAGCAGATCCTGTCCGACCTCGATGAGGACCGCCGCCGTTGACCGACGTCGTTCTGGATGCCTCGGCCACCGTGACTGTTCTGGTCGAGCGTACGAACGAGGCGCATGAGCTCCGGGAATGCCTCGGACGGCTGGGACGGCATGCGCCCCACCTCGTCGACGCCGAAGTCGGCAGCGTGCTGCGACGGCGAGTCGGGGCGGGGATGCTTCCGGCCGAGCTTGCCGAGGGAGCCCTCCGCGCCCTCGACACCCTTGTCGTCCAGCGGTATCCACACGGCCCGTTGGCGCCGACCGTGTGGGGCCTGCGCCACAACTTCTCCTACTACGACGCGCTCTACGTCGCCCTTGCCGCCCGGCTCCGCGCGCCACTGCTGACCGCGGACAAGCGGCTCGCGAATGCCCCGGGCCTGCCTTGCGAGGTCGAGCTGATCAACTAGCGTCCGGCTCCAGCCGGAGCGAGATCGAGTTGATGCAGTACCGCAGGTCGGTGGGGGTGGGATAGCCCTCGCCCTCGAAGACGTGACCCAGGTGGCTGTGGCAGGTGGCGCACAGCACCTCGACCCGGCGCATGCCGAGGCTCGTGTCGACTCGCTCGATCACGGCGTCGCCCGCGAGCGGGGTGAAGAACGACGGCCAGCCGCAGTGCGACTCGAACTTGGTGTCGGAGCGGAACAGCTCGGCGCCGCAGGCGCGGCAGGAGTAGACGCCCTGCGTCTTGGTGTCGGTGTACTCGCCGGTGAACGGCCGCTCGGTGCCGGCCTTGCGCAGCACCTGGTACTCGGCGGGGGTGAGCTGGGCGCGCCACTCCGCATCGGACTTGACGACCTTCGGGGCGGGCTCGGTGGCGGGATCCATGCTTCCCAGACTATGTCCGCCGCTCGCCCGGTGCACCGACCCGGCCGCGGCCGGCGCTACAGGAGCGTGACCAGCACGAACACCAGCGCCTCCCACACCACCCACGCCACGACCAGGAGCAGCAGCGCGACCACCGCGACCGCGGCCCACCGCCGTCCGCCCTCGGCCCGGTTGGCGGACTCGGCGAAGTCGCGCACACCCTCCAGGTAGCCCTCCACGGTGAAGGCGGGGCGCTGGCGCTGCATGCGGTCGAGGTGCGCGGCGAAGGCCTGCGCCTCCGGGTCCTCGGGGTCGAGCCCGAGCAGCTCGTCGTCGAACTGCCGGGAACGGCCCGGACGGTCCGGTTCGTGGAGATCGGGCATCCCGGTCAGCCTAGCGGGTAGCGTCCGCAGTCGTGGCGAGCAAGAGCGCGGCCGTGCTGCTGTCGGTCCCGGGCCCCGACGGCGCCCGCGAGGTGCGGCTGACCAGCCCGGACAAGGTGTACTTCCCGGAGCGGGGGATCACCAAGGGCGAGGTCGTCGAGTACTACCGCGCGGTGGCGGAGCCGCTCCTGGGCGCGCTGCGCGAGCGGCCGACCAACCTCAAGCGCTACCCCGACGGCATCGACGGTGAGTCGTTCTTCGCCAAGCGGTTGCCGAAGGGTGCGCCGCCGTACGTCGAGACCGCCCGGGTGACGTTCCCCAGCGGTCGCACCGCCGACTCGCTCTGCCCCACCGAGCAGGCTGTTCTGGTCTGGGCGGCGAACATGGGCACCTTCGACTTCCACCCGTGGCCGGTCCGGCGCGCCGACGTCGACCGCCCCGACGAGCTGCGCATCGACCTCGACCCGCAGCCGGGCACCGACTTCGCCGACGCCGTGGCGGTCGCCGCGGTGCTGCGCGAGGTGCTCGACGAGGCCGGGCTGGTCGGCTGGCCGAAGACGTCCGGCGGGCGGGGCGTCCACGTGTTCTGCCGGATCCGCCCCGAGTGGGACTTCGTGGCCGTACGGCACGCGGTGATCGCCATCGCGCGGCGGGTCGCGGATCGGTCGCCGGACAGGGCCACCGTCGCGTGGTGGAAGGAGGAGCGCGGCGAGCGCGTGTTCCTCGACTACAACCAGGCCGCCCGGGACCGCACGGTCGCGTCGGCGTGGTCGGTGCGCGGGCGGCCGCGTGCCACCGTTTCGATGCCGGTGACGTGGGAGACGCTGCCCGACGTCGAGCCGGAGGACTTCGACGTGCGCACCGTGCCCGGCCTTTACGCCGAGCACGGCGACCCGCACGCGGGGATGGACGAGGCGGCGGGCGGCCTGGAGCGGGTGCTCGAGTGGTACGCCGCCGACGAGCGGGACCGCGGGCTCGGTGACCTGCCCTACCCGCCGGAGTACCCGAAGATGCCGGGCGAGCCGATGCGGGTGCAGCCGTCCCGCGCGCGGGAGAAGCCCGCGGACGCCACCTGATCGCGACGGAGCCCACCACCCCGTGCGGGGGCGGTGGGCTCCGCTCTGATGCGGGTCAGGTCAAACGGTGCGGCGGTCGCGGCCGAGCAGGAGGCCGAGCGCGATCATGCCGACGGCGAGCACGAGGTGCAGCCAGTTGTCGGCCGTGTTCAGGGGGACGAAGTTGGCTGCGCTGTTCTGGTCGATCAGCAGCCCGTAGATCCACAGCACGGCGTAGATCACGCCGCCGAAGATCAGGAAGTTGCGAGCCCCTGCCGCGGTACGGGACATCGCCAACCCGGCGACGCCGAACAGCAGGTGCACGATGTTGTGCAGCACCGAGACCTGGAACAGGCCGAGCAGCATCGCCTCGGACTGGTGGCCTGCGAAGCTCAGGTCGCCGAAGTTGGTTGTGATGCCGGGGATGAATCCGAGCACACCTACCAGCAGGAACACGACACCTACGACGAGTGCGGCGAGCTGGATGGGGCGGCGGACGTCGACGGCACGGCTGCCTGATGTGGCCATGGCGATCGATCCTTCTCTGGGAGTCGCGCTTCCGTGAGGGCTTTCCTCGAGGGGCCGGATACCCCCGTTCCGAAGGCTCGAACACCGAGTAACTCAGCGGGGAACCAACCGCTTCTCGTATCGGTGGGCGGGGACGCGGATCGGCGCGTCCGGTCCCTCCGCCATGTGCTCGAAGGGGCCCTCGTCGGTCCACCCGTTCCGCTCGTAGAACCGGCGGGCCCGGGTGTTGCCCGCGACGACGGCGAGCCACGCCCGCCCGTGCCCACCGGCCTCGACGAGGCGCTCGGCCTCCGCGAGGAGAGCGGCCGCCACCGCGGTGCCCCGGTGCGCGTCGGCGACGTAGACCTGCTCGACCTCGTCGCCGACCACCATCACGAATCCCGCGACGGCACCGTCGACGACCGCGACCACCGTGTCGCCGGTCCGCTCGCCCGCACGGACGTCGAACGAGGCGTCCGTGCGGGCGGCGGTCAGCTCGTCGGGAACGTGGCCGAGGTGGCCGTCCCGCCAGCCGCTGCGCCAGACCGCGGCGACCGCGGGCGCGTCCTCGGGGCGAGCGGGCCGGAGCGTCACCACGCTCCGGAGGTTACTGACCGGCCGAACCCGGTTCCGCCATCTGCCGGTGCCCCTTCGCCTTGAGGGCGTCGGGCATGACCTTGCTGGCCGCCTCCTGAGCCCTGGTGCTCAGCGACCCGGCGACGACCCGCCGCTCGCCCTTCATGAGCGCCTCGAAGCCCTGTTGCGCGACCTGCCCCGCGTCGTCCTTGGACGACGCGCCGACCTTCGTGTCCTCCATGTCGGCGCGGCGGAAGAAGTCGGTCTCGGTCGGGCCGGGCATCAGCGAGGTGACCGTGACGGCGCTGTCGCGCAGCTCCTCCTGCAGCGCCTCGGCGAACGACTGCAGGAAGGACTTCGAGGCGTTGTAGATGGCCTGGAAGGTGCCGGGCATCGTCGAGGCGATGGACGAGGTGATCAGCACCCGCCCCTCGTCACGCGCGGTCATGGCCCGCAGGACGTGCTTGGCCAGCCGCACGGTCGACGTGACGTTCAGGTCGATGATCGCGAGTTCGTCGGCCAGCTCGGTGTCGACGAACGCGCCGCCCTTCCCGACGCCTGCGTTGAGCGCCGCGGCGGCCAGCGGGCGTCCGGTCGCGGTGACGGCCGACCAGAGCTGCTCGACGCCCTCGGCCGTCCGCAGGTCGGCGCGCACGGCCTGGACGTCGGCACCCGAGGCGCGCAGCTCGGCGGCGGCCGTCTCGAGCCGGTCGTCCTCCGCGTTGATGACGAGGTCGAATCCGTTCTGGACGAACTGGTCGGCCAGCTCACGCCCGATCCCGCTGGAAGCGCCGGTGACCATGGCGAGTGGCCTGGTGGTGGACGAAGTCATGCCCCGGTGGCTACCCGCCGCCGTTTCCGGCAACCCATGCGGGGAACGGAAGGGGTTCGACGTCACGGAGGAGTCCCAATGCGAGCGGTCACCTGGCACGGCAAGCGCGACGTACGCGTGGACAACGTGCCCGATCCGACGATCCAGGAGCCTACCGACGTGGTCGTCCGCGTCACGTCGACGGGTATCTGCGGCTCCGACCTGCACCTCTACGAGGTCCTCGGTCCCTTCCTCGACGAGGGCGACATCCTGGGGCACGAGCCGATGGGTGTGGTCGAGGAGGTGGGCAGCGAGGTCAACGCGCTGGCTCCGGGCGACCGGGTCGTCATCCCGTTCAACGTCTCCTGCGGCACGTGCTGGATGTGCGTCCGCGGGCTGCACTCCCAGTGCGAGACCACGCAGGTGCACGCCCACGGCAAGGGCGCATCGCTCTTCGGGTACACCAAGCTCTACGGCCAGGTGCCCGGCGGGCAGGCCGAGTACCTGCGGGTGCCGTTCGGGGACACGCTGCCCATCAAGGTGCCGGACGGTCCGCCGGACGACCGGTTCGTCTACCTCTCCGACGTGCTGCCCACGTCCTGGCAGGCCGTCGAGTACGCGGCGGTGCCGCCGGGCGGCTCGCTGCTCGTGCTCGGCCTCGGCCCGATCGGCGACATGAGCGCCCGGGTGGCGCAGCACCGCGGCGTCGAGAACGTGATCGGCATCGACCTCGTGCCCGAGCGGCTGGAGCGGGCCCGCGCTCACGGCGTCACGGCGATCGACCTGTCCGAGCACGGCCGCGACCTCGTCGACCACGTCCGCGGGCTCACCGACGGGCGCGGCCCCGACTCCGTCATCGACGCCGTCGGGATGGAGGCGCACGGCTCGCCGGTCGGCAAGCTGGCCCAGCAGCTCACCGGCCTGCTCCCGGACGCCCTTGCCGCGAAGCTCATGGAGACCGCGGGCGCGGACCGGCTGAACGCGCTCTACTCGGCGATCGAGCTGGTGCGCCGCGGCGGCACGATCTCGCTCAGCGGCGTCTACGGCGGCATGGTCGACCCGCTGCCGATGCTCACCCTGTTCGACAAGCAGATCCAGCTGCGCATGGGGCAGGCCAACGTGCACCGCTGGGTGCCCGAGATCCTCCCGCTGCTCGTCGACGACCCGCTGGGGGTGGACGACTTCGCCACCCACCGCCTCCCGCTCGACGCCGCCCCCGAGGCGTACGCCACGTTCCAGGCGAAGAAGGACGGGATGGTGAAGACGCTGCTGCAGCCCGCGATGTGATGGCTCGACCGCGGCCCGAGATCACTCTCACCAGCGGCACTCCTGCAGCACCGGTGTCCGGCCCGACCTGACCACCGGCGCGGGTCGGGCGCATGATCCGGAGTATCGGTTGGCTATGGCTGTGGCGGCAGCCGTGGACAACCGCTACTCGCGATCTTGGCGTTCATGATCCGGTGTATCGGGCGGTCACGGTCGTGGGGGCAGCCATGGACAACCGCCCGTTCGGATCATGGTCTGCTCCCTACCTGCTGTTGATCGGTTCTCGTCGGGTCGGTCTGGTCGGTGCGCCGCCGATGGGCGCGCCGTTCCCGGCTCGGGCCTCCCAGCGCTCGGTCCGCCTCGGCCTCTCGGGTGCTCCTCCTTCCCGTCGCCCCCGCACGATGGTGGGTGGCTGGGTTGGGTTCATTACCGAATTCCGTGGTGGCGTGGACGGCCGTCCCCGACGCGGAGGCACGGCGGTCGAGGACGAGACCGCCGCGGTTGGGTGCCACGCAACCTGCGGTGGTGCCGACCCTCACCTCCAGCCGATCCCGCATGGTCAGGCGGGACCAGCCCAGGACCAGGCGTCCGGCCGATCATGCTGGACAGCCCGGGGTGGTCAGGATGGGACGGGAGCACAGCAGGTTGCGGGGCACCCAGGGCGCGCGCTCGTCGGGAACCGCCGTGCCCCCGCGTCGGGGACGGCCGCCCGAGCAACCACGGAACTCGGTAGTGAACCCAACCCCGCCATCGCCATAGGTGCGGTAGAGGCGAACCGGATCGACCACGTGAACAGCCGTGGCGAGTAGGTGAGGCCGGGAGGCTCGAGGCCGGGACGGCGCGCCCACCGGAACGGATTTGCCACCACAGAGACACCACGACGGCGCGGGGCGCGTTCCGCGGAACGCACCCGAAGCCGCGATCCGGAAGCCCCAGGCGTGCGGCGGATTACCCGCCGATCCGAGCGGCGAGCGTGGCCTGGCCAGGCCCGGTGAGCTCCCCGACGACCCCGCGGCGGCCGGAGATCGCCATCAGGAGTGACTCGCCGGGCCCGCGCACCTCCGGGCCCCTCCCGGCGGTCCAGCCGAGGTCGGTCGCGACCAGCCGGAGCCCGCGGGCGCGCCAGAACGCGCCGATCGGCGGCGCGAAGCGGGCGAACGAGAGCGCGGGGAGCAGCCGCTCCGGCGGGATCGTTCGCGGGGCGCCGAGGGGGCGGCGGATGTCCTGCTGGTGGACCATCCCGTCGACCAGCGCGACGCGACCCTTGAAGGCGGTGGTGAGCCCGTCCGGGTCGAGCCGCTGTTCCAGGAGGGCGAGCAGCTCGTCCGGGGTGGCGCCGCGCATCTCGGTCACGCCGGCCTGGTTGACCCGCCCGAGCTGGAACCGGCCCCGGGTGAGCCGGCGGGCGACCTCCCGCCTGCCGAGCCCCTCGTAGCAGATCATGTGGGCGACCACGTCGCGAACCCGCCAGCCCGCGCACAGCGTCGGCGCGTCCCACTGCTGCGGCGTCAGGTCGGTGAGCAGGGCCAGGAGGTCGGTCCGCTCGGCGCGGGCCAGGTGCATGCACGTCATCGCCGGCGGACCCTACTCGCCGAGATCAGGTTGGGGGACGCCGATGATGTCGGTGGCCGGGTTCAGCATGGGGCGGTGGAGCTGACGGGGAAGGTCGCGGTCGTCACGGGAGCAGCGGTGGGCATCGGCCGCGCACTCGCCGCACGGCTCGGTTCGGAGGGCTGTGCCGTGGTGGTCGCAGACATCGACGCTTCGCGGTGATCCCGGACGGCCGTCGCTAGGGCGCGGCGGCCCGCTCCGCGGCGAGGCCCGCCCGGTCGCGCTCCACCTCCGCCCGGTAGGCGGCCACCTCCCGCGCCTGCCGGTCGGCGTCCCAGCCCAGCAGCGGGGCGAGCAGGGCGGCCACGGCGGGGGCTGCGGGCAGCCCGGCGTCCGTGCGCTCGATCGCCAGGTGGGTGCGGCGGTGCAGCACGTCGACGAGCGTGAGCGCGCCCTCGTGCGTGACGGCCCGCTGGAACTCCACCGGCAGGTAGCCCTCGGCGCCGGGGAGCGGCTTGCCGAGCGCGGGGTCGGTGCGGATCGGAGCGAGGACGTCGGGCAGCTCGTCGCCGTAGCGGTGGAGCATCCGGCGCAGGTGCTCCTCGGTCACGCCGTACTCGGCGGCGAGTCGCGGCACCCTGTTGCCCACCGCCTGCCAGGCCGAGGCGCCCACGAGCGGGAGGCTCGCGGTCGGGGATGGCGGGAGCGTGACCCCGAGTGCCCGCCCGGCAGCGTCGACCGCGTCGAGCGCCATCCGCCGGTACGTCGTGTACTTGCCGCCGACGACCGTCACCATCCCGGCCGGTTCCTCGATCACGGTGTGGTCGCGGGAGAGCGCGGATGTGGTGGCTGCGTCCTTCGCGACCGGCGCGAGGAGCGGGCGCAGGCCGGCGAACGAGCCGAGCACATCGTCGCGGGTCAGCGGGCGGGCGAGGTAGCGGTTGACGTTGCGGAGCAGGTAGTCGACGTCCTCCCGCTCGACGGTCGGCGCGCGGCGGTCGCCGTCGTACGCGGTGTCGGTGGTGCCGAGCAGCCAGTGCCCGAACCACTTCCGCAGGATGATCACCGAGTCCTCCGCGCGGGCGAGGATGCCGGTCCGCGAGTCGAACGCCTCCTGATCCACCAGCAGGTGCACGCCCTTGGCCGGCTGCACCGCGAAGGTCGGCGGGCCGGCCATCGCCTGGATCTCGGCCGCCCACACGCCTGCGGCGTTGACCACCACCGACGCCGTGACGTCGAACCGGCCGCCGGACTGCGTGTCCTCGACGGTGACGCCGGTGACCCGCGGGCCGTCCCGCAGCACGTCCACCACCGGCGCGTGGCTGAGCACCACCGCTCCGTGCGTGGCCGCGGTGCGCGCTACGGCGAGCGTGTGCCGGGCGTCGTCCATGCGGCCGTCGTAGTACTGCAGCGCCCCGGTGACGACGTGCGGGTCGAGGCCGGGGGCCTCGCGCAGCGCGCCGCGCCGGGTCAGGTGGCGGTGGTGCGGCACCCCGCCGCGCCCGCCGGTGCGCCCGGCGGCCGCCATCAGGTCGTAGAGCAGCACGCCCGCGCCGATGTAGGGCCGCTCCCAGTGCTTCGTCAGCGGGAACAGGAACGGTTCCGGCGTGACGAGGTGCGGGGCGAGCGTGCGGACCATCAGGTCGCGCTCGCGCAGCGCCTCCGCGACGAGCCCGAAGTTGAGCTGTTCCAGGTAGCGCAGCCCGCCGTGCACGGTCTTGCCCGACCGCGACGACGTGCCGGACGCCAGGTCGCCCGCCTCGAGCAGCACGACCGACAGGCCCCGCGCCGCGGCGTCGAGGGCCACCCCGGCACCGGTGACGCCGCCGCCGACGACCGCGATGTCGAACGTGCCGGACTTCGCGGCCGCGAGGGCGGCATCCCGGGTGGCGGGGGAGAGGTCCGCGGTCATCGCGCGCCTGCCGCCGACGCCTGCCGCGTGGCCCAGAACGGGCGCGCGGCCGCCACGTGGTCGAGGTAGCGCGCGTACCCGTCGGCGTAGCGCGCCTGCCGGGCGGGATCGGGTTCCACGACGTCCTCCGGGCCGGTCCAGGTGTCGACATCGAGGTCCTCGCCGCGGGCAGCGGCCGCCGCGAGCACCGCGCCGCGCGCTCCCACCTCAGGTGTGCGGGCGAGCTCGAGGGGCACGCCGAGCACGTCGGCGAACACCTGCAGCCAGGGGCGGGAGCGGGTGCCGCCCCCGCAGGCCACGATCCGGGTGGCCCCGCCGGCCACGTCGAAGCAGTGGCGGGCCGCGTAGGCGAGCCCCTCGCAGACCGCGCGCAGCAGGTCGTCCCGGGTGGTGGTCAGCCGCACGCCGGTGACCTGCCCGGACGCGTGCGGGTCGACGAACGGGGCGCGCTCGCCCGACGTCGCGAAGTAGGGCAGCACCTCCACGCCTCCCGCGCCGGGTGGGCTGGCCGCGAGGGCGGCGTCGATCGCGTCGACGCCGAGGCCGAGGGTCTGCAGCATCCAGTCCATCGAGGCCGTGCCGACCATCGCCGGCATCGCGCGCAGCCACCGGCCGGGCTCGCCCGTCGCCACGGAGAACCCGGCGGGATCCCCCTCGGTGGCGAGCCGGTCGACGTGCACCATGCAGCCCAGCGTCGTGCCGACGATGAGCAGCGCGTCGCCGACCGCGCGGACGCCGCCCCCGCGGGCGCAGGCCGGGAAGTCGAAGGGTCCGGAGCTGATCGGCGTCCCCGCGGGCAGCCCCAGCAGCTCGGCACCCGCCTCGGCGAGCGGCGCCTGCGGGATCGGGACGGTGATCGGCGCGAGCAGGTCGCGGCGGTGGGTGAGCCCCATCGCGTCGAGGGCGGCGTCGCTGTAGCCGGTGCCGGTGCCGTCGCCGAAGGGCATCGAGCTGTCGCTGGGGTCGGTGGCGCGCTCGCCGGTGAGGCGGGTGAACACGGCGTCCTTGCAGGCCCCCGCCGTGGTGGCCCTGTCGAGGGCGTCGGGCTCGTTCTCGTCCAGCCAGGCCAGCAGCGGGCCGGGGGCGCCGGGGAAGACCGTGGTGCCGTTGGTGCGGAACACGCGCTCGGTGACGCCGTCGGCGTTCCAGCGACCGAGGATCCCGCCCGCCCGGCCGTCCAGCCACGAGAGCGCGGGCCGCACGGCCCGGCCGGCCTCGTCGGTGACCCAGCAGCCGTCGCCCTGGCCGGTGATCGCGACGACGTGCGGGGTGCGCCCGGCCGAGACCTCGCGCGTGACCTCCGCGATCGCCGCGACGATCGCGTCCAGGTCCTGCTCCACCCCGTCGTTCGCGGCGTGGACGAGCTCCAGGGGGCGACCGGCGACGGCGAGCGCCTCGCCCTCGTCGTCGAAGAGGGCGGCTTTCACCACCGACGTCCCGGCGTCGATGCCGAGCCAGGTGCGCGTCATGACGAGCTCGGCACCGTCTGCCCGTACGTGGTCAGCTTCTCCGCGACGCGGGCGATCTCCTCGTCGGGCAGGATGTTCGGCTGCCCGAGCAGCTTCGCCTGGTAGTACATCTGGCAGACCCACTCCAGGTAGACGCTGCGCGTGTAGGCCTTTGCGAGGCTGTCGCCGTACGTGGTGGCGCCGTGGTTCTGCAGGATCGCGCCGAAGCGGTCCTCCATCGCCTTGATGCTGTTGTCGGCGAGCTCGGGGCTGCCGAACGTCGCGTACGGGGCGACGCGGACCGGCCCGCCGAGCAGCGCGACCATGTAGTGCACGGCCGGCAGCTCGTCGACGACCGCGGAGAGCGTGCTCGCGTAGAGCGGGTGGGTGTGCACGACGGCCTTGGCGTCGGTCGCCTTGTAGACCGAGGTGTGCATCGGCACCTCCGAGGAGGGCTCGAGCCCGTCCTCGACGCTGTTGCCGTCGAGGTCGATCACGCAGATCGACTCCGGGGTGAGGTCCTCGTAGGCCGCGCCGCTCGGGGTGATCGCGATGTGGTGCCCCGACCGGATCGACAGGTTGCCCGATGTGCCGACGGTGAGGGCGTCGGCCTGCATCCGCCGGCAGTACTCCACCAGCTGGACGCGTTCGTCGTGCAGGAGCATGGGGTTCCTCTCGATCTCGATCGGCGGGGTCACTCGTTCCGGCCCGCGACCTCGACGAGCACGTCGTTCTCGCGCAGCGCGGCCAGGTCGCGGGGGGAGACGCCGGCGTCGACGACGACCGTCGTGAACCGGTGCAGGGGCAGCAGCCGGTGCAGGGCGCTGCGGGTGAGCTTGGTGTGGTCGATCAGCAGGTGGCTGCGGGTGGCGACGTCCACCATCGCGCGCTTCACCGTGACGATCCGGTCCTCCTGGTGGAAGGCGTAGCCGTCGCTCACCGCGGAGGTGCTGACGAACGCGGCGTCGAAGCGCATGGACTGCACCGCGTCGACGCACGTCGAGCCGAGGAAGGAGTCGTGCTGCACGTCGTAGTGCCCGCCGAGGGCCACGACCTGCACGTCGCGCATCCTGGCCAGCTCGACGAGCGCGGCGAGGTAGTTGGTGGCCACCGTCAGCGGAGCGAGCGCGGCGAGGTGGGGGAGCATCTGCAGCGCGGTGGTCGAGTCGTCGAGGAGCACCGACATCCCGGGCTCGACGTGGCGGCACGCGTGCTGCGCGATGAGCCGCTTGGCCTCGATGTTGGCCTTCGCCCGGTACTCGACGTTGGACTCGAAGGTGCCGCTGGGCTGCGCGGTGGCGATGCCGCGCGCCTTGCGGAGCACGCCCTGGCGCTGCAGCTCGTCGAGGTCGCGGTGGATCGTCATGACCGAGACGCCGAAGGTCTCGGCGAGCTCCTGCGCGGACACCGAGCCGGTGCTGAGCACGAGGTCGGTGATCCGGGCCTGGCGGCCCTCTGGTCCGAGGGTCCGGGGCGCGTCCACCTCCCGCTCTGTCACCGCTCGCCTCCTTCGCCGGTCTGCTGCGACTGGCATCACAGCGTGCCGAGCGGGATCCGTCAAGCTTCGATGTGAACAACGCTGCTTTCGATGTGAAGTTCGGGGGTATCGCCGTCCTGGCTGGCCAGCACTTCACGGATCTCAGTGTGAGAACAACGTGTTGACGTGAGATGAGCGTCGTCTTACTGTGTCGCCGCGCACAGCGCTGACGAACAGAGGAGCACCGGTGCCCGAACCCTCGCCAGTCGACACCCCGCTATGGGTGGGGGTCGACCTCGGCACACAGGGTGTCCGCGCCGTGCTCGTCGACGGGTCGGGAGCCGTGCTCGGCAGCGGTTCGGCGCCGCTGGAGAGCGACGTGCGCGCCGGTGAGCGGCACGAGCAGGACCCCGCCGACTGGTGGCGGGCCACCTGCGTCGCCACCCGCGCCGCCCTCGCCGGGCGGGACGGACGGCCCGTCGGCGGCGTGAGCATCGACTCGACGTCCGGCACCCTCGTCGTCCAGGACACCCAGGGGCGCGCCGCCGGGCCCGCGCTCATGTACGACGACCGGCGCGCCGCCGCCGAGGCCACCCGCGTGCAGGATGCGGGCGCCGAGCTGTGGACCACGCTCGGGTACCGGATGCAGGCGAGCTGGGCGCTGCCGAAGGTGGTGTGGCTCGTGGCCGGGGGCGCCGTGCCGGCCGGGCACCGGCTCGCCCACCAGGCCGACCACATCGGCGCTCGGCTCGCAGGCCACGCCGTGCCCACCGACTGGAGCCACGCCCTCAAGACCGGTTACGACCTGCTCGGCGCCGCATGGCCGGAGGCTGTGCTCGACCGCCTCGGTGTCGACCCGGCGGTCCTGCCGCCCGTGGTCGCCCCGGGTGAGCGGGTGGCGACGGTGTCGGCAGCCGCCGCCGACGAGACGGGCATCCCGGCCGGCACCCCGATCGTCGCCGGGATGACCGACGGGTGTGCCGCGCAGGTCGCCACGGCCGCGCTGGCGCCCGGGCAGTGGTGCTCGGCGCTGGGCACCACCCTGGTGCTGAAGGGGTCCACACCCGAACTGCTGCACGACCCGTCCGGATCCGTGTACTGCCACCGCAACCCCGACGGCGGCTGGCTGCCCGGCGGTGCCTCCAGCACCGGCGCGGGCGTCCTCACGACAGACCTCCCCGGCGCCGACCTCGACGAGCTGACCGAGCGCGTGCGGGAGCGAGGGGTCCCCGCGGGCGCCACCTACCCCCTGGCAGGCCGGGGGGAGCGGTTCCCGTTCGTCGCGGACGGCGCCGAGGGGTTCGACGTCGGCGGCCCGGCCGACCCGGACCCGGCCACGCGGTTCCAGCGGGTGGCCCACGGGGTCGCGTACGTCGAGCGGCTCGCGTTCGACGTGCTCGCCGGGCTCGGCGCCGACGTATCCGGCCCGGTCGTCGCCACCGGCGGCACCAGCCGCAACGACTGGTGGACGCAGCTGCGGGCCGACGTCCTGCAGCGCCCCGTCGCGGTCCCGGAACACGCGGGCTCCGCGATCGGTTCCGCCGTGCTCGCCGCGGCCCCGCCCGGCGAGCTCGCCGCCACGGCCGCCGAGATGGTGCGGATGCGGCGCCGGTTCGAGCCGGACCCGTCCCGCGCGGACGAGCTGACGGACGGCTACGGCCGGCTGGTCGAGGCGCTCCACGATCGCGGCTGGCTGGAGCCGAAGTTCAGGCCGAACGCACTTCCGGGGAGCCACCGCCGCGGCGAAGCAAGGCGGGGGCTCGCCGGGGAAGGCGGAGCCACATTCAGGGCCGTGCAGGACAGCAAAGTGGCTTTCCTGAACTCCGAGACCGCCGGCGGGACCGCCTCATGAGCACCGACCTCACCCTCGTGCGGCACGGCCGGACCATCTGGCACGCCGAGAACCGCTACGCAGGCGTCAGCGACGTCCCGCTCGACGACACCGGCCTCGCCCAGGCCCACGCGCTCGCCGACTGGGCCCGTCGCCAGCACTTCGACGTCCTGGTCTGCTCCCCGGTGCCGCGCGCGGTGGCCACCGCCGCCCCGGTGGCCGCCGCGCTCGGGCTCGAGCCAGAGGTGGTGGCCGACCTGCGGGAGGTCGACTTCGGCATCGCGGAGGGCCACACGCTCGCGGAGCTGCGGGTGAGCCACCCCGAGGCCGCCGCCGCGTTCGTCGCGAACCCGGTCGCCTTCCCGTTCCCCGGCGCCGAGTCGCCCGGCGCGGCCGCCCAGCGCGCTGTTGCCGCCCTGCGCGACGCCGCCGCCCGCCACAACGGCCGGTCCGTGCTGGTCGTCGCGCACAACACGCTCCTGCGCCTCGCGCTGTGCATGTGGCTCGGCATCCCGATTGCGCGCTACCGCGCCGTGCTGCCCCGGCTGGAGAACGCCGCCGCCACCCGCCTCCGCGTGCCGGACGACCCGGCCGCCCCGCCGGCTCTGCTGGCCCTCAACGTCCCCACCTCACCGGCCGTCACCGCAGACGAGCCGGCCCCGACCGCAGGGAGGACCGCATGACCCGCCGCGATCTCTGGACCCCCAACCGGCGTGACCTGCTGCGCATGCTGGGTGTCGGCGGCGCAGCCGTCGGCGCCTCGTCGCTGCTCGCCGCGTGCGGCCTCGGCACCGGCGGGGACGGCCCCGCCACCGGCAACGGTGCAGCCGAGGTCACCGGCGGGTTCGACTGGCGCAAGGCCGAGGGCACCGAGATCTCGGTGCTGCAGACGCCGCACCCGTACCAGGTGGCGTTCCAGCCGCTGCTGGCCGAGTTCACCGAGCTGACCGGCATCACCGTGAAGGCCGACCTGGTGGCGGAGGCCGACTACTTCACGCGCCTCAACACCGAGCTCGCCAGCGGCGCCGGCAACTACGACGCCTTCATGACCGGCGCCTACTTCATCTGGACCTACGGGCCTCCCGGGTGGATGGAGGACCTGAAGCCCTGGCTGCAGAACAGCTCGGCCACCAACCCGGACTACGACTTCGAGGACATCTACGAGGGCCTGCGCCGCTCCACGTCCTGGGACTTCCAGGTCGGCAGCCCGCTCGGCACCGGCGGGCAGTGGGCGATCCCGTGGGGCTTCGAGACCAACGTCCTCTGCTACAACAAGGCCGAGTTCGACCGCCGCGGCATCCGGCCCGCCGAGACCTTCGACGACCTCATGCAGCTGGCCTCCGACCTCACCGACCGGGCCAACAACAAGTACGGCATCGCGTTCCGCGGGTCGAGGTCGTGGGCCACGATCCACCCGGGCTTCATGACCCAGTTCACCCGCGAGGGCTGCAAGGACTACGAGAAGCAGGGCGACCAGCTCCAGGCCACGATGAACTCGCCGGAGGCCGTCGACTTCACGCGCAAGTGGGTGGAGCTCGCCCGCTCGGCAGGGCCGACCTCGTGGACCAACTACGAGTACCCCGACTGCACCGGCGACCTGGGTGCGGGTACCGCGTTCATGGTGTACGACGCCGACTCGGCCACGTACCCGCAGAACATCGCCGGCAACAGCGCACAGGCCGGCAACCTCGCATGGCACCCCGGCCCGGCCGGACCGGACGGCAGCTACGGCACCAACCTCTGGACGTGGTCCCTGGCCATGAACTCCGCCTCGCAGAAGAAGCTCGCCGCCTGGCTGTTCATCCAGTGGGCCACCGGCAAGGACGCCCAGACCAAGGCCGTGCAGACCGGGCAGGCCGGCTTCGCCGACCCCACCCGCCAGTCGGTGTTCGACGGCGCGTTCAAGCAGACGCTCGGCAACTTCCCCGGCTACCAGGAGACCTTCGAGAAGGTCATCGGGTCCACCGACATCAAGTTCACGCCGCAGACCCAGTTCTTCGAGACCACCGAGGAGTGGGCGGTGGCGCTGCAGGACATCTACGCGGGCCAGGACGCGAAGACGCGGCTGGACGCGCTGGCGGCGGCCAACACGACGGCGGTCAACCGTGCGAGCTAGTCCTGCCCCGGATGTCAGCAAGGCCACCTTGCTGACACCACGGGTCAGCAAGGTGGCTTTGCTGACACACCAGGGAGGGTGGCCGTGACCACCACCGCCCCACCGAGGACCCCGGCACCGGCCGTGCAGCGCGAGCCACGGTCGGTGCCGGCCTGGCGGCGCGGGCTGCGGCCGTACGTGCTGTCGATCCCCGCGGTGCTGATCATCGTCGGGATCTTGTACCCGTTCGTGCTCGGCGCCTACTACGCGTTCCTCAACTACGCGGCGGTGGTGCGGCGGCCGGTCTTCATCGGGCTGCAGAACTTCGCCGAGATCCTGTCCGACCCGGCGTTCTGGACGAGCGTGCGCGTCACGTTCGTCTACGCCGTGGTCGCCACCGTGGTCGAGACCGTGCTGGGCATCGGGATCGCGTTGCTGCTCAACCGGTCGACCCTGGTCGGGCGGATCTTCGAGCGGGTGCTGATCCTGCCGCTGATGATCGCCCCGGTGATCGCCGGCGTGATCTGGGGCCTGATGTTCAACCCGCAGTACGGCGTCCTGAACTACGTGCTGGGCCTCGGCTCGACGTTCGACTGGCTCGGCGAGGACACGGCGATCTGGTCGGTGATCCTCGTCGACGTCTGGATCTACACGCCGTTCGTGGCGATCCTCGTGCTGGCCGGGATCCGGTCGCTGCCGAAGGAGCCGTTCGAGGCGTCGGCGGTGGACGGCGCGAGCTGGTTCTACATGTTCCGCCGGCTGATGCTGCCGATGATGTGGCCCTACATCCTGGTGGCGGTGATCTTCCGGTTCATGGACTGCCTGAAGATCTTCGACCACGTGTTCGTGCTGACGGCGGGCGGACCGGGCGACGCGACGCGCACCCTGCAGATCGGCGCGTACCAGAACTCGATCATCCAGCTGCAGTACTCGCAGGGCAGCACGTACATGTTCCTGCTCTGGGTGATCGTCTTCGTGACCGCCCGCTACCTGGTGAGCGTGCTGGGCAAGGCCCAGCGGCGCGCCGCAGGATCGGAGGAGTAGATGGCAGCCAGGGAGCTGGGGCCGGGCCAGCGGCGGTTCTCGCCCGCGTCGATCGGTGCCGACGCCGCGCTGCTGGTGTGGTTCGTGTTCTCGCTGTTCCCGCTGGTCTGGATGGTGCTGCTGGCGCTCAAGACCAACGCGGAGCAGATCAGCACCTACTTCGCGTTCACTCCGACGCTGGAGAACTTCGCCATCGTGCTCTCCTCCGAGGGCGAGCGGCTGACCAGCGTGAACTTCACGCAGGCGATCCTCACGAGCGTCATCAACTGCGTCGGCGCCGTGATCGTCTCGCTCGTGATCGGCATCCCGGCCGCGTACGCGGCGGGGCGCTGGCAGTACCGCGGGTCGAACGACGTGATGTTCACGATCCTGTCGTTCCGGTTCGCGCCCGAGCTGATGGTGATCGTGCCGCTCTTCGTCATCTACAACCAGATCGGCCTGTTCGACACGAACGTCGGCATGATCTGGGTGCTGCAGCTGGTGACGATGCCGCTGATCGTCTGGATCCTGCGCTCCTACTTCCAGGACATGCCGGCCGAGCTGGAGCAGGCCGCGCTGCTCGACGGTTACACGCGGCGGCGCGCGTTCGCGATGGTCGCGCTCCCGCTGGTGCGGCCGGGGATCGCGGCGGCGGCGCTGCTCGCGTTCATCTTCGCCTGGAACAACTACGTGTTCCCGCTGATCCTCACCGGCAGCCAGCACACGCCGGTGACCGTGGCCGTCACCCGCTTCCTCGGCGGCGGCGGGCAGGCCTACTACAACCTGACGGCCGCGGCCGCGCTGATCGCCGCGCTGCCGCCGCTGCTGGTGGCGCTGTCGATCCAGCGCTACCTGGTGCGCGGCCTGTCGTTCGGGGCGGTGAAGTCGTAGTGGGATCGCTCTCCATCAAGGGCCTGACCGCCCGGTACGGCAAGACGGTCGCCCTGCACGGGATCGACCTGGAGCTCGCCGACGGCGAGTTCTTCGTGATCCTCGGTCCGTCCGGCGCCGGCAAGACCACCACTCTGAAGAGCGTGGCCGGCCTCGTCGACCAGGTCGAGGGCGAGGTGCGCATCGCGGACCGGGACATGACCGGCGTCGAGCCGTACGACCGCGGCGTCGCGATGGCGTTCGAGAGCTACGCGCTCTACCCGCAGAAGACGGTGGAGGAGAACCTCGCCTCCCCGTTGCGCTCGGGCCGCAACGGCACCTGGACGCCGCAGCAGCAGACCGAGCGGATCAAGCAGGTCACCACCACCCTGGGCATCGACCACCTGCTGAAGCGCTTCCCCCGCGAGCTGTCGAACGGGCAGCGCCAACGCACCGCGCTGGGCCGGGTGCTCGTGCGCCCCGCCGAGGTCTACCTGCTCGACGAGCCGCTCTCGCACCTGGACGCGAAGCTGCGCGCCGCGATGCGCGCCGAGCTGAAGCAGCTCGGCGAGCTGTCCGGCACCACCACGCTGTACGTCACGCACGACTACCAGGAGGCCCTCGCGCTCGGCGACCGGATCGGCGTGCTGCGTGAGGGCAGGCTGGTGCAGGTCGGGACGCCCGCCGAGGTGTGGACGCAGCCGGTGGACACGTTCGTCGCCCGCGCGCTGGGGCAGCCCGAGATGAACCTCCTCGACGCCGAGGTGGAGGCGGGCCGGGCGCGGGTGGGGAAGGCGTTCACCGCCGGGGTGCCCGCGTCCGATGGCCGCGTCGCGGTGGGGATCCGGCCGCGGGACCTCGAGATCGTCGAGGGCCCCGCGCCCGCCGACCGGCTCGTGCTGCACGGGAAGGTCGTGCTGGCCGAGCGGCTGGGGCGGTCGATCGAGCTGTCGGTGGACGTGGCCGGGGTGCAGGTCATCACCGTCACCTCGGACCACCGCGTGCACGAGGGCGGCGACGTCGCCCTCGCCGTCGACTGGGACCGCGTGCACGTCTTCTCGGCCGACGGAACCCGGCTGGGCGCCGCCCGGCGGCCGGAGGATGCGGCACTCGCCGGAGGGACCCGATGACCGCCGCTCCAACGATCGACGGAACCACCCAGAACGCGACGGCTCAGCGCCTGCGGCTGGAGTCGCTGCGCAAGACCTACACCGCCCGCGGCCGCGAGCCGTTCGAGGCCGTGAAGGGCATCGACCTCGACATCGAGCCGGGTGAGCTGGTGGCCCTGCTCGGCCCGTCCGGGTGCGGGAAGACCACCACGCTGCGGATGATCGCCGGGCTGGAGACCGTGACGGCCGGCCGGATCATGATCGGTGACCGTTCCGTGGGCGACCTGCCGCCGGGGAAGCGCAACGTGGGCGTCGGGTTCGAGAGCTACGCGCTCTACCCGCCGCTGACGGTGCGGGAGAACCTGGCGTACGGGCTCAAGGCGCGGCGGGCCAAGGACGCGAACGCCCGCGTCGACGCGATCGCCGAGCGGCTGGAGATGACCGAGCTGCTCGGCATGCGGCCCGCCAACCTGTCCAGCGGCCAGAAGCAGCGCGTGGCGCTCGCCCGCGCCTTGGTGCGCAACCCGCCGGTGCTGCTGCTGGACGAGCCGCTCTCGCACCTGGACGCCGGGCAGCGGCAGCGGGTGCGCCGGGAGCTGAAGGTCCTGCAGCGCGAGTTCGGCTACACCACGATCGTCGTGACGCACGACCAGCTGGAGGCGCTCAGCCTCGCCGACCGGATGGCCGTGATGGACGCCGGCGTGATCAAGCAGTTCGGCACCCCGGACGAGATCTTCGACGTGCCTGCCGACCGGTTCGTCGCCGACTTCGTCGGGGAGCCGTCGATCACCCTGCTGCCGGGCACCGGCACCGGGGACGGCGTCCGGGTCGGCGGTGCGGGCGGGCTGAAGTCGGCCGTCGCCGTGCCCGACGGTCGCGAGGTGCTCGTCGGGCTGCGACCGCAGGACTGCCACCCGACCGATGGGCCCGGCCTGGAGGGGACCGTCCTGGTGTTCGAGGACCTGCTCGAGTTCGGGCTGGCCACGGTGGAGCTGCCCGGCCTGGACACCCGGATGGTCGCGCAGGTGGAGTCCGGGCACCCGTTGCGCGCGGGCGACCGCGTCACGCTCGCCGCGCCGCCGGAGCGGGTGCACGTGTTCGACGCGGCGACGGGGGAGCGGGTCAGATGACAGTGGTCGTGTGCGCGGGGGACGAGTTCATCTCCGCCGACCTGCTCGCCGGCGCGCTCACCGAGGCAGGCGTCGAGGCGGAGTTCCGGCGGATCGACACCGCGTGGCCCACCGAGCCGTTCGGGGCCTTGGACGGCGTGCGCGAGGCGGCTGGCGACCCGGCGAAGCTCGCCGAGCTGGTGCGCGGCGCCGACGCGCTGGTCACGCACCTCGCCCCGCTCACGGCGGAGGTCCTCGAAGCCGGCCGCGGCACCCTGCGGGTGGTCGGGGTGACCCGGGGCGGGCCCGTGAACGTCGACGTGCCGGCGGCGACGGCCGCGGGCGTGCTCGTCGCGTACCTGCCCGGGCGGAACCTGGGCGCGGTAGCCGAGTTCTGCGTGGGCACGATGATCTGCGCGATGCGCGGTCTGCCCGCCGCGGCAGCGGGGCTCGCGGCCGGACGCTGGGACGCCGCCGGTTTCCGTTACGAGCGCACCGGGCTGGAGCTGCGGGCCGCGACGGTCGGGCTCGTCGGGCTGGGTGCGGTCGGGCTGCGGGTGGCGGAGCTGCTGCGCGGCTTCGGATCCCGCGTGCTCGCCCACGACCCGTACGCCTCCCCCGAGGACGCCGAACGGGTCGGCGTGCGGCTGGTGGACCTGCCGGAGCTGCTGGCCGCGAGCGACGTCGTCAGCCTGCACGCCCGGCTCACCCCCGAGACGAAGCAGATGATCGACGCGGCCGCGCTCGCCGCGATGCGCCCCGGCTCGGTGCTGGTGAACACGGCACGCGGGGAGCTGGTCGACACGCGCGCCCTGGACGCCGCGCTGGAGTCCGGGCACCTGCGCGCCGCCGTGCTCGACGTGTTCGACCCGGAGCCACCCGCCCCGGACGACCCGCTGCCCCGGCGGCCCGAGGTGTTCGCCACCCCCCACCTCGCGGGCGCCTCCCGGCAGGTGGCGGAGGAGTCGGCGGCCCGGATCGCCCGCGAGGTGGCGACGGTCCTGAGCGGCGGCCGCCCCACGACCTGCGCGAACCCGGAGCTCCTGGCCTAGGGCGGGGCAGGCCCCGGGACCCCGCGACCGTCGATCACGCACCCGTGCGGAGGGCCGTCGCGGCGCGGACCAGCGCCGCCGTGGCCTGCGAGCGGGACTGCTGCGGCCACGCGATCGCGAGGACCGCCGCTGGCGCGTCCACGACGGACCGGTAGGCGACGCCGGGCCGGGGGTACCGCGCGGTGACGGACTCCGGCAGCAGCTGGATCAGCTCGCCGAGCTCGACGAGCGTGAGCAGCTGGGCGAGGCCGGTCGGGCGGCGCCGGGCGGCCGCCGGATCGAGGTACCGACGCAGCTCGCCCGTGGGGATGCCGAGGTCGGCGACGCGGAGCTGGTCGCGCTCTGCGAGCGGGTGGCCGGCCGGGATCGCGGCGATGCGCGGCTCGGTCGCGACCGTCTCGGCGTCGAGGCCGGTGTGGTCGAACGGCTCGTGCACCAGCGCGACGTCGACCTCGCCCTGCCGCAGCAGCTGCGGCTGCTCGCCCCACTCGCACAGGTGGACCGCCACGGGCCGGGCGGCGGGATCGGTGGAGTAGCGGGCCAGGATGTCGTCCAGGAGTGACGCCCCGGCGTCCGCCTTCAACGCCAGCACCAGCTTCGGCTCGGGTCCGGCCGCGCGGCGCGCTCGCCGTCCGGCGGCCTGGAGGGCGTCGAGCGCGATCCGCGCCTCCTGGAGCAGCACCGCGCCGGGCGGCGTCAGCGCGACGTTGTGCGTGGAGCGCTCGAAGAGGGCGACGCCGAGCTCGGCCTCGAGCTTGCTGATCGCGCGGGACAGCGGCGGCGCGGAGATGCCCAGGCGCTCGGCCGCGCGCGTGAAGTTGAGCTCCTCGGCGACGGCGACGAAGTAGCGCAGTGGGCGCGACTCCACGACCCCTCCCGATCGGTGTTGCCCTGAGGGTAACAAGCCTGAGCAGAGCGGTCCTTCAGTTGCGGGTCGGGGCGGCGCAGAGTGGTCGCCATGATCGTCATCAGCGCCCCGACCGGCCAGATCCGTCGCGAGATCCTCGACATCGTCCTCGGGAAGGCCGCCGGGATCCGCGTGATCGTGCGCGACCCCGAACGGCTCCCGCCGCGCGTGCGCGAGCGCGTGGAGGTCGTGCAGGGCTCGCACGCCGACGCCGACGCCGACGTCGTCACGAAGGCGTTCGCGGGCGCCGACAGCGTGTTCTGGCTGGTTCCCCCGAACCCGCGCGCGGAGAGCCTCCAGGAGCACGTCCTCGACTTCGTCCGGCCCCTGTGCGATGCGATCAACCGGCAGGGCATCGAGCGCGTCGTCGCCGTGTCCACGCTGGGCCGCGGCATCACGCGGAACGCCGGGCAGGTGTCGGCCACGTACGCGATGGACGACCTGATCGAGAGCACCGGGGTGCACTACCGCTCCCTGTGCCCGGCGTCGATCATGGAGAACCTGCTCTGGCAGGCCGACGCGATCAAGAACCAGGGCGTGTTCTTCTCGCCCACGTCCCGGGATCGCAAGTTCCTGACCACCGCCGCGAGGGACATCGCGGCCACCGCGGCCACGTTGCTGCTCGACGGTTCCTGGACGGGGCAGGAGAGCGTGCCGATCGTCGGTCCGGACGTGCTGTCCTTCGAGGAGATGACCGAGATCGTTGCGGAGGTCCTGCGGCGGCCGGTCCGCTTCCAGCAGATCTCGGGCGAGGGCTTCAAGGCGGCCCTGCTGCGCAGCGGCATGTCCGAGGCGTGGGCCCAGGGCATGGTGGACATCCAGATGGCGACCGACCGGGGGAGCTACCTCTCCGGCCTGACCGCCCCGGCCCCGACCGCACCGACGAGCTTCCGCACCTGGTGCGAGGAGGTCCTGAGGCCGGCTGTCAGGTGAGCAACGCCGTCAGCCACGCCTGCTCGTTCTGCTCGATGTAGGCCGTGTCCCGACGCCAGGACGCGCCGTGGCCCTCGTCCCACAGGCGCGCCCACGGCTGCGTGCCGCGCGCATGGCCCGCGGCGAGCAGGTCGTACATGGCGCGGGCGCGGCGGGCGAGCATGGGGGTGAGGCGGCGGCGCTGCTCCTCGTCCAGCCCGTAGGCGTCGGCGAGGACGCGCACGCGGGCGGCGGCGTCGGGCCGCCGCCGGGCCAGGTCCGCCGTGAGTGGGACGAAGGCCTTCACCGCGTAGGCGAGGTCCCACAGCCGCGACCCGGGACCAGCGCCGTCCCAGTCGATGAAGCTCCAGGTGTCGCCGCTGGTCACGAGGTTCCACGGCGCGAGGTCGTGGTGGGCGACGATCTCGCCGCCGCCGTCGTCCTCGGGCGGGATGGCCACCCGCCACGTCGCGTCCGCGGGCGGGACGAAACCCGCGACCGCGTCGTGGAACTCGCGAATCATCCGGCCGACGCGGCCGAGCCGGGCGTGCGGCTCGACCTCGGCGAACCGGTCCGGCCAGACCGTGGCGCCCGGCACGAACTCCAGCACCTCCCGGCCCTTGTCGTCGAGCCCGAGCGGGCGCGGTGCCGCCCGGAACCCGACCTCGCGCAGGTGGGTCAGCAGCGCGTGCACGGCGGGCGTCCACGGCCCGGCCGGGCGGCGCACGGTGTCGCCGACGCGGACGACGCCCGCACTCACGTTGCCGCCGACGAGCGGGATCTCTTCGATCACACCGCCAGCGTCGCGCACGGACCGCCGGTGCCGCATCCGCGTTCCCGACCGGCGGTTTCGCGACGGCGCGACCGGGCACGCTCGACCGGACCGCAGAATCTGCCCGTCACCAGGAGCCGCGATGCCGCCGACGAGTCCCGACGACGACCACCCGCAGCCCGCGGAGGAGCGCGAGCCGCACCCGCCAACGGACAGCGGCGAGGACGAACGGTCCGCCGCCGAACGGGAAGCCGCCGAGTTCGGCGGCGAGTAGCCGGTCGCCCGCTCGGCGGACTTCCGGGTAGCGGCGCGTGGGGACCGGGCGGCGGGGTACCGCAAGATCATGACCGTTCCCCCGCGGCTGGTGGCGCTGCGTGCCCTGAACCTCGGTGACCTGCTGGTGGTCGTGCCGGCGCTGCGGGCGCTGCGCCGGCATTTCCCCGACCACGAGCTCACCCTCGTGACGCACGGCTGGCTCGAGCCGGTCGCCGCGCTGATCGGGGGGATCGACCGGTTCGAGCCGACTCGCGGTCTGGTGCCGCTCATGCGCCCGCGCCGCCCGGACGTCGCCGTCAACCTGCACGCGGCCGGCGGCGAGAGCGCTGCCGCGCTCGACGCGCTCGATCCGCAGCGGCGCATCGGGTTCGCCGCGCCGGGCTGGCCGGGGCCGCAGTGGTGGCCCGGTGGTCACGAGCGGCACCGCTGGTGCGCGATGCTCGCGGCCCACGGCATCCCCGCCGACCCCGCCGACCTGCTGCTGCGCCGCCCGGAGGAGCCGTCACCCGCGCCGGGCGCCGTCGTCGTGCACGTCGGCGCCGGGTACGGCGCCAAGGAGTGGCCCACCGAGCGGTTCGCGGCCGTGGCTGCCGCGCTGCGGGCCGGCGGCCACCGGGTGGTGGTCACGGGCTCGGCCGCGCAGCGGTCCCGGGCACTCGCCGTCGCGGAGCTGGGAGGGCTGTCGCCTGCGGCCGTGCTCGCAGGAGGTACCGGCCTGCGCGAGCTCGCGGCCCTGATCGCCGGCGCCACCCTGCTGGTCAGCGGGGACACCGGCGTGGCGCACCTGGCGTCGGCCTACCGGACGCCGTCGGTGGTGCTGTTCGGACCAGCGCCGGTCGAGGAGTGGGGACCGCCCGAGGACGGGCCGCACCGCGCGCTCACCGTCCCGGCGCTGCGGCGCGGCGACCCGTTCGCAGGCGACCCGGACCCGGCGCTGCTCGCCGTGACCGTTGCGGACGTGCTCGCCGCCGTCGCCGAGCTGATGGGGCCGGGTGTGACGACGGCCCTCGGGCTGCGCGCCGCGCCTCCGACGTCCCGGCCGACCTGACGTCGGTGTCGGCCACCGGCGCATCAGGGTCCAGGCGTGCGCCTCCCGCTCGCATTCCGTGCGAGAACCGTGCGCGCGCTCTGCGAGCGTCAGGGGCATGAAGGCAGACGGCGTGACGGTGATCGGGCTGGGCCCGATGGGCCGGGCGATGGTACGCACGTTCCTTGCGGCTGGCCGGCCGACGAGGGTGTGGAACCGGACGCAGGCACGGGCGGACGAGCTGGTGGGAGCGGGTGCGGTGCGGGCCGCGACGGCGGCGGACGCGGTCTCCGCGAGCGAGCTGGTCGTGCTGAGCCTCACCGACTATCAAGCGATGTACGACATCCTCGGCGACACCGGCAGCGCACTCGCTGGCCGGGTCGTCGTCAACCTCAGCTCCGACACCCCGGACGCCACGCGCGCGGCGGCGGACTGGCTCGGCGACCGCGGCGCGGAGCTCGTGGCCGGCGGGGTGCTGGCCTCGGCCGACATGGTCGGGGCCGACGGGGCGTCCGTGCTCTACAGCGGCAGCCGTCAGGCGTTCGACGCGCACGAGCCCACCCTCGCCGCGATCGGGCGGCCGGAGTACCTGGGCGCCGACCACGGCCTCGCGCAGCTGCACTACCAGGCCCAGCTGCAGGTGTTCCTGACGACGCTCGCCGCGTACCTGCAGTCGTTCGCGATGTTCGCCGCTGCTGGGATCCCGGCGCAGGAGTTCCTTGCCCGCGCGGCCCCGGGCGAGGACGTGGCCGCCCTCCTGCCCGATGCGGCCCGCGCCGTCGACGAGGGCGAGTACCCGGGGGAGTTGGCGAACGTGCTCATGATGGGCGCGACCGCGGATCACGTGGTGGGTGCCAACAGCGGCATGGGGCTCGACACGGCGCTCCCGGCCGCGATCAAGTCGCTCTACGACAGGGCGATCGTGCGGGGGCACGGCCAGGACGGGTGGGCGAGTCTTGCGGAGGTGATCCGCAGACCGTAACAGCACTTATATAAGCGCTGTTACGATCCGCCCGTGACCGCGACGCCCGACCCGCTCGAACAGCACCGTTGGCGGCCGCTGCGCCAGCTGCTCGATGCCATGGACGCGGACATCGCCCGCCTCTACGCGGATCGGGGCATCACCGGCGTGCGGCCGCGGTTCGTCGCGCCGCTGATCCGGCTCGGCCGGCGGGGTGGGATGACGATCCGGCAGCTGGCCGACTCGCTCGAGGTCACGCACTCGGCGATGAGCCAGACCGTCGCGGCCCTGCAGCGCGACGGTCTCGTGACCACCGCAGCGGGCGCCGATGCCCGCACCCGCGAGGTGGTGCTCACCGACCGGGCGCGGGAGATCCTGCCCTTCCTCGAGGCGGAGTGGCGGGCCACGGAGGAGGCGGTCGCCGAACTGGAGGCCGAGATCCCGTACGCGCTCAGCCAGGTCGTCCGGGACCTGCAGGCCGCGCTCGCCCGCCGCTCCTTCCACGACCGGATCGCCGACCGGATCGCCGAGTCGTGAAGCTCATCCTCGACACGCGACCGCTGCGCTCCAGCGCGCCGTTCCGCCGCGTCTTGGCGGGCGGGGTCCTCTCGACGGTGGGCGGCCAGCTCGCTGTCGTCGCCGTCCTGCAGCAGACGTGGGAGCTCACGTCCAGCCCGGTGGCCGTCGGCGCGATCGGGCTCGCCCAGGCGGTCCCGATGGTCGTGTTCGGGATGGTGGGTGGCGTCCTCGCCGACGCGGTCGACCGCAGGCGCCTGGTCCTCGGCACGACGCTCGGTCAGATGGTGGTGGCCGGGCTGCTGGCCGCGCAGGCGTTCGCGGGCCTGGACTCGCTCGCCGTGCTGCTCGGCCTCGTCGCGTTGCAGTCGGCCTGCGGGGCCATCGGCGCCCCGGCGCGCCGCACGTTCGCGGCCCGCCTGTTGCCCGCCGACCAGGTCGGCGCGGGGCTCGCGCTGTTCAACCTCGGCTTCCAGGCCTCGATGCTGGTGGGGCCCGCGATCGCCGGGCTCGTCGCAGCTCGCTGGGGGGTCGGCTCCTGCTACGCCGTCGACACGCTGACGTTCATCGCCGCGCTCTACGGCGTGGTGCGCCTTCCGGCCCTGCCGCCCGACGGCGCGGGCACCCGGCCGGGCCTCGCGGCCGTGGTTGCGGGATGGCGGTTCATCGCGGGCAGGCCGGTGTTGGCGGGTGCGTTCCTCACCGACCTGATCGCAACCGTGCTCGCGATGCCGATCGCGCTCTTCCCGGTGGTCAACTCCGAGCGTTTCGGCGGCGACCCGCAGACCCTCGGGCTCTTCCTCTCCGCGATCGCGGTCGGCGGCATCGTCGCCGGGCTCGGGTCGGGGGCCGTCACGCGGTCCGGCCGGCTGGGCCTGGTCATGCTCGCCGCCGCGGGCCTGTGGGGGGTCGCGCTCGCGGGGTTCGGGATGGCGCCGAACCCGTGGCTGGCGCTCGGCTGCCTCGCCGTCGCCGGTGCCGCCGACACGATCTCGGTCATCTCCCGCGGCGCCCTCGTGCAGCTCGTCACGCCGGACGCCTACCGCGGCCGCGTCACCGCCGTCGAGGACGTCGTGGGCATGGCCGGCCCCTACCTGGGCAACTTCCGGGCCGGCCTCGTGGCCGGTGCGACCACGGCGGGGGTGGCCGCGGTGACGGGCGGCCTCATGTGCGTGGTGGGCATCGCGGCGGTCGCGGCATGGACCCCCGCACTCCGCCGCTCCGGGATGTCAGCAAAGCCACTTTCAGGACACCAGACGTCATGAAAGTGGCTTTGCTGACACCGGCGCCCTACATGTTGCGCCGGTACTGCCCGCCCACCTCGAAGAACGCGTCCGTCAGCTGGCCGAGGCTGCAGACCCGCGCCGCCCTCATCAGCTCGTCGAAGACGTTGCCGTCACCCGTCGCCACGTCCTGCAGCCGCCGGATCGCGTCGGCGGCCTCCCCGCTGTGGCGGCGCTGGAAGCCGGCCAGCCGGTCGAGCTGGCTCTGCTTCTCCGCCTCCGTGCCGCGGGCCAGCTCGATCTCCTGCGGCTCGCCCGCCTCCTCGCGGACGAACGTGTTGACGCCGACGATCGGGAGCGTGCCGTCGTGCTTGCGGTGCTCGTACAGCAGGGACTCGTCCTGGATCCTGCCGCGCTGGTAGCCGGTCTCCATCGCGCCCAGCACGCCGCCGCGTTCGGAGATGCGGTCGAACTCGGCGAGCACCGCCTCCTCGACGAGGTCGGTGAGCTCCTCGATGATGAACGAGCCCTGCAGCGGGTTCTCGTTCATCGACAGGCCCCACTCCTTGCCGATGATCAGCTGGATGGCCATCGCCCGGCGCACCGACGCCTCGGTCGGGGTGGTCACGGCCTCGTCGAACGCGTTGGTGTGCAGCGAGTTGGCGTTGTCGTAGAGCGCGCAGAGGGCCTGCAGCGTCGTTCTGATGTCGTTGAAGTCCATCTCCTGCGCGTGCAGGGACCGGCCGGACGTCTGCACGTGGTACTTGAGCTTCTGCGACCGCTCGTTCGCCCCGTACCTGTCCCGCATCGCGATCGCCCAGATCCGCCGGGCCACGCGTCCGATCACGGAGTACTCGGCGTCCATGCCGTTGGAGAAGAAGAACGACAGGTTGGGCGCGAAGTCGTCGATGTCCATTCCGCGCGCGAGGTAGCTCTCCACGAACGTGAACCCGTTGGCGAGCGTGAACGCGAGCTGGCTGATCGGGTTCGCCCCGGCCTCGGCGATGTGGTAGCCGGATATCGAGACCGAGTAGAAGTTGCGCACCTTGTGCTGGATGAACCACTCCTGGATGTCGGCCATCATCCGCAGCGAGAACTCGGTGGAGAAGATGCAGGTGTTCTGGCCCTGGTCCTCCTTGAGGATGTCGGCCTGCACGGTGCCGCGCACGTTCTGCAGCGCGAAGGCGGTGAGCTCCTCGCGCTCGGCGGCGTCCGGCTCGCGGCCCTCCTCCGCGCGGAAGCGCTCGATGACCTGGTCGATCGCGGTGTTCAGGTAGAACGCGAGGATCGTGGGCGCCGGCCCGTTGATCGTCATCGAGACGGACGTCGTGGGCGAGGTCAGGTCGAAGCCGTCGTAGAGCGCCTTCATGTCGTCGAGCGTCGCGATCGAGACGCCGGACGTGCCGACCTTGCCGTAGACGTCGGGGCGGGTGTCCGGGTCGCGCCCGTAGAGCGTGACGGAGTCGAACGCGGTGGACAGCCGCTTGGCCTCCGAGTGCTCGGACAGCAGCTTGAAGCGGCGGTTGGTGCGGAACGCGTCGCCCTCGCCCGCGAACATGCGGCCGGGGTCCTCGCCCTCGCGCTTGAACGGGAACACCCCCGCGGTGAACGGGAACCGCCCGGGCAGGTTCTCGCTGCGCAGGAATCGCAGCAGCTCGGCGTCCTCCCTGAACCGCGGCAGCGCGACGCGCGGCACCTTGTTGCCCGACAGCGTCTCGCGGGTGAGCTGCGTGCGCAGCTCCTTGTCGCGGACCTTCACCACCATCTCGTCGCCGGAGTAGGCCTCGACGACCCGCGGCCACTCGTCGAGCAGGGCGGCGGACGCGGCCGGCAGGTCCTGCTCGGCCGTCCGCAGCGCCTCGTCGACCGCATCGCCCACCAGTTCGCGCGCCGTCCGCAGGTGCTCGCGCCGCCGCGCCGCCTCGACGTGCTTCACGGTCTCGGCGTGGTAGCCCCGCACCGTCTCGGCGATGTCGGACAGGTACCGCACCCGCTGCGGCGGGATGATCGCCGCGTAGTCGCTGGACGTCTTGCGCTCCGGGCGCCGCAGCCTGCCCTCGCCGACGGCGAGGCCGTCCTTGGCGAGCAGGTCGCGCACGTGGTGGTAGAGCGCGGTGACGCCGTCGTCGTTGAACGTGGCGGCGCTGGTGCCGAACACCGGCATGTCCTCCCAGGACACGCCGAACGCCTCGCGGTTGCGCACCAGCTGCCGGCCGACGTCGCGGCGGGCGTCCTCCGCCCCGCGGCGCTCGAACTTGTTGATCGCCACGGCGTCGGCGAAGTCGAGCATGTCGATCTTCTCGAGCTGCGACGCCGCCCCGAACTCGGGCGTCATGACGTACAGCGAGCGGTCGACGAACGGCACGATCCCGGCGTCACCCTGCCCGATGCCGGGCGTCTCGACGATCACGAGGTCGAACCCGGCGGCCTTGAGCACACCGATCACGTCGCCCAGGCGCTCCGGCAGGCTGCTCTCCGTGCCGCGGGTGGCCATCGAGCGGAAGAAGACCTGGTCACCGCCGAGCGAGTTCATCCGGATCCGGTCGCCGAGCAGCGCACCCCCGCCACGCCGCCGGGTCGGGTCGGCGGCGAGCACGGCGATCCGCAGCTTGTCCTCCTGGTCGAGGCGGAAGCGGCGGACGAGCTCGTCGGTGAGACTCGACTTGCCGGAGCCGCCGGTGCCGGTGATGCCCAGCACCGGGACCGGACGCCGAGGCGTGAGGTCGAGGTGGCCCGGCAACCGACCGGCCTCGGCAAGCGTCAGCGCGCGGGCCAGCGTGGCCGGCTCGCCGGTGAAGAGGCCGTCGAAGGACTCCGGTGGAGCGGCCGCGAGATCCACGTCGCAGTCGCGGATCATCGTGTTGATCATTCCGGGGAGCCCCAGTCGCTGGCCGTCCTCGGGGGAGAAGATCCGTGCGACCCCACGCTCGTGCAGCAGCTCGATCTCGCGCGGGACGATCACACCGCCGCCCCCGCCGTAGACCTTGACGTGCCCCGCGCCGCGCTCCCGCAGCAGCTCGACGAGGTAGGTGAAGTACTCGATGTGGCCGCCCTGGTAGGAGCTGACCGCAACGCCCTGCGCGTCCTCCTGGATGGCCGCGGTCACGACCTCGTCGACGGAGCGGTTGTGCCCAAGGTGGATCACCTCGGCGCCCTGCCGCTGCAGGATGCGTCGCATGATGTTGATCGCCGCGTCGTGGCCGTCGAAGAGGCTCGCGGCGGTGACGAAGCGCACCGGGTGGACCGGCACGTGCAGCTCTGCCATGGGTCGTCCTCTCACCCGCACCTCGATTTAGTTTGGCTTCCGAGTATCGGAGGTGCAACTTACCCCAGGAGTGACCTGCGCTACGGAAGGTCAGCGGGCGGTTGCGGTGACGAGGGCGGCGGCCTCGTCGAGCAGGCCCACCTCGGTCGTGGTCAGCGAGGGGTCGGCCGCGCGCCGCGCGACTGCGCGGTCCAGCTCGGGCAGCGCCTGTCCGTCCGTTGCCCCGAGGAACGTGACGAGCATCTCCCTGGCGGCCTGCCCGTGGACGTGTCCGGGTTCTACCGCGGCCTGGGCGAGGATCACGGCGGTCTGGGCGACGTCGAGGTCGGGTGGGCCATCGGTCGCGTTCGTCCAGTCGATCAGTACCGGCCCGCGTGCGGTGAGCACGACGTTCGCGGGGTGCAGGTCGAGGTGCAGCACCCGCTCGTCCGGCGTGCCGGCCCGGGGCGGGACGGCGTGCAGCTTGGTGTGCAGGTCGGCGAGGACGCGGCCGGCGGCACCCGCGTCGTGGTCGCCCGCCGCCACCGCGTCCAGGAGGACCGGCCCGTACAGCCGTTCCATCACGAGATCGGTCCCGACGGCGGTGAACACGGCGGGTGCGGGGAAACCGTGGGTGGTGACGTGCGCCATCGCCGCGGCCTCGCGGGTGACCTCGCCACGGCCGCGTTCGCGGTACCGGCGCAGCACCCGGTGGTCGTCCAGGGCGTAGACGTCGGCGGTGCGGCCGGATCCGAGGAGCTTCAGGCGACCCGCCCCACAGGGGGGATCTCGACGGTGGGCATCTCGACCGTCGGGCGGTCGTCGATGCTCCGCGGCGGGGTGGGACGGGGGCGCCGGAGGCGCCGGGACACGATGGGGACGACGGCGCCGAGCATCATCAGCGCGGCGCCGGAGGCGGCGATACCCGCCGCCGCGGCCTCGGGCGCGACCATGACCAGTACGAATGCGACTCCGGGCCACCACAGGAGTGCCCGGATCGGGCCGGGGACCGACCATTCCCGCTTCTCTGGCGCCATATGCGTTTCCTACCCGGTCCGGTCTTCAACCATGCGCGCACCCCCGCTACCCCTAAAGGTCTAGCGTCAGGGTATGAACCCCGCGGATGCGCTCGTCGACGAGAACCTGCGACTGGGTGAACTTCTGGCCACGGCCGATCCCGAGGTCTCGGTCCCGACCTGCCCGGGCTGGACGCTGCGCCAGTTGCTCACGCACGTCGGCCGCGGTGACCGGTGGGCGGCGATGATCGTGCGGGATCGTGCCCAGGAGCGGGTCGACATCCGCGCGGTGCCGGAGGGGAAGCCCTCCGCGGACGACCCGGTGGGCTGGCTGGCCGGCAGCGCCCGGCTGCTGGTCGACGCGGTGGCCGCCACGGGCCCGGACGTCCCGGTGTGGACGTTCACCGGCCCGAAGCCCGCGGTGTGGTGGATCCGGCGGCGGCTGCACGAGGCGACCGTGCACCGCGCCGACGCCTCGATCGCGCTCGGCGTGCCGTTCGCGATCGAGCCCGCGCTCGCCGCCGACGCCGTCTCCGAGTGGCTCGACGTCCTGGCCGCCCGCCCGGCACCCGAGGCCGGGCCTGCGCTCGCCGACGGTGCCACCCTGCACCTGCACGCCACCGACGACGGCCTCGGGACGGACGGCGAGTGGCTGGTGCGTTCCGCGGACGGCCGCCTCGCGTGGGAGCACGGGCACGGCAAGGGTGCCGTCGCGGTGCGGGGGCGTGCCGCGGACATCCTGCAGGCGGTGACGCGGCGGATCCCGGCCGACGACCCGCGCCTGCAGGTGCTCGGCGACGAGACGGTGTGGCGCACCTGGCTGGAGCGCACGCCGTTCTGAGCGTGGTCGCGTCCGCCGAAGGAACGACGCCAGGATCCGTCCCGCTCCCGACGTGGGATACGGCAACCTCGTGCGAATCTCGAGAAATGCTGGAAACAATCGGGATCGTCCTGTTCGTGCAAGGAGTGGGCGGGCTCGTCAACCGCCTCGCGGAAAGCGGGTCGAAGGGCTGGTGGCTACAGCTGCACCTGCTTCCCGACGCGCTGCACCTGCCGGCGAGCATCGCGATGGGCGTCGTCGGCGTGCTGCTCGTGCTGCGGTCGATGGTGGGGGAGCGGCGGCGCAAGCCGGGCCGCTCGGCGCCCTGAGCGCGCTCGTCCGGCGGGGCGTTCCCGTGCGGCGGGCCGTCATCCTTTCTGCCGACCCGCACCTGGTCATTTCTCCGGATTCGTGACGTTCGGCGGACACCTACCGTTCGAATCGTGGAGAACATCGTGCAGCTGGCACACGACAATCCCATTGTCGCCCTGATCCTCGCGTGCGAGATCGGGCTGTGGGTCCTGCTCGGTCTCGGCCTCGTCGCCCGCTACCTGCTGCGGCTGCGGATGCTCAGCACACTGCTGCTGGCCGCGATCCCGCTGCTCGACGTCGTGCTGGTCGTCGCCGTGACCCTCGACCTGCTGCACGGGGCCGAGCCCCGGTCGGTGCACGGCCTCGCCGGTGTCTACCTCGGGTTCAGCGTCGCGTTCGGGCCGAGCATCGTCCGCTGGGCCGACGTCCGGTTCGCGCACCGCTTCGCGGGCGGCCCGCCCCCGGTCAAGCCGGCGAAGGGCACCCCGGAGCGCGTCGCGCACCTGTGGCGGGAGTGGAACCGCGTGGTCGTCGCCGCCGTCATCACGTCGGTGGTGCTGGGCGGGCTCGTGTTGTTCGTGGCGACGCCCGAGCAGTCCGGCACGCTCCACTGGTGGATCGGGCGGGTGTGGGTCGTGGTCGGAATCTGGCTCGTGGCCGGCCCGCTGTGGGAGAGCGGCGGATCGCGGGCTAGGGCTGATCGTCGCTGATGAGGTCCATCAGCAGGCAGTCGTGCCACCCGCCGTCGGCCGACCGCTCGTAGCGGCGCATCACCCCGATCGGTCGGAACCCGGCGCGGGCGCAGCTGCGGATCGCCCGCTCGTTGTGGGCGGCGGGGTCGATCGTGACGCGGTGGTGGCCGCGGCCGTTGAACAGGAACCGCGCCATCGCACGCAGTGCGTCGCAGCCGAGGCCCTGGCCCTGCTGGTCGGGGTGCAACGCGAGGTCGAGCGCGGCGTGGCGGTGGTCGGGGTCGGTCTCCTCGCGGTAGAGGATCAGGCCGACGACCTCGCCCGCCAGCTCGATCGCGTAGCCGTGTGGCCCGAGGAGCTCGCGCCGCACCCGTTCCAGGTCGTAACCGCCCCACCAGGGCACGATCTCGGGGTGGCGCAGGATCTCGAGGAACATGGGCACGTGCTCGGGCGTGGTCGGCCGCAGCACCACTGTCTGGCCGGCGATCGCGGACGGCGGTTCGGTGGCGATGACCGTCATCGGTGCCCTTTCATCGAGTGAGATCGAGCCGGGCGCGCTCCACGAGCGACGCCGACGACCGCGGCTGCTCGAAGATCGCCTCCGCGCGGCGCCCGCTCAGCTCGAGCGTGGCGATCGTGTTGCCGAACAGTGGACCGACCAGGCGCTGCCAGGTCAGCGGCATGGGCGGCGCCCCGACGCGCCGCGCCCACCGCTCCGCGAACCGGCGTGCCGCGCGGGACCACCCGAGCCGGAACCCGGGCCGGACGAACCAGTGGATCCGGTTGTGCACCGGCGAGCAGGTCAGCTGGTGGACGCGGGCCGGCGGGGCACCCGGGAGGTCGGCCCGCGCGGCGTAGCTGTGGTGCACGTCGCCGGAGAGCACGGTGACGGTGGCGACCCCGCTCGCCGCGGCGCGGTCGATCATCGCGGTGAGCCGGTCGAACGAGGCCCGGAACGCGGCCCAGTGCTCCAGGTCGGCGGCCTGGCGGACGTTCTCGGCGAGCCGGCCGCGCCACCCGGGCCGGGCCGCCGCGATCTCGTTGACGGTCTCGAGGTCACCGATCGCGTGCGGCAGCAGCCATGGGATCGAGGTGCCGATCAGGACGTGGTCGACCGCGCCGGGCGCGGCGGCCTGGCGCTCGAGCCAGGAGAACTCCGACTCGCCCAGGATGAGGTGCCTGCCGTCGTCGAGGATGCGCCCGTTGCGGGAGTCGACCATCAGAAGGCGCGTGCGGCCCATGTCCCAGCGGAAGCTGAACCGCACACCCTTCTCGCCGTCCACCTCGGCGTCGGCGCGATCGGCGAGCTCCGCGAGCACGGGCCACGTGTCACCGTCGTGTTCCACGATCTTGCGGTGGTCCGCGCTGGACGCGAGCTCGTCGGGGGCCAGGTTGCCGATGTGCTGGAACACCCAGTACGACGCCAGCGCGGAGCGGATCCGCGTTCGCCACCACGGCTTCTCGTTCATCTCCGCGCGCCAGTGGGCCGAGGTGTTCCAGTCGTCGCGCACGTCGTGGTCGTCGAAGATCATCGCGGTTGGCACCGTGGACAGCAGCCACCGGACCTCCGGGTCGCTCCACGAGTCGCGGTACAGGCCCACGTACTCGTCGAAGCCGACGATCTCGTCGTCGGGCCAGTCCGGGTGCCGGTCGCTGCGCGCCGCGATCCGCCGCCTGGTGCGGGGCGTCAGCTCGTCGGCGTACACCTGGTCGCCGAGCAGCAGGAGCGCGTCGGGCCATTCCTCCTGCGGCCGGCCGGCCATCCGCGCCGCGTACGCGTCGAGCGCATCGATCCCGAGCTGCACCGTCAGCTTCGGGTCGGTCACCTTCGCGTAGCGGCACGACCCGAATATGACGCGGTGGGCCTCGGCGCCGCCGCGCGTGCGGATGACGCTGGGCGGGAACGGCGTGGTCGCCTGCGGCCACACCTGCTCGCCGTCCACCGCCACCTCGTACGGCGTCACGCTGCCCGGCGTGAGCCCCGTGACGGGCACGAGCGCGAAGTGGTGCCCCGCAACCTCGAACGTCCGGGTGGTGCACCCCAGCACCGACACGGTGGCCGCCCGCTCGGTCTGGACCCACACGGACGCCGTCGTCTCGCCGACGTGGCGCAGAACCGGCCCGAGTACCAGGGACACGCACCCACCCTAGTGAGTGACGGGCCCCCGCCGCCGCCGGCAGATCCGGGGGCGCTCGCGACCAGCGGGTGCGGCGGGTGTCAGGCGTGGTCGAGCGCGAGGAGGGCCGCGCCGATCTTCCCGGCGTCGCCACCGAACGTCGCCGCGACGACGGGCGGGACGCCGCGGGCCGTCGGCGCGTACGCGTACTCGCGTGCCGTTGCCCTGGCGGGCGCGAGCAGCAGCTCCCCGGTCTCGACCAGACCGCCCCCGACGACGACGGCGTCGACCTCGAAGATGTTCGCGAGCGACGCGATGCCGACCCCGAGCCAGCGGCCGAGCCGGGCGAACAGGGCCTTCGCCACCTCGTCGCCCTGCTGGACGGCCTCGAGGACCGTGTGCCCCGTGACCTCACCGTCGGTAGCACCGATCCGGGCGATCAACCCGTCCGGGTCGTCCTCAGCGGCATCGCGCGCCATCCGCGTGAGCGCCGTTCCCGATGCGTATGCCTCGAAGCAGCCGTGGTTGCCGCAACCGCAGCGGGGGCCGTCCGGGTTGAGGATGATGTGACCCAGCTCGGCGCCGAGTCCGGTGGGCCCCCGGTAGATCTTCCCGTCCATCACGAGGCCGCCCCCGATGCCGGTGCCGACCGTCACGAGCACCATGTTCGGGTACGGCTCCCCGAGCCGCGCCTCCGCGAGCGCGGCCACGTTGGCGTCGTTGTCGACGGTGACCGGCAGGTTGGTGACCTTCTCCAGCTGTTCGCGCACCGGCCAGTCGCGGTAGGCGTTGTTCGGCGCCCACAGCATCTTGCCCGCTGGCCATTCGACGATCCCGGCCGCGCCGACCCCGATCGTGACGACGTCGTGCTCCGCGCGGAGCCGTTCGATCATCGACAGCAGCACGGTGGTGACCGACTCGGCGTCGGACTCCTCCGGTGTCGGTTCCACGATCTCCGTCACCACGGAGCCGTGCTCGTCGACAACGGCGCCCGCGATCTTGGTGCCGCCGATGTCGAGCCCGATGGCCAGTCTTGGGGTCGTCACCCCCGAATGATGGCACCACCCGTTGATCGATACAGCGTTCGGTCGAATCAGCGTTTGGTTGCATCTCAAGCCGGGGATGCGCTCACATGCTCCTTCGACGTGTCGCCCGACCCATGCTCGCCGCCTTGTTCATACAAGGTGGCATCAGTGCCCTCCGCGCTCCGGAGGCGCACGCACAGGCCGCGAAGCCGGTGCTCGATGCGATGGCACCGGCGGTCGACAAGGCGGTCGAGGTCGCCCCGGTCGAACAGCGACCGGACGACGTCCTGCTGATCAAGATCGATGCCGGCGTCAAGATCGCCGCGGGGACGCTGCTCGCGTTCGGCAAGTTCCCCCGCCTGGCCTCCACGGCGCTGGCGGCAACCCTCATCCCGACGACGCTGGCGGGCCACCGGTTCTGGGAGGAGACCGACCCGCAGCGCAAGCAGGAGCAGCAGATCCACTTCCTCAAGAACGTGAGCATGCTCGGCGGCCTCCTGATCGCAGCCGCCGACACCGAGGGCAAGCCGTCGATCGGCTGGCGCGGCCGCCGCGCGGCGAGGCTCGCCGCGGCCCAGGCCGGCGTGGTGACGGGCGCCGCGGCCGACGTCACGGGGCGCGTCACGGGCGCGGTGCACGACGCGGGCGGCAAGCTCTCCGGCTCCGCGACCCAGGCCAGTGGCACGGTCGCCGGCCTCGCCGCCGGGCTGGCCGGGCTCGCGCCCGCCGCCGGCAGGGCGGTCTCCTCGCGGGTGAGCTCATCCGACCTCTCGTCGCGGGCCGCAGAGCTGAGCCGCCGTGCCGCCAAGACGCGCCGCCGGGCGGAGAAGCGCGGCGCCAAGCTGCAGAAGGTGGCCGGGAAGCGCGCCGCCCAGCTGCAGAAGGCCGCGGAGAAGCGCAGCACCCAGCTGCAGAAGCGCGCGTCGAAGCGCAACGCCGAACTGCAGAAGCGCTTCGACAAGGCCGGCCCCACCCTCGCCGCCCAGGCGGGCAAGCTCGGCCACGACGTCGCCGCCCGCGCTTCCGCCGTCGGCACCGAGGTCGTGCACCAGGCCGGCGGGCTGGCCAAGGACGCGCGCAAGCGCGCCACCGCCCTCACCCACCACTGACGGCCCGACCAGCGGCACGTTCGTCCAGACCTGTCGGACGGACGTGCCGCTGTGTCCGATGACGATCACGGCGGCAGAGCTCATCCCCGGGGCGTTCGGTAGCCTCGCGGGGCCGGGGCGGTAGCTCAGCTGGTCAGAGCAGCGGACTCATAATCCGTCAGGTCGTCGGTTCGAACCCGACCCGCCCCACAGAAACTCGCTGGTCAGGGCCGGTTATCCGGCCCGCCAGTTGATCAGTCAAGATCGTGTCCGCCTCAAATCCCCTCCACGGGCGGGTCGTGAAAGGCACGGCCCGCTGCTGAGGAGGGGGTTCAGCGGCGGGCCGTGTAAGCGCTTGCTCGCCGACGTGGAGCGCGGTGTTACCGGTCGCCTTCCCGCAGCTCCCGCATCTGGCGGCGGAGGTCTTCCAGGCTCCAGCGCAGGTGCCCCGTGGGCAGCTTCAGCGTCGGCTTCAGGAGCCCATCCCGGGCGTAGCGGGCGAGCGTGCCCCGCGAGATGCCGAGGTGCTCCGCCGCCTGCGCGGTGGTGAGCAACTTCTCGGCCGGACGTCCCACGTCGCGACGGTATGTGCACCAGTCCGCTCGAAACCCGCTCAGCAGCACGTTCGGTACAACTAGACCGCTTGGACGTGTTAGCTCACTTGTCCGTTTCGGGGTAGCGTCACGCGCCGTGACGCAGGGGACCTGGGTGGAGTTCGTCGCGGAGCTGGCGACGCGGCGGGACGTGATCGAGCGGCTGATGGCGGACCACCGCCCGAACGCCGCCGGGTTGTGCGTCGAGTGCACGACGCCGGGGCGGGGGACGCCCCGCGCGTCTTGGCCGTGCGCGCTGTGGACGCTCGCCGACGCGGCGCGGCAGGCCCGCGTGCAGCAGAAGCTCCGGCCGTAGCCGCCGGACGCCATAGTCGATCTCCGACTGGCAGTGGGGACGCAGCGTCGGCGTGCCGCGTACTCGTTGTCGGACTGTTGTGATTCGATTACCCGAACACCAGTTCGATCAAGGAGCCCTCTTGGCCATCAGCGTGCCCGGCGGCCACTACGTGTGCCTCTGCTGCGGGCTCTTCTATCCAATCCAGCGGCCTGTGAGTCCGAACGTCGAGCATCGGATGCACCAATCGAACACCGTGCCGAAACGGTGCAGCAGATGCGCACCACATCGGGGTGACGATGCCGAGACCCGAATCCGCATCGCCGAAGATCACGCACGGTGGTACTGGGAGTTCGCCGAGCAGAAGGACGCCGAGACCAAGGCTGCGCTGGCGCAGGTCGACGAGATCAAGGTCCAGATGGGCGACACGCGGGACAGGATGATCGCAGCTTTCCGCTCCCGCGACGCGTACATCCGCGTGCTCGCCGACGTGGCGAAGCAGCACCAGCCAACCCGGAACGGGTGTTCATGCCGACGGCGAGACTGCGAGACCTTCCCGATCACCGATCAGCCATGGGTCCGTCGGAAGATCAGCGAACTTGAGCGGTGCGAGGACTACGACGAGGACACCGCGTAGATGCCTCTGAGCTAGCCGCCGAGGGCGTCCTGCTTCGGTGGCGGCTCCGGCAGCCCGCGCGCGGCACGGATGAGATCGGTGAGGCGCTGGCGGTCAGCCTGCCGCAGGACCCACATCGCCACCTCCGCCTTTGGGACGCCGCAGATCCGCATCACGGCGGCCATCAGCAGCAGGTAGGCCGGATAGGCCAGCAGCAAACCGACGCCCAGGAGCGGGGAAAGGTGCGTCACCAAACACCTACCAAGTTCAGGGGCACCAGACGCCTAGGGTGGGCGTTCAGTGCCGTTCGGAACTCTTGGCAGGGGTGGTGCGCACAGGCTACACGAGCCGCATCTGCCCGTAGACGTGCGAGAGCCCCGGTCACCGTCCGAGTAGACGGGCCGGGGCTCTCGTGGGCGTAGGGAGCAGATCAGCCTGCGCGCTGGGGCTCCGGCGGCTTCGTGTCGCACTCGGGCAGGCCGGGCTTGTGCCGGTACCCCGTCGTGCTCGTGGACATCAGGACGATCTCGCCTCCGCAGCGCTCGCAGAAAAGGTCCCAC
This sequence comes from Pseudonocardia cypriaca, assembly GCF_006717045.1. Lineage (NCBI taxonomy): Bacteria > Bacillati > Actinomycetota > Actinomycetes > Pseudonocardiales > Pseudonocardiaceae > Pseudonocardia > Pseudonocardia cypriaca. The sequence continues at coordinate 1,550,850 of NZ_VFPH01000001.1, forward strand.
CCGGGGACGGTCTTGCCGTGCTGGGCGAGGAGCGTCGCCAGTTGCCGGTAGAACGTCGGGTGGTAGCGCTTGGACGTCTCCCTGTTGGAGATCGTCGTGTGCTTGAAGACGTCCTTCGCATCCGGGTCGTCCGTGGTGATGTGGATGTCTCCGCTCTCCTTGTCCGCCCAGAACTGCACGCGCTCGATCTGGACGTACTGGACGTCCGGCTTCGTCGTCGCCATGCCTCTTCTTCCTCCGGCGTCTATCCCGCGTTACGGCGCCGGTCTGCGAGGTTGATGACGTTCGCCCCCCGGTCGGGGGCGGGAGAAGGTGCGGTCGGGCGGGCGAGCGGTGTGGCCTTGCCGCCTTCGGATTCGTCGATGTAGTCCGCGTAGATCGTCAACGTCGTCACGTAGCTCTCGTGCCCGAGCCACTTCGACACCTGCATGTAGTGCGCCCCGGCGGAGAGCGACAGCACGGCGAACGTGTGGCGGAGGTCGTGGAGCCGCACGCCACGAACGCCCGGGGCCGACGCCGGCAGCCCAACGGCGGTCAGCGCGGGCTTGAGGTAGTTGGCGTAGAAGGTGCCGGGCTCGACCGGCACGGCCCAGTTGTAGGTGTTCGCCGCCTCTTCGCGCGGGACCGGCGCGTTCCGGCCGTACCTGGCCGGGAACAGCGGCGCGCTCGGGTCGTCGCGGCGGGGGTGGGTGGCGAGGTACGCGCGGAGGTCGTCCACGAGCCACCCGTCCAGCGGCACCACCCGCCGGGACTTCCGGGACTTCGGCGTCCCGGTCTCCCACCCGCCCCGGACCTTCCGCTTCGTGCGAGTTACGCGGATGGTGCGCTTGGTGAGGTCGAGGTCTGCGACTTCGAGGCCGGCCAGCTCCGCTGCGCGTAGCCCCGTCGCGGCGAGGAACAGCACCGCGAGCCCGTACACCGGATAGGTCTTCTCGATGTGCGCCGCGACCGCGCCGACCTGATCGGAGGTGAGGGGGTGGGGTGCGAAGGGCTCGACGTCCCCGGTCCGCAACCGCGGCACCGACACGGCGGGGTTGCTCGGGATCGCGCCATCCTGAACCGCGAGATCGAGCGTCCGCCGGAACACGTCGAACGCGTGCTTGATGGTGCCGCGGGCGAGCCCCCGCCCCACGAGGTCCGCGCGGAAGGCGCGCGCCATGGCGGGCGTGATCCCCCCGACCGGGCGGGTTGCGAACTCCGGGGCCACGTAGGTCTCGTACAACCGCCGGTACTCCGCGAGCGTCCGCGCCTTCACCGTCCCCGACAGCGAGTCGAGCCACGCGTAGGCGAACGCCGCGAACGGTTCTAGACGCGCTTCGCGTCCGGTGACGGCGCCAGTCGCCGCGCGCTCGGACTCGATCTCGCGCAGCCGGTCGTCGGCGGCGTCCTTCGTCGGGAAGGTCTCCTGCTTGTACTTCTTCCGTCGGCGCCCGTCGGCCGTCACGACGGTCTCGGTCCAGCGGACTTCGTAGTGCGCGACGGGCTTGCCGTTGCGGCGCTGGTTGGTCTCGATCTTGCGGATGTGGGCCATCAGGACGCCTTCCGGGTGTTGGTGCGGAGTACGCGGGCGACAGCGGCAGAGCTCCACGGCCCGCCGCGCTTCGCGGGTCGGCCCGCCGCGTTGAGTTGGTCCGCGATCGCACGGGTGGAGGCGCCGTCGGCGGCTAGCGCGAGCATCTGGCGGAGGGTGGCCTGCTCGTCCTTGGAGCGGCGGAGCTTCCCGTTCACGGCGGTGTAGCCGAACGGCGGCGAGCCGTACGCGAACCCGCCCGCCTTGGCCTTCGCGCGGCGCCCGTTCCGCAGCCGCAACAGCGTCATCTCGCGGTCGTACTCGACCACCGCCCCGAGCATCCGCCGGATCAGCTTCCGGCTCGGGTCGTCCGGGTCGTCGCGCAAGTTGTTCTCGTCAGGGGCGGTGGAGTAGACCTCACCGCCGAGCCCCCACACGTCGCTCATGAGGTGCTCCTGGACGAGCATGTCCCGGGAGAACCGGTCGAGCCGCGCCACGACCACGCCGGCCACCGTCCCCGCGCGGATCTCCGCCAGGACCTCGCCCAGGCCCTCGCGCTCGGACAGCGCGCCGCTCGTGGCGTCTTCGACGAACCGGGCGATGCGCGCGCCGGTCGCCTTCGCCCACTCCCGGATCGCCGCCCGCTGCGCTGCCGGGCCGAACCGCTCGGCCTGCCGCTCGGTCGAGACCCGGACGTACGCGATCAAGAGCACCCCGAGAAGGGGCCTAGCGCTGCCGCTCGCTGTCGAGCGGGGTCGGGTCGCGGCTCGGGTACCCCCGGGACGGCTCGTGGGCGTTCGGGGCGGGGTTCGGGTCGGCATGGATTCCTCCGGGGTCCAACGCGGCTACCAGGGGCGCGCGCTCTACCGAGATAGACCGCGCGGAGCCGACGTTACTTGAACGTTCAACTAAGACGCTAGGGGCGTCTGTGCAGGTCAGCGCTACATGCGTCGCCGCGTGCCGCTCCACGCCACCGCGCCGTTGCCGTGCTCGCTCTTCGTCGTCTCCGGCCCGGTGCGCGGGACGAACCCGCCCCGGCGCCAGCTCGCCTCCGCCTCTTCCGCCGCCCGCCGCTCGCGCTCAGCCGCTGTTGTCGGCGCCACCGGCGCGCGCGGGTCGGCGCCCGGCGGTGGCGGCTCGCCTGCCGACTGCACCCCCCGATCGGGGGGCGGGCTGCTGGTGGCTCCCGACGCGTCCGCGTCGCTCGCGGGCTCGGCGCGACGCCGGTCCGCCCGGCAATCGCGGCAGAGCTTCGGGTACTTCTCCAGCCTCTTCGCGATGAACTCCGCGAGACCGGGCAGCGCGCCGTCGCACCCCGCGCAGTGGACGCGGCCGGTCTCCGGGTCCGGGGCGTTGTCGACGTAGATAGACGCGCACCACCGACACCACGCCTCGCGGATCGTGTGGGGGAGGGGGTGGCCGCGCTCGGCGGCTTCCGCGCACGGCCCGCAAGCGCGCCCGCAGGAGGCACAGACGTGCCCGCTCACGGCTCGCGCCCGTCGTCGAACTGCGCCGTCCCGACGATCTCCCCGTCTACGACCTCTGGGGCTTCCGACCGGCCCAGCGCTTCCCAGTGGATGTGGTCGAACAACCGCTCATAGCGCGGGCCCATGTCGTGCGTCAGCGCGACGGCCTGCGTGGCGCTCAGGCCCGCTCGGTCGAGCGCATCTTTGATGGCGGCGAGCTTCACGGCGGGCGGCAGGTTCTCATCGGTCGCCATGCCGAGAAGTTCCTTCGCCAGCATCAGACTCGCGTTCTCCAGACGCGCTTTCGCCGCCCGCTTCACCGCAGGCGCCCGTCCACCATGCGTCCCACAGACCGTGCCCCCTTCGATGGGTGCGCGTTTACAAGGGAGCCCCGTCTGCGAACTCTTCGCACTACATCTCCGGCGTGGCGTCCGGCCGTCCTTCCACACGCCAACTTCCTCACTCATCTTGCTCTCCTTTCGATCCGTAGGGGGTAGTGCCCGTAGTGCCTTCGTAGGGTCTCCGTAGGGGGTCTGCAGCCCATCTACCAGGCGCGTAGGGACCGTAGGGGGTTTCCGGAGTACCGAGAGGTAGGGACCTTGATTCTCTATTCGGAACCATTATTTATTTTTATACAAAGAGACCCGCCGGCGCCCTCCCTATCCTGCAAAGCCCCTACGGTCCCTACGGCGCTGGTCGGCGTGGGTTTGCACCCCCTACGCCGGACCTACGAAGGCCCTACGAGGTAGCTGCTCCAGGCCTCGTCGAATGTGGCTCGGTAGAAGCCCTGGCGGTTGTCAGAACCAATCCGGACCTGAGTTGACTTGATCTCATACGGCTGGAGCAGCTTGGCCAGCAACATCGGCCCCAGCTCCCCGCCCCGCTCATATGTGCTCCAGCCAAGATCCGATTCCTGGTTGAGCCGTACCAGCAGATCGCGAGTGTGGATGCGGGGTTCATCTGCTGGCCAGACATCGCGAATGTCCGAGAGCAGCTTCAGGTCGTCCGGCATGATGCTGTTTTCGATCTTGGCCTCAGTGAGTTCCTTGGCTGCCAGTCGTGCACGCTCCGGCCACTCCCCGCCCGCGTGATCTGCTACCGCGATCAGCGGCTCCCAGACGTCCGCAGCGCGGTTGAACACGGGCATCTCCGGCTCGGGGAAGTCGGCCGGGATGGTGCGCACCCACTTCGTTAGCTCGCCCCGGAGCTTCGCGCTCCGCTCCTTCAGCTTCGACACCCGCAGCGATTCGAGCTTGGTTGCTTCGGACTTGCGTCGCATGCGGACTACAACCGAACGGCTCATGAGCGTCCGGGGCAGGTCATGAATGGAGCACAGGACGGCCATGGCGAACGTGTTGAAGGGGGCGGGGTCTCCGCTAGGTAGGCAACGCCAGAACTGCTCTCCACGGGAGAAGCCAGCGTTGTAGAAGCCGCGCAGCTCCTCTGCGCCTGGCGTCGGGTGCCGGGTGCTGCTGAAGATCGAGTCGACCTCGTCATGCAGAATCGTCGGCGGATCCGGGGTGATCGAGCGAAACAGGGCGGCGGGGGTGGAGTTTCCCGTCTTGAACGGCTTGTAGCAAAGCGCCTCGATGATCTCCATGAGGCGCGTCTTGCCGGTCTCCTCCTTCGGCGAGATGATGGCCATACGCGGCGCGCATTGCCAAAGCTTCTGTCCGTGCGTAGCCGCGATGTACAGTGCCGCCGCTGCATAGGCACTCTCAGAGGGCAGGATCACGAAGCGCCGCAGGACCGTCTCAACGCGATCGAGAAGCGCAGCGCCGTCAGCCTTCTTCGACCGGGTAGACGCCCGTTGAGTTCTCGGGGTACGCTTCGTTGCGTCGGTTCCTTTCGGAGGGTGCTTAGTCACGTTCGTTCCTTTCGGGAGAGCTGGACACGTTCGTTCCTTTCGGGAGAGCTGGACACGTTCGTTCCTTTCCAGGGGGAGCGGGCTCCGGGTAGTTCATGACAGAAGGCCGCGCCTACGCCTCCGAACCGTCGGCGCGGCCTTGTCATTTCTGGGACCCGTATTAGGCTACGCTTTCACGGGTGCTGTGCGCTATTGACGCTTTCCGCGTTTACTGGCGCTTCGGGCTCCACCGCATCCCGTCCCGCTCCAGAGCTTCCTTCTCCTCCAGTGCCCGCATCTCCGCTTCCTGGCGCTTCCGCGACTTCTCCAGCGCGGCCTCGTGCTCGATCTTTGTCCGCTTCCCGATCGGCTCGAAGTCCGTCGGAGCCCGCCACTTCTTGGATCCGGCCATTGCGAACTACCTTCCCTTTCCGCGCTAGGCGCGCGAGCCTCTGGCGCTTGGTTTCTGGCTTGAACATCAGTTCGCCTTCCGTGCGTGTGAGCCGGTCGGCTCCTGTCGGTTGTGGATGGCTTGGAGCTTGTTGATCTGGCGTTCTGCCGTGGCGATGGCGAGCGCGGCCCGCACCGCCAAACACGCCTCCGCGCGACACCGCCGGATCAGCTCTGCGGCGTTCATGCCGCCTTCTTCCGCCGCGCCGGCCACCCCGGCCACTCCGCCGCCAGCGCGCGTAGCTCCGCCTCGAACTCCGGGGTGAACTCGGACGGCACGGGAGCCCCGTACTCGGCCCCTGCTGCTCGCTCCTGGGCCCAGCGGTCCGCCGCCACCCGGAGGTCCGCTTCCGAGACCGGCACGAGGTCTCGGAGGCCGTAGCCCGCGCGTACGTGATCGGTCAGATCGGCCTTCTCCCACCCCCGACCGGGGGGTGGACAGACCGGCTCGCAATCGCACACCCCGGTACACACCGCCCCGCCGGAGATCACGCCGTCCGCCGGGCGCACGACGGCGAGTTGGGACCGGCGGAAGCCGACCACGCGCAGCAGCTCCCACGTGTGGAGGCCGTTCGCGTATCCGGGGTCATCCCGATCCACCACGATCACGACCCGACGCCCGGACCGGCGGCTTGCCGCGGTGGCGAGCGGGGCGAGGTGTTGCGCCTGCTCCGGGGTCATCCCGACCGCGGCGCCGCCCCAATGCGACGTGGCGGCCGCGACCCCTGGCAGGCGGGCGCCCGCGTTGGCGTCCTTCTCGCCTTCGGCCACCAGGACGTCACCACCCCCCGATCGGGGGGAGAGGGCCGCGCGGAGCGGCGTAAGCCGATACAGGCACTGCGGCGCGACGGGAGGCGGGTCGGCGACGGTGCTGCGTCGGTAGAGCCCGGAGTACGGCACAGCCGGCACAAGCGTCCGGAAGGTCTTGCGGCCGTCCGGCGTCACCAACTTCTCGCGCCAAAATGCCCATCGCCGAGAGTTCGGGTCTTGGTAGCCATAGATGGCATCGCGGATCCAACGGCGCTTCACTGCGCCTCCGCGTCGACCTCGATGGCCGCGAGCCAGCGGTCTAGCTCGGCCTGCTCGAAGTAGAGCCGGGCGAACTTGCTACCGCCGGGGCGCTCGCCCTTCAGCTCCCCGCGCTTGATGGCGCGCTTGATGATCAGATCTGAGTAGCCGGTGTATTCCTCGGCTTGCTCGATCGACAGCATCTGGCGCTTTCGTGCCAGGGACATCTCACCCTCCGGGTAGTCAGGAGGGGTGCCTAGAACGGCGAAAAGCCGAGCCACGCACCCACAATTGGTGTCGGGTGCTGCTCGGCTGATCGGACGAGAGGCGTTGCCGGCTCCGCGCGGGCACGCTTACATTCCGTTATCCATCAGCCGCTTACGCGTCCGGTGATCCTCGATGGCTTCCGCGTCTCTGAGCGGGCTCCCTGGGTGTCACGTTCGGGGCAGCGAGTCTTGCCGGGTCAACGTTACCTCCCGAGTAGCCCGGAGTAAAGCCGAGCTTGCCGCGGCGGTACTCAACACGCGTAATAGACGCAATTGGCGTCTATTAGTGCAATCAGTGTTTCCGCAGGTCAGGCGGCCTGCGTTCGCGGAAACTCGACTTAGTTGATCAACGCGATCTACTCTTGATCATGATCAGAAACCCCGACAGGAAGGAGCCGTGATGGCGCGCGAGCCGAAGCTCACGATCCGCAAGGCGGCGGAGTACACGGGCATGCCCACAAGCGCGATCGGGCACGCCGCGAAGCTCGACCCGCCGCGCCTCCGCGGCTATCAGACCGGACCGGAGGGCCGCTGGTACTTCACGAAGTCCGATCTGGACGCCTGGATGGCGTCGATGGTCAACACCCCCGCCCCCAAGCAGCGTCGCCGCGTCGCGGCCGGAAAGTAGGAGAGCCCAATGGCACGAGGAATCAGTACGGCCGGCGATATCGTCGCCGCGTCGATCGACGGGGCCGACCTGGAGGCGATGTTTCGGGAGTTCCAGGCGACCCTGGCAATCCGCAACGAAGAGCGCACGGCCGTCGCCAACTTCCTGAGCTTCCCGACCGTGCGGTCGGCGGACGGCGTGGCGCAGACCACGGACCAGGACGGGTTCGAGCGCGCGTCCGAGTTCGGCGAGCCGGTCTCCCTCGCGGCGCCGCCGGACGTCGTCACAATGGGGTACGACTTCAACGACCACGACCTGGCGACGCGGTTCACTGCCCGCTACCTGCGGGATGCGACCGCTGCGGAGATCGAAGCGATCCACCGCCGCGCCCTGGCCGCAGACAACAAGCTCGTCAACACGGAGATCCTGAAGCGGCTGCTCGACCCGACGCCCGGCGAGAACTCGGATGGCAAGACCGTCTACGGGCTCTGGACTGGCACGGACGGGATGCGCCCGCCGCACTACGCCTTCCGGACCTTCCCAGCCAACCACTCGCACTACCTCACGACCGGCTCCGCGACGCCGGACGGTGCGGATCTCGACGCGCTGATCTCGACGATCCGGGAGCACGGGTACGGAACGCAGGCCGGGTCGCAGCTGGTCCTCTTCCTCAACCCGGACGAGCTGCCACCGATCGTGGCGATTCGGGCGGGCAGCGGCACGCTGCAGGCCCAGTACGACTACCTCCCCGGCGCGGCCGCCCCGGCGTACCTCACCGATCAGACCATCATCGGGGACATCGCACCGGCCGAGATCGGGCGCCTGCCGATCAGCGGTTCGTACGGTCCGATGTGGATTGTCGCGACGGACGTCATGCCGCCGGACTACCTGCTGGCGGTGGCGACGGACGGACCCAACTCCGACCTCAATCCTGTGGGCTTCCGGCAGCACCCGAACGCCGCGCACCAGGGTCTGCGCCTTCTCCCCGGTAATCAGACCGAATACCCGCTGACGGAGGCGTTCTACACCCGCGCCTTCGGGGTCGGCGTTCGGCATCGCGGCGCGGCGGCCGTCATGCAGATCACCACCAGCACTACCTACACGCCGCCGGTTCTGTAGTGGCACGATTCAACCCCGCGAAGCACCCGCGCGACTCCCGGGGCCGGTTCCGCCCGACGGTTGTGCCCGGCTCGACAACGGTGCGCGTCGGGCGGGGCGGGGACTTCGTGGGTGTGAAGGCCGGAACACAGATCCGCGTCGGCAACAGCCGTCGGGTGCTCTTGAAGGGCATCGTCGGCATCGAATCCAAGAAGGCCGTCAAGTAAGCCGCCCCGCTCGTTTCTGTCCCTTTCCGAGCGGGCGTACCGCGCCCCGGCTGGTTGTCGCGCGCCACGAGGGCCAGCCGGGGCGTTCCCCCACAGCTCCCCAACGGAGGAATTCATGGCCACCGCCAACCCCCGAGTCGACCAATACGAAGCCGCTATCGCGCAGGCGCGCCAGATTGTCGAACGCGACGGCCGGCGCCTAGCCGCACTCGCGTTCCATCCGGAAGACGACGGCACGCCGGAAGTTGTCAAGGCGTGGGCGTCCCGGTTCGCGATGGAGCTATCCGTTCCGATCACGCGGAAGTGCCCGCATGGCGGCTGGTCCCAAGTCCACACCGTATTCGGCTCGCAGCCGAACGTGGCGCACTGCCTCGCGGAGTGCACGCCGAAGCGGATGCGGGAGCTGATCCGCGACGCTCGCCGACGCGACGTTCTGGAGTGCGACTTCTGCCACTGCGAAGCCGATTCCCTCGGCGCAGTCGTCTTCGATGTCGCTGCGGTCGTCGTGCGGATGAAGGTCTGCGCGTACTGCCTCGCGGGTCTGTCATGAGGGGCGTGCTGCGGGACTCCGCGCTGTGCGGGTTGCCGCGCCTGAGCGACGGGGAGCCGTGCCGAAACGCGGCACCGTGCCGCTGGCACCCAACCCCCCGATCGGGGGGCGGACTGGCCGTGATCCCCGCGCACCGCGGCTCCGCGAAGCGCGCGTGGCGCCGCTCGGACGTCCGGTACGCGAGCGCTCGCCTGGCCCATCTGAACCCGCCCGAGGATGAGCTGAAGGAGTGGGACGACGGCGGGCCGGACGGGGACGGCGGCGAGCCGCTGCCCGCGTTCGGAGCTTAGGGTTCGCAGCCGCCAGCGTGTCTACTTCGGACGCTTCCCGCCCCCTCCAAATCCCCTCCGCTGGCGGGGCCTAGCGAGGGTCCGCCGCGCCGAACCCGGCTTGACCGGGCAGGCCTGAAAACTAGCCGCTACCAGCGTCTTTGTGGCGTTCGGAACCGCGAACGCGCTGGTAGCGGCGTTGGCGTTTCTGCGGAAAATTCGTCCTCATAATCCGTCAGGTCGTGGGTTCGAGCCCCACCCGCCCCACACATCCGCAGCTCGGAACACTGGCGTTGCCTCGGCCGTCCGCGAATCGGGCGTTCCAGATCCGCCAGTCGAGCCGGACGACCCGGTCGACAATCACCCTCTACTGCAGCGCCGGTCTTGTCAGCCTTGCTCGATGTCGGTGCATAAGACGTCCTCGTCCGGCAGATGGCCGGTGTTCAGGAAATCGACGGTAGCCCCGTCGGCGCAGGCCGAGCCCTCGTCGTAGACGTAGTGCCCGCCGTTGTCGACACCGACGAAGGCGGCACGGTCGCCGAGGACCTTGCGCAGCCCCTGTGCGGAGTCCCATGGTGTGGCGTGGTCCCGGCGATTCTGCAGGATCAGGATGTCACCGGGGCCCGTGTCGGTCACGGTGACCGGCTTCTCGATCGGGGCCTTCCAGAAGGCGCATGGCCAGATGTTGGCCGGCATGCCCGCCGTGAGTGGCCAGGCCTTGCGGTCGGCGGCGCTGCGGGTGGCGTAGTCGGCAACGTCGTGGGACCACTCGGCGTCACCGCAGGTGAGTGCCAGGAACATGGTCGCCTGGTTGTCCGCGGGGACGCCCGGGGTGGGCGGCGTCTCGGCGAACACCTGCTCGAGCACCTCGCCGTCGGCCGCGGTGAGGTGACCGTCCGCGAGGTCCGCGGCGGCCTTCCAGACCTGCGCGAGGATCGGCAGGGTCTTGTTGTCGAGGAGCAGCGCATAGGTGACGGTGCGCAGGATCGCTCCGTTCATGGACTGCTGCGTGCCCGGAACTGGCGCCGGCTCACGGTCGAGCCGATCCGCGAGCGCGAGATAGGTCCGGGTGACCTCGTCGACGGTGCCGCCGAGCCCGAGGGCGCCGTTCTGCGCCGCGGCGACGGCGGCCGCGTCCGGGAACCGTTCGACCATGCTCTTGCCCCAGCCCTCCGCCTCGCCGGACCAGACCCTGGTGGGGTCGACGTTGCCTTCGAGGATCATGCGGTCGGTCTGCTCCGGGTACAGCGAGCTGTAGACAGCACCCAGGTAGGTGCCGTAGGACCGGCCCCAGTAGGAGATCTTCTTCTCGCCGAGCGCCTCGCGGATGCGGTCCAGGTCACGAGCGGTGTTGGCGGTGTTGAAGTACCGCAGGTTCTCTCCGGCCGTGGCGGCGCACCTCTGGGCTTCGGTGCGGGCCAGTTCGACGTTCGCGTCGATCGAGCCGTTCGCGGCGGGATAGGGGAAATGGCCTGGCACGCCGGCGACCTCGAGGCCGCAGCTCTGCGGGGTGCTGTGCTCGACGCCGCGCGGATCGAAGCCGATCAGGTCGTAGCCGTCCAGGACGGGCTTCGGCAGCGTCGGTGCCATCGTGCCGGGCATGTCGAGACCCGACAGGGCGGGACCGCCCGGGTTCAGCAGCATAACGCCGTGCCGCTTCTCGGGGTCGGCGGCGGCCAGCCGGGAGATCGCCACCTCGATCGACGTGCCGTCCGGCTCGTCGTAGTTCAGCGGGACCTCGACCGTTGCGCAGGTCAGCTCGGGATCCCGGGCCACTCCCTTCGCCGCCTCCGGGCAGGGTCCCCACTCGATCGCGGCGGTCTCGGCCTGGTCCGCGGGCGCCGGGCCGTCTTCCTCGTGCGCGGCGTCGCTACAGGCGGTCGCGCCGGCCACAGCCAGTGTCGCGGCCATCAGGGCCGTGGCGAACCGGCGGCCCCGTGACCGGCCGAGTACCCCGACACCACGTGTCTTGTTCATCGCCCTCGTCCTTCGATCCGGCTCGGCGGACGCGTTCGCCCGGCGGCCCGTGTTGCTGGCGACGAAGCTATCGATAACGGGACGCGATTCACGTCACCGCGGAGTGGACAGATTCTGTAGCTCGCACGGGGGATGGAGATTCGTCGAACACGGAAGTGCTACCGGATAAGCGGCTGAAACGCCCCGCCGTCCGTCCACGTCGCATCAGCCATCCGCGGTAGACGCTCACCGACGCTGGCCTGCGCACCCGTCCGTCGGCACAACACCGAGTTGGGCAAGATGCTGGCGGGCGGACGTCGATGTTGAGCCCTGGAACCCCTAGTTGATTGAGGACTTCCAAGGTGGGGACCAGCCGCGGACCACACGTCCTGCACGGGGGCGCACAATGCCCACGTCGCTCGTCCACCCCGGCCGTCCCGGGCTACTGCGGCGGGTCGAGGGTCACGGTGTACGCCAGGTCGGCGAAGCAATCGCTGTCGCCGCCCGCGTCGGCGTACCGGTCACTGAACGGATACTCGATGGTGCCGGCCTGGGGCAGGTAACCCGGCAGGGGAAGGAGCGCGGCCCCGCGGGGCAGTGCGTTCTCGCCGATCGAGCCGAACCCGCCGGGGTCGCGGTCGACCCATTCGAGCGTCGGAATGGTCAGACCGCTGCTCGTGCTGACATCGGTCCAAGTCCCGCCGAACGCGGAGATCTCACCGATGGCGCTGCTCAAGTCGTACCGGTGGGGCACGCCGGCCGGGTCGACCCAGAAGATCGTCGGGTCGGCCTGACCGACGAGATCGCAGGAACCGCCGAACGCGTTCACGGTCAACGGCGAGACGGTGACGGTGAACAGGGGTGCGATGCTCACGCTCGAGAGGATCGAGTAGTGGTGGGGGCCGCCGGGGTTGCGCTCGGTGAGCGTGATGTCCAGGTTGTCCTGTCGCGCCGTCCCGTCACCGGGCGGGGCGTGCACCTCGAACCGGGACCCCGATGTGTTGTTGTAGTTGCGGGTGAGCCGGTCGGCGCCGAACAGGATGCTGATCTCCACGATGCCCACGTCGAGCCCCGCGGGCGCAGAGACCTCCACCGTGGGGCTGTTCTTCGTGACGACCAGCGCGTCGGCCAGCTTGCGCAGGTTCGCAGTCGGCGCCGAAGCGTGCGGGCCGCCGGCTGTGGCGTCGGTCGGCTGGGGATCCTCGGAGAGCGGGACGGGGGCGTCGGTAGTGGCCGGGCCCGGGTTCGTGACACGGGGATCCGGTGTCGGAGTCGCAGACGCCGTGTCCGGTGTCGGAACCGGATGCTCGACTCGCGGGTCCGGCTCCGGGGCGGCCCGCGTCTCGACTCGCGGGTCCGGCTCCGGGGCGGCCTGTGGGGCCGGCGTCGCGGCGGCCGATGGGTCGGCAGCCTCGCCGCTGTCGCTGACGTCCGGGTCGCCAGAGGGCTGAAGCGCATTGGCCGGGCCTGCTGTGGCAACGGCCACCGCGATGGCCAGCCCGATCGCGATCAGGGCGAGCACGGTTGCTCGCAGGCCTCGTGATGCGATCTTCGTGGATGTCGGCATGGCACGGCCTCCGCAGGGCGGGCCGTTGCCGGCCTGGTCAGGAAACTGTTCGTCCCATGGCGGAACGATGCGGGTGTGGCTTCGGTGGTGCTGACGTGGCCGTGAAATGCCCAGGTCACGCTGCCCGCGGCCTTTCGACACCCGGCATCGGTGATCGCCGGGACGGGAGGAGCCAGTTCCTGCGCTCGGTGCCGCTCACCGAGTCGACATCCGCCGCCGACCGCAGTCGTGGCTCATCGATCCGGCCCGACGGGATAGTTGGCGGTGCTCTCGGCCAGGGGCAGCTCGTTGGTGCGCGGGCCCTGCGGTGAGCTCGTCTTCAGGCCGTCGAGGGTGACGGTGCCGAGGAACTCGAAGCGGTCGATCTGGAAGGGGAGGTTCTCCCCGGTGAGCGGCAGCGGAGAGTTCATCAGGTGAAAGTGCAGGTGGGCCTCGCTGCTGTTGCCCGAGTTGCCCAGGTTCCCGATCTGCTGCCCCTTCGTCACCCGGTCACCTGCTCGCACGGACGCGGAACCCGGCTTCAGATGCGCGTAGAAGGCGTAGGTGGCCGCGTCGAGTTCGAGGATGATCTGGTTACCGCCGTACTGGTCCAGGCGTAGCCCGGTCGGGAACACGTGCGGGGGCTGGTCCGGCACGTCGGAGACGACGGAGACGACGGTGGCGTCCGCGACGGCCAGTAAGGGCTGGTTGTAGGCCAGATAGTTCTCGTTCCGCGTCGGGTCGCCGCTGAACGTGGCCGCCACCCCGGTCTGCACGTCGACGAGCGGCTGGGCGGACAGGTCGAATCGCACCCAGTCGACGGCAAAGCGTTCGGTCCCGTTGATCCGTCCGCCGAGCGGCAGCATCGCGTTGCGGTGGGGCGATGCTGTGCAGCAGGCGTTGAACGCCACCCAGCTGTCGCCCTGGAGCGGCGGGGCGATCACGAGCGGCTCCCGGCTGCTGTGGCAGATCGAGCCGCCGATGTGGCTCACCTGGTCCGGATAAACCCCGGCAACCTCCCGCTGGTCCGCGGCGGGGGGCGCGAAGCTCGCCTCCACCCGGTGCGTGACGGTCGGCGGGATTGCGCCGCGGTCGTCGTAGACGTCGTCGAGGAGCAGGATCGCGGTCTGCCCGGCGGGAATCGAGGTGACGGGCGAGGGCTCCCGCGGGTACGAACCCACGCGCAAGGTCCGGGTCACGAGCTCGTCGCCCTGCAACGTGGTCAGCACGCGAGGCATAGCGTCGTCGGTCAGGGTCTCGACCTTGTCGAGCGTGGTGGTACGGGGCGCCGCGTTGAGCACCGCGAGTTCGTAGGCGACGTGGTACTTGCCGTCGGTGCCCTTCACCGGGATCGGATCGGGCGCCACACCTGTGACGACGAGCGGCGAGATCTCGTCACGCGAGGCCGTGGGACCGGCCTGCTCGGCGGATCCACATCGAGGCGGGGGAGCCGACGTCGGCGTCGCATCCCCACCGGTCGAGCATCCGGCCGCGGCCAGCAGCACGGATGATCCGATGCACACCATCAGCCGGCACAGTCTGGCCATCTTCGTGCCCTTCACCGGTTTCCATCGGGAGGGTTCGCCACCATCTCCTCCCGACGCCCGTGTGCCCTACGACGCCGTTGGAACCGGCCACGCGCGGCGACGCGGGACCGACCAGTTTCCCGCACACAGCCAGGTCGCCGTGGCCGCGAGTCGGAGCATCTTCGGCGACTGAATGGCCGCCGCGTGCAGTTCTCTCAGGTGAACGGCGTTTGAAGCTTTCGTCCGCGTGCGCTGGTGATATTGCGGAAAGCTTCACTGGACTGTTCAACGATATCGTCAAATGCGTGGTTTCTGACATCAAGAGCACCGCCCATGCCGTCGACGCCTCCGCCGTCATGGGACTGCTACCGGCCCGGCCGCGGCTGCTCGCCCTCGGCGAGCCCACCCACGGCGAGGGCACCCTGCTCGACCTGCGCAACGAGCTCTTCCGGCAACTCGTCGAGCAGGAGGGCTACCGGACGATCGCGATCGAGAGCGACTGCATGATGGGCCTGGTCGTGGACGACCACGTCACCTCGGGAACGGGCGACCTCGACGAGGTCATGGAGCGCGGGTTCAGCCACCGGTGGTTCAACGGCTCTGCCGGCAACCGCGATCTCGTGCGCTGGATGCGCGCCTACAACGACGGCCGGCCCGCGGCCGAGCGGCTCCGCTTCGCCGGGTTCGACGGCCCGCTGGAGATGACCGCTGCCGCGAGCCCCCGGCAGGCCCTCACCGCGCTGCACGGCTACCTGTCGGCCTCGGTGGACGCGGGCCTGCTCCCTTGCACCGCGGAGACGCTCGACCGCCTGCTCGGCGCCGACGACCGGTGGACCGATCCGGCGGCGATGATGGACCCGGCGCAGTCCGTGGGGCGGTCGGCCGAGGCCGGGGAGCTGCGGCTGCTCGCCGACGACCTCGTGGCGCTGCTCGACGCGCAGACGCCGCACCTGATCACGGCGACCTCGCGGGACGACTGGGACCGGGCCCGCCTGTACGGGCGCACCGCCACCGGCCTGCTGCGCTACCACTTCTGGATGGCCGACACGTCACCGAGCCGTTGGACGTGGCTGGCGAGCCTGCGGGCCCAGATGATGGCCGGCAACCTCCTCGCCGCCGCCGAGCGGGGACCGGTGCTGGTCCACTCCCACAACGGCCATCTCCAGCGGGCGAAGAGCACGATGCGGATGGGCGGCCTGCAGCTGGAGTGGTGGGGCGCAGGCGCGCTCGTGAGCGCCCACCTGGGTGAGGGGTACGCCTTCCTGGCCACGGCCCTGGGCACGATCCCGCACCAGGGAGTGGACGCGCCGCCCCCGGACACCGTCGAAGGACTCCTGTACGCGCTCCCGGAGGAGCGCTTCGTCGTCGACGCCCGCCGGCTGGTCGCCGCTCTCGGCGACGCGCAGCCGACCTCTCGGGAGAGCCCCTTCTACGGCTACTCCCCGCTGGACCCGGCCCACGTCGCCGGGACCGACGGGATCGTGTTCGTCAAGGACGTCCGGCAGAGCTAGGAACTCGTGGATGCTCGTTCGAGCGCGAACTTCTCCGCAACGATCCTGAACAGCACGTCCTCGCTCATCGTGTCGAGCTCGACGGCGGGCAACCCTAGCCGCCGGGTCTCGGCGACGAGGCGATCGGTGAACATCCGGTCCCGCTCCAGCAGGTTGCGCTGGGCGCGTTCCGGGTCGCTCGTCCTGTTCGCGATGTCCCACGCGGTACCGCGGCTGTTGAAGGCGGCCCACCGGAACCGGGGCGTCGGCAGCAGCCAGACGGCGTGATTCCGGTCCTCGAGCAGCGGTTCCACCAAGTGGGGCAGCAACCGGAAGCCCTCGGCGACGACACCGCCATCCGCCGACAGCCGCAGCAGGTCCTCCACGATCAGGGCGAAACCCTCGCCGCGGTACCAGTGGAAGGTGTCGAGCATGGTGTCCGGAGATCGGTTCACCCACCGCTCGTCCATCCCCATCTCCATGAAACGAGCGAGCTCCGGGGCATCTCCAGGTGTGCTCCGGCGAGCGTGGTCGAGCATGACGTCGTCGGTCGCGTACACCGACAGGCCGTACGTCGCCGCGAGGCGCCGGGCGATGGCCGACTTGCCCCCGCCACTTCCGCCGCCGATCCAGTAGACGTTCCGGAGCCGGGCCCGCAGCATCGCCGTCGATCTCGTGGTCGCCGTCATGGGATCCGATGATCCGACAGCGTTTCCGGTGCGACGCTGTGTCCCGTGGAAGATCTGCGCGGATCCGTGGTCACGGCGCGCCTGCGGCTCGAGCCCGTCGGCCCCGCCAACGCCGCCGACCTGTGGCTCGTGCACAGCGACGACGCGGTGTGGCGTTGGTACGAGAACGGGAGGCCGAGCCCCGAGCAGGCGCAGCAGCGGGCGACGTCCATGGCCGACTCGTGGCGCTTCCACGGTGTGCACAAGTGGATCGCGTACGACCGGGTGAGCGGCGAGGTCGTCGGCCGCGGCGGTTTGTCGCGCACGCCCGTCGATGACGACTGGGGGCAGATCTACGCGTTCCTCCCGGCGGAGCCGTGGGTGCGTGCAGCGCACAGGATTCGGCGCCCTTTCGTCGCGCACGCGAACTGGCTCGAGATCGGCTGGGCGCTGCGGGGGGAGTTCCGGGGTCGCGGCTACGCCTCGGAGATCGGGCGGGCCGGGCTGGCGTTCGCGTTCGACGTCCTCGGGGTGCAGGCCGTGGTGTCCTGCACGGTCCGGCACAACGTGCGTTCGCGGGCCGTGATGGAGCGCATCGGCATGCGGTACGCGGGTGAGATCCGCAGCCGCGGCATGGTCGACGGCGTCGAAGGCGAGCAGGACGACGCGCCGCACGCGGTGTGCGTCCTGCTGCAACGGGACTGGCCGGGTTCACGTGCTCCTGGCGGGCCGGTGCGTCCACTTCGGTAGCCAGACCTCGGTGTCGGGTGCGCCCACCCGTCGGGAGGCGAGGTGGTCGCGAAGCGCGGCGAGCGCCGGATGCGGGTTGTCCGCGCGCCAGATCAGCGACATCGGGTAGATGGGCGCCGGGTCGCGGACCGGGATGCGCCGCAGGTCGTAGCGGTCCGGCCACATGTATCGCGAGCCTTCGCCGACGAAGGTGATCGTCGCCGGCACGGGGACCGGGACGGCGTGGAACGTGGCGTCGATCGTCCCGGCCTCGACCGCCGCGATCGCCGTTTCGACGTCGGCGTTGAGGGCCACCACGTCCAGCTCGATCTCGGGATGGGCGCGGTAGAACTCCTGCACGCGTGCTGCCGATGCGACCCGCCTGCTGACGACGTCCACCCGCAGCGCGCGCCGGCCGGGACGCACGGACGCGTCGGCCCGTTCCTCCGCGCGCAGCAGTTCACGGGCGTGGGGCAGGAACGCCTGGCCGTCGATGGTGAGTTGGGCTCCGCGGGCCGTGCGGACGAACAGCCGCACCTCCAGGTCCCTCTCCAGTGCGGCGATGCGCTTGGAGACGGCCTGCTGGGTGATCGAGAGGACGGCCGCGGCCTCCTGGAACTGACCGGCGTCCGCCGCCGCGACGAAGGTGCGCACGGCGGCGAGATCCACGCGCCGGACCATAACTGCACAACCCGCGGTTGTGGCTCGCCGCCTGCTCCGTTGTTTGATCCGCCTCCTGCGCGCCGCTTCGATCATCGGGGTGCCCAGACGATCCCTCGGCCGGCAGTTCGGGTGGTTGTGGGCGGCGTACGCGGTCAGCGCGTACGGCTCCGGGCTGGGGTTCGGGGCGTTGCCGCTGATCGCCGTGCTCGTGCTGCACGCCGGCCCGGCTCAGGTGTCCGCCCTCTCCGCGGTGGGACCCGCGGTGGGCGCGCTGATCGCGTTGCCGCTCGGCCCGTGGGTGGAGTTCCACCGCAAGCGCCCGGTGATGATCGCGATGGATCTGGCGCGGTTCGCGGCCGTGCTGTCCGTTCCGGTCGCCTACGCCGCCGGCCAGCTCGGGTTCGCCCAGCTCCTGGTCGTATCGGCCGTGGTCGCTGCGGCCAAGATCGCTTTCACCGCCGCAGCAGGCGCCTACCTCAAGGGTCTCGTCCGGCCGGACGACCTGCTCGTGGCCAACGCGCGGTTCGAGTCCACGACGTGGAGCTCCATCGCCGTCGGGCCGCCGCTGGGTGGGGCGGCGATCGGCCTCTTCGGGCCGGTGGCCACGGTGGTGGCCGACGCATTCAGCTACCTGCTCTCCGCGCTGGGGATCGCGGCGATCCGCGGCCGGGAGGAACGACCGGGGCGGATCGGAACGGGCCGGGTCCGGGCCGGCGAGCTGCTCGACGGCTGGCGGCACATCCTGACCCACCCCGGCCTTCGTGCGCTCTACCTCAACAACCTGCTCGTCGCCGGACCGATCATGGCCACCGAGCCGCTGCTGGCCGTGCTCATGCTCGGCGAGCTCGGGTTCGCGCCTTGGCAGTACGGTCTCGCCTTCGCCGCCCCCTGTGTTGGCGGGCTCATCGGCTCGCGCCTCGCCCGCCGCGTCGTGACGCGGTACGGGCAGCACCGGATCCTCCGGACGGTCGGCACGCTGCGCGCGGTCTGGCCGATCGGCCTCGTCCTCGTCCAGCCCGGCGTCGCCGGCCTGGTGACCGTGATCGCCGTCGAGCTCGGACTCATCATCTGCATGAGCCTGTTCACCCCGGTTCTGGCCACCTATCGGCTCCAGCACACCCCCGAGGACCGCATCGCCCGCACCCTTTCGGCCTGGTCGATCAGCAACAGCGCCGCCATCGCGGTCCTCAGCGCGCTCAGCGGCCTGCTCGCCGCCGCCACCAGCCCTCGGACGGCCATCGCGGTGGCCGGACTGCTCGTCCTCGCCAGCCCGCTGCTGCTCACGCGACTCGTCGCCGACCTCCGGCCGCCGAGTTCCGGTCCAGCGGTCAGCTGTGTTCGAGGATCGCAGCGAAGCGCTGTTCGGCGAGGTCGAACTGGCCGGCGATCTTCACCTTGACCTCGTCGGTCAGCGGGGTGTCGGGCCGTGCGACGAGCTCGCGCAGCATCGGGACCAGCGGCCCGTACTTCACCGCGGCCCTGCGCACCTTGGGCCCGACCGTGTAGAGGATGCCGACGCCGTTGTCGGTGAAGTCGGAGACCTTGATCGGCCGAGCCCACGGGTTCCGGTCCAGGCTGGTGGCCACGTGCTCCCGGTACTGGTCGTCCTTGTCCCGGCCGGGGTCGTACGCGGGGTTGGTCACCGCGGCGACCAGCTCGGAAACCCGCCGGCCGAAGTCGCGGGCCAGCACGGCCAGCGCCGCCGTGGTGGGCTTCTCCGGCGCGCCACCTGCCAGCTCCTCGGGGTGGTCCTCGACGGCGTCGTGCAGCAGAGCGGCGGCGAGCACGTCGACGTCGCGGACCTGGTAGTGGCACATGATCCGGATGGTGACGCGCAGCAGGTGGTTGAGGACGGACTCGCGGGATCGCCGGTCGTCGCGGTGCAGCCGCTCCGTGAGCCGGAACGCCTTCTGCAGGACCGCCCGTTCGGCTTCGGTGAACGACGCGAGCTCGAGCTGGAACCGCCTGCGCAGTCCCTGCTCCCCGTAGACCTCGGTGACGACGTGCAGCGGGAGGGACAAGAGGTACCTCGGCGTCAGCTCGTCCATGGGCCAAAGTAACCCGACCCACCAAGATGGTGATCCGTACGTGATGAACCCGTCACAAAGGCCTAGGTCGACGAGAGTGGGACACATGACCGGACGGTTCGACGGCAAGGTCGCCCTGATCACCGGGGCCGGGCGCGGGCAGGGGCGCAGCCACGCGGTGCGGCTCGCCGCCGAGGGCGCGGACGTGATCGCCCTGGACATCTGCCGCCAGATCGACACCGTTCCCTACCCGCTCGCGACCTCCGCCGACCTGGCGGGGACCGCGTCCGAGGTCGAGGCGCTGGGCCGCCGGGTCGTCACCGCCGAGGTGGACGTGCGGGACGCGGAGGCGATGGCCGCTGCCGTTGCCGACGGGGCCCGGGAGCTGGGCGGGGTCGACATCGTGCTGGCCAACGCCGGCATCGGCATGGTCGACCCCGAGATCCCCCCGCCGACGGCGTTCCGCGACGTGCTCGACGTGAACCTGGTCGGCGTGTGGAACACCGTGCACGCCGCGGCACCGATCATGATCGAGCAGGGCCGTGGCGGCTCGATCGTGCTGACCGGCTCGACGATGGGACTGATCGGACGCGGCGGCAGCGGGAACGGGGGAGCGGACGGCTACGTGGCGAGCAAGCACGCCATCGTCGGCCTCACCCGGACCTGGGCGAACTGGCTGGCGAGGTTCAACATCCGCGTGAACTCCGTCCACCCCACCGGTGTCAGCACGCCGATGATCCTCAACGAGGCGCTGCAGGGGGTGCTGGCGTCGTTGCCGGCCGACGGGCCCGACATGACGAACCTGCTCGACGTGCAGCTCATCGAGCCGCGGGACGTCAGCGCCGCTGTCGCCTGGCTGGTGTCCGACGAGGCCCGCTACGTGACGGGTGTGGCGCTCCCCGTCGACGCGGGCATGACGGTCAAATAGCCATCGGATGTGACGCAGGCCACGTGCAGAACTGACGGATTCCCGGACCGGCGGCGGTCTCGATCCGAAACCGAACCGACCACCTCCGGAGTGTCCGATGCCCGATCACCTGCCGACCGCCGTAGAGAGACCCTGATGCCGTCGGATGCCGACTTCGCCGCCGTGACCGAGCCGTTCCGGCGGGAGCTGCTCGCGCACTGCTACCGGATGCTCGGGTCGATCCACGACGCCGAGGACCTCGTGCAGGAGACGTACCTGCGGGCGTGGCGGGCGTTCGACCGGTTCGAGGGGCGTTCGTCGGTGCGGCGTTGGCTGTACAAGATCGCCACGATGGCGTGCCTGACGGCGTTGCAGACGCGCTCCCGCCGTCCGCTTCCCTCCGGGCTCGCCGCCCCGTCGGACGATCACCGGGTCGCCCTTCCGGTCGACGGTCCGGCGGTCGAGTGGCTCCAGCCCGCACCTGACGCGCTGTTCGACCCGGCCGTGGTCGTGGCCGGAAGGGCGGGGGTGCGGCTCGCCTTCATCGCCGCGCTGCAGCACCTGCCCGCCCGGCAGCGGGCCGTGCTGACGTTGCGCGACGTGCTGGCGTTCCGGACGGCTGAGGTCGCCGACATCCTCGATGCGACGCCTGCGGCCGTCGACAGCGCGCTGCGCCGCGCGCGAGCCCAGATTGCCGCCGCCGGTCCGGTGGAGGACGACCTCGCCGAGCCGGACGGGGAGATCAGACGAGCCCTCCTGGACGACTTCGTCGACGCCTTCACGAGGGCCGACGCCGGCGCGCTGGTGACCCTGCTGCGGGCCGACGTCGAGCTGGAGATGCCGCCGACCCCGGTCTGGTTCAGCGGCCTGCCGGCCGTCGCCGGGTTCCTCGGCAACCGCGTGCTGCGCCGGGCAGGGCAGTTGAGACTGGCGCCCACCAGCGCCAACGGCCAACCGGCGTTCGTCGTCCACGAGTGCACGGGCAGTGGCCGCTACGAGCCGCACGGTGTCCACGTCCTGACCCTGATCGGGAACAAGGTCGCGCGCATCACGGCGTTCAACGACCCGAGCCTCGTGCCGACGTTCAACCGTGCAGCGGGCAGCGTTGACGCAACCCACGAGCTGCTATAACGTGAGTGGCAACTGAACGGTTGCTACTGGATGGAGGCCGACATGGCGTTCCCCGACCGCATAGAGCGGACCATCGACCTCACCCATCCTCCGGAGAAGGTGTGGGCGGCGATCACCACTGCCGAAGGCCTGGGCACCTGGTTCGGCAACGGGGCCACGATCGACCTGCGGCCGGGCGGCTCGGCGCGGCTGATGTGGGACGACGGCGCGTCGGCCGACCTGCGCGTCGAACGAGTCGAGGAGCCGGCGGTGTTCGCCTTCACCTGGCACATCTACGGACTCCCCGAGGACGACCCGCGCCGCACCTACGTCGAGTTCACGCTGGAACCGGCCGGGGCGGGGACCAGGCTGACCGTGGTCGAGAGCGGCTTCGCGCAGCTCTCCGACGACGCCTACCACAAGGCCTTCGACGGCAACACCGACGGCTGGGGCCGGGAGCTGGCCGAGCTGGTCGACTACCTCGATGCCGCCTGACGCCGAGGGGATCGCCGAGCAGGTCTTCGTCGCACTGGCCGACCCGAGCAGGCGGGCCATCCTGGCCACGCTCGCGTCGCAGGGGCCGGCCACCGCGACGGACCTCGCCGAACGCCTGCCGATCACGCGGCAGGCGATCGCCAAGCACCTGGCCCTGCTGTCGGAGGCGGGCCTGGTGACGGCGCAGCCGGGGGAGCGGCGGCGCGTGCGGTACCGGCTCCGCTCCGCTCCGATGCGGGTGGCGCAGCAGTTCCTCGCTGCGCTCGCCCGCGACTGGGACGGCTCCCTCGACGCATTGCAGGAACATCTCAACCGATGAGGGGCATCGACGATGAGGACACCACCGGTCGTCCCGAAGGACGAATGGGAAGCCGCCCACGCCCGGCTGCTCGTGAAGGAGAAGGAGCTGACTCGGGCCCGTGACGCGCTGGCCGCGCAGCGCCGCCGGATGCCGTGGCTGGCGGTGGAGGAGGAGTACGTGTTCGAGGGTCCCCGTGGCCGGGCGACCCTGCTCGACCTCTTCGAAGGACGCCGCCAGCTGATCGTCTACCGGGCCTTCTTCGAGCCGGGTGTGCACGGCTGGCCCGACCACGCCTGCGTCGGCTGCTCCATCATGGCCGACCAGGTGGCCGACGTCGCCCACCTGAACGCGCGCGACACGACCTTCGTCAACGTGTCGCGCGCGCCCCAGGCGGACATCGAGCGCGTGAAGGCGCGAATGGGCTGGACGATGCCCTGGTACACGATGACCGACTCCTTCGACGCGGACTTCGGTGTCGACCAGTGGCACGGCACGAACGTGTTCATCCGCGACGGCGAGCGGGTGTTCCGCACGTACTTCGTCAACGGCCGCGGTGACGAGGCGTTGGGGAGTGCGTGGGCCTACCTCGACATCACGGCGCTGGGTCGCCAGGAGGAGTGGGAGGACTCGCCGGAGGGCTACCCGCAGACCAAGCCGTACGAGTGGTGGAACTGGCACGACGCGTACAGCGACACCGGGCCGACGGCGGGGCAGGAGCAGGTCCGCCGGGCCGTGGGGTCGGGGCTACTCGAGGACTGAGCGGAGCCGGAGCGCGAACCGCTCGGGGTCCGAGACGAAACCGGTGTGGTCGCCCGGGAACAGCACCGGTTCGATGCCGAGGGCGCCGGCGAGGGCACGTGAGGTCCGGTCGCAGTGCTGGCCGGTCGAGTCCTCGCCGATCCCGATGACGAGCCGGGACGCCGCGGCGCGCAGCGCCGCGAGGTCGGGCTCCCAGTAGGCGGTGCCGCGGAGCTCGTGGTCGAACCAGCGGCGTTCATCGGCCAGTGCCTGCGGGTCCCGGTCGCCGCCGAACATCTGCTCGATCATCCCGTCCGGCAGGTCGATGCGGGTCATCTCCATGAACTTCTTCCACGCTCCGATCGCGTCGCCCGACCGGTAGGTGGCGATGATGTCCTCGTTCTGGGCGGTGAGCTGCTCGCGGTCGTCCAGGAGCGCGTAGAACGGCGGCTCGTGCGCGATGGCCGTGCGCACGAGCTCCGGGCGGGACTGGACGAGGGCGAGCACGGTGACCGCGCCACCGCTCGAACCGAACACGGCGGCCGGTCCCGCGTCGACGTGGGTGATGAGGCGGGCGAGGTCGTCCGCACGCAGCTCGGGGGTCGAGTCCTGACCCGGGTCGTCCAGCGGGCTGCGGTTGATGCCACGCGGGTCGGTGGTGACCACGGTGTGGTCGGCGGCGAGCAGGTCGGCGACCGGCGCGAACGCGTCGGCGTTCATGGGCGCGCCCGCGAGCACCACGAGCGGGCCGGAGCCACGCACCTCGTAGTGCAGGCGCGCGCCCGGGACGGTGAGGGTCGACATCGCGTTCCTCCTGAAGGGTCCGTGGAATCGGTCAGGAGGGGAGTCGCACGCGGCCGCCCGGAATCATCGCTGCACCCGGTTGCCGGCCGGGAGCTTGGCGGGGTTGAGCACCGCGTCGATCTCCCGCAACCGGCCGGCCGGGTCGATGTCGAAGGAGAAGACCAGGAACGGCCGCCCGTCCGTGGTGACCAACGCACCAGGGCCGCCGTTCACCGTGGTGATCTCGACGCCGAGGTGCGGTGGCCAGAACGGGACCACCGAGACGAAGTACTCGGCCACCTCGCGGGCACCGCGCACGGGCTGCCTGGGCGTCTCCGACCTGCCGTCGGCGTCGGCGACGAACGTGACGTCGGGGGCGAGGACGGAGAGCAGCGCCGCGAGGTCACCGCCGATGGCCGCGGCCAGGAACCGTTCGGTCACCTCGCGGTGCTCGGAGGGGGCGGCCTCCCGCCGCGGCCGGCGCGCATCCACGTGCCGGCGCGCCCGGTACGCGAGCTGCCGCACCGCCCGCTCCGTGCGGCCGGTCATCTCCGCGATCTCGGCGTGGGAGAACCCGAACGCCTCGCGCAGGACGAAGACCGCGCGCTCGACCGGCGTGAGCGTCTCCAGCACGACGAGCAGGCCCATCGACAGCGACTCGGCCAGCTCGGCGCTCTCCTCGGCCCCCGGCGAGGTGAGGAGGGGCTCCGGCAGCCACGGGCCGACGTACGCCTCGCGCCTGGCCTTCACGCGCCGGAGCTGGTCCAGCGCCAGCCGCGTGACCAGCCGGAACAGGTACGCGCGCGGCTCTTCGACCTCGGCGCGGTCGACCCGGTCCCAGCGCAGCCACGCCTCCTGGAGGACGTCCTCCGCGTCGGCCCGGGTGCCGAGCATCCGGTACGCCGCCCCGAAGAGGGCCTGCCGATGGCGCTCGAAGACCGAGTCGATCGTCACACCTCGACGTCTACCACCCCCGGCGTGTGACGTCCGGGCGCCGCCGCGCGTCGTGTCGTCGAAACCGAACAGGGAGGAACCCATGACCTCGTCCACGGTCGACGCCAATCGCAACCTGGCATCGGAGCTCTTCGGGCGGCTCGACGCAGGCGACCTCGACGGCGCGCTCGCACTGCTCCACCCGGACTTCGTCTCGCACAACCCGCGGGTGGCGCACGATCCCGCGACGGCCACCGGGCTACAGGCGTTTGCCGACTTCTTCCGCGCGCCCGCGGGGAAGGCCCTGCTGGCGGCCGGGGCGGACGTCCGGCGGATCGTCGCCGACGATCCTCTCGTCGCCGTGCACAACCGCATCGCCCTGCCGACGGGTGATGTCGCCGCCGTCGACATCCTGCGCATCCAGGACGGTCTCGTGGCCGAGCACTGGGACGTCGTGCAGCCGGTTCCCGACGAACCCGCGAACCCGCACGGCATGTTCTGAGCGGGCCGCTCCCTTCGGCGGCGCGCGTCAGACCGGGGCCGACGTCGGGGTCGCCGACCAGTCCAGCACCAGCTCGGGCAGCGGTACCGGCAGGGGCTGGGTGAGGTCGAGCCCGTAGACGTCCTGGACGAACGCCCGGAACTTGACGTCGAACGGCTCCTGCGAGGTTGCGAGCCCCTCGAAGAACCGTGCCGGGTCGGCGGCCTCCACGACGAGGATCTCGATCGGGCCCTGCGGCGTCTGCTGCACCCACGACGTCGAGCGCTGCACGCCCAGCCTGCGGCGGGAGGCGTCGTACTCGGACCGGCGCTCGCCGGCGAAGGACGTCACGGCCGCCCGCCATGTCTCGTAGTTGTGGGGCGGGATGGGCATGGCGAGTGCGATCGTCGGCATGCCGGACGCTCGTGCCCGGCCCCTGCCGGCGTTACGCGGACGCTTCAATAGCCCGCATGAAGGCATACGGCTTCACCCGGTACGGCGGCCCCGAGAACGAGGCGTTCCTCGACCTCCCGGTGCCCGAACCCGGGCCGGGCGAGCTCCTCGTGCGGGTGACGGCGTCGGGGGTGAACCCGGCCGACTGGAAGGTGCGTGCCGGGCTGCGCCGCGCCGAGCTACCCCTCGAACCGCCGGTGGCGCTGGGCCGCGAGGTGGCCGGCTCCGTGGAGCGGGTCGGGGCCGGCGTGTCGGGGTTCTCCCCGGGCGACGAGGTCTTCGGGGGCACCGTCGGCTCGGCGGGCGGGTGGGCGGAGTTCGCGCGGGTGCCGGCGTCGTTCGCGGCGCTGCGCCCGTCGGACGTCGCCCCCACCGACGCGGCGGTGCTGCCCGTCGCCGCGGCCACGGCGTACGACGCGGTCGTCCAGCTGGCACCGCCGCCGGGCGCGAGGGTGCTCGTGATCGGCGCGGGCGGCGGGGTCGGGCTGGCGGCGGTGCAGCTCGCCGTCGCCCGTGGGGTCGACGTCGTGGGCGTCGCGAGCGCGGGCAAGCACGAGCTGCTGGCCGAGCTGGGCGCCACCCCGCTCGCGCCCGGCGCCGAGGTGCCCGGCCGGGTCGACGCGGTGCTCGACCTCGTCGGCGGCGACGCATTGCGCAGCGCCGTCGCCGGGCTCGGCGGGAGCCCGTCCGCGATCGTCTCGGCGGCCGACCGCGCGGGCGTCGCGATGCTGGGCGGCCAGGCCGTTGCGCGGGTCCGCAGCGGTGAGCGCCTCGCCGCTGTCGCGCGCCTGGTGGCCGAAGGTGCCCTCGACCCGCACGTCACGCAGGTGCGGCCGTTCGACGAGGCCGGGAGCGCGCTGGCCGTCGTCGAGGGCGGGCACGCGCTGGGAAAGGTCGTCCTGCGGATCGAGTAGGCCCCCGTCGTTGCGCGGCGCGGAGGGCGCGGCCGGTGGGCGGCCCGCTGGGAGACCGACGCCCGGTTCCGGCGCGGGCTGCGCATCGACACGGCCGTCTGGGGAGCCGTGCTGCTGATCCACGCGGTCGTGCACGTCGTGCTCGTCTACACGCTGCCGATCGACCTCATCTCCCTGGTCACCACGGTGGCCTGGCTCGGGTCGCTGGCCCTCCTGATCACCTGGCACGTCTGGTACATCCGCAAGGAGAACCTGGAGGCCTGACGTCCTGGCGGGCGCCCGGTGGGGGACCGGTCATTCGGAAGGCCCCCTCGGTTCGGGCACCCATCCCAGCGAGGACGCCGGGCACCCGAACAGGTCGTCGATCCGGCAGTCGCGGCGGTGGCACGCGCCCGCCAGCGTCGCCGGGTCGGTGCCCATGCGGAGGGTCAGCTCAACGAAGGTGCAGCAGTGCGCGTGGTCGCCGCGGATCGTGATGGCGCCGTCGTGGCAGCTCGTCGACTCGGGGTGCGAGCAGCTCTGCACCTGCGGCACGTCGTCGTGGCCGGAGGTCATTGCGGGAGTTTGAGCTGCTCATCGGGCTCGTGCCACGCAACGGAGGAGGCCTCGCCCGTGCCCGGGACGGCCTGTTGGCGGGCTGAGCAAGGGATTCGCCGTCGCAGCGGGGCGGGAACGGGGCGGAAAATGTAGCTGATCAGGTGACGTGTGTCCGTTCTCTGACTAAGGTCAGAGAATGGACGGGGCGATGGTGGCGCAGGTGCGCCGGTTCAACCGCACCGTGACGCAACGGGTCGGTGCCCTCCAGGACGAGTTCCTCGGACGCGGGCGGCCGCTCGGCGCCGCGCGCGTGCTCTGGGAGATCGGACCGGAGGGGCGGGACGTACGCACGCTGCGCACCGACCTCGGCCTCGACTCGGGCTATCTCAGCCGGCTGCTGCGCTCGCTCGAGGCCGACTCCCTGATCACCGTGGAGGCCGACCCGTACGACCGGCGCGTGCGGCTGGCCCGGCTCACCCCCGAGGGCGCCGCCGAGCGGGAGGCCCTCGACCGGCGAAGCGACGAGGTGGCCGCCGCGTTGCTCACGCCGCTCGCGCCACCTCAGCGAGATCGCCTGGCGGCCGCGATGGCCGAGGTCGAGCGGCTGCTATGGGCCGGCATGATCGAGGTCACGGTCGCCGATCCCGGCGACCCGGCCGCCCGCCATTGCCTCGGCGCGTACTTCGCGGAGCTCGACAGTCGGTTCGACGCCGGTTTCGAGGTCGACCGGAGCAACCCGGCGTCGGACGACGGGATGCGCCCGCCCGCCGGGATCCTGCTGGTCGCGCGGCTCGGCGCCGAGCCGGTGGGGTGCGGGGCGCTGTTGTTCGGGGCGCACGGGGTGTGCGAGATCAAGCGGATGTGGGTGTCGGCAACCGTGCGCGGCACCGGGCTCGGGCGGCGGCTGCTCGGCGAGCTCGAGACGCACGCCGCTGCGTCCGGGGCGCGCGTGCTGCGGCTCGAGACGAACCGCGCGCTCGTCGAGGCGATCGCCCTCTACCGCTCCGCCGGCTACACGGAGGTCGACGCGTTCAACGACGAGCCGTACGCCCACCACTGGTTCGAGAAGCACCTCGCCGACTGAGCCGGGAAGCTCAGTCGTCCACGGCGCGCGTCTCCCACAGGATCCGGCCGGTGGCGCCCGGCTGGGCGAACTGCGGGTTCGGCGCGGTGGCCGTGAACGTCGCCACCTGGCCCGGCTGGACGTCCAGGGGGTGGTTCGCAACGACCTTGCCGTCGGCGGACACCTCGAGGTGGCCGCGCGCGGGCGCCGTGCCGGAGTTGGTCACCGTGACGGTGACGTTGCACGTCTCCGCGACGCAGAGCGGATCCGGCTGGAGCTGGATCCCGACGTTCGGGCGCTCCTGCAGCAGCTGGGCCAGCGTCTTCGGTGCCGCTTCCTGCCGCACCCGGGCGGCGGCACCGGCCACCGCTGCGATCTCCTCGTCGGTCGGCCTGCCGACCGGCACCGGCGGCGTCTTCGCGTTCGGCGCGACGTCGACGGCGAACAGCGGGTGCGAGTCCTCACTGCCGACGACGACGCGCCGGGCGCCGTCGAACAGCACGATCCCGGACCGCCCGTCGACGAGCTGCTGCTCGAGGGCCTGCCACTGCGCGGGCTGCTCCCCGCGCACGTACGCGGCGAGCGCTGGCCCGCTCAGGTGCAGGACCGGGCCGATCTCCTGCAGCTCGGTGGACGGTTCGGCCACCCAGATACCGGCGAGGTCGTCGGCCCGGGTCGGGTGGTGGTACAGCCACCACTCCCGGTTGGCGCGGATCAGCGCGCCGCCCTGGTCCCAGAGCAGCTCCGCGGTGGCCCCTCCGCCGTCACGCGACAGGGTGCCCGAGCCGCCCTCGGGAGTGACCGTGAGGTCGAACCGGATCTCGCCGCCGTCGTTCGCGGCGACTTCGCCCTGGTAGCGGGCGCCCGGCCAGCTGCCCGCGTCGGTGGCGGCGGTGGCGGCGAGGTCGGCGGGGTTCGTGCGGGCCACCGAGAACACCAGCGCGATCCCGGCGGCGACGGCCACGAGGACCCCGACGACGGTGAGCGGCCACGCCCGCCGCTTCGCAGGCGGGGTGGTCCCGCTCAGCCCGGGCACCACGGTCACGGTCGGGGCATGGCCGCCGCCGGTGGGCCTGGGGAGCGGCCACGACTGCGCGCCGCCACGCCTGTCGTCCGAGGGCGACGACCAGGAGTCCGTGCGAGGTGGCCGCGGCGGCTCCGGGTCGAACGACCAGGCGTCCGTACGCGGCTTCGGCGCGGGGACGGGCGGCTGAGGCGCGGGGGCGGGCGGCTGAGGCGCGGGGGCGGGCGGCTGAGGCGCGGGGGCGGGCGGCTGAGGCGCGGGGGCGGGCGGCTGAGGCGCGGGGGCGGGCGGCTGAGGCGCGGGGGCGGGCGGCGGCGGGGCGGCGGCGGCCGGGGTCGCCGTGGGCGCTGCGACCTCGGTCGGCGCGCTGATCGCCGGCATGGGACCCGTGGCGTCCACCGGGTACGTCAGTGCGTCGACGGGGGCCGGGGCCGGCGGGGCGGGGGACGGCGCTGCGGGCGCGGCGGAGGGGCCGGCGGGCGACCGCTGCGGCGCCGGACGTGCGGGCGGGTTCGCCCGCGCGAAGAGGTCTGCCGGTGGGACCGGAGCAGCCGCCTGCGGCCCGGGGCTGGGCGGCGGTGCGGCCGGGGTGAAGAGGTCGGCCGCACCGGCGGGCGAGGTCGGTGCCGCAGGCGGCCCGGTCGGAGCGGGCGGCCGTGGCCCGACCGGTGGCGGCGTGGCGGCCGGGTGGCCGTTCTGCGGCGATGGACCGACGAGCGGGACGGCGCCCGTCGGCGCGGGGGGCTCGGCGTGGGCCGGACCTGCCGGAGGAGGTGGAGCGACCACGGGCATGGGGCCGGTCGCCGGGGCGACGGGGCCGGCGGGTCGGGTCGGTGGTGCGGCTGCGGGCGCCGGGGCTGGGGAGATGTGACCGACGGGTCGGGTCGGCGGGGCCGCGGGCGGCACGGCTCCTGTCACCGGGGGCACGGCGGGATGCGGCGCGGTCGCGGGCACAGCAGCCGCGGGCCCGCCGTTCGCGGACTCGAAGAGACCGGCAGGGGGCGTGCTGGGGGCCGTAGCGGTGAGGCTCGGGTCGAAGAGGCCGGCGGGTGTCCCCGCTGCTGCCGGGGGAGCGGGCACGGCGGCGGGTGCTGCGCTCTGTGGTGCCGGGTTGTCGGGTGCGGCGTTGTCGGGGGTGGCCGTGTCAGGTGCGGTGGGGACAGCGGGGAGCGGTCCGGTCGCGAACCAGGACGCCGGGGACCCCGTCGGGACAACGGGCTGCGCCGCCGTGTCCTCGGCGCCGGGGGCGAACCAGGAGCCGGCCTCCTGGGCGGGCAACGGGCCGGTGGGATCGGCGGGCTTGTGGGCGGGCAGCGGCCCGGTGGGGTCGGCAGGCCCGGCCGGGCGGGATGAACCAGCGGTGACGTCCTCGCCACTCCCGGTGACATCGGAGGACCCGGTGGGCTGCCCGGTGCTGGTGCCCGCGCCGGTTGCGTCCATCCAGGTCCCTCCCCCGTCGGCCACGTCCTGGTCGCCCCGGTACGGGGCGATCGGACGGTGGACGGCTCGGTGGCGGCTCGCCCAGTGCCTGTGCGCCGGATCACGCCCGGTTCGCCCTGGCGTGCCGCTCCAGCTTCGCACGCCGTCCCGCGCGCCCATCGCGCACCCGTGGATCGGTCCGGCGCGGGCGGGGTCCCGCCTCCGGAAGGTCAGCTGATCACGGGCGGCCGGCGTCCGGTCGCCAGCAGGACGGCGAGCAGGACGCCCCCGACGATGAGCCAGGCGAAGCCCAGGGTCTGCGCTGCGACCTGCGCGTTCACCACCACGAACGCGAGGATCGCGAACCCGATCACCGGCACGGCGACGTGGCGCCAGTAGTCGCTGCTGCGCTGCCGGACGGCGTAGTGCACGACAACCGAGACGTGCAGCACGAGGAACGCCGACAGCGCGCCGAAGTTGACCAGGGTGGACAGCAGCGTGATGCCGTCCTCGCGGGCGCTCATGGCGATGCCGAGGACGAGCGAGACGGCGGCGACCAGCAGCGTGGCGTTCACCGGCACCCGGCGGACCGGGTGCACGCTGGCCAGCAGCGCGGGCAGCTGCCGGTCGCGGGCCATGGCGTAGAGCAGCCGGGAGGTCGCGGCCTGCGCGACGAGGGAGTTGGCGAAGCCCCACGCGATCGCGGTGGCGACGGCGGTGAGCGAGGCGAGCCACGCGCCACCGGCCACCGCCGCTGCGTCGTAGAACGCCGTGCCTCCCGGGTCACCGTCGGCGACCAGTGCTTCCGGGTTCGGGACGAGCAGCGCCGCGACCCAGGTCTGCACGATGAACAGCGTGCCGGCCAGCGCGAGCGCACCGATCATCGCCTTGCCCAGCGAGCGCGCCGACTCCCGGTTCTCCTCGGCGAGCGTGGAGATCCCGTCGAACCCGAGGAAGCTCAGCACGGCGATCGAGACGGCCCCGAACACGAGGCCGAGCGAGAACGTGCTGCTGTCGTAGACCGGGCTGAAGTCGAACCCGCGTCCGGCGCCGCTCGCCAGCGCGACGATCCCGATGACGAGGAAGATCGCGAGCACCACGAGCTCCGCGACGAGCATGATCTTGTTGACCCGCGCGGTCATCTCGATGCCGAGGTAGTTGACCACCGTGTTCAGCACGACGAACGCGACGATCCACAACCAGACCGGAACCGCGGGCAGGATCGAGTTCATCGCGATGCCCGCGATGAGGTACAGCAGGCCCGGTACGAGCACGTAGTCCAGCAGCACCATCCAGCCGGCCAGGAACCCGACCGGCTGCGCGATGCCCCGCCCCGCGTAGGTGTAGACCGAGCCGGCCATCGGGAAGGCCCTGGCCATCTGCGAGTACGAGGCCGCGGTGAAGGCCATCGCCAGCATCCCGATGGCGTAGGCCAGGGCCACCATCCCGCCGGAGGCCTGGAAGACGCTGCCGAAGATGCCGAACGGCGCGATCGGCACCATGAAGATCAGGCCGTAGACCAGCAGGTCGGTGAAGGTGAGCGACCGCTTGAGCTCCTGCCGGTACCCGAACTCCTCCACGCCGTCGCGCTCGTCCACGCCACGCTCCTCTCGCCTCGTGGGAGCAGCGAACTGCACGATCGGCACTCTCGTCCAGACCCGTCGCACGAGAGTGCCGATCGTGCGACCGCCCCGTACCGGTATGGGACGGGCGAGCTCGCCGGCGTGCTCAGCGGCGGTGGTGCGGCCCGAGCACGCCGGCACCGACGGTCAGCCGAGCTCGCCGATGACGATCCCCCAGGACTTGATCGAGCGTTCCGCGACCACCCCGACCTCCGCGAACGGGTCGCGGTCGAGCAGCTCGCCGATCTCGGCCGCGCTCTCGCCCTCGAAGATGAGCATCCCGCCCGGGGCCTCCTCGGGGCCCCACGGTCCGCACACCTTCAGCTTCCCGGCCTCGTGCAGCTCCCGCAGGAAGGCCCGGTGGACGGGCCGGTGCTCGTCCCGCTTGTCGTCCGAACCATCGGCATAGGTGTAGAACACGGCGAACAGGCTCAAGTCGCTTTCCTCATTCCGTTCCGGTGATGCTCGAACATCCACGTCCCCTTCTCGCAACGATCACGAACAGCCAGGCCCCGCCTCCCTCCTCCATCGACTCGTGATCGCGAAACCCGCAGGTCAGCGGGCGAGCCAGCCCCCGTCCACCGGGAGCACCGCTCCGTGGACGTAGTCGGCGGCGCGGGAGCAGAGGAACAGCACGGCGCCCGCGATGTCGGTGGCCTCGGCCCAGCGCCCGGCCGGGATGCGCTCGAGGATGGCTCGGCTGCGCACCGGGTCCTCGCGCAGGTCGAGCGTGTTCGCCGTGGCGACGTAGCCGGGCGCCACTGCGTTGACGTTGACCCCCTTGCCGGCCCACTCGTTGGCCAGCGCCTTGGTCAGCCCGGCCACTGCCGACTTGGACGAGGCGTAGCCGGGCACCAGCACCCCGCCCTGGAAGCTGAGCATCGAGGCGGTGTTCACGATCTTGCCGCGGCGGCGGCGGACCATCGCCCGCCCGACATCGCGGGCTAGTACGAACGTGGCCCGCAGGTTCACGTCGACGACGTGGTCGAAGTCCGCGTCGGGGTGCTCGGCAGCGGGAGCGCGCCGGATCGTGCCCGCGTTGTTGACCAGGATGTCGACGTCGCGGGCGGCGAGGTCCGCGGCGAGCGCGGCGACCTGCTCGCGGTCGGCGAGGTCGGCCGACAGGGCGATGAACTTCCGGCCGCGTCCCTCGACGGCCGCCCGGACCTCGCTGTCGCCGTCCGGGCGACCGGAGCCGACGCCGATGACGTCGGCGCCCGCCGCGGCGAGGCAGTCCGCGACGGCGAAGCCGATCCCGCGGCTCGCCCCCGTCACCACGGCCAGCCGGCCCTCGAGGCCGAAGAGGCTCTCCGCGTAGGCGGCGGGGGTGGTCGCGTGGGTCATGGCGACGTGGTGCTCCTACTCGTCAGGGGGTGTGTCCGAGCGCGGCCGAGATCTTGTCGGCGGCCGCGACGGCGTACGGCGCCATCGCCGCGACCTGCTCGGGCGTGTGCTCGAGGCCGAGCGTGGAGATGCTCAGCCCGTACTTGATGGTTCCGGTGTGGTCCCGCACGGGCGCCGCGACGCAGCGCACGCCCGGGGCGTTCTCCCCGTCGTCCTCGGCGAAACCGCGCTCCCGCACGGTGGCGACGACCCGGCGCAGGGTCTCCAGGTCGGTGATCGTGCGTTCGGTGCGGGGCGCGAGCCCGGTGCGTTCCGCGTAGCGGGCCAGCCCCTCGTCGGTGAAACCGGAGAGCACGACCTTCCCGATGCCCGAGGAGTGCATCGGGATGGCCAGGCCCACCCGGGAGGGCATCCGGTAGGGCTTGTCCGAGTCGGCGCGGATCAGGTAGATGATCTCGTCGCCGTTCGCGACACCCACGTGCACCGTGCAGTGCACCTGGGCCACCAGCTCGTCGACGATCGGCTGGGCGATCGCCGAGATGTCGATCTGCTGCAGCGCGCGCCCGGCGAGCGACAGGATCGTGGGTCCCGGCAGGTACTGCCCGTCCGGGCCCACGGCGACGTACCCCCGGTCCACCAGGGTGGACAGGATCCGGTGCACGGTGGCCTTCGCCAGCCCGGTCGCCTCCACCACGTCGGTGAACCGTGGATGGCTCAGCACCGCCGACAGCACGAGCAGGGTCTTCTCGCTCGCGCTCGCACGTTCACCGGTGGCAGGGGTCTCGGGGGGCATGTCTCACCTGTCCGGGCTCAGCGCGTCACCTCATCCCGGTGATGGGGACGCCGTCCATGTCGTCGAAGCACTGATTCTCCCCTGCCATCGCCCAGACGAAGCTGTAGCTGGCCGAGCCGAACCCGCAGTGCACCGACCAGCTGGGGGAGATCACGGCCTGCCCGTCCGCGACCAGGAGGTGCCGGGTCTCGGTCGGCTCGCCCATGAGGTGGACGACCCGGGCGTCGGCCGGCAGGTCGAAGTACAGGTAGGCCTCCATCCGCCGGTCGTGGGTGTGGGCCGGCATGGTGTTCCACATGCTGCCGTCGTGCAGCGTGGTCACGCCCATGACGACCTGGCAGCTGCGCACGCCGTTCTCGTGGATGTACTGGTTGAGGGTGCGCCGGTTGGAGGTGACGCCGTCGCCGAGCTCGCGCACCGTGCCGCCACCCGCCTCGACGAGCGTGGTCGGGTACGCGGTGTGCGCCGGTGCGGAGAACAGGTAGAACCGCGCCGGGTCGGCGCCGTCCGCGGACGCGAACGCCACCTCCTGCGCGCCGCGGCCGACGTAGAGGCACGAGCCCTTGCCGACCTTGTGGTCGCTGCCGTCCACGGTGATCGTGCCGGCCCCACCGACGTTGACGATCCCGGCCTCGCGGTGCTCGAAGAAGTGGTCGCTGCGGATCTCCGGGAACCCGGGAAGCGCGACGGCGTCGGTCACCGGCTGGACGCCGGCGAGCACGACCCGGTCGTGGTGGGTGTAGACGGCGCGCACCTCGTCGGCGACGAACAGGTCCTCGACGAGGTAGCGGCGGCGCAGCTGTGCGGTGTCCATCCCGGGGATCTGCTCCGGGGAGGTGGCGTAGCGCTGCTCCATGGATGTCCTTTCTCCTAGAGGAGGCCCAGCAGGCCGGGCAGCCAGAGCGACAGCCCCGGCGTGAAGATCACGACGATGAACACGACGACGAGGGCGGCGAAGAACGGGACGAGCCTGCGGACGACGGGCTCGATCCCGAGGTCGGCTACCTTCGCGCCGACGAACAGGATCGTGCCGACCGGCGGTGTGATGGTGCCGATGCAGACGCCGAGCACGATCATGATCCCGAAGTGGACCGGGTGGATCCCGAAGCTCTCGACGATCGGCAAGAAGATCGGCGTGAAGATCAGCACCGCGGGCGTCGCGTCCATGAAGCAGCCGACGACCAGCAGCACGAGCGCGATGAGCAGCAGGATCAGCACCGGGTTCGTGGTGAGGCCGAACAGCCCCTCGGAAACCGTCTGCGGGACCCGGGCGAAGGACAGGACGAAGCCCATGACCGTCGAGACGCCGATCAGGAACATGACGACGGCCGTGGTCTTCGCGGCGTCGATGAGGATTCCCGGCAGCTGCCGCACGGAGATCGCCCGGTAGAGGAACGACAGCAGCAAGGCGTACAGCACGGCGATGCAGGACGCCTCGGTCGCGGTGAAGAGGCCCGCGAGGATCCCGCCGATCACCACCACGATCAGCAGCAGCGCCGGCACCGCGTCCAGCAGCACCTTGAGCGACTGCGCGAGGCCGATCCGGCCGGTCATCCGCAGCTCGGGTCGACTGCGGGCGTACAGGTGCACGCACACCATGCAGACCAGCGCCCATGCGATGCCGGGCAGGTAGCCCCCGACGAACAGCGCGGCGACCGACGTGCCCGACACCAGGGAGTAGACGATCATCAGGTTGCTCGGTGGGATGAGCATTCCCGACGGCGCCGAGGCGACGTTGGCGGCTGCGGCGAAGCTGCGGTCGTAGCGCTCCTTCTCCTGCAGGGGTGTCATCACGGCGCCGACCGCGGCGGCCGCCGCCACCCCGGAGCCGCTGACGGCCCCGAAGAGGGCGTTGGCCGCCACGTTCGTCTGCGCAAGCGATCCCGGTGCCCAGCCCACCAGGACCTTCGCGGCGTCGACCAGCCGCAGTGCGATGCCGCCGTTGTTCATGATCACGCCGGCCAGGACGAAGAACGGGATGGCGAGCAGCGGGAACGAGTTGATCCCGCGGAAGATCTGCTGGGCCGCGGTGAGCACGCCGTCCTCGGTGCCGAGGAAGACGAACATCGCCGCGAGCGACGACAGGCCGACGGCCACGCTGATCGGGGCGCCGATGACGAGCAGCACCGCGATCCCGACCAGCAGCAGGAGGGCGGCGAGCGAGACGGGGTCCAAGGCTCCTTCTCCTCCCTAGACGAGCTCGAGCTCGGTGTCCTCCACCGGGCGCTCGGCGCCGGTGAGGATCTGGACCAGGTGGAAGAGGGTGTAGAAGGCGATCAGGGCGCCGCTGATCGGCAGGGCCAGGTAGAGCGGGCCCACGGTGATCGGCAGGCCGGTCAGGTTCTGGTTCCAGGCCAGCTGCGAGACCAGGAACCCGCCCCACAGCAGCGCGAGCGCGGTGAACGCCAGGATCGAGAGCTGGACGGCGATCGCCAGCACCACCTGTGCCGTCCGGGACAGGCGGCGCACCACCACGTCCATGGCGACGTGGCCGCGCTCGCCGAACACGAGCGCGGCGCCGAACAGGCCCAGCCAGATGAACAGGTACTTGGCGAGCTCCTCGGACCAGCCGCTCGGGCTGCCGAGGACCTGCCGGGAGAACACCTGCCACGTCACGTCGAGCACGAGCGCGGCGAACAGCACCACGCACACCGCGGTCAGCGCGCGGTCGAGGGCCGTCTTGACGGCGGTCATCGTCGAACCCCGATCAGCCGGCCGAGGCGGCCGCGCGGGCCTGCTCGTGGATCCGGCGGGCGACGTCGCTGGTGAGCTTCTGGTCGACCAGCGGGCGGATCGCCGCCGCGAACGCCTCGGTGTCCACCTCGTTGAACTGCGCGCCCGCGTCCTTCGCGGCCTGGGTGACCCTCGCGATCTCGGTCTTCCAGAGCTGCCCCTCCTCCTCGATGGCGGCGCGCACCTCCTCGGTGAAGATTGCCCGGTGCTCGGGGGACATGCCCTCGAGGACCGCCGGGTTGACGATCAGGTAGTCCGGGAGCATGAGGTGGCGGGTGTAGCTGTAGTACGGCGCGACCTCGGAGTGCTTGGAGTTGAAGTAGGTCAGCTCGTTGTTCTCGGCGGCGTCGATGACGCCTGACTGGAGGGCGGTGTAGACCTCGCCCATCCCCATCGGCGTGCCGCTGCCGCCCATCAGCCGGATCATCGCGATGTTCGTGTCGGACTCGATGACGCGGACCTTCATCCCGGCGAGGTCGGCGGGCGTCGTGATCGGGCCCCGCGGGTTGTACATCGAGCGGATGCCGCCGTGGAACGCGCCCAGCACCTGGATGTTCTGGCCGGCGAGCGAGGAGTAGAGCTCGGAGACGATCGCGGGGTCGTTGGCGGCCCGGCGCTGGTGGTCCTGCGAGTCGAACGTGAACGGCAGGTTGAAGGCGACGAAGTCGGGGTTGAAGTTCTCCAGCAGCGGGCTGGCGACCATCGACATGTCCAGCGCCCCGGACTGGACCAGCTCGATCGTCTCGCGCTGGGCGCCGAGGGTCTCGTTGGGGTAGACCTCGATGCCGTACCGGCCGCCGGTGCGCTCCGCGAGCCGCTCGCCCATGGCCCGCATGGCGATGAACTGCGGGTGGTTCTCCGGCTGGTTGAACGCGACCCGGAACACCGTCTCGGCGGACGCGGCGGCCGAGCCGCCCGCGGCCGCGCCGCCCCCGACGGTGCCGGGGGACCCGGTGCCGGCGCTGCACGCGCTCACCAGGAGCGCTGCCGCGGCCACGCCCGCGAGCGCGGCTGCCTTCCTTCGACCCATGGCGGACTCCCTTGTCGGCATGATTATGGAACTAAGTTCCGCACGACGGAACAAGGTCACGCTACTGGCGACGGTCGCGGCGCACAAGAGGGTTTGGCAAGCGCTTGCCGGAGCGGGACCGGCTGGAGCCCCGATCGCGGTTACGTATGGTGACCACGGGCCGGGCGTCGGGCGCGGCCGTGGAAGGAGGGGCGACGCGTGCGCCGTCTGCAGCAGGTCAGCGAGCTCGCCGGCCGGTGGTTCCCGCTGGTCGTGATCGTGGCCGGGGCGATCGCGCTGGCCGTCCCCGGCGCCTTCCGCGGCTGGTCCGCCGCGGTGCCGTGGCTGCTGGCGCTGATCATGCTGGGCATGGGGCTGACGCTGCGGCCGGTCGACTTCGCCTACGTCGCGCGCCGCCCCGTCGCCTTCGTCATCGGTGTCGTCGCCCAGTTCGTGATCATGCCGGGGCTCGGCTGGCTGCTGGCCACGGCGCTGCCCCTGAGCCCGGAGCTCGCCGTCGGCGTGATCCTCGTGGCGTGCGCGCCGGGCGGCACGGCGTCCAACGTGATGGTCTTCCTCGCCAAGGGCGACACCGCGCTGTCGGTGGCGATGACATCGGCGTCGACGCTGCTCGCGCCGCTGGTCACGCCGATGCTCGTGCTGCTGCTGGCCGGTCGGTTCCTGCCCGTGCAGCCCGGGGCGCTGTTCCTGTCGATCGTGCAGATCGTGCTGGTGCCCGTGGTGCTCGGGTTCCTGCTGCGGCGGTTCGCGGAGCGGCAGGTCGAGAAGGTCGTGCCCGCGCTCCCGCTCGTGTCGGTCGTCGGGATCACCGCGGTGGTCATGGCGGTGGTCGCGGGCAGCGCGTCGGCGTTGCTGGCGTCCGGGCTCGTGATCGGCGTCGCCGTCGTGCTGCACAACGTGCTCGGCCTGGGGCTGGGGTACCTCGCCGCCCGGCTCGCCGGGCTCGACGAGACCGCCCGCCGGGCCATCTCCATCGAGGTCGGGATGCAGAACTCGGGCCTGTCCGCGAGTCTCGCCACCACCCACTTCAACCCGGTCGCGGCGCTGCCCGCTGCCGTGTTCTCGGTGTGGCACAACGTCAGCGGGTCGATCCTCGCCGGCTACTGGGCGCGCCGCCCGGTCGCCGCCACGCGGGACCGGGCGCACTCCAGGCCGTAGCGGTCGGCCGCGGTCAGTCGAGCCGGCCCGGGAACAGCAGCGAGAGCTCTGCGGGGTAGGTGGCGATCAGGCGCAGCTCGTCGTCGGTCAGGGGGCGGCCGGTCATCGCGTTGCACAGCTGCACCAGCTCGAACGAGCGCTCCTCGTCGACCGGTTCGAGGCCGAGGCCCTCCATGACGTGGCGGAACCCGGCCTTGCCGCCGTACTCGCCCGTGAGCACGACCCGGCCGGAGCGCGCGTGCCAGTCGTCGGGGAACGGGCCGAGGCTTGCCTCGTCGTACAGCTCGTAGTTGCCGTGGTCCTTGAGCGCGCCGTCGGCGTGGATGCCCGACTCGTGCGCGAAGGCGTTGCGGCCCACGCCCACCTGGTTGTGGGGGAGTGGCTGGCCGAACGCGTAGCTCGCCCACAGCGCGAAACGGCGGGCCCAGCGGAGGTCGAGGGCGTCGCCGATCTCGGCGTCGACGCCGAAGCCGTGCTCGAAGGCGAGGATCGTCGATAGGAGGTCGGCGTTGCCCGAGCGCTCCCCGATGCCGTTGACGCAGGTGTTGATCCAGGCGTCCTGCCCGGCGTCGAGGTCGCCGAGCGCCCCTGACACGGAGTTGGCGACGGCCATGCCGAGGTCGTTGTGGCAGTGCGTCTCCACGGGCATGCCGGAACCGGCGGCGAGCCCGGCGAACCGTTCCCGGATGCGGCCGGGGGTGTCGCCGCCGATCGTGTCGCAGTAGCGCACCCGGTCGGCGCCCGCCTCCTTCGCGGCGAGGGCGAACTCCAGGAGGAAGCCGTCGTCGGTGCGGGAGCCGTCCTCGGCGTTCACGCCAACCGTCTCGGCCCCGCCCTGCTTCGCGACGCGGACGGCCGCGGTGGTCTCCCGGATGATCGCGTCGCGGTCCAGCTTCCCGCGGAACTTGTTCTTGATCATGTAGTCGGACGTGGAGATCGACAGGTTGTAGTGCCGCAGGCCGAGCGGCACGGCCTTCTCGACGTCCGCCGCAACGCCGCGGCACCAGCCGGCGAGGCGCAGGTCGCCGAACGCGCCCGCCTTCTCCAACGCCACCTGCGCCCGGACGTAGGGCACCTCGTGGTGGAGGAACGGGAAGCCGATCTCGGACTGCGCCACCCCGAGCCGGCCCAGGTACCAGTTGACCACCGTCTTGCCGAACTTGGACAGGCCGATGCGTGCGGTCTGCACGCCGTCGCGGTTGGTGACGTCCAGGAAATGCACTCGTGGCATACGGCGACGTTGACACACGTCTTCAACGTGTATCAATATTGATTTTAGTCAATACACAGGGGTGGGTGTGGAGGAGATCGACGCGGCGGAGGCCGCGCGCCGCCTCGGGGTCAAGCCGGCCACGCTGTACGCCTACGTCAGCCGGGGAGTCCTCCGTCGCAGGAGCGACGGGCGGCGGAGCACGTTCGACGCCGCCGAGGTGGAGCTGCTCGCCCGCCGGGGCAGGCCGCGGCGTGCGCCCGAGACCGAGCTGGTGGTCGAGTCGGGCATCACGGCGCTCGTCGGTGGCCGCCCCTACTACCGCGGACACGACGTGTTGGCGCTGGCCGGCGCCGCCCGATACGAGCAGGTGGCCGCCTGGCTCTGGACGGGGGAGCCGGAGGCCCTGACGGATCCGGTGCAGCGCTGGCAGGTGGCACCCGATGCGGCGGCCGCGGCGCGCGACGCACAGCGCGGGCTGCCCGATGACCTGCTGCCGCTCGACCGCATGCCGGTGATCGTCACCGTGCTGGCCGGTCTCGACCCGCTCCGCTTCCAGCTCGACCCGCCCGCTGTGGTCGCTGCCGGGCAGACCATCGTGGCCGGGCTGGTCGAGGGCCTGCCGATCCCCGAGGGCGGCTCGCGGCTCGACGGCTCGGTCGCGCGGCGGCTCTGGTGCCGGCTCACCACGCGCCCGCCGGACGGCTTGCTCGACGTCCTCGAGGCCACGATGGTGCTGCTCGCCGACCATGAGCTGGCCGCCTCCACGCTCGCCGCCCGCGTGGCGGCCTCGGTGCGGGCCGACCCGTACGCCGTGGTGCTCGCCGGGCTCGGGGTGCTCTCCGGCCCGCTGCACGGTGGCGCCTCGCTCTCCGCGGAGCGGATGCTCGACGAGGTGCGGGAGCCGTCCCGGGCGGCGCGCGTGATCGCCGACCGCCTGCGCCGCGGCGAGCGCATCCCCGGTCTCGGACACCGCGTCTACCCGGGTGCCGACCGTCGCGGTGTGCGCCTGATGGAGCTGCTGCGGGAAGCGGTGCCGGGGGACGAGCGGCTGGCGGCCGCCGAGGCCGTCATCGCCGAGGCCGGACGCCGCAAGCTGCCAGCGCCCAACGCCGACCTCGCGGTGGCGTGCCTCGCGCGCGCAGCGGACATGGTGCCGGGGGCAGGTGCGGCGATAGCCGCGGTGGCCCGCACCGCGGGCTGGTTGGCGCACGGGATGGAGGAGTACGCACGCGATCGGATCCTGCGGCCGCGCGCCGTCTACACCGGTCCGCCGCCGCGTTCCTGAGACCCGCCTGACGTGGTCGGGGTCACTCGTGGCAAATTATGAGTACGGCGTACCCCGGATCCTGGTCCATCGTTGAGGGACGAGGTGGTCTTCGGGGACGACTGCCTGCAGGGGGGAATCATGATCGAGCTCGAGGGCGTCACCAAGATCTACGGCAACGGCGACGTGAAGGTCCGGGCCCTCGGCCCGGTCGACCTCCTGGTGGAGGAGGGCGACTTCGTCGCCATCATGGGGCCGTCCGGGTCCGGCAAGAGCACGATGATGAACATCCTCGGCTGCCTCGACGTGCCGACCGACGGCCGCTACACCCTCGACGGCATCGACGTCAGCAAGCTGCGCGACAACAAGCTGGCGGCCATCCGGAACACCCGCATCGGCTTCGTGTTCCAGTCGTTCAACCTGATCCCGCGGACCTCCGCGCTGCGCAACGTGGAGCTGCCGCTCATCTACGCGGGGGAGCGGTCCAACCGCAGGGCACGCGCACGGGCCGCGCTGGAGCGGGTGGGGCTCGGGCAGCGGGCCGACCACCTGCCCAACGAGCTCTCCGGTGGGCAGCAGCAGCGCGTCGCGGTGGCGCGGGCGCTCGTCACCAACCCGGCGATCATCCTCGCCGACGAGCCGACCGGGAACCTGGACACCACCTCGACGGTCGAGATCATGCGGCTGCTGGAGGAGCTGAACGACACGGGCCGCACCGTCGTGCTGATCACGCACGAGCCGGAGGTCGCGGAGTTCGCCAAGCGCGTGATCGAGCTGCGCGACGGCAGCATCGTCCGGGACGTACGGCAGAAGCAACTGGTCGCGTCGTGATCTGGGAGGTCGTGCGCATCGCGCTGCGCGGCCTGCGGGCCAACAAGCTGCGCTCGGCACTCACCACTCTCGGCATCATCATCGGTGTCTCGGCGGTCATCCTGCTCACGGCGCTCGGCAACGGGATCCAGGCGGGGTTCAACGAGCAGTTCGGATCGCTCAACACCCAGATCACCGTGCAGCCGACCGAGGGCGGGGTGCCCGGTGGTGGCCAGGCCCGCGATCTCACCGAGAACGACATGGAGGCGATCGCCAACCCGAGGAACGCGCCCGACGTGGCCTCGGTGACCCCGATCGTGGGCGGCGCCGCCCTGTTGCAGCGCGACGGCCAGCAGTACCGCACCTCCGTCACGGGCACCACGGCCGACTACCTCAGGATCACCGACCGGGAGCTGACGGCGGGGCGCGCCTTCACCGAGCAGGAGGTCCGCACCAACGCCAAGGTGGTGGTGCTCGGCCCGGAGACGGTCACGCAG
Organism: Pseudonocardia cypriaca; assembly: GCF_006717045.1. NCBI lineage: Bacteria > Bacillati > Actinomycetota > Actinomycetes > Pseudonocardiales > Pseudonocardiaceae > Pseudonocardia > Pseudonocardia cypriaca. Next base: position 1,594,374 of record NZ_VFPH01000001.1, read on the forward strand.
CTGTTCGGGGGCAACGCGACGGCCGCGCTGAACCAGGAGATCCGGATCGGCCGAGCGGTGTTCCGGGTGATCGGCACCGTCGAGGCGACGGGCCAGCAGGACGACGTCGCGATCATGCCGATCGGCGCGGCCCGCAGCTACCTCACCGGTGGCGAGGACGAGCTGGACACCATCATCGTCCGGGCGCGGTCGGCCGAGGCGGTGACGGCGGCCGCGGAGCAGATCACCGAGGTCCTGTCCGACCGCCACAACATCCGCGACCCCGCCAAGCGCGACTTCGACGTGCAGGCGCTGCAGCAGCAGATCCAGGAGGCCACGCAGTTCCTGTCGTTCCTGACGCTGTTCACCGCCGCCGTCGCCGGGATCTCGCTGATCGTCGGCAGCATCGGCGTCGCGAACATCATGCTGGTGACGGTCACGGAGCGGACCAGGGAGATCGGCATCCGCAAGGCGATCGGCGCCCGGCCCCGCGTGATCCTCGGGCAGTTCCTGCTCGAGTCGGTGTTCCTGTCCGGGCTGGGTGGGCTGATCGGGATCGCGCTCGGTGTGGGTCTCTCGCTCACCGGGGCCGCGGTCCTCCCGCAGGTGTTCCCCGACTTCCCGGCGCCGTCGGTCGACCCGGGCTCGATCGTCCTGTCGTTCACGTTCAGCTTGCTCATCGGCCTGATCGCGGGTGGTTATCCCGCCCACCGCGCGTCGCGCCTGCGCCCGATCGAGGCCCTCCGATACCAATGACCCGCGCGAGAGTCGGACCAGAAGTGACCAAGGCAGGAGCTCCCATGTCCCGAACGACCGGTCGGCGCGCCTGGGCGGCATGCGCCATCGGTGCGGCCGCGGTGCTGGCCCTCGCGGGCTGCACCGCGGAGACGCCGCCACCGCCCACGCTGCGCGTGGACCGGGGGCCGGTGCAGACGACCGTGTCGGCGTCGGGGAACCTCGTCGCGATCTCCGAGCAGACGCTCGGCTTCCCCAGGCGCGGGCAGATCACGCAGGTGCTCGTCGGCGTCGGCGACCGGGTCGTGCCCGGGCAGGAGCTCGCCCGCATCGACGACTTCGCGCTCCGCCAGACCCTCCAGCAGCAGCAGGCGAGCGTCGCGGAGGCGCAGGCCGAGCTGGACCGGGCCACGGGCGGCAACCGCGTGAACGCCACCGGGCGCACGCTCGACCAGGCGCGGGAGATCCTCGATGCGGTCAAGAAGCAGGTCGACGAGACCAACGACCTGAACCGCTCGGCCACCAACCGGGCGCGGGACCAGCTCGAATTCGACAAGAAGGTGCTCGACCGCGCCCAGGACACGCTGCGCCGGGACGAGGACGCGTGCGAGGACGGGGACGACAGCCCGCCGCCCACGACGACGAGGCCGCCGAGCTCGTCGACCAACCCCCCCGCCGCAGAGGGTGACTCGGACGACGAGGACAGCGGTTCCCGCGTGGAGGGTGCCTCGTTCCGCGTGGAGGGCATCTCGCAGAGCACGACCCCTGCCGGCGCCTGTGAACGGCTCGACGCCGACCGCACCGCCGTCGACAACGCGAAGCGCACGGTCCTCCAGTCGGAGGCCGCGCTGGACGAGGCGAAGCACCGCGAGGACGTCGACCGGGCGGCCGGGCAGGTGACGATCGAGCGGGAGCAGCAGACCGTCATCTCGGCGGAGAACGACAGCGGCGCGGCGCGCAACGACCGGCCGGCCGACATCGAGGTCCGGCGGGCGCAGCTGCGCAACGCGCAGGCGGCCGCCCGGGTCGCGCAGCAGGACGTCGACAACACGGTGCTGTACGCCCCGGTCGCGGGCGTCGTGTCCGCGATCAACGGGCGGGTCGGCGAGTTCGTGGGCGAGGCGACCGGCACCACGCCGGTCGCGCCCGGCAGCACGGCGACGCTCCCCGAGACCAGCGAGCTGGCCTCCAGCAGCAGCTCCGGAAGCAGCGGCGGGTCGACCGCAGGCGCCTTCATGGTGCTGAACAACGTCGACTCGTTCCAGCTGGTCGTGCCGTTCGAGGAGTCGGACGCCGCGCGCATCGCCGTCAACCAGCCGGTGGAGGTCACGGTCGACGCACTTCCCGACCTCCGCGCGCCTGCCACCGTGCTGGCGATCGCGCCCGCGGGCACCCCGTCGTCCGGGATCGTGCAGTACAACGCCACGATCGTGCTGCGCGAGGGCAGCGACACCCGGCTGCGCGACGGCCAGACCGCACTGGCCAACGTCATCGTCGAGTCGGTGGACAACGCGCTACGCGTGCCGTCGGCCACGGTCCGGCGCGAAGGGTCGACCACCATCGTCGACGTCCGCGGCGACGACAACCAGCCGGTCCCGACGCCGTTCGAGGCCGGTGCGGTCGGCGACGAGTACACGCAGGTGCTCTCCGGTCTCCGGGAGGGCCAGGAGCTCCTGCTCCCGCCCCCGCCGGCCGCAGCCGGTGGCGACGGCGGCGGAGGTGGCCCCGGCGGCGGTGGCTGATGTCCCCCGTGGCGGGATCGCGCTAGCGTCACGGCGTGATCGATCCGCCGCGGGTCCGGGTGGCGTGGGGCGGGCTCGCCGCGCTCGCGGGTGCGGTGGCCGCCCTGCTGCTCGCCACGTCCGGCCGCTACGGGTACCACCGCGACGAGCTGTACTTCCTGCGTGCCGGGCGGGAGGCGGCCTTCGGCTACGTCGACCAGCCGCCGCTCACTCCGCTGCTGGCCCGCGCGATGGACGCGTTGCTGCCCGGTTCGCTCACCGGGTTGCGCCTGCCCTCGGTGCTCGCCTCGGCCCTCGTGGTGCTGCTCACCGGCCTGATCGCCCGTGAGCTGGGCGGCGGGCGAGGGGCGCAGCTGCTGGCCGCGGCGAGCATGGGCGTCTCGGCGGTGCTGCTGGCCGTCGGGCACCTGCTGTCGACCACCACGTTCGACCTGCTCGCCTGGACCGCCCTGACGTGGCTGCTGGCGCGCTCGCTGCGCGACGGCGGTCCGATCTGGCTCGCCACCGGCGCAGTGGCCGGTCTCGCCCTGCAGAACAAGTCACTGCCGCTGGTGCTGCTCGCGGGGGTTCTCGTCGGCGTGCTGGCGGTCGGGCCGCGGGCGGCGCTGGCGAGCGTGTGGCCGTGGCTCGGCACCGCAGGGGCGCTCGCGATCTGGGCGCCGAACCTGGCCTGGCAGGCCGCGAACGGGTTCCCGGTGTTCACGCTGGCCGGCGCGATCGCGGGCGGCAGCTCCGCCAGCAGCGAGCCGTGGTACCTGTTCGTGCCGTTCCAGCTGGTCCTCGTGAGTCCCCTGCTCGTGCCGGTGTGGGTGCTGGGCTGGTGGCGCCTGGCCCGCGACCCGGCGCTGCGCACGTGGCGGTCGTTCGCCGTGGCCTACGTGCTGGTGGCCGTGCTGTTCCTGGTGACGGGCGGCAAGCCCTACTACCTGGCGGGCTTCTTCCCCCTGCTGCTCGCGGCGGGCGCGCCGGCCGTGGTCGCCTGGGCGGCCCGCGGCGCCCGCCGGGTTCGGTCCGGCCTGCTGGTGGCCGCCCTCGCGCTGAGCCTCGCGATGTCGGCGTTCCTCATGCTGCCGCTCGTCCCGGTCGGCGACCTGGCCCGCACCCCGGTGCCGGACGTCAGCTCGGACGCGGGGGAGACCGTCGGCTGGCCCGAGTTCGCCGCGACCGTCGCCGCCGTGCACGAGCGGGTGCCCGCAGGCGAGCGCGTCGCGGTGCTCACCGGGAACTACGGCGAGGCGGGCGCCGTCGACCGGTTCCTGCCCGCGCTCGCGCCCGCCCACAGCGGCCACAACGCGTACTGGGCCTGGGGTCCGCCGCCCGAGGACGCCGCGACCCTGATCGTCGTCGGCGTGGACGAGGCGCGGCTGCGCCAGTGGTTCGGCCGGGTCGAGCTCGCCGCACGCATCGACAACGGGGTCGGCCTGGACAACGACGAGCAGGGCGAGCCGGTCTGGCTGGTCCGCGAGCGGCGCATCCCCTGGTCGCAGCTGTGGCCGCAGCTGCGCGACATCGGGTAGCAATCCGCTTGCGTGCCCCTCGCCCGACCTGGATCTTGTCCCGGTGCTGATCCGCCGTGAGCTGCCGGGTGATGTGCCCGCCATCGCCGACGTCCACGCCGAGGCGTTCGCCCCGATGTACCCGGACGCCACCCCCGTCGAGCCGGGGCTCGTCGACGCCCTGCGGGCGAGCGAGGCGTGGCTGCCGCCGCTGTCGCTCGTCGCCGAGGTCGACGGTGCCGTGGTGGGGCACGTGTGCGTCACGCGGGCCACGCTCGGTCCTGACGAGCTGCCCGCGCTCGGCCTCGGTCCGCTCGGCGTGCGGGAGGCCCACAAGCGCCGCGGGGTCGGCAGCGCCCTGATGCACGCGGTGCTCGGCGCGGCAGACGCGCTCGACGAGGGCGTCGTGGTGCTGCTCGGGCACCCCGACTACTACCCGCGGTTCGGGTTCCGCCCCGCTGCCGAGCTGGGTATCGACCCCGAGGTGCCCGACTGGGCGCCGCACTTCCAGGCCCGCACGCTCACCGCGTACCGGCCGCAGCTGCGCGGCACCTTCCGCTACGCGGCCCCGTTCGGCGAGCTCTGAGGGGAGCCGCGATCAGTTGTGGTACGACGCCCAGCTGAACGTGTTGACCAGCATCGTCAGGGTGCTCTCGGCCCCCGTCCCGAAGGCGGTCGCCAGTGCGTAGCCGACGGCTGCGTCCTGCCGGCGCACCTCCGCGCCCGGCGTCCAGACGGCCATCAGCTCCACCGTTTCCGGTTCCAGCATGAGGTCACCGAGCCGCTGGCCGTCCCGGGATAGGCGGCTGCCGTCCTCGTCCGACGGCCGGAAGGCGTAGTGGACGCCGTCCACGTGCGCGTCCACCCGGAACGAGCCGCGCGTGAACCGGCCCCGGCCGGGGGAGAGCGCGGCACGCGCCCCCTCGACGGTGAGGGTGAGGTGCTCGGGGTCGCGGGTGCCGATCGGCACGTACTGGGAGACCTCGGCCGTGTCGGACCGGCGCAGGTGCACCGCCGGGAAGCCGTCGCCCGCCACCTCGATCCACCCCCGGTCGATGTCCGTGTGGACGATCACCACGCCGTGCAGCGGGTCCTCGACGGTGCAGGTCTGGATCAAGGGCACGCCCCGGAAGGTAGCGGTCCGCCGCCCGGCTGCGCGACAGGCCTACCCTGGAACTCGTGACCACGCACCACCCCCACCCCGGCCACCCCGATCCGGCCAGCCCGTGGGTCTTCACCACACGGGAGCTGGGGCGGCGCCCGGGCACCATGCGCGCCTACAGCAGGCGCATCCCGGCGCCCGTCGGACCGGCCCGCCTCGGGCTGGAGACCATCGCCGTCCCGGAGAGCGCACCGATCGAGCTCGAGGTGCGGCTGGAGTCGGTCACGGAGGGCGTGTACGTCTCCGGCACGGTGCGCGCGCCGCTGTCCGGGGAGTGCGCCCGCTGCCTCGACGCGCTCTCGGACGAGCTCGACGTGGAGCTGTCGGAGCTGTTCGCCTACCCGGACAGCCTCACCGACGAGACCACCGACGCCGACGAGCTGCCGCGGGTGGTGAACGAGCTGGTCGACGTCGAGCAGATCGTGCGCGACGCCGTGGTGCTCGCCCTGCCGCTGGCCCCGCTCTGCCGCGACGACTGCCGCGGCCTGTGCCCCGACTGCGGGGAGAAGTGGGCCGACCTCGCGCCCGACCACGGGCATGAGACACTGGATCCTCGGTGGGCCGCTCTCAAGGAGCACCTGTCCGCCGACTGACCCCGCACACACTGCTAGGAGATCTCACGTGGCTGTTCCGAAGCGCCGGATGTCGCGGTCGAACACGCGCTCGCGCCGGGCGCAGTGGAAGGCCGCTGTTCCCACCCTCGTCGCCTGCTCCAACCGGGCCTGCCGGGCCACCAAGCCGCCGCACGTCGCCTGCCCCACCTGCGGCACCTACGACGGCCGCCCGGTCGTCACCCCGGCCTGACGACGGGCGGATGGCGGAACGCGCCCCACAGGGGCTCGCGGATGACCGCGGGCCCCTTCTCGCGTCGTTGGGTGTGAAGGTCTCCGAGGAGCTCCTCACCCTGGCGCTCACCCACCGCTCGTACGCGTACGAGAACGGCGGACTGCCCACCAACGAGCGGCTGGAGTTCCTCGGCGACTCGGTGCTCTCGATCATCGTCACCGAGCGGCTGTACCGCGACCACCCCGAGCTGCCCGAGGGGCAGCTCGCCAAGCTGCGGGCGAGCGTCGTGAACATGCACGCCCTCGCGGGCGTGGCCGCCACCCTCGGGGACAACGGGCTCGGCGCGCACCTCTACCTGGGCCGGGGCGAGGAGATGACCGGTGGCCGGGAGAAGGCGAGCATCCTCGCCGACGCCACCGAGGCGCTGATCGGCGCGGTCTACCTCGAGCACGGTCTCGACACCGCCCGCGAGCTGGTCCACCGGCTGTTCGACGCGCTGCTGCAGGGTGCCCCGCTGCTCGGCGCCGGTCTGGACTGGAAGACCAGCCTGCAGGAGCTCACCGCGTCCGCGGAACTCGGCGTGCCCGAGTACCGCATCGCCGAGGACGGGCCGGACCACCTCAAGGAGTTCACGGCCACGGCCGTGGTCGCGGGCCGCGAGCTCGGCTCCGGGGTCGGGCGCACGAAGAAGGAGGCCGAGCAGAAGGCCGCCGAGCTCGCCTGGCGCACCCTCACGGCAGAGGCCGCCGCCGGCGGCGAGTCGGGCCGGAACTAGCCTCCGCAGGTGCCCGAGCTGCCCGAGGTGGAGGTCGTTCGTCGCGGCCTCGCCGAGCACGTCATCGACCGCAAGGTCGCAGAGGTCAGCGTTGCGCACCCGCGCGCCGTACGCCGGCACGCCGAGGGCGCCGCCGACTTCGCCGCCCGCCTCCTCGGCCGCACGATCACCGGCGCCCGCCGCCGCGGGAAGTACCTGTGGCTCGAGCTCGACCACGCCGACGACGGCGAGGACGCGGTGCTCGCGCACCTCGGCATGAGCGGGCAGATGCTCGTCGCCGACGCGGACCGCCCTGACGAGACGCACCTGCGCGTCCGGCTGCGGTTCGCCGACTCCGGCCCGGAGCTGCGGTTCGTCGACCAGCGGACGTTCGGTGGGCTGTCGGTGCACCCCCTGGTGCCGGCGGCAGGCGGGGGACTGGTCCCCGCTCCCGTCGCCCACATCGCCCGCGACCCGATGGACCCCGCGTTCGACATGGACGAGGCGGTCGCCGCCATCCGCCGCCGCCGCACCGGCCTCAAGCGCGCACTGCTCGACCAGACCGTGGTCTCCGGCATCGGCAACATCTACGCGGACGAGGCCCTCTGGCGCGCCCGACTGCACGGCACCCGCCCCACCGAGGGGCTCACCCGCGGGCAGGGACGGGCCGTGCTCGGTGCGGCCACGGCCGTCATGGGGGAGGCGCTGACCGCCGGAGGGACCTCGTTCGACGCCCTCTACGTCAACGTGAACGGGGCATCCGGCTACTTCGACCGCTCGCTCGCGGTGTACGGCCAGGCCGACCGCCCGTGCCCGCGCTGCGGCACCCCGATCCGGCGCGACCCGTTCATGAACCGCAGCTCCTACAGCTGCCCCCGCTGCCAACCGCGCCCCCGCAACCCGCACCCCTGAGACGGGATCGGGTCTCGGATGGATCAGCACGCTCGTGATCGGTCCGGGATGGCGCGGATCGCCCTGTCGAGGGCACAAAGCGTGATCTCGCGGCGATCAAGGCCGCGTGATCGGTCCGAGGTGAGGCGGATCGTCCTGGTGGGGGCGATGAGTCGCATGTCGCGACGATCATGGGGCGCGATCATCAGAGCCTCGGCTTGGCGCGCCGTTCCCGACACCCCTGCACCGGATGCCGTCGCGGATCGCTCCCGGCCTTGTGCCTAGTCCTCCTCGGTCGCATCGCCCGCGCACATCCGGAGATGGCTGCGTTGGGTGACTACCGAATTCCGTGGTTGCGCGGGCGGCCGTCCCCGACTTGGGGGCACGCCCGTTCACGACGAGACCGTCACCCTCGGGTGCCCACGCAACTATCCGGTGGTCCCGACCCCGGTTCCATGGGTGACCACTGGATTGTCGCCGTGCATCCCCCGGGACGTGCTCGTCGCAGGTCCGGGAGGCAAGGCGAGCATCTCGCAGGGCGCACGCCAACCGGAGTCCCAGTGGGTGAAGCCGCGAGGGCGAGCGGGGCCAGGGGTCGTGCAGCTCCGAGCGATCAAGGCGGAGCGCGGTCGAGGATCGCGCCAACCCCGTCAACTGGCGGGCTCCTACGAACGGCACTCGCGTCCGATGGGCTTCAGGCGGCGCCCATTACGGGTGACGCTCAGCCCTCCCCGGAGCGAGCACCTCCCGCGACCGGGTCGGGAGGGAACATGGACGCGCCGCCGCAGGAATTCCAGGAGCTGCTCGCCGTCGTCCGCGGCTACCAGCGTTCGCGGGCGGTGACCGTGGCGGCCGAGCTCGGGATCGCCGACCTGCTCCGGGACGGGCCGCGCGACGTCGACGAGCTGGCCGTGGCGACGGGCACCCACGCCCCGGCGTTGTACCGGCTGCTCCGGGCGCTGGCGTCGATCGGCGTCTTCACCGAGTGCGCACAGCGGCGGTTCGACCTGAGCCCGATGGGCCGCTACCTGTGCCGCGACCACCCGCTCTCGCTGGACCCCGCCGCGCGCATGTTCGGCGCCGACTACGAGTGGCGGGCGTGGGCCGAGCTGGCGCACAGCGTGCGGACCGGCGGGAACGCCGCCGTGCACGCCCTCGGCTGCGACGTCTGGGAGTACCGCCGCAGGCACCCGGGGCACGGCGAGCTCTTCGACGCGACGATGCGCACGTCGTCCCACGCGGACGGTGCGGCCGTCCTGGCCGCGCACGACTTCGGCCGGTACGGGGTGGTCGCCGACATCGGCGGTGGGACCGGCGCGGTGCTCGCGGACGTGCTCGCGGCGCACCCGTCGGTGCGCGGGATCCTGTTCGACCGGCCGCACGTCGTCGCGGGCGCGGACCCGGTGCTCCACGCCGCGGCGGTGGCCGACCGGGTGAGCGTGGTGCCCGGCGACTTCTTCGCCGAGGTGCCGTCGGGGGCCGACGCGTACCTCCTCGCCCGCGTCCTGCACGACTGGGCGGACGAGCACGCGCTGCGCATCCTGCGGAACGTCCGGAGGGCGATGGCCCCGGAGGCCCGGGTGCTCCTCGTGGAGGCGGTCGTGGGCCCGCCGAACGAGGATCCGGCCGCGAAGTTCCTCGACCTCATGATGCTCGTGTCCGCGGGCGGGAGGGAGCGCACCGAGGACGAGTGGCGGGCGCTGCTCGCCGGCGCAGACCTGGATCTCACCGCTGCAACCCGGGCCACCGCCGCCAAGCACGTGATCGAGGCGGCTCCTACAGCCAGCCGCGGCGTTTGAAGACGATGTAGAGGCCCAGGGCGAGCAGGAACATCAGCACGACGGCGAACGGGTAGCCCAGCGTCCAGTCGAGCTCGGGCATGTGCGTGAAGTTCATGCCGTAGATCGAGGCCACCAGCGTGGGCGCGAACAGGATGGCCGCCCACGACGAGATGCGCTTGACCTGCTCGTTCTGCTCGTAGCCCGCCTGCGTCATGCGGGCCATCTCCTCGTTCTGCCGCTGGCCGACGAGCGCCGCGTTGACCTGCAGGATGTTGGCGAGCAGCTGCCGGAACGCCTCGATGCGTTCCAGCACGCGGGTGGAGTGGTCGGCGACGTCGCGCAGCGCGCGGCGCAGTTCGAGGTCGGACTCGCCCGCCTGTTCCTTCAGCCGCTCCCGCAGGGCGTCGAACATGTCCGACAGCGGCTCGACGGCGCGCTGGAACTCGATGACCTCTCGGGAGAGCTGGTAGATCCGCTTGGACACGCCGGGGTCACCGCCGAAGACCTGCACCTCGATCTCGTCGATGTCGTCCTGCAGGCCGTCGAGCACGGGGGCGTAGTCGTCGACGATCCGGTCGAGCACCGCGTAGAGCACCGCGTACGGGCCGTTGTCCAGGAGGTCGGGCTCGCGCTCCAGCCGCTGCCGCACCTGCGCGAGGTCGGGCTTCTCCGCGTGCCGGACAGTGATGACGAAGTCGGGCCCGAGGAACAGGTGGATCTCGCCGATCTCCACGACCTCGACGGGGTCGACGTAGCGTGCCGGGCGCAGTACCACGAACAGCACGTCGCCGTAGCGCTCGATCTTGGGCCGCTGGTGCGCCGTGATCGTGTCCTCCACGGCGAGACCGTGCAGCGAGAACTCCTCCGCGACCGCCTGGATCTCCTCGGCGGTCGGGCGCAGCAGACCGATCCAGCAGAAGCTGCGGCCCTGGTCGGGGCACTGTCGCAGCTCCTCGAACGTCCGATTCAGTGAGCTGGGTGCCGCGGCCCGCTTGCCGTCGATGTAGATCGCGTTGTCGACCACGGACATGCGGCGAAGCGTAGTCGGGGCGCGTGGTGGCGGCCGGGTGCCTGCTACTGCGCTATGCGTAGTACTGTGCAACCCGCAGGAGGGGCAACCCGCAGGAGGGGCAACCCGCAGGAGGGGGCATCGCGCAGAAGGAGGGCAGGCGTGGACACGAGCCAGCTGCTCAAGGGTGTGCTCGACCTCGCCGTGCTCGCGGTGCTCGATCGCGGCGACGGCTACGGGTACGACGTGGTGCGCGGCCTGCGCGCGGCGGGCTTGCAGGAGGTGGGCGACGCCTCGGTGTACGGCACGCTGCGACGGCTCTACAACGCCGGGCTGCTCACCTCGTACGTCGTACCGAGCGAGGAAGGGCCGCACCGCAAGTACTACAGCCTGAACGCGCCGGGGCGCGACCGCCTCCGCGAGATGGCGAAGACCTGGCGGGCGTTCGCCGCGACGATGGAAGGGCTGGTGGGGGCAGCATGACCGACGACGGGACGACGCAGGTGCACGTGGCGAACCCCGCTGCGGAGGAGTACCTGGCCGGTGTCCGGGCCGCGCTGGCGGATCTCCCGGCGCCGGAGGTCGGGGAGATCCTCGACGAAGTCCGTGCGCACCTCGCGGACCTCACCGCCGAGCTCGGCGGCTCAGCGGACCTGGCGGCGCTGACCGCGCGCCTGGGGCTCCCGAGCGAGTACGCCGCCGAGCTGCGCGCCGCCGCGGGCTATGCGCCCGCAGCGCCGGAGGCAGGGAGTCCGGGCCACGCGCTCGCCCGGCTCGCGGTGACGGCGCTCGTCGCGGCCACCGTCCTCGTCGTGCTCGGGTTCGTCGCCCGTGAGCCCGTCATCCTGCTGCTCGCGTTCCTGGCGGGCGTGCTGGGGCTGCTCCTCGTCGGCCGGGAGGGGCCTGCCGTGCCGAGCGTGGCGGCGCTCCCGGAGGTGCGGCGGTTCGCCGACGGGCTGCCGACGGCGGCCGCCACCCCGGGCACCGTCGCCGGTTTCGTGGCGAGCCTGCAGCCCGCGTGGTGGGTCATCCGCGCGGTCGCCGCCGCCGCCCTCGTGGTCGGGGTCTTCCTCGGGGGCGACCTGCCCGCCATGCTGCTCGTCGCACTCGTCGCCGTCCCGGTCTCGGTGTGGGTGGGTTACCGCAGCAAGCGCGACCGGCGCTGGCTGTGGGCGGTGGTGCCGCTGAACACCCTGGCCGCAGTCCTGCTCCCCGCCGGGATCCTCCTCTCGTCCCCGTCCCCGGCCCCGGAGAGCTACCCGTCGGCCTACCAGATGGGGCTGTGGCAGGACTCGGAGCGGCAGATCCGCGACATCCGCCCCGTGGATGCAGCGGGCAACCCGCTCAGCGGGGTGTACCTGTTCGACCAGGACGGCATGCCGATCGACACATCGGGCGGCTACGAGTGCAGCGAAGCCGACGATGACGCCGACCCCGACAGCACGGCGGCCTATCCCCGGGGGACCTGGGAGTACAACTCCCGCACCGGTCGATGCCAGCACGTCCCGGCTGGGCCGCTGGTGGTCGCGGTTCCCACGACGTCCGCACCGGGTGCCGGGTCCGCGACCGCCGTGCCGACGCCCGTGCCCACCCCGGGACCGGCGGTCGAGTCCGTGCCGCCTGCTCCGTCGACCCCGCCGCCGCCGGAGACCCCACCGGGCACCGCGCCCCGCTGAGCCACGGGTCCGTGCCGGCACGTCGGGGGCGCCGGCACGGACCCGATCCCGACCCGGGAGGTGGGCGAGGCCCGGGTGGGGTACGAGGTGGTGTGGAACAGGGCGGCGCCGGGACGACGGTCCGGAACCGGCTGGCGCTGCCGGCGCTGCTGCTCGGGTCGTTCATGGGGGTGCTCGACCCGTTCGTCGTGACCGTCGCCCTGCCTGCGATCCGGTCCGACCTCGGCGCGACCGCCGCCCAGACCCAGTGGATGGTGGCCGGGTACGGCACGGCCTACGCCGTCGGCCTCGTCGTCGGCGGGCGGCTCGGCGACCGGTGCGGGCGGCGCAGGCTCTTCCTCGTCGGCATGTCCGCCTACGCCGCCGCCTCCGCGGCGGCCGGGGTGGCCCCGGCGACCGGCGCCCTCATCGGGGCCAGGCTGGCCCAAGGGCTCGCCGCTGCGGCGATGCTTCCCCAGGTCCTGTCGATCATCCGCGCCACCTTCCCGCAGCCCGCGCGGGACCGCGCCGTCGGCTGGTACGGCGCCACGATCGGCCTCGGGGTCGTCTGCGGGCCGGCGCTCGGCGGACTGCTCGTCGGCGCCGACGTCGCCGGGCTCGGCTGGCGGTCGGTGTTCCTGGTGAACCTCCCGCTCGGCGCCCTCGTCGTCGGGGCGGCCGCGCTGGCCGTGCCCGAGTCCCGGGCGGCCGAGCGCCATCGCCTGGACCTGCTCGGCGCCGTCCTCGGGGCCGTCACCCTGCTCGCGTTCCTCGTGCCGATCAGCCGGGGACCCGAGACCGGCTGGCCGTGGTGGACCGTCGCCGTGCTCGCGTGCTCGCCCGCCCTGATCGCCGGGTTCCTCTGGTACGAACGGCGGCTCGAGCGGCTGCGCCGCGCTCCGATCGTGCCACCGGGGTTGTTCTCCGAACGCCGCTTCGCCACGGGGATCGTCGCGATCCTGTTGCTCTACGCCGCGGGCGCGAGCGCCCCGCTCGTCTTCGTCCTCACCCACCACCTGCAGGACGGCCTCGGCGCATCACCGTTGCAGACGGGGCTCGTGTTCGCGCCCCTTGGCCTCGGGTTCGCCGTCGCGTCCGCCACCGCGCCCCGGTCGTACCGCAGGTTCGGGCGCGCCGTTCCCATCACCGGGAGCTGCATCGTGGCCGCGGCGCTGGGCGGCATCGCCGCCGTCGCCGCCCTCGCACCGGTGGCGGTGCAGCCGGTGCTCGTCGCGGCGCTGATGCTGGTGGCGGGGGCCGGTCAGGGCCTGGCGACGAACCCCCTCGTCGCGCTCGTGCTCGCCGCCGCGCCGGATGATGCCGTCGGCGTGGCGTCGGGAGTGCTCCTCACCACCACCCAGGTGGGCAACAGCCTGGGTGTGACGGCAATCGGCGCGGTCTTCTTCGCGGTGCTCCGGCCGGACGCACCCGCCGCGACGGCGCACGCGCAGGCGCTGGCCTGGTCGTCGGCTGTACTGACCGCCGTCACGGGGGTGGCGCTGGTGGTCATCGCAACGTTGGAACGCCGCAGCTCCCCGAGCTACCTGCCGAACTCCTGCACCCAGTAGTTGCCCGACCTGGCCACACCGATCGTGGTGAAGGCGCACGTCAGCATCGCCGAGCGGTGCGACGGCGACGCCATCCACTCCCGCACCACCTGGCTGGGGCTCGTCTGGCCCTTGGCGATGTTCTCCGCCCCCGGCCGCGGGTAGCCGGCCGCGCGGACCCGCTGCTCGAAGCGGCGCCCGTCCCGGCTCACGTGCTCGAAGTAGCCGTTCTCGTTCATGTCCGACGCGTGTGCCTGCGCGGCGCGGGTCAGGCGGGCGTCCGGTGCGAGAGCGCCGCAGCCCGCCTCGCGCCTGCGCTCGTTCGTCAGGGCGATGACCTCGCCCATGGAGCCGGACACCGCGACGGGCTCCCGCGGTGGAGGTGGCGCCGTCGACGGGGTTGGCGATGGTTCCGGTTTCGGGCCGCCCGCCGTCGCGCCGGGCACCGACGCGTAGGCGTGCACGGTCGAGATCTCCGTGGGCGGGGGCCGGTCGTCCACCTGCGCGGCCTTCGGCACCACGTCGGTGCCGAAGGCGGAGCCCGTGGACGCGGCGATCGCATCCGTGCGCAGTTCGGTGGGCACGACCTCGTTCGGGAAGGTCGCGACCGCGACCCCGGCGACCAGCACGACGCCGGTTGCGAGTGCGAGCATCTGCGCACCGGCGTTAGACCGGTTGGGGGGCACGAACGGGTAAGCTAGCAGCTCGTGATCACCCGCAGCGATGAGGCGGTGCGGCTCACGGCATGGGTGCACGGCCACGTGCAGGGCGTCGGTTTCCGCTGGTGGACTCGATCTCGCGCCCTCGAGCTCGGCCTGGTGGGCAGCGCCCGCAACCTCCCGGACGGACGTGTCGTCGTCGTCGCCGAAGGTGAACATCACCCGTGTGAGTTACTCCTGGCTGCGTTGCGTAGTGGTTCGACTCCGGGCAGTGTCGATCACGTCGTCGAACAATGGAGCGAGGCGCGCGGCGGCCTGCGGGGGTTCGAGGAGCGGTAGCGGTAGCCTCGATCGACTGTCCCTGCCTTTGGAGAACTCCGCCCGTGCACCTCAAGAGCCTGACGCTGAAGGGCTTCAAGTCCTTCGCCTCGGCCACGACACTGCGGCTGGAGCCGGGCATCACCTGCGTCGTCGGCCCGAACGGGTCGGGCAAGTCGAACGTCGTCGACGCGATCAGCTGGGTGCTGGGGGAGCAGGGCGCCAAGGCGCTGCGCGGCGGGAAGATGGAGGACGTCATCTTCGCGGGCACCTCGGGGCGGGCCCCGCTGGGCCGCGCCGAGGTCACGCTCACGATCGACAACTCCGACGGCGCCCTGCCGATCGAGTACTCCGAGGTCTCGATCACCCGGCGGATGTTCCGCGACGGCGCCGGGGAGTACGAGATCAACGGCAACACGTGCCGGCTGCTCGACATCCAGGAGCTGCTGTCCGACTCCGGCATCGGCCGGGAGATGCACGTCATCGTCGGGCAGGGCCAGCTCGACTCCGTGCTGCAGAGCAAGCCGGAGGACCGCCGCGCCTACATCGAGGAGGCCGCGGGCGTCCTCAAGCACCGCAAACGCAAGGAGAAGGCCCTCCGCAAGCTCGACGCGATGCAGGCCAACCTCACCCGGCTCACCGACCTCACGGCAGAGCTGCGCCGTCAGCTCAAGCCGCTCGGCCGGCAGGCCGAGATCGCCCGCCGGGCCCAGTCGGTGCAGTCCGAGCTGCGCGACGCCCGCCTGCGGCTGGCCGCGGACGACATCGTCACCGTGCGCACGCAGCTCGCCCGCGAGGAGGCCGACGAGGCGAGCGCCCGCGCCCGGCGCGCCGAGGTCGAGGAGCAGCTGTCGGTCGCGCGCGTCGAGCAGGAACGGCTCGAGGCCGCCCTCGCGCAGGACGCGCCGCGGCTGGCCGCCGCCCAGGACACCTGGTACCGGCTCTCGGCGCTCGCCGAACGGCTCGCCGGCACCGTCCGGCTTGCGCAGGAACGCAGCCGCCACCTCGCCGACCCGCAGGAACGCGCCCCCGGCCGCGACCCCGACGAGCTCGACGCCGAGGCCGACGCCATCGCCGAGCAGGAGGCCGAGCTGGTGGCGGCCGTCGCCGAGGCCCGGCGAATGCTGTCGGACGTCCTCGAGGAGCGCACCGAGCACGAGAAGACCCTCGCTGCAGCCGAGCGCGCCCACATGGCCGCCGTCCGGGCCCTCGCCGACCGCAAGGCCGGCATCGCCACCCTCGCCGGCCGCGCCGAGGCCCTGCGCAGCGGCGCCGCCGCCACCGCCGACGAGATCGACCGGCTGTCCGAGGCGCTCGCCGAGGCGCAGGAGCGCACCGCCGTCGCCGAGGCGGAGCTGGAGCAGGCCCGCGACGAGCTGGGCGCCCTCGACGAGGGTGACACCGGTCTGGAGGAGCGCAGCGCCGCAGCCGCCGAGGGACATCGGACCGCCCGCGCCCGGGTGGCCGAGCTGGTGGCCCGCGAGCGCGAGCTGGAGCAGCAGCGGGCCCACTGGCGGGCGCGCGTCGACGCCCTTTCCGTGAGCCTCGCCCGCCGCGACGGCTCCGGCGAGCTCGTGGGCACCGACGGCGTGCTGGGCCCGCTCTCCGGCCTGCTCACGGTCGAGCCGGACGCCCGAGCCGCGGTCGCCGCGGCGCTGGGCGAGCTGGCCGACGCGCTGGCGGTGGAGTCGCCCGACGCGGCAGTGAGCGCCCTCCAACTCCTGAGGTCCCGCGACGCAGGCCGCGCCAGCCTGGTGGTGGCTCCCGAACGTCAGCATGGCCACCTTCATGGCACCAGGCGTCATGAAGGTGGCCATGCTGACGTCGGGCAGGGGCGGTGGGCGCTCGACTTCGTCACCGCCGAACCCTCGATTGCCTCGGCCGTCGCGCTCCTGCTCGACAGGGTCCTGGTCGTCGACGACCTCGCCGCCGCCCAGGCCGTGGTCGCCGAGCACCCGGAGCTCACCGCCGTCACCCGCGACGGTGACGTCCTCGGCGCGGCCCGCGCCTCCGGTGGATCGGGCACCGCGTCAAGCGCGCTGGACGTGCAGGCCGCGGTGAACGAGGCCCTGGAGCGCCGCGAGGCCGTCGAGGAGGAGCTCGCCCGCCTGCGCCCCGCCCTGGAGGGTGCCCGCGCCGAGGAGGCCGCGCGTCTCGCGGACGTCGAGTCCGCCAAGCAGGTGCAGAACGCGGCGGAGGCGCGCAAGGCCGCCGCATCGGCGCAGCTCGGCCGGCTGGAGCAGGCCGTCCGCTCGGCGACCGCCGAGGCGCAGCGCCTGCGCGAGCGCCGCGACGCGGTCGAGACCCGCCGCTCCGACGCCCTGCTCGCCCTCGAGGCCGCCGAGCAGCAGCTCGCACGGGCCGAGGACGAGCCGCTGGAGGACGAGCCCGACACCGAGATCCGCGACGCCGCCGCCGAGTCGGTCGCGGCGGCGCGGGCCGAGGAGGTCGAGGCCCGGCTCACCCTGCGCACCGCCGAGGAGCGGGCGCGTGCGATCGCGGGGCGCGCGGAGTCGTTGCGCCGCCAGGCGGCCTCGGAACGCCAGGCGAGGGCGCGGGCCGCTGCCGCCCGCGAGGCGCGCGAGCGCGGCGCGCGGATCGCGCGGGCCGTCGTCGAGGCGGGGCAGGTCGCGAGCGCCCGGATCGCCGAGTCGCTCGCCGCGGCCGCGCTGGAACGCGACGCCGCCGCTGCGGCCCGCGACGCCCGCGAGCGCGCCCTCGGCGAGGCCCGCGCCACCACCGGCCGGCTGTCCGCGCTGATGGACAAGCTCACCGACGCCGTGCACCGCGACGAGGTGCTGCGCGCCCAGAACCGGCTGCGCCTCGAGCAGCTCACGGAGAAGGTGCTCGGCGAGCACGGCCTCGGCGTCGACGACCTCGTCGCCGAGTACGGCCCGGACGTCCCGGTGCCGCCGTCGCCCGCCGAGCTGGCCGAGTACGAGGCGGCGAAGGAACGGGGCGAGGACGTCGTCGAGCCCCCGTCCATGCCGTACGACCGCGGCTCCCAGGAGCGGCGGGCCCAGCGCGCCGAGAAGGACCTCACGCTCCTGGGCAAGGTCAACCCGCTGGCGCTGGAGGAGTTCGCCGCGTTGGAGGAGCGCTACCGGTTCCTGTCCACCCAGCTGGAGGACCTCAAGAACACCCGGCGCGACCTGCTGACGGTCGTCCGCGAGGTGGACGACAAGATCCTCGAGGTGTTCGCGACGGCCTACGCCGACGTGGCGCGCGAGTTCGAGATCGTCTTCCGCACGCTGTTCCCCGGCGGCGAGGGCCGGCTCGTGCTCACCGACCCCGACGACATGCTCACCACCGGCGTCGAGGTCGAGGCGCGGCCGCCGGGCAAGAAGGTGAAGCGGCTGTCGCTGCTCTCCGGCGGCGAGCGCTCGCTCACCGCGATGGCGCTGCTGGTGGCGATCTTCCGCGCCCGCCCGTCGCCGTTCTACATCCTCGACGAGATCGAGGCCGCCCTCGACGACGTCAACCTCCGCCGGCTCATCTCCCTCATGGAGGAGCTGCGCGAGACCAGCCAGCTCATCGTGATCACCCACCAGAAGCCGACGATGGAGGTCGCGGACGCGCTCTACGGCGTCTCGATGCGCGGCGACGGGATCACCACGGTGATCAGCCAGCGCCTCCGCGCCGCCAGCTGACGCATCGCTCGTTCCACGAACGGCGCGTTCGTCGGAACCTATCCGACGAACGCGCCGTTCGTCGGAAGCCGATGGGGTGCTCGGCGCTGCGCGCCTCGCCGGGCGTGACAGGGTGGATGCGTGACCACGCAGACCCTCTGGATCGTCGTTGCCATCGTGGTGGCGATCCTGATCATCGCCGTCGCGCTCGGCCTCGTGCTGCGCCGCAGGCGCCAGATCAGCCTGCGCGAGCGGGACCAGGTCGAGCGCGGGACCGGTACCGCGCCGCCCAGACGTGGCACCTACCAGGCCGGAAGCGGGATCGCCTTCTCCAGCAGCACGGAGACCGCCGACACGGGGACCGAACCAGCCGAACCGGAGGCGCCGCCCGCCCCGCCCGGCGCGGAGCCCCCGTTCGCCCCCGCGCCCACCACCGACGGCACCCCGTTCGTGCCGCCCGCCGCTCCGGCGCCGGACCCCACCGTCCCGCCGGCGACGGTGGAGTCGGTCGAGGTCCCGACCGCCCCCGCGCCGTCTACGAACGGATCCGCGCCCCCCGCGGCGCCCCCGGCCGCGCCCACCGACATCGCCCCCGCAGAGGGGCGGCTGGAGCGCCTGCGCGGCCGGCTCGCCCGCTCCCGCAGCGGCTTCGGCCAGGGCCTGCTCGGCCTGCTCGGCGCCGGTGAGCTGGACGAGGAGTCGTGGGAGGACGTCGAGGCGATGCTCCTGCAGGCCGATCTCGGCCCGGAGATGACCCTCGAGCTGGTCGACACCTTGCGCACCGAGCTCGCCGCCCGGGCCGTGCGCACCTCGGAACAGGCGCGGCAGCTGCTGCGCGAGGTGCTCACGAACGCGCTGCACACGGATCTGGACCGTTCCGTTCGCGCACTGCCGCACAGCGGACGCCCGGGCGTCGTGCTGGTCGTCGGGGTCAACGGCACCGGCAAGACCACCACCACCGGGAAGCTGGCCCGCGTGCTGGTCGCGGGCGGGCGCCACGTGGTGCTCGGTGCCGCCGACACGTTCCGCGCCGCCGCCGCCGAGCAGCTCGCCACCTGGGGCGAGCGGGCCGGGGCCACGGTCGTTCGCGGGCCGGAGGGTGCCGACCCCGCCAGCGTCGCCTTCGACGCGGTCAAGCAGGGCGCCGAGGAGGGTGCCGACGCCGTCCTGCTGGACACCGCGGGCCGGCTGCACACGAAGACCGGCCTGATGGACGAGCTGGGCAAGGTCAAGCGGGTGGTGGAGCGGCAGGCCGAGGTGGACGAGGTGCTGCTGGTCCTCGACGCCACCACGGGGCAGAACGGGCTCACGCAGGCGCGGGTGTTCGCCGACGTCGTCAAGGTCACCGGTATCGCACTGACCAAGTTGGACGGCACCGCGAAGGGCGGCATCGTGTTCCGGGTGCAGCGCGAGCTGGGGGTGCCGGTCAAGCTCGTCGGCCTCGGTGAGGGCCCGGACGACCTGGCCCCGTTCGACCCGGCCGCCTTCGTCGACGCGCTGCTTCGATGACCCCGGATGCCGCCGTCATCCGGTTGTAACATCCGCGCCCTGCTCGTTCACGGGCCGGAAACAACGGTGGAGGGCGTCCGAAACACGCCGAACAGATAGTTCCTCCCAGCTTGCCGCTGGCATCGGCGGCCGAGACGGGAGGGAGTTCCGTGGATACCGGCGATACCGCTTGGATGCTCGCCAGCTCAGCGCTGGTGCTTCTGATGACACCGGGCCTGGCGTTCTTCTACGGCGGCATGGTCCGCAGCAAGAGCGTCCTCAACATGATCATGATGAGCTTCTCGGCCATGGGCGTCGTCGGCGTCCTCTGGGTGCTCTACGGCTACTCGGTGGCGTTCGGCAACGACGTCGGCGGCGGCCTGCTCGGGAACCCGGGCGAGTTCGCGGGCCTGCAGGGCACGTTCGGCGGCACCTACCTGGCCACCGAGGGTGGCCCGCCCGCCGAGATCCCGCTCGTCGGCACCATCCCGGCCACCGTCTTCGTCGCCTTCCAGGCGATGTTCGCGATCATCACCGTCGCGCTGATCTCCGGTGCGGTGGCCGACCGCATGAAGTTCGGCGCCTGGCTGCTGTTCGCCGGCCTGTGGGCGACGGTCGTCTACTTCCCGGTCGCGCACTGGGTGTTCTCCTTCGACGGGGTCACCGCCGAGACGGGTGGCTGGATCGCCAACCAGCTCAAGGCCATCGACTTCGCGGGTGGCACGGCGGTGCACATCAACGCCGGTGCGGCGGCCCTCGCGCTCGTCATCGTTCTCGGCAGGCGCCGCGGCTGGCCGAAGGAGCCGATGCGGCCGCACAACCTGACGCTGGTCATGCTGGGCGCCGGCCTGCTGTGGTTCGGGTGGTTCGGGTTCAACTCCGGTTCCGCGGTCGCCTCGAACGGGATCGCCGGCATCACCTTCGTCAACACGCTCGTCGCCACCTCGGCCGCCATGCTCGCCTGGCTGCTCGTCGAGCGGATCCGCGACGGCAAGCCCACGAGCCTCGGTGCGGCGTCCGGCGTGGTGGCCGGCCTCGTCGCGATCACGCCGTCCTGCTCGGCGGTCTCGCCGATCGGCGCGATCCTGGTGGGCGTGATCGCCGGTGTCCTGTGCGCCCTCGCGGTCGGCCTGAAGTTCCGGTTCGGCTACGACGACTCGCTCGACGTGGTCGGCGTCCACCTGGTCGGCGGTCTCGTCGGCACGCTGCTCGTCGGCTTCTTCGGCACCGCGAGCGCCCCGGCGGGCGTCGACGGCCTCTTCTACGGCGGCGGCGTCGACCAGCTGTGGCGGCAGGCCGTGGGCGCGATCGCGGTGCTGGTCTACTCGTTCGTGCTCTCGCTGGTGCTCGGCTACCTCGTCAAGGCAGTGACCGGCGGTGGCCGGGTCACCGCGGAGGCCGAGGCCACCGGCATCGACGAGACCGAGCACGCGGAGACCGGCTACGACTTCTCCAGCCACCGTAGCCTCGCCGGCATCGGCTCGTCGCGGCCCGCGCCGAGCGCCCCCGCCCCGGCGGAGCAGGTTCCCGCCACCGCAGGCAAGGAGAGCTGACGCATGAAGCTCGTAACGGCGATCGTGAAGCCGTTCGTCCTCGAGGACGTCAAGAATGCGCTGGAGCAGATCGGCGTCCTGGGCATGACCGTCAGCGAGGTGCAGGGCTACGGCCGGCAGAAGGGCCACACCGAGGTCTACCGCGGTGCGGAGTACTCCGTCGACTTCGTGCCCAAGGTCCGGGTCGAGGTCGTCGCGGACGACACCAACGCCGACAAGGTGGTGGACGCCATCGTCGAGTCGGCCCGCACCGGCAAGATCGGCGACGGCAAGGTCTGGATCACCCCGGTGGAGACGGTGGTCCGCGTCCGTACAGGGGAGCGCGGCTCCGACGCCGTCTGACCGTCCTGTTCTGCACGGCATGGTGGCCCGGCTCTGCGGAGCGGGGCCACCATGCCGCCTTTCGGCGGTAGGAGGGGAAACAGCTGGTGGGTGCCGTGGCCGTGGCGTCGGGGGACGCGGAGGACCTGGCCCGGGCGAAGGCCGTGCTGCTGGAACAGGGCACGGGCAAGCGCCGCCTCGGACCGGAGGCGCTGCGCACGGCGCTGGTCGACCTGCACGACTTCTGGCTCTCTTCACGGGCCGCCGCGATCGGGCTCACGGACCGCGCCGCGCTCGTCGCGGTCGGGGCGCTGGGCCGCCGGGAGCTGGCGCCGTGGTCCGACCTCGACCTGGTCCTGCTGCACGACGGCCGCACGGACGTCGAGCGGCTGGCCGGGGAACTGTGGTACCCGCTGTGGGACGCCGGGATCGGGCTCGACCACTCCGTCCGCACACCCGGTCAGGCCGTGCAGGTGGCCGCCACCGACATGCGTGCCGCGCTCGGCCTGCTCGAGGCCCGGCACATCGCAGGCGACCCGGCGCTCTCCGAGAAGGTCCGCGCCGCGGTGCGGCAGTCATGGCGGGCCGGCATCCGCGGCCGCTTCGACGAGCTCGCCGACACCGCCCACGAGCGCTGGCGCAAGGTCGGCGACGTGGCGCACCGCGTGGAGCCCGACCTCAAGAACGGCCACGGTGGCCTGCGTGACGTCCAGCTGATCGACGCGCTCGCCGCGGCCCAGCTCGTCGACCGGCCCGCGGCCGACGTGCAGGCCGCGCGCACGCTCCTGCTCGACGTCCGCACCGAGTTGCACCGGCTCGCCGGCCGGGCGCGGGACGTCCTGCACGCCCAGGAGGCCGACGAGGTCGCGGCCGCGCTGGAGATCTCCGACCGGTTCGAGCTGGCCCGCGCGCTGTCGGGCGCGGCGCGGTCGGTGGCGTTCGCGGCCGAGGTGGGGTTGCGCTCGGCCCGCAACGCGCTCCCGCGCCGTGGGCTCGCCGCGCTGCGCCGCCCGCCGGTGCGCCGCCCGCTGGACGCCGGGGTCGTCGAGCACATCGGCGAGGTGGCGCTGGCCCGCGACGCCTCCGCGGCACGCGACCCCGCCCTCGTTCTCCGGGTGGCCGCCACGGCCGCCCGCACAGGCATGCCGATCGCGGCAGGCACCCTGCACCGGCTCGCCGACACCGCCCCCGAGCTGCGGACGCCGTGGCCGCGGCCGGCGCGCGGCGAGCTGCTGTCGCTGCTGGGCACCGGCCGTCCGATGGTCGACGTGGTGGAGTCGCTGGACCGCACCGGGCTCTGGGGGCGGCTGTTCCCGGAGTGGGGCGCGGTGCGCGACCTGCCGCCGCGCGACCGGGCGCACGTCTGGACGGTCGACCGGCACCTCGTCGAGGCGTCCGCGCAGGCCGCCCGGCTCACCACGCGCGTGGCACGCCCGGACCTGCTGCTGGTCGGCGCGCTGCTGCACGACATCGGCAAGGGCCGCGGCGGTGACCACTCCGAGGTGGGCGAGTCGCTCGCCGTGCAGATCGGGCAGCGGCTCGGCTTCCCGGATCCGGACGTCGCCGTGCTCGGCCGGATGGTGCGCCACCACCTCCTGCTGCCGCACACCGCCACCCGTCGCGACCTGGAGGACCCGGCCACCGTCACCCGCGTCGTCGACACCCTCGACGGGGACGGGCTGCTGCTGGAGCTCCTCGAAGCGCTCGCCGAGGCCGACGCCCTGGCCACCGGCCCCGGCGTGTGGAGCCCGTGGAAGCGGACGCTCATCCACGACCTCGCCAACCGCTGCCGGGCCGTGCTCGCAGGAATGGCCCTGCCCGGCCAGACGCCGCCCACCGCGGCCGCCACCGAGCTGGCCGCGGCGGTAGAGGCCGACGGGCGGCCCCAGGTTCGCCTGGACGAGGGCGACCCCGCGGGCGTCGTCGTCGCCGTGCCGCACCGCACCGGGTCCCTCGCCGCCGCGGCCGGCGTGCTCGCCCTCCACTCGCTGGAGGTGCACGCGGCGGAGCTGGCCACGCTCGGCGGTGTCGCGGTGTTCACGTTCACCGCCTCGCCGCGGTTCGGCGGCCTGCCCGACCCGGCGCTGCTGCGCTCGGACCTCAGCCGCGTGCTCGACGGCGGCCTGCAGCTGCCCGAGGCACTGGCCCGCAAGGAGCGCGACTACGCCCCGCGCGGCGCCGCCGCGGAGCCGCCGGCGCCCCCCCGGGTCCTCTGGTTCGACGACGAGGCCACCGGCGCGGTCGTCCTGGAGCTGCGCGGCACCGACCGGATCGGGCTGCTGCACCGGGTGGTCACCGCGCTCGAGGAGTGCGGTGCCGACGTGCGCTGGGCCAAGGTCTCGACGCTGGGCGCCTCGGTCGTCGACGCGTTCGGCCTGGCCGGAACGAGCGGTGAGGGCGCGCTCGGGCGCGCGGAGCGGCAGCGGATCGAGAACGCAGTGCTCACGGCGGCAGGCTGACCTCCCGCGAGTCGCGCCCTGGATGTACGCGAGTCGCGCTCTGAGTGCGTGCGAGTCGGGGCTTCCGGTGCACGGACGTCGCGCTCCGGGTACGCGAGTCGCGACTGGGGAGCGCTGGGCGCCACGCTCCTCGTGACAGGGAGCAGACATGATCGTGATCACCGCGTCCCCGGCGGTTGAACGGAACGAATCGCCCGAACCGTACGTTGGACAATGCGTGACCACCGCGACACGGCCGGTGCGGCTCGCGCTGCCGGGGCGAACGTTGCTGCTCGTGGCCGGAATGCCGGGGGCGGGCAAGTCCACGCTGCTGTCGAGCCTGCCGGCCGCCGAGGGGCTCACCGTACTCGACTCGGAGGCGCAGCGGGCCGTGCTGCGCCGGCTCATCAGCGGTGTGCCCTACGCGTGGCAGCGGCCGGTGGTGCACCTGTTGCACCGCACGGCGGTGGTCGGGGCCGCCTTGTCGGCCACCCCGACCGTCGTCGTCCACCTGCCGGCCACGCAGCCCGGCATCCGCGCCGCTGTGGCCCGCCTCGCCGCGCTCACCCGGCGCGATGCGCACCTGCTGTGGCTGAAGGCCGATGCCGCCGAGGCGCGCCGCGGGCAGTACGCGCGCGGCCGCGTGGTACAGGAGGCGTCGTTCTGCGCCCATGCGCGGCGGGCCGAGCGCACCGCGGCGGAGCTGCTCGGCGACCCGCCGCCCGGCTGGCGGAGCGTCACCGTGCTCGACCGGGAGGCCGCACGCGGGGGACTGCGGCTGGACACCGGGCCCGCACCGGTCATTCCTGTTCGGTGGTCGGCAGCACGATCAGCTGTGCCACGTTGACGCGGGACGGCGCGGCCGCTGACCACGTGATCGACGCTCAGCGCGCGCGGCGGGCGATCAGCCACAGCCCGACACGGCCGACGGCGCGATAGATCGGCCCGATGACGGCGATCGGGTACGTCGGGTGCCGTTCCTCCATCCACACCCGGGCACGCGGGTGCGACGCGATCAGCTGGAACCGGCTGAGCGGGTGCTCGAGACGCGGCTCGCTCGAATGAACTTCGATCGCACACAGATGCTTCGTGTTGATGTACCCGTACTGTGCGGGGCTCACCAGCCGGACCGGCGCACCATGTGCACCGCTGAGCGGCTGCCCGTCGAGTCGGGTGGCGATCAGCACGTCCGCGGCCAGCGCGTCTTCGAGCTGGACGACCGACGCGAAGCCGTCCAACCCGCGGAAGACGAGATGCGTGACGGTCGTTCCGGGCGCCAGCCGGGGCTCGATCAGGGAGCCGTAGAAGGTGGCGAAGGAGACGCCCTCCCAGCGCAGCCCGGTGGCCGACCAGCCCGCGACGCAGTGGAAGTCGGAGACTTGGTCGACCGGCGGGAGATCGTCGAGGTCGGTCAGCGCGACGGTGAGCGGGGTCTGGATGGCACCGGTGACGTCGATGGTGGGGGTCGGCGGGACCACAGGCGGTGGGTTGGACCCGTGCGTGCCGAAGCGGGGAAAGCCGTCCACCAGTCGCTGTCCGGGCGGCAGCGTGCCGCGCCGAGACGATGCGGGGCGGCCCGGTGCCCGGCGCGCGTGCAAGACACCGACCGCGAGCAGCACGCCCCACGCCGAAGGGCTGCGCCACCAGGCGCGTGACGTGCTGGCCTCGGGCTGCGTGTCCACGGGTGGCATGTGCACCAGGCTGCGCGCCGAGCCAGCGGACGGCGTCGCCCTGAGGTCGTCCACCGCTCCACCGAAATGATGAGATCGGGCTACGGCGGGCTGCAGCTGCGAGGAGCTGGCCCGCAAGGAGCGCGACAGTCCCCCCGCTGGCGAGCCTGCCGGCTGCCGAGGGGCTCACGTGCTCGACTCCCAGGTGTACCGCGCGGCGCTGCGACTGATCGCACGCGGCGTGCCGTACGCCGTGCAGCGGCCGGTCGTGCACCTGATGCACCGCACGGCCGTGGTCGCGGCGGCCTCTCGGCCACCCCCACGGTCGTCGTCCACCTGCCCGCGACGCAGCCGAGCACCCGCGCCGCGCTGCCCGCCTCGCCGCCGCCACGGGGCGAGAGGCGCACCTGTTGTGGCTGCGGGCCGACGCGGCCGAGGCCCGGCGCGCTCAGTACGAGCGCGGCCGGGTCGTGTCGGAGGCCTCGTTCTGCGCCCACGCCCGCAGGCCGAGCACACCGCGGCCGAGCTGGTCGGCAACCCTCCGCCCGGGTGGCGCAGCGTCACCGTGCTCAATCGGGCGGCCGCGCGCGGGGGCCTGCGCCTCGACACCGGCCCCGCGCCCGAGGCGGCTAGCCCTGTGCCGTCGGCAGCACGATCAGCTGCGCAACGTTGAGCCGGGCCGGCGCTGCGGCCGACCACGCGATCACCTCCGCGACGTCGCTCGCCGGGATCGGTCCGACCTGCTGCCGGATGTCCTCGAGGGTCGCGCGGCCCTCGGCGTCGAGCATCGTCTCGCCGAGCTCGCTCTCGGTGATCCCCGGCTCGACGGCGCGCACGCGCACCCCGCGCGGCCCGAGCTCGAGCCGCAGCCCGCGCGTCAGCGCGGCGACGCCCGCCTTCGTGGCGCTGTAGACGGCATAGCCGGGGAAGACCTCGTGGCTCGCGATCGAGCCGACGTGCACGAGGTCGGCGGCCCTGCCGTCGGCGGCGGCAGCGACGAGGTCGTCGACGAACGCCTTGCCGGTGTTCAGCAGGCCCGTGACGTTCGTGTCCACCATCGCCGACCACTCGGCGGGCTCGGCGGTCGCGAACGGGGCGCCGTTCATGACACCGGCGTTGGCGACGACGAGGTCAGGCCGGCCGAGCTCGGCGCGGACCGTGGCCGCCGCGCGGGCGAGGCTCGCCGCACCGGTGACGTCGGCGGGCACGGCGATGCCGTCGATCTCCTTCGCGAGGGCCTCGATGCGGTCGACGCGCCGGGCGAGCAGCGCGACGCGCGCCCCGCCCGCTGCGAGGGCCCGGGCGGTGGCGGCGCCGATCCCGCTGCTGGCCCCGGTGACGACGGCGACGCGTCCGGTCAGGTTGTAGCTGTTCTCGGTCATGGCACCGAGCTTGAGAGCGGCGAGCGGGGGGAGGGGAGACCGTGCGAAAGGGGGTAGTGACGGGGCCACCCCTCGTTCCGCGGGGCGGCTTACCGTGGAGAGCATGGCGAACCTCTTGGGCGAGTTCCTCCGGGCCCGCCGCGAGCTGACGCGGCCCGAGGACCACGGGCTCCCGGTCGGGCGGCGGCGCGTGCCCGGACTGCGGCGCGAGGAGGTCGCGATGCTCGCCGGCATCAGCGCCGAGTACTACCTGCGCCTGGAGCGCGGCCGCGACCGGCACCCGTCGGCGCAGGTGGTGGAGGCGCTCGCCCGCGTGCTCGAGCTCGACGAGGAGTCCACCGCCTACCTCGCCTCGCTCGCCACCCCCGCGCCGCGGCCGCCGCGCCGCTCCCGCCGCGAACCGGAGCGGGCGGCGCCGGAGATCGTCCGGCTGCTCGACGCGATGCCCGGCGTGCCGGCGTTCGTCATGGGCCGGTGCATGGACGTGCTGGCCCAAAACCGGCTGGCCGAGCTGCTCTGCGGTGAGGTCCCCGGCGACGGCAACATCGTGCGGCACGTGTTCCTCGATCCCTCCGCGCGCAACCTGTACCCGGACTGGTCGGACGTGGCGGCGGAGACGGTCGCCGCGCTGCGGGCGTCGGCCGCGGACGCACCCGAAGATCCCCGGCTGGTCACGCTGGTCGGCGAGCTCTCGGTGAAGAGCGCGGAGTTCCGCACGCTGTGGGCGCGCCACGACGTGCGCGGGAAGGCGGCCGGCTCCAAGCGCCTGGTGTCGCCCGCTGTCGGCGAGGTGACCGTGCGCTGGGAGACCTTCGCCGTGGCGAGCGCCCCGGGCCAGTTGCTGATCACCTACTTCGCCGAGCCGGGCTCGCCGTCCGGCGAGGCGCTGGCGGCCCTGCAGGTGCTCGCGGCACGCCAGTAGGGTTGGAGAGGTGTTCGACACCCTCTCCGAGCGCCTCAGCGGCGCCCTCGCCAATCTCCGCGGCAAGGGGCGCCTCTCCGACGCCGACATCGACACCACGGCGCGCGAGATCCGCATCGCGCTGCTCGAGGCCGACGTCGCGCTGCCGGTGGTCCGCGGCTTCATCTCGCGGGTCAAGGAGCGGGCGAAGGGTGCGGAGGTCTCCGGTGCGCTGAACCCGGCCCAGCAGGTCGTCAAGATCGTCAACGACGAGCTGGTCTCGATCCTCGGCGGCGAGACGCGGCGCCTCCGGCTGGCCAAGGAGCCGCCGAGCGTGATCATGCTCGCCGGCCTCCAGGGTTCGGGTAAGACCACGCTCGCCGGCAAGCTCGCGCACTGGTTGAAGAACCAGGGGCACACGCCGCTGCTCGTGGCCTGTGACCTCCAGCGACCCAACGCCGTCAACCAGCTGCAGATCGTCGGTGAGCGGGCCGGTGCCACCACGTTCGCGCCGGAACCGGGCAACGGGGTCGGCGACCCCGTCGACGTCGCGCGGCGCGGCATCGCGCACGCCCGCGAGAAGCACTACGACATCGTCATCGTCGACACCGCAGGCCGCCTCGGCGTCGACGAGGAGCTGATGAAGCAGGCCGCGGACATCCGCGACGCCGTGTCTCCCGACGAGACCCTGTTCGTCGTCGACGCCATGATCGGTCAGGACGCGGTGGCCACGGCCGAGGCGTTCCGCGACGGTGTCGGCTTCAGCGGCGTCGTGCTCACCAAGCTCGACGGCGACGCCCGCGGTGGTGCGGCCCTGTCGGTCCGCGAGGTCACGGGCGAACCGATCCTCTTCGCGTCCAACGGCGAGAAGCTCGCCGACTTCGACGTCTTCCACCCCGACCGGATGGCCAGCCGCATCCTCGGGATGGGCGACCTGCTCACGCTGATCGAGCAGGCCGAGCAGGCGTTCGACCAGGAGCGCACCGCCCAGGCGGCCGCCAAGATGTCCACCGGCGAGCTCACCCTCGAGGACTTCCTCGAGCAGATGCTCGCGGTCCGCAAGATGGGCCCGATCGGCAACATCCTCGGCATGCTGCCCGGCGCAGGGCAGATGAAGGACGCCCTCGCGCAGGTCGACGACAAGCAGCTCGACCGGCTGCAGGCGATCATCCGTGGCATGACGCCGGCCGAGCGGGCCGACCCGAAGATCATCAACGGCTCGCGGCGGCTGCGCATCGCCAACGGCTCCGGGGTTACGGTCAGCGAGGTCAACGACGTCGTCAACCGGTTCTTCGAGGCCCGCAAGGTCATGAAGCAGATGGCCGGGCAGTTCGGCTTCGGCAGCCGCAGCGCCACCAAGAAGCAGAACAAGGGCCGCAAGGGCAAGAAGGGCAAGGCCAAGGGCCGCGGTCCCACACCCGCCCGCGGCGGGCTGCCCTTCGGCGGGGGCGGGATGCCGGACCTGTCCGGGCTGCCGCCGTCGCTGCGCGAGCTCCCGCCGGGCCTCGACCAGCTGCCGCCCGGCTTCGACCCGAGCAAGTTCAAGTTCCCCAAGGAGAAGTGAGCGAGCTTGCGAGCGAACCATCGGCTCAGCGTCTGCGCGAAGCGCTGACCGAGCGCAGCGAGGGAGGGGGCTGAGCGTTGTACCGGCTGCGTGGGGTGCTGCTGCCCGGCGAGGACACCGTCGAGCTGCACGTCGACTCCGCGGGCCGGTTGGTCGAGCCGCTCGCGGGCGCGGAGACCCTCGTCGACGGCGGGTTCATCGTGCCGGGCCTCGTCGACGCCCACTGCCACATCGGGCTCGGACCGAACGGCGGCGTGGATCTGGAGGAGGCCGACGCCCAGGCGCGCGTCGACCGCGACGCAGGCACCCTGCTGATCCGCGACTGCGGCTCGCCCATCGACACCACACCGCTGCAGGCGCGGGACGACCTGCCGGAGATCATCCGCGCCGGCCGGCACCTGGCCCGCCCCAAGCGGTACATCCCCAACATGTCCCTGGAGCTGGACGACCCCGCGCTGCTGCCCGACGTGGTGGCCGAGCAGGCGGCTGCCGGCGACGGCTGGGTGAAGCTCGTGGGCGACTGGATCGACCGCGGCGTCGGCGACCTCGCCCCGCTCTGGTCCGACGACGTGCTGGCCGCGGCCATCGACGCGGCCCACGGGGCCGGGGCGCGGGTCACCGCCCACGTGTTCGGCGCCGCCGCGATCCCCGGCCTCGTACGGGCGGGCATCGACTGCATCGAGCACGGCACCGGCCTCACCGACGACCTCATCGCCGAGATGGCCGAGCGCGGCACCGCCCTGGTGCCCACGCTCATCAACGTCGAGAACTTCCCGGGGATCGCCGACCAGGCGAGCAGGTACCCCGCGTACGCCGACCACATGCGCCGGCTGCACGCGGGCGCGTACGAGACCGTGCGCCGCGCCGTCGAGGCGGGCGTGCCCGTGTACGCGGGCACCGACGCGGGCGGCGGTATCGACCACGGCCGCCTCGCCGACGAGGTGATCGCCCTGCACCGCGCGGGCCTCTCCGCCACCGACGCACTCGGGGCCGCGAGCTGGGCCGCGCGGGACTGGCTCGGCCGTCCGGGCCTGGAGCCGGGCGCCCGCGCCGACCTCGTGGTGTACCGGCGCGATCCGAGGCAGGACCTCTCGGTGCTGCACGAGCCCGCCTTGATCATGCTGCGGGGCCGGCCGGTACGCGCGGGAGCCTGATCGCGCGGCGGCGGGGCGGTTCCAGGAGTGCTACGGAAGGTCGCTCACGACTAGCCGGTAGCCGGCATCGAGCCGGTCGATGTTCGACAGGCCGCGGTGGTGCTGGTGCCAGCGGCCCGACTCCAGGTCCGCAGCGAGCGCCGACAAACCGTCGGTGAGCGCGCGCGGATCGGCCTGGGCCAGCATCGAGATGCCCGCGCGCACCCGGTGGTCGAGGTAGGCCTCGGGACGCCGCCAGTAGGCGGCGCCGAAGCCGTCCGTGCAGTCGTGCGGCACCGGTACCGGTTCGACCCGCGCGGCAGGCAGCATCTCGACGAGGCGCGGGACGGGCACCGCGTGACCAGCACTGACCGCGGCCGCGGCCGGGAGGTAGTCGCGCACCAGCCAGAACTCCCGGAGCACGTTCTGGTCCCAGGTGAGGATCGCGATCCGACGGCGGGCCACCCGGCGCAGCTCGGCGACCCCGGCCTCGACGTCCGACCAGTGGTGGATGGTCAGCACCGCCAGAGCGGCGTCGACGCTCCCGTCGCGCAGCGGCAGCGCCTCGGCGACACCCTGCAGGCAGGGAGCCGCGCCAGGCGGGCGCTGTTCGATCATGATCGTGCTGGGTTCGACCGCCACGACCGTCGCCGCGGGCTCGTAGGAACCCGCTCCGGCGCCGATGTTCGCGACGCTCGCCATCCCCGACAAGGCCGAGGTCACCTGAGCGGCGATCCGCGGATCCGGCCTCCTGGTCGTGCGGTACCCCTGCCCGATCCGGTCGTAGACGGTCACGTCCCGCAGGATGGCACGTGGTGGTCGCCCAGTGTGAGCGACACCCGGGCGCGCACGGTTTCGGCCGGGCGACCCGTGCGAACCGTGCGTCGGCGTCGTGTCCGCAGCGTCGAGATGCGGCTCGCGCAGAAGGGTGGAACGGCCTCGACCGGGTGACGATCCGGCCGCTGTCTCCACCGGGGGCAGCCCGGCGGTCGGCGCCCCAGGCGCTCGGCCGGTAGCGTCGAGGGCGTGGGAGCGGTGCACAGCGACGGTCGGCCAGGCTCGGAGGAGTCCGGATCCGACTCCGGGCACGCGGAGGCCGCCGCGGGTCCCGCCGGGCAGGACCAGGCCGACGGCGGCACGGGCGGCAACGCCCCCGCCGGCGGAGCACTGGTTGCCCCCGACCCCGTGACCGGCCAGGACAGCGGCGGCCGAGGCACATCCGAGCAGCCCCACGGCCCATCGGGCGCGGCGCCGCCGTCCGAACCCGCGGGGTGGGACTCCTCCGCAGCGCCCGGCGTCCCGCCCCCTCCGCCTTTCGCGACCGCCCGGTTCGAGCAGGGTCCGACATCGCCGGTGGGGGTGGCCACGACGCCACCCGCGCCGCCCCCGGGATGGGCCTACCCCGGGCCACCGCCCGGGTACGCCGCCGGCCCCCCTCCCGCGCCGGGGCAGCCGTACCCCCCGGGGCCGTACCCGCCGACCGCGCCGTACCCGGCACCGTCGATCGGCCGGCAGCCGGCCCGGCGGTCCTCGTGGGCCGCGCCGGCGCCCACCCGCACCCACCGGTGGGGGCTGGGGGCGTACCTGCTCGCGGAAGCGGTGTTCCTGCTGGTCGCCGGGCTCATCAGCATCTTCGCGATCGGCGATGCGCCTCCGACGGTCGGCACGCTCGTCATCGCCCTCGCGGTGCCGACCATGCTCGCGGCGAGCATCGCCCTGCTGATCACGCGGGTGCGGGGCAACGGGCCGCGGATCGACCTGGGTCTCGTCTGGTCGTCGCGGGACGTGGGCCTCGGGCTCGCGTTCGGCTTCGGCGGGCTCGCGCTCACGATCCCGGCGTCGATCGTCTACGTCGCGATCGTCGGCGAGGACGCCACCTCCGCGGTGGGAGACGTGTTCGGCGGGATCCGCGCCGGGCCGGCGCTGGCGATATTGGTGCTGGTCATCGTCGTGTTCATCGCGCCGGCCTGCGAGGAGATCCTCTACCGGGGCCTGCTCTGGGGCGGGATCGAGAAGCTCGCCGGGCGCTGGGTGGCGTTCGCGGTCAGCACGCTGCTCTTCGCGATCGCGCACTTCGAGTTCACCCGCACGCCGCTGCTGCTCGTCGTGGCGATCCCGATCGCGATCGCGCGCCTGTACACCGGCCGGCTGCTGGCGAGCATCGTCGCCCACCAAGTAAACAACCTGCTGCCGGGGATTGTGCTCGTGCTGGGGCTGCTCGGTGTCATCCCCATGACCTGACGCCCCGGCATGCGCGCGCATCTGGCAGAATGGCCGATCGGTCCTGCGGCTGGCCCTCTACCGTGCCGCGGACACAGACGCCGAGTAATGCGCAGCCCGTAACCCCACGCGAGCCGCGCGGACTCACCCGAAGCACACGATCCGCGAGGAGCACCGACCAGCGTGGCCGTCAAGATCAAGCTGATGAGGCTGGGCAAGATCCGCCAGCCGTACTACCGCGTCGTCGTCGCCGACGCCCGCACCCGCCGCAGCGGCCGGGCGATCGAGACCATCGGCAAGTACCACCCGAAGAACGACCCGAGCCTGATCGAGATCGACTCGGAGCGGGCGCAGTACTGGCTGGGCGTCGGCGCGCAGCCGACCGAGCCGGTGCAGCACCTGCTCGAGGTCACCGGCGACTGGCAGAAGTTCAAGGGCCTGCCGGGCGCCGAGGGCACCCTCAAGGCGCAGCCGGAGAAGGTCGACAAGCAGGCCCGCTTCCAGGCCGCGCTCGCCGCCGCGGGCGAGGAGCCCACCACCGAGGCCACCACGCCGAAGAAGAAGAGCGAGCGCCGCGCGAAGGGCGAGGCCGAGGCCTCCTCCGAGGCTCCCGCAGAATCGTGAGCGTGCTGGCGGACGCTCTCGAGCACCTGGTCCGGGGGATCGTCGACCACCCGGACGAGGTGCAGGTGGAGCTCGTCACCACCCGCCGCGGCCGCACCCTCGAGGTCCGGGTCCACCCCGACGACCTCGGCAAGGTGATCGGCCGCGGCGGCCGTACCGCCACCGCCCTGCGCACCGTCGTCGGCGGTGTCGGTGGCCGGGGCGTTCGAGTGGATGTCGTCGACACCGACCGGTAGCACCGGGGGCGCCGAGCGCCCGAGCAGTGGCACCGAGTATCTCGTCGGGGTCGCCGTGCGGGCCCATGGCCTGCGCGGCGAGCTCGTCGTCGACCTGCACACCGACTCGCCCGACGAGCGGTTCGCGCCCGGGACCTCGCTCATCGCGCAGCGACCGGGCGCGCCTGCCGGCACGCTGACCGTCGAGTCGGCCCGTCCGCACTCCGGGCGGCTGCTCGTCCGGTTCGCCGAGGCCGGCGACCGCGACTCCGCCGAGGCGTTGCGCGGCACGCGGCTCCTCGTCCCGGCCGACGCCATCGCGCCGCCGGACGACGACGAGGAGTTCCACGTCCACCAGTTGGAAGGCCTTCGCGCCGAGCTGGAGGACGGCACCGTCGTCGGGTCGGTCCGCGAGGTCGTGCACGGTCCCGGTGGGGAGTTGCTCGTCCTGGCGCGTCCGGACCAGGACGACGCGCTCGTGCCGTTCGTGCTGGCGATCGTGCCGACCGTCGACCTGGCCGCCGGCCGCCTGGTCCTCACCCCGCCAGAGGGCCTCCTCGACTGATGCGCTGCGCTCGCGCGCGGTACTCGCCGTGCCAGAACGTCGGACTCACCCCCCGAAGGGCGAGTCCGACGCTCGTCACCGCGCCGGGGTGATGTTCTGGTTGAGGTGGAAGAGGTTGTCCGGGTCGTAGGTGGCCTTGACCTGCTGCAGCCGCTCGTAGTTCCGCCCGTAGTTCTGCGGCACGCGGCCCTCGTCCTCCGACAGCATGTTGACGTACCCGCCTTCGGTCCCCGCGAAGGGGTGGACGGCGTCGTAGTAGTCCCGCGCCCACCGGATGGCGCCCTCGTCCTCGGCCGGGGTGTCGTAGAACGCGCCGATGACCATCACGTACCGCGCGTCGCGGTGGCCGAACGCCGTCTCCTCCGGGCCGACGCGCGCCGGGGCGCCGTTGATGGAGTAGAGGTGCATCGTCGACGTGAGGCTCGGCGTCGGCGGCCCGTGCTCGGCGTGTGCCGTGATGGCCTCGTCGGGCAGGTCGCGGACGAAGTCGGCCTTCCAGTACTGCCGCATCCCCTTGTAGAACAGCCCGTCGAACGCCGAGTTCAGCGCGGGGTAGGGCATCGGGCCGACGTGCTCGGCCTTGACCTCCGCGACGTCCCGGAACGGCTTGATCGCCTGTT
Organism: Pseudonocardia cypriaca; assembly: GCF_006717045.1. Classification (NCBI taxonomy): domain Bacteria; kingdom Bacillati; phylum Actinomycetota; class Actinomycetes; order Pseudonocardiales; family Pseudonocardiaceae; genus Pseudonocardia; species Pseudonocardia cypriaca. Next base: position 1,629,211 of record NZ_VFPH01000001.1, read on the forward strand.
CGCCCTGCTCCGGCCGGCCGCTCCAGCAGGTGACCATCACGCAGAACATGTCGCCGTGGCGGTCCTCCGGGATGAACGGGAGCGGCGGGGCCATCTGCCACCCGAAGAACGCCCCGAGCTGTTCCGGTGCCTCCTGGATGTAGTCGTCGTACGCCCGCATGACCGCTGGCGCGTCCTCGACCTCGAACAGCATGGGTCCGCCGTAGATGGTCCCCACGTCGTGCAGGGCGAGCTCGAGCGACGTGACCACACCGAAGTTCCCGCCGCCGCCCCGCAGGGCCCAGAGCAGGTCCTCGTTCTCGTGTTCGCTCGCGACGACGATGCGGCCGTCGGCGGTGACCACCTCGGCGCCGACCAGGTTGTCGCAGGACAGGCCGCAGCCGCGCGCGAGGTAGCCGACCCCGCCGCCCAGCGTCAGGCCGCTCACGCCGGTCGTCGAGATGATGCCGCCGGTCGTCGCGAGGCCGTAGGCGTGGGTGGCGTGGTTGAAGTCGCCCCAGGTGGCGCCGCCACCGGTGCGGGCGGTCTTCTTGACGCGGTCCACGAACACGTTGTTGATCAGCGACAGGTCGAGCACGAGGCCGCCGTCGCAGGTGCCGAACCCCGGTGCGCTGTGCCCGCCGCCCCGTACCGCGAGGTCGAGGCCGGCCTCCCGGGCGTGGTTGACGGCCGCGACGGCGTCGGCCGTCGAAGTGGCTCGGACGATGAGCGCGGGCCGCCGGTCGTGGACGCCGTTGTGGACGCGTCGGTGCTCGTCGTAGCCGTCGTCACCCGGCGCGACGACCGGCCCGCGTACCTGCTCGCGAAGCTCGGCGATCGTGGTCATGGTCCCTCCCGGTGCTCGTGTGGAGGCGGAGACCATGCCCGAGGGAGCGTTCCTCCAGCGTTCCCGATCAGCGGGCCAGGCGGCCGGCCGTGGCGGCGGCGCGCTCGTGCAGCCACGGCGCGTCGAGCGCGACGGCGGCCTCGACGGCCCGGTGGGCGGTCCGGGCGGCGCCTGCCCGGTCGCCTGCGAGCCCGCACAGCTCCGCTTCGACGCGGAGGAGCTCGGGAACCAGGTAGCGCTGTCCGGTGTCCTCGCTGCGCCCCGTGGCCTCGGAGACGACCGCTCGCCCGGCATGCGCCTCGCCTGCTCTGAGGTGGGCGCGGGCCAGCAGGCAGAGCCCGAGGCTCAGGTGCAGCGGCTGGTCCTCCCGGAGCTGGTCGGTGGCCTCGCGAATCGCCTCGACGCCCCGCAGGTCGCCGTCGAGCACCTCGTGCCACCCCCGGAGGAACCGGGCGACGATCGTGAAGTAGCCCAGGTGCGTCTCGTGCGTTGCGGCATCGAGCGCGTCGACGGTGGCGCGGAGGTCCCGCCGCCGGGGCTCGAGCGCGGCGAGGATCGCGTCGAAGGCGCGGACGTAGCCGGTGGTCATGGGATCGTCGAGCTCCGTGGCCACCCGCAGCGCGTCCTGCATGGTGGTGCAGGCGTCGTCCGGCCGGCCGCGGAAGAGCTCCGTGAGGGCGAGCCGGGACAGGCACACGCCCAGCGGGTCCTGGGCGTAGCGCGCGACGTGCAGCGGAGCGTCCTCGATGCGGTAGGAGCCGATGGCGGCGCGGAGGTGGTGCTCGGCAGTGGCGAACTCGCCCCGCCAGAACGCGGTGACCCCGAGCACGTACTCGCCCTCGGTGCGGGTGGTGGGGTCGGTCCGGTCCGAGACCAGCAGCTCCCGGCCCAGTTCCGCGGCCCGGTCGAGGTGGAGGGTGGCCACCGCGTGCAGCGCGAGGCCGCGCAGCACCGCGGGGCCGGGACGGCGGCCGAGCTTGCGGTGCAGGGTGAGCGCACGCTCGTAGCACCGCAGGACCTCCGGCGCGCCGTAGCCGCGCCGGGCTACCAGCGGCACCCCGAGCGCCGAGCGCAGCCGCAGCTCCACCTCGTCGCGCGGCTCACCGCGCGCCGAGTCGTCGAGCAGGCACAGCGCGCGTTCCAGCAGGGCCACGCAGTCGTCGAGGGCGAACACGCGGTGGGCGTGCCGGGCGGCCCGCTCGTACGCCTCGACGGCGCGCGACCCGAGCCCGGCGCTCGCGTAGTGGGCCGCGAGGCCGGCGCTGACGGGGCCGAGATCGGCCGCGTGGTGCGCCTCGATGGCCTCGGCGACGCAGCGGTGCAGCCTGCGGCGGCGGGCGGGGCTGATCATCTGCAGCGTCACGTCGCGCAGCCGGTCGTGGCTGAAGTCGTACGCCGCGCCGCGATCGCGGACGACGTGGTGCTGCCAGAGCTCGTCGAGGTCGTCGGTGAGGTCGTCCTCGGTCCGGCCGGCCGCGGTGGCGAGGACAGCAGGCGTGAACTCCCGGCCGATCGTGGCGGCCACCTCGGCGAGCCGGCGCGACTCGGGGGACAGGCGCTCCAGCCGGGCCGTGATCACGGCGTGGACGGTGGGCGTGAGCGCGATGGGTCCGGTCCGGTCGGTGCCGAAGCCCGCCCGCACGGCCTCGACCACGAACAGCGGGTTGCCCTCGGTCTCCGCCCACAGCCGGGCTGCGGCGTCCGGTCCGAGCGGACGCCTGGCGACCGCGGACGCCATCTCGGCGGTCGATGCCGGATCGAGCGGTCCGAGGGCGATCGTCGACACGGCACCGGTCCGGCCGAGTTGCCGGCGCAGCCGCGTGACCGCGTCCTCGCCCGCGGCGTCCCCGCGGGCCGTCGCCGCCACCAGCAGTGGTGCCGACGGCGAGCTCTGGACGAGGTAGCCGCAGAGCTCGACCGTGTCGGCGTCGCACCACTGGAGGTCGTCGACGACGAGCAGCAGCGGTCGTCCGGTCGCGAGGAGCGCACGGCGGACGGTGTCGAGGAGGTGGTGGCGCCGGCCGACATCGGTGGCGGGCGGGCCCTCCGGCAGCTGCGGGTGCACCAGGCGCAGCTCGGGTAGCAGCCGGGCGAGCTCGACCAGCCAGGTGATCCCGAGCGTGTCGAGGCCGGCCTGCACCGGATCGGACCGCAGCCAGTCGACCACCGGGCCCCACGGTGGGCGGCCGGCGGCCTCGTAGGCGCGGCTGTACGCCACCGCGTGGCCGTCCGCGAGCACGCGCCGGGCCAACTCCTCGAGGAGCCGGGACTTGCCGATGCCCGTCTCCCCGGTCACGAGGAGGAGCCGGGCCCGGCCACCGACGGCTTCCCGCCACACGTCGCGGGCCGCCCGCCACTCGGCTGCCCGCCCGACCAGCTCGGGGCCGCCGCGCGACGCCGGGGTCGCCCGGCGGATCCCGTGGGCGATCGCGGTCGTCGCGGGCTCCGGCGTGACCCCGAGGTCGCGGGCCAACCCGGCGGCGAGGCGATCGTGGACGCGCAACGCCTCACTGCGCTCGCCGCGGCGGACCAGTGCCTCCATCAGCAACCGGCAGCCCGGTTCGTGCAGCGGATCGATCATCAGCAGCCGGCGGGCGTGCTCCACGACGACGGGGTCGTCGCGGCGGGCCGCGGCGCGACCGGCGAGCCGCGCGAGAGCGTCGACGGCGAGACGGCGCAGCCGCTCCCGCTCGGCGACGGTCCAGTCGTCGTCGCAGGCCGGGAGCAGGTCCCCGCCGTAGCAGCGGACCGCTGCCTCCTGGTCCCCGTTGCCGGTGGCGTCGGTGAACGCGAGCACGTCGAGCCACACCGAGCGGCCCGCGCGCCACCGCACGGCGCGCGCGTCGGCGTCGACGAGGCCCCCGGGATCCGGGAGCGCGTGCCGGAGGTCGTGGAGCAGCTTCCGCAGGTTGGTGCGGGCCTGGGGCGCGCTCGAGCCGGGCCACAGCTCGCACGCGAGCCGGTCGCGCGGCACGCCGGCGTCCCGCGCGAGCGCCACCCGCGCGAGCAGCCGCTGCATGCGCGGCGCGGCGAGCTCGGACACCGGTCGCCCGTCGACGGTGGCGGTCGCCTCGCCGAGGAACCGGATCACCAGGCGCGCGCGTCCTGCACCGGTGGGAGCCCGGCGACGGGTCGCGCTCGGAGCCGGCACGGCGTTCCTCCGCGCTGGTGAGGACGGTGGGCCGTCCAGTGCACTCCCGATCGACCCCCGCTGGCAACAACCATCTCGGCCGCGGGCTACGTCAACCCAGGTTGACAACGGCGGGTCCGTCAACCTAGGTTGACAGCATGAGCGATGCCACGAAGGTCGCGGCGGCGGCGTCCAGCAGGGACCCGGCCGTCGGGTTGGCGGCGGTGGCGTCCCTGCGGGGACTGCTGGAGTCGCTGGAGGAGCTGCAGGTCTCGAACGCGCGGGCCCAGGGCTGGTCCTGGCAGCAGATCGCGGACGCCCTGCGCGTGAGCAGGCAGGCCGTGCACAAGAAGTACCGCCGGTACGGATTCTGAGGGGACGAGATGTTCGAAAGGTTCACCGGCGAGGCCCGTCAGGTCGTCGTCGGAGCTCAGGAGGAGGCACGGACGCGGAAGGCGGACGAGATCCGCACCGAGCACCTGCTCGCCGCGCTCTACGCCGTGCCGGACAACCTCGCGCTCACCGTCCTGGAGCGGTTCGGCGTCGAGAAGGCCGACGTGCTCCGGGAGATCGACCGGCTGCACGCCGGTGCGCAGCCGGCCCTCGACGCCGAGGCCCTGTCCACGATCGGGATCGACCTCGACGAGGTGCGCCGCCAGGTGGAGGAGGCGTTCGGGCCGGGCGCGCTCGACCGCACCAGGGCCGCCCTCGGCGGGAAGTCCGGCCGCCTCTTCGGCCACATCCCCTTCGAGGGGCCCGCCAAGAAGGCGCTCGAGCTCTCGCTGCGCGAGGCGATCCACCTCGGGCACGACCACATCGGCACCGAGCACGTCCTGCTCGGGCTGATCCACACCGAGGGTGGGGCCGCCCACCACGTCCTGGCCGCTCGAGGGGTGCGGCTCGAACCGGCGCGGGTGATCGTCGAGGAGCTGGTGCGCGGGCGCAAGGCCGGCTGAAAGCCCGGCAGGTGGCGCCTGGGAGCATCCGTCCGTGCGGATCGACGTCATCACGATCTTCCCCGGCTACCTGGCTCCGCTGCGCGAGGCGCTGCTCGGCCGGGCGATCTCGGCCGGGCTCGTCGACCTCGCCGTGCACGACCTGCGCACCTGGACCCGCGACGTCCACCAGGCCGTCGACGACGCCCCGTACGGGGGCGGCCCGGGCATGGTGATGCGCCCGCAGGTGTGGGGGGAGGCGCTCGACGCGGTGCTGGCGCTCGACGAGCGCCCGGCGCGGATCGTCGTCCCCACCCCGGCGGGCCGGCCGTTCACGCAGGCCACGGCGCAGGCGTGGAGCGGCGACGAGCGGCTGCTGTTCACGTGCGGCCGCTACGAGGGCATCGACCAGCGCGTCGTCGACGACGCCCGGCGCCGCGACCTCACCGTCGACGAGGTGAGCATCGGCGACTACGTCCTGGTCGGTGGCGAGGTCGCGGTGCTGGTGATGGTGGAGGCGGTGGTCCGGCTGCTGCCGGGCGTGCTCGGCAACCCGGCGTCGGCGGAGCAGGACTCGTTCTCCGACGGCCTCCTGGAAGGCCCGGCGTTCACGCGGCCGGAGGTCTGGCGCGGGCTCGCCGTGCCGGACGTGCTGCGCAGCGGCAACCACGCCAAGATCGCTCGCTGGCGGCGGGACCGCGCCCTCGAACGCACTGCCGAGCGACGGCCCGACCTGCTCGCAGCCCTCCCCGAGGACGCGCTCGACGACGCGGACCGGGCGTTCCTCGCGTCACTGCAGGACGGGTGATTTCACCGGCCGATCTCGCATCTGGCACTATGGACTGGTTGCCCGACGGGCCTGCCCGGCGCCGAACGTGAACAGGGGCGCCCCCCGCACTACCGCTATCACGCACCGAGGACGGATCTTCGCGATGAACACCCTGGACGCACTGGACGCACAGCTGCTGCGCTCCGACATCCCCGCCTTCCGGCCGGGCGACACGCTCAAGGTGCACGTGAAGGTCATCGAGGGCAACCGGTCCCGGATCCAGGTCTTCCAGGGCGTCGTCATCCGGCGCCAGGGTTCCGGGGCCCGCGAGACCTTCACCGTCCGCAAGGTCTCGTTCGGTGTCGGCGTCGAGCGCACCTTCCCGGTGCACTCCCCGAACATCGACAAGATCGAGGTCTTCACCCGCGGTGACGTCCGCCGCGCCAAGCTCTACTACCTCCGTGAGCTGCGCGGCAAGGCCGCGAAGATCAAGGAGAAGCGCGAGACCACGTCCGCGTCCTGACCGCTCGGGCGCGGTTGCCGTAGCCTCGTGGGCGTGGCCCTCCCCGAGCTCCCTGAGCTCCCCGATGACCGGCGGGCCGCACCGCCGCGGTACTCGCCATCGGGGGAGCCGTTCGTGCCGCGGAACCAGCGACCGGTGCCGCCGGGACAGCGCCCCGACCTGCCGCCGTCGCGACCGATCGGCTCGCGAGGCGGCCCGGCCAACGGTGCCGTGCGCGGTGGCGGGCGCCACCAGAGGTCACCCGGCGGTCAGATCCCGCCGGTGCGCCCGGTGCCGCCGTCCCGGCCCGATCCGGCCGACGACGAGCCCACCGTCGTGCACGGTGACCTCCTCGGGGATCTCGCTGCGCCCACCCAGCCGGCGCAGGGTGACGCACCGCGGCACCGCCGCCGGGCGGGCGCCTCGCCCGCCAGCAGGCCAGCGTCGGAGTACAAGGAGCAGATCGAGGCGAGCGGGCGCAAGCTCAAGCCCGGCAGGCGCAGGCGCCCGACCTTCTGGAAAGAGCTGCCGATCCTGATCGTGGTGGCGCTCGCCCTCACGTTCCTGATCCAGACCTTCCTCGGGAAGGTCTACGTCATCCCTTCCGGGTCGATGGAGACCACTCTCCACGGCTGCACCGGCTGCAACAACGACCGCGTGCTCGTCGACAAGATCACCTACCGCTTCGGCGATCCCGCGCCCGGCGACGTCGTGGTGTTCCGGGGTCCGGACAGCTGGAGCAGCGAGATCGAGATCGCCGAGCCGAGCAACCCGGTGGTCCGCGGGCTGCAGCTGTTCGGCTCCCTGATCGGGCTCGCCCCTCCCGACGAGAAGGACTTCGTCAAGCGGATCATCGCCGTCGGCGGCCAGACCGTGCAGTGCTGCGACTCGCGCGGCCAGGTGATGGTCGACGGCCAGTCCCTCGACGAGCCGTACATCTTCTACCTGCCCGAGGCCGGGCCGCCCAAGCAGGCGTCCTTCGGTCCCGTCCAGGTGCCCGAAGGGCAGCTGTGGATGATGGGCGACAGCCGCAACAACTCCGCCGACTCCCGGATGCCCGACCACGGAGCCGTGCCCGTCGAGAACGTGATCGGGCAGGCCCGGATGATCGTGCTGCCGTTCGACCGGCTCGGGTGGGTCGCCGCCCAGAACCCGCAGACCACGGCCGTCGGGATGGCGGCGCAGGACGCGGCCGCAGGGGCACCGCTGGCGCTCGGGTTGCTCGGCACGCTGCCGCTCGCCCTGCTCCGCCGCCGTCGCCACACCCGTGAGCTGCTGTTCCCCGACTTCCTCCCGGCGCAGCGACCCTGAGCGCACGGCCGCTCACGCCGTGGCGCAGACTGCTTCCTCGATGGCTGCACGACCTGTACCCAAGAGGCGGGCGCGTCGCCGCCCGGTGCGCGCCGTGCTGCCGCCCGAGCTGCGTCCGGCCCGCGCCGTCGTCCGGCGCTCGGCGGGCAGCTGGACGCTGCAGAGCACCCTGCACCGGCACGGCCTCGGGCCGGTTGCGGGTGTCGACGAGGCGGGGCGGGGCGCCTGCGCCGGCCCGCTCGTCGTCGCCGCGTGCGTGCTGCGCCCCGGCGACGCGAAGCGCCTCGACGGGCTCACCGACTCCAAGCTCCTCTCGCCCACCGCTCGCGAGGAGTACTACCGGCTGATCAGGCGCCGGGCGGAGGACCTCTCGGTCGTGGTGATCCCGCCGGCGGAGGTGGATCGCCGCGGCGTGCACGTGGCGAACGTCGAAGGCATGCGCCGGGCCGTCGCCGGTCTCGCCACGGTGCCCGGCTACGTCCTCACCGACGGGTTCGCCGTGCGCGGGTTCGGCACCCCCGCACTCGCCGTGCCCAAGGGCGACCAGGTCGCGGCGTGCGTGGCGGCGGCGTCGGTGCTGGCCAAGGTCACCAGGGACCGGATCATGGTCGCGCTCGACGCCGAGTTCCCCCAGTACGGCTTCGCCGAGCACAAGGGCTACTGCACCCCCGTGCACGACGAGGCGATGCTCACGCACGGCCCGAGCCCCGTGCACCGCTACTCGTTCGTCAACGTGCGCGCGGCGCGCGACGGCGTGCGGCCGCCTCCGGTCGTGCTGGACGAGGACTCGTTCGACGAAGACTTCATGGACGACACGATCGAGACGGGGCTGGGGGAGGACCTCGGGGAGGGTCTGGTCCACAATGGGGCGCTGGCCGTCGGGTCGTCCGAGGGTTCCAGAGGAGGGGTAGCACCGTGAGCGCCGAGGATCTCGAGAAGTACGAGACCGAGATGGAGCTCACGCTCTACAAGGAGTACCGGGACATCGTGGCCCAGTTCTCCTACGTGGTGGAGACGGAGCGACGCTTCTACCTGGCCAACTCGGTCGACGTGGCCGCGCGCAACGCCGAAGGCGAGATCTACTTCGAGGTCCGGATGTCCGACGCGTGGGTGTGGGACATGTACCGGCCGGCGCGGTTCGTCAAGAACGTGCGCGTGCTGACGTTCAAGGACGTCAACGTCGAGGAGCTCGAGAAGCCCGACCTGCGCTTGCCGGAGGGCAACCAGTTCGGCACCTAGTTCGTGATCATCACCCAGCATTGGCTGGGAGCAGCCCTACCACCTACCGCCGACATCTCCGCACCGTCGGTGCCGGTTGTCCACCTCGCCCCCCGGCTGTCCACAGATCCCCGATAGGCCTGTCCGGGTGCCCCCGCCTCGCCGATCGTTGTCGGCATGGCAGCGAAGGACGTGCTCGGGCGCCGCGGTGAGGAGCTCGCCGCTCGCTATCTCGAGCAGCAGGGTCTGGTGATCCTGTCGCGCAACTGGCGGTGCCGCCACGGCGAGCTCGACCTGGTGGCCACCGACTCGGCCCGGCTCGTGGTCTGCGAGGTTAAGACCCGATCGAGCGCGAGGTACGGCGGGCCGGCCGAGGCCGTCGACGCGCGCAAGGTGGCCCGCATCCGCCTGGTCACCAACGCGTGGCTCAAGGCCCACCAGGTGCGATGGGTGCCGGTCCGCTTCGACGTGCTCGCGGTCGTTGCGGAGCCGGGGGCGCGGGCCACCGTCCAGCACTACGAGGCGGCGTTCTGATGCCGATCGTGCGCGCCTACGCCGTGGCTCTCGTCGGCGTCGACGGCCATGTGGTGGAGATCGAGGCCGACGTCGGCAAGGGGCTTCCCAAGTTCCACCTGCTCGGGCTGCCCGATGCCTCCCTGCACGAGTCGAAGGACCGGGTGCGTGCGGCGGTCGTCAACTCGGGGTTCATCTGGCCGAGCGAGAAGATCGTGCTCGCGCTCTCGCCCGCCACGCTGCGCAAGACGGGCAGCGGCTTCGACCTGGCGCTGGCCTGCGCGGTGCTCGGAGCGGGCGAGGTCCTTCCCCAGGCCGAGCTCGAAGGCACCGTGCTGCTGGGCGAGCTGGCGCTCGACGGCAGGCTCCGGGCGGTGCGGGGCATGCTGCCGTGCCTGATCGCTGCCCGCGATGCGGGAATGCGGCGCGCCGTGGTTCCGGAGGCGGGGCTCGCCGAGGCGGCCCTGGTGGAGGGCATCGAGGTGCACGGCGCTGCCTGCCTCGCCGACGTCCTGTCCTTCCTCCAGGGCGCGTGCGCGTTGCGCAGCCCGGAGCCGCAGGCCGACGACGTGGTGCCGGATCCGCCCGATCTCGCCGACGTCGTGGGGCAGGACGACGCGCGGCACGCCATCGAGATCGCTGCAGCGGGTGGCCACCACGTCCTGCTGGTCGGGCCGCCGGGCACGGGCAAGACGATGCTCGCGCAGCGCTTCGTCGGCCTGCTTCCCCGGCTCGCGCCGCAGGAGGCGCTCGCGCTCGCCGCCATCCGGTCGGTTGCCGGGCGGCTGCCGGCAGGCGGCGCGCTGAGCACGGTGCCGCCGTTCGTCGCGCCACACCACTCCAGCTCGATGGCCGCGCTGCTCGGCGGCGGCTCCGGGATCGCCCGGCCGGGGGCGGTGTCGCTGGCCCACCGCGGTGTCCTCTTCCTCGACGAGGCCCCCGAGTGGGGCGCGAGCCTGCTCGACTCGCTCCGCACCCCCCTCGAAGAGGGTGAGGTCCGGCTGGCCCGCGCCGACGGCACGGTGCAGTACCCGGCCCGGTTCCAGCTCGTGCTCGCGGCCAACCCGTGCCCGTGCGCGCCGGCCCACGATCGCGACTGCGTCTGCCCGTCGCTCGTGCGTCGCCGCTACCTCGGACGGCTGTCCGGGCCGCTGCTCGACCGCGTCGACCTGCGGGCCCGCATGTTCCCGGTCACCGCACTCGCGGCCACCGGACACGCGGAGGGCACCGCCACCGTACGGGCGCGGGTGCTGGCCGCGCGCGCCGCGGCCGCCGAGCGGTGGGGCGCGCTGGGCTTCCGCACCAACGCCGAGGTGCCCGGGCCGGTGCTCCGCACGCGGTTCGCGCTGCCGCGCGGCGTGGTCCGCCCGCTCGACGCCGGCCTGCGGGCCGGGCAGCTCACGGCACGCGGCGCCGATCGTGCGCTGCGCATCGCCTGGACCCTCGCCGACCTGGCCGGCCGCGACCGGCCCGACGAGGACCTGGTCGAGACGGCGCTCTTCTTCCGCGACCGGAGGGCGGCATGAACGAGCAGGTCCTGCTCGCACGGGCGTACCTGTCGCGGGTGGCCGAACCGCCGGCTCCCGCGCTGGCCGAGCTGGTGGCGCAGGTCGGGCCGGTCGAGGCGGCGGCGCGGGTGGCCGAGGGGCGGGTCGACGAGCCGGTGGCCCGCGAGACGAGCGTCCGGCGCGAGGTGCATCGGCCGGCCGCCGATCTCGACGCCGCGGCCGCCGCCGGTGCCCGTTTGGTCGTGCCCGAGCAGCCCGAGTGGCCTGCCGAGGGGTTCGCCGCGTTCGACGGGGCCGGTTCGGAGCAGCTCGCCCCGCCGCTCGCGCTGTGGGTCCGCGGTCCGGGCCGGCTCGACGAGCTCTGCGAGCACGCCGTCGCCGTGGTCGGGGCTCGCGCGGCCACGAGCTACGGCGCCCACGTCGCCGCCGAGCTCGGCTCCGGCCTCGCCGACCGCGGATGCACGGTCGTCTCGGGCGCGGCCATCGGCATCGACGGCGCCGCCCACCGCGGGGCCCTCGGGGTCGAGGGCGCCACGGTTGCGGTGCTCGCGTGCGGCGTCGACCGCGCCTACCCGGCGTCCCACGAGCTGCTGCTGGAGCGGATCGCGGGGAGCGGGCTCGTCGTCAGCGAGTACCCGCCGGGAGGAGTGCCGGGGCGCCACCGCTTCCTGGTGCGCAACCGGCTGATCGCCGGGCTGGCGGCGGGCACGGTCGTCGTCGAGGCCGGGCTGCGCAGCGGGGCGCAGCGCACCGCGTCGGACGCGCTGTCGCTGGGCCGCCCGGTGATGGCGGTGCCCGGGCCGGTCACCTCGGCCATGTCGGTGGGCTGTCATCGGCTCGTCCGCGACGGTGCGCTGCTCGTCACCCGCAGCGACGAGGTGCTGGAGGCGGTGGCGCCGATCGGCGAGCACCTCGCAGGCCGACCCGATCCGGTGAGAGGCCGGCTCACCGACGGCCTCGACGCGCCTGCCGCGCTCGTCCACGACGCGCTGCCGGCCCGTGGTGCCCGCGACACCCGCTGGCTCGCGCTGGAGTCCGGCGTCCCGATCGGCGCCGTGCGGGTCGCGCTGGTGGCCCTCGAACGGCGCGGGCTCGTGGAGCACTGCGAAGGCCGCTGGCGGCGCCGGGTGGTGGAGGCGGGGTGAGGGCCGGGGGCACTGGGTGTGTGAAGTCGCGTCGGGCGCTTCGCCGACACACCGCGGGGAGCTTGACCGGGCCGGCCGCGGGGCGCACGGTCGGCGGATGGCCGAGCTCGCGCCTGGTCCGGCGGCAGCGCTGGAGGCGTTCCTGCAGCACCTCGCCTTGGAGCGGGGGCGCTCGGAGCACACGGTTCGGGCCTACCGCGGTGATCTGGTGGGGCTGCTCGACGGCCTGGACGCGCTCGACGGACTCGACCTGGCGAGGTTGCGCCGGTGGCTGGCGGCGGGGCACGAGGCAGGGCTCGGGCGCGCCACGCTCGCCCGACGCGCGGCCGCCGCCCGCAGCTTCACCGCGTGGGCCCAGCGCACCGGGCGCATCCCGGTCGACCCCGGGGCGCGGCTCGTCTCACCGAGGCCCCGGCGGACCCTGCCCGCGGTGCCCACCGTCGAGCAGACCGGTGCCGTGCTCGACGCCGCCGGTAGCGGGGCGGAGGAGGAGCACCCGCTCGCGCTGCGCGACCTGCTCGTGCTGGAGCTGCTCTACGCCACCGGGGTGCGGGTGGCCGAGCTGTGCGGGCTCGACCTCGACGACGTCGACCCGTCCCGGCGCGCCCTCCGCGTGATCGGCAAGGGCGACCGCGAACGCACGGTCGTCTACGGGGTCCCCGCGTCGGACGCACTGCGGCGCTGGCTCGCGGCGGGGCGGCCGGCCCTGGCCCGCCCCGGCTCGCCTCCCGCGCTCCTGCTCGGCGCCCGGGGTGGCCGGCTCGACCCGCGGGTGGCACGCCGCGTCGTCCACGAGGCCCTCGCGGCCGTGCCCGGCGCGCCCGATGTCGGGCCGCACGGCCTCCGCCACGCCGCAGCCACTCACATGTTGCAGGGCGGCGCGGACCTCCGTTACGTACAGGAACTGCTCGGTCACGCTAAGCTAGCAACCACTCAGCTCTACACACAGGTGACCGTCGAGCGGCTGAAGGTGGTTCATGAGCAGGCGCATCCGCGGGCATGACGTCGTATCGGCCCCGTCTGCGCAGCTCAGAACCCCGTCCGGCCCGGTCGTGCACGCGGCCGTGTTGCCCGTCGCGATCTCCGCGTCCCACGTGGAGGAGCTGTGGGCGGCGTATCTGGCCGAGCGCACGCGCGCACTGCGTGACCGGCTCGTCGTGCACTACACGCCGCTGCTGAGGGCCGTCGCGCACCGCCTCGGGCGCGCCCTGCCGTCGTACGTCGAGGTGGCCGACCTGGTGCAGTGCGGGGTGTTCGGGCTCATCGACGCGGTGGAGCGCTTCGATCCCGAGCGCAGCCCGCGGTTCGAGAGCTACGCCGCTGCGCGCATCCGCGGCGCGATCCTCGACGAGCTGCGCGCCCAGGACTGGGTGCCCCGCTCCGTGCGCGGACGCGTGCGCGAGCTGGAGCGGGCGCAGGAGCGGCTGGAGAGCCGGTTGCAGCGTGCCGCCACGGACGCCGAGCTCGCCGAGGAGCTGGGCCTTCCGGTGCAGGAGGTGCGAGCCTTCGGCCGGCAGGTGCAGCTCGTCAGCGTCGAGGCCCTCGACGAGAGCAGCGGCGGGGTGTCGGAGCTCTTCGCCGACGACGCAGCCCCCGACCCGATGGCCGTGGTACAGGCCACCGAGACCCTCCGGCAGCTCGCGTTCGCGGTGGCGCAGCTCGAGGAGCGGGACCGCGACGTCGTGCGCCTCTACTACCTGGAGAACCGCACGCTCGCCGAGATCGGGAGGCTCCTGGGCGTCACCGAGTCGCGGGTGTGCCAGCTGCACACCCGGCTCGTCGGGCGGCTGCGCGGCAGGCTGGAGGAGCTCGCCGCGGGCTGAGGGCCCGGATCCGCTCGCCGTGACCGCCCCGTCCGGCCACGGGTCCGGCACCGGCAGCAGCCGCACCTCGGGCGGGCGCAGGAGCATCAGCGGGTCCAGGTACTCCCGTGGCCCGCGGCGCACGCCCCAGTGCAGGCACGGCGTCGCCGCGCAGCCCGGATGGCCGGGTTCGAGCAGCCCGAGCACGTCGCCGGCCCGCACCACCGCGCCCGGCCGCACGACGGGCCGCAGCGGCTCGTAGGTGGTGCGCAGGCCGTCGTCGTGGTCGACCGACACGACGCTCCGGGTGCCGATCGGCCCGGCGAAGACGACGGTGCCGGCGCGGGCCGCGATTACCGGCCGGCCGGCCGAGCCGATGAGGTCGACGCCCCGGTGGCCCGGTCCGAACGGGTGCGGCGGCGCGCGGAACCGGGTGGCGACCGCGGGAACCGGCAGGAGCGGCCACGCGTATCCGGCCCCGGGCGCAGGGATCCCGGCCCCGTCGGGAGGTGCCGGCCCACCGTCGGACGGCGGCATCGGCGCCGCCGCTCCGGAGGTCTGATGGCCCGGCGCCGCGATGCCCGCCGGCCGACCGGCCCGGGCCTCGTCGGGACCCCGGGCCGGGTTCGGAGGCGCGAGCGGTTCGGCGAGTAGCATCGCCACGCCGAGGGCGCCCACGAGTGCGCGGCGCCCCCACGTCCCGGCGGAACCCGCCGTCGGCACGAACCCCGCCCACCTCGTTGCGTCCACCGGCTCAGACTGGCGGGGATGCGGACGGCGTGGGGGCCGATTGCCCGGCCTGTGGATGGCGCGGGCCCGAGGTGGACAACTCCGGGACGCGGCGTCGGGCCGATCCGGGCCCCGGCGTACACTCGACCTGCATCTCGACGGCGTCGAGGTGACTTCGCGCGTGCGCGCACCCGTGCAGACGGGAGCGGTGGACGGGCGGTCCCGGGCCTGGCCCGGGTCCGGCCACCGGTGCCACGCCAGGGCGGTGCCGCCGACCGGCGCTCCGCGAAACCGCGTGCGTGGCCGCCCGTCGGCCGCGCCCCGATCGAGAGGGTGAACACCGGCCATGGCCGTCGTCACCATGAAGCAGTTGCTGGATTCCGGTGTGCACTTCGGGCACCAGACCCGCCGCTGGAACCCGAAGATGAAGCGCTACATCCTCACCGAGCGCAACGGCATCTACATCATCGACCTGCAGCAGACCCTGTCGTACATCGACCGGGCCTACGAGTTCGTCCGCGAGACGGTCGCCCACGGCGGCACCATCATGTTCGTCGGCACGAAGAAGCAGGCGCAGGAGGCCATCGCCGAGGAGGCGGGCCGGGTCAACATGCCGTACGTGAACCAGCGCTGGCTGGGCGGCATGCTCACGAACTTCCAGACCGTGCACAAGCGGCTGCAGCGCCTCAAGGAGCTGGAGTCGATGGAGCAGACGGGTGGCTTCGAGGGTCGCACCAAGAAGGAGATCCTCATGCTCACCCGCGAGAAGGACAAGCTCGAGAAGACCCTCGGCGGCATCCGCGACATGTCCAGGGTCCCGAGCGCGGTGTGGGTGGTCGACACCAAGAAGGAGCACATCGCCGTCGGTGAGGCCCGCAAGCTGGGCATCCCGGTCGTCTCCATCCTGGACACCAACTGCGACCCCGACGAGGTCGACTTCCCGATCCCGGGCAACGACGACGCGATCCGTTCGGCCGCGCTGCTCACCAAGGTGATCGCCCGCGCCGCGGCCGACGGCCTGATGCAGCGCTCGCAGCGGGCGCGCGGTGCCGACGGCGAGGACAAGCCGGAGGCCGGTGTCGCCACCGACGAGCCGCTGGCCGAGTGGGAGCAGAACCTGCTCGCCGAGGGTGCCGGTTCCGACGGCGCCAGCCTCACCGCCGCGAGCCAGGGCGCCGACGCGCCCAACCCGGCTGTCGAGGCCGCGCCGGCCACCACCAGCAACGGCACCCAGCAGACCGCGGGCTGACGACCCCACACGCTTCGAAGAGAAACGGACGAAACAGGCACCATGGCGAACTACACCGCCGCCGACGTCAAGAAGCTCCGGGACCTCACCGGTTCCGGGATGATGGACTGCAAGAAGGCGCTCGAGGAGGCCGAGGGCGACTTCGACAAGGCGGTCGAGCTGCTCCGCATCAAGGGCGCCAAGGACGTGGGCAAGCGCGCGGGCCGGGAGACGGCCAACGGGCTCGTCGCGGCCGAGGGCGGCACGATGGTCGAGCTGAACTGCGAGACCGACTTCGTCGCCAAGAGCGATGACTTCCAGGCGCTCGCCGGCAAGATCCTCCGCGCCGCGGTCGACCAGAAGCCGGCCGACGTCGACGCGCTGAAGAAGGCGCCGCTCGAGGGCGGCACCGTCGACGACGCCCTGCAGGCGCTCTCGGCCCGCATCGGCGAGAAGCTCGAGCTCAAGCGCTACATCCACGTCGATGGCCCGGTTGCGCTGTACCTGCACCGCCGTGCGTCGGACCTGCCGCCGGCCATCGGCGCGCTGGTCGCGTACGAGGGTGGGGGCGACGACGCCGCCAAGAGCGTGGCCATGCACATCGCAGCGGCTCGGCCGCAGTACACCACCCGCGACGAGGTCCCGGGCGAGGTGCTGGAGAACGAGCGCCGCATCGCGGAGGCCACCGCTCGCGAGGAGGGCAAGCCCGAGCAGGTGCTGCCGCGCATCGTCGAGGGCCGGATCAACGGCTTCTACAAGGACGTCGTGCTGCTGGAGCAGCCGTCGGTCCACGAGCCGAAGAAGACGGTGAAGGCGCTGCTCGACGAGGCAGGTGTCACCGTCCGCGAGTTCGCTCGCTTCGAGGTCGGCCAGGCCTGAGCCGGCCCACGGACGAAGGCGACGAGATGACCTCACGGATCGACCCCGACGGCCCGAGCGCCGGATATCGCCGCGTGCTGCTGAAGCTGGGCGGCGAGATGTTCGGTGGCGGGGCCGTCGGGGTCGATCCCGGGGTTGTCGAGACCGTCGCCCGTCAGATCGCCGAGGTCGTCGCCACCGGTGCGCAGGTGGCGGTGGTGATCGGCGGCGGCAACTTCTTCCGCGGTGAGGAGCTGCAGCAGCGCGGCATGGACCGCGCTCGCGCCGACTACATCGGCATGCTCGGCACCGTCATGAACTGCCTCGCCCTGCAGGACTTCCTGGAGCGCGAGCACCACGTCGACACCCGCGTGCAGACCGCCATCACGATGGGCCAGGTGGCGGAGGCGTACATCCCGCGCCGCGCGATCCGGCACCTCGAGAAGGGCCGCGTCGTGATCTTCGGGGCGGGTGTGGGCATGCCCTACTTCTCCACCGACACCGCGGGTGCGCAGCGCGCGCTGGAGATCGGGGCCGAGGTCGTCCTCATGGCGAAGGGCGTCGACGGCGTCTTCACGGCTGATCCGAAGCTCGACCCCGGCGCCAAGCTGTACGACGAGATCACCCACCGCGAGGTGCTCGAACAGGGCCTGAAGGTTGCCGACGCCACGGCCTTCAGCCTCTGCATGGACAACAAGATGCCGATCATCGTGTTCAACCTGCTCGTCGAGGGGAACATCGCACGAGCGGTGCGGGGTGAGAGGATCGGCACTCTGGTCAGCACCCCGGAGTTTGCGGAAGGCAGGGACACGCCGTGATCGACGAGACGCTCTTCGACGCCGAGGAGAAGATGGAGAAGGCCGTCGCCGTCGCGAAGGACGACCTAGCCTCCGTGCGCACCGGCCGCGCCAACGCGAACATGTTCTCGCGGGTGCTCGTCGACTACTACGGCTCGATGACGCCGATCAACCAGCTCGCCTCGATCAACGTGCCCGAGGCGCGCATGGCGGTGATCAAGCCCTACGACGCGAGCCAGCTCAAGGCCATCGAGACGGCGATCCGCAACTCCGACCTGGGCCTCAACCCGGGCAACGACGGGCAGATCATCCGGGTGGTGATCCCGCAGCTGTCCGAGGAGCGGCGCCGCGAGATGGTGAAGATGGCCCGCGGCAAGGGCGAGGACGCCCGCGTCACGATCCGCAACATCCGCCGCAAGGCGATGGAGGAGCTGCACCGCATCGCCCGCGACGGTGAGGCGGGCGAGGACGAGGTCGGGCGCGCCGAGAAGGAGCTGCAGGGCGCCACCGACCGCTACGTCCACCAGGTCGACGAGCTGGTCAAGCACAAGGAAACCGAGCTGCTCGAAGTCTGACGGTGACCGCCTCCTCCTCCTCACACGCTGCGGCGATGGTGCCTCCGGCCCGCCGGCCGTCCCGGGCCGGGCGCGATCTCGTCGCGGCCATCACCGTCGGCGTCGGCATGGGCGTCGTCATCCTGGTGTCGCTGCTGGTCGAGCGGCATTTCTTCATCGGGGTGCTGGCGCTGGCCACGGCGGTGGCCACGTGGGAGCTGGCCGGTGCGCTGCGTCGTGGCGCCGGGATCGCGGTGCCGCTGGCGGTGCTGCTCGCGGGCGGCCAGGCGATGGTGTGGCTGTCGTGGCCCTTCGGGCTGCGTGGGCTCGCCGTCGCCTTCGTGGCCACGGCGCTCGCGGTGCTGCTCTGGCGGATGCGTGCGGGGTCGGAGAACTACCTGCGTGACGTCGCCGCGGGTCTGTTCACGGCCGCGTACGTGCCGCTGTTCTGCTCGTTCGCGGTGCTGATGGTCGTGGCGGACGACGGGCTCGCCCGCGTGCTCACGTTCATGATCTGCGGCGTGGCCTCGGACGTCGGCGGGTACGCGACGGGCGTGCTGCTCGGCCGCCACCCGATGGCCCCGACGATCAGCCCGAAGAAGTCGTGGGAGGGCTTCGCCGGATCGCAGCTCGCGGGCATGGTGGCGGGCGCGTTGTGCGTGCACCTGATGCTGGGCGGGGTCTGGTGGGCGGGCGCTCTCACCGGCGCGTTGCTCGTCACGTGCGCCACGATGGGCGATCTGATCGAGTCGATGGTCAAGCGCGACCTCGGCATCAAGGACATCAGCAATCTGCTTCCCGGCCACGGCGGGCTCCTCGACCGGATGGACTCGCTGCTGCCCACCGCGTTCGTCGCCTGGGCGTTGCTCAGCATCGTCGCCCCGTGATCCGCGGGTTGCGCCGCCTCGCCGGGGTTCCCGACGAGGCGATCCCGAGCCCCAACATCTGGAACTGGCCCGACGTCTACGAGCGGGAGAACCGCGCTCAGGACGCCGACGGCGCGATCTGGGCCGCGCTGCGGGAGGCCGCGCCGTGGGCCGGCCGGGACGTGCTGGACGTCGGGTGCGGCGACGGGTTCCACCTGCCGGTCTTCGCCGCCGAGGCCGCCTCGGTCACGGGGGTGGAACCCCATGCCGGCCTGGTGGAACGCGCGCGCGAGCGCATGGGCGGGCGGGCCACCGTGCACCGGGCGGGGGCGGCCGCGCTGCCCATCCCGGATGCCGGCGTCGACCTCGTGCACGCGCGTACCGCGTACTTCTTCGGGCCCGGCTGCGAGCCGGGGCTGGCCGAGGCCCAGCGGGTGCTGCGGCCGGGGGGCGTGCTCGCGATCGTCGACATCGACGCCACCGTCGCGCCGTACGGGGACTGGATGCGCGCCGACCTGCCGCGCTACCGCCCGGACCGGGTCGAGCAGTTCTTCGAGCGCCACGGCTTCTCCATGCGCCGCATCCTGACGACCTGGCGGTTCCCCGACCGGGACACACTGGAAGCGGTGCTGCGGATCGAGTTCTCCCGGCCCGTGGCGGAGCGGGCGATCGCGGCGACCACCGGCCTCGCCGTGCCCGTCGGTTACCGGCTGCACGTGCGGCGCAAGGAGGCGTTCGCGGGGCCATAGGTCCCGGGGCGTGCGGAACCGCGTGGCGCGTCCTCGCTACCGTGGGTGCCATGCGTGCCACTCGGGTTCCCTACCTCGAGCCGATCGTCGGCGCGGCGTGGTGGACGGTCGGCGCGGCTGCGCTCGATCCCGGCGTCGGCACGGTCGTGCTGGCCGCTGGGCTCGGCGTCACCGGCCTGCTCGTCATGGCCCTGCGGACCCGGCACGGGTCCGGCGAGCCGTTGCGGCGTGGCGGCCGGGGCCGGTTCCTCCGGCTGCTCGGCGTCACCGCGGCGCTGATCGCCGTTGCCAGCACCGCACTCGGACAGCTGTCCTGGGGTGAGCTCGCCGTGCCGGTGGCCGCGGCCCTGGTCGGCGTGGCGGCCCTCATGCTGTCCTCGCAGCTGGACGAGCGCTCGCTGCTCGCGCTGGGAGGCACGCTGATGGTGCTCGGGGCGCTGGGGGCCCTGTTGGCGCTCCGCTCGGCCGGTGCGCTGTACCCGCAGGGCGTGGTCGGGCTCGTCGCCGGTGGGCTGTTCTGGCTGACGAGCGCGCACCGCACGGGGCTGCTGGCTGAGGTGCGGTACCGGGCGCGGCGTTAGTCCCTCTCCCGGGGGAGGAGGTTCCCCCTGCGCCGGGAGGATCGGGGCCCTTGATCGGCGGATCGTTCCGGGCATGGACATCGTCGCCGCGCGCACGCGCCCGTCGAAGCTGCCGCTCGTCGCCACCGCGTGGTCGGCTCTCACCGCGGTACTCGGGCTGTGGTGGTGGTTGCAGCCGGCGCAGTACCCGTTCCCACCCGATCCGGAGAACCCGGCCGGGTCCCTGCTCGATGTGGTGCCGCCGCAGGTGGTGCCGCCCGCGCTCGTCGTGGCGGGGGTCGTGGGGATGCTGGTGGCGCTCCGCGCTCCGGGCCTCGTACCGGCAACGGCGGTGGCGTGGGTGCTGGTCTTCGGGCTCGCCGTACCGGGCATCCGGCCGCTGACGCTCACCGGCTACCTGATGGCGATGTTCGGGCCGATCGTGCTGTTCGCGACGGTGCTCGCGGGCGCGTGGCGCTGGCGGGGTGGCCCGGTGGCGGTCGGCGTGTTCGTGCTGGTGGGGGCGGCGGCCTGGGTCTCGGGCCTCGCCGACGCCGAGGTGCTGAGCCGCTACACCGAGGTCATCAGGACGTCGCTGCAGCGCATGGGTCCTCCCGCGATCATGCTGTTCTTCCTGGTCGGAGCCATGGTGTGGGGCGTCGTCGGCGCGCGGATCGTCCTGGGAGGCCGGGACGGCGCCACGCGGCCCGCGTGGGCCCGCCCGGAGGCCGCGGCGCGCTGGGGGAGGGTGGCGGTGGTCGTCGCCGCGCTCTGCGCGCTGCCGTACGGCCTGCTGCGGATGACGTGGCTGACCCCGTGGCCGTTGGGGATGGACCCCGCGGAGCTGGCGGCGACGCCGGAGATGCGGCTGCACGGCCTGCTCCTCGGGGCCGCAGCGCTGGCCGGTGGGGTCCTGACGACGGGGCTGGTGGCACGGTGGGGCGAGGTCTGGCCGCGCTGGATGCCGGTGGTGCGTGGCCGGCCCGTTCCCCTCGCTGCGGCGGTCGTGCCCGGGGGACTGGTGGCCGCCTTGTTCACGGTGGCCGCTCCGGCGATGACCATCATGGCCGCCGCCTCGGGCGACCTGTGGCTCCTGATCGTCTTCCCGTTCGTCGTGTGGGGGCCGGCGCTCGGGATCGCCGTGCTCGGGTACGCCTTGCGTCGGCAGGGTAGTATTCAAATTTGAGTTATCCCGAGCTTCGGAGGTCACGTGTCCCAGTCGCCCATCACAGACGCCGGCTTCGGCCCGGCCGAGCAGGACACCGAAGATCTGCTGGCCTGGTTCGCCGACTACGACGCGCGTGCCGTCGCCAAGGACGTCGAGGCGATGGCCGACATGGCGCACTTCCCGATCACCGTCGTCACGAACGACTCGGCCGGGAACGGCGTCACGCAGGTGTGGGACCGGGAGGCGTTCGTGCGGGCGATGACCGCCGCGACGCAGGGCGACCTCGGCGACCTCACGATGGAGAACCAGCGGCGGCCGACGTTCCTGAACCGGGACCTCGCCGTGGTCGTCACGGACTCGACGGTGACCGTCGGCGACCAGGTCCGGCACCTGCGCTACGCCGACGTGATGGTGAAGTCGGCCGGCGAATGGCGCTTCACCAGCATGATCCAGGGCGGTTGGGGCGACATGCTGAAGGAGTTCTCGTAGTCGCTGGCACAATCGAGGGGACATGACTGCCCTTCCCCTCGTTTTCGACGCGCCTCGACGCGCCCTGCCGCCGCGGCACCTCGCCGACCTCGACCCGGCCGACCGCCGGGCCGTGGTCGGTGAGCTCGGCCTCCCCGGCTTCCGCGCCGACCAGGTCGCCCGCCACTACTTCGGTCGGCTCACCGCCGACGTCGACGCGATGACCGACCTGCCGGCGGCCGCCCGCGACACCCTGCGCGAGCTGCTGCCGCCGCTGGTCACGCCCGTTCTCGAGCAGGCCTGCGACGACGGCACCACCCGCAAGACGCTCTGGAAGGGCCACGACGGCACGCGCGCCGAGTCTGTGCTGATGGGCTACCCGGACCGCGCGACCGTGTGCGTGTCGAGCCAGGCCGGCTGCGGGATGGCGTGCCCGTTCTGCGCCACGGGCCAGGGTGGTCTGCAGCGCAACCTCTCCACCGGGGAGATCGTCGAGCAGGTGCGGCAGGCCGCCGCCGCGGCCCGCGACGGCGCGCTGGGCACCCCGACGCGACTGTCCAACGTCGTGTTCATGGGGATGGGTGAGCCGCTCGCCAACTACAAGCGAGTGGTCGCGGCCGTCCGGCGGATCACGGCGCCGTCGCCGGACGGGCTCGGGATCTCCGCCCGCGGCGTCACCGTCTCCACGGTGGGGCTGGTCCCGGCGATCGACAAGCTGGTCGCCGAGGGGCTTCCGGTCACCCTCGCCGTGTCGCTGCACACGCCCGACGACGAGCTCCGCGACACGCTCGTGCCGGTCAACAACCGCTGGAAGGTCGCCGAGGTGCTCGACGCCGCCCGGCGCTACGCGCAGGCCACGGGGCGGCGGGTGTCGATCGAGTACGCGCTGATCCGCGACGTCAACGACCACGCGTGGCGCGCCGACCTGCTCGGGAAGCTGCTGCGCCAGCACATCGGCCAGTCGCGCGTGCACGTCAACCTGATCCCGCTCAACCCCACGCCCGGCAGCAAGTGGGACGCCTCGCCGCGCCGGGTGCAGGACGAGTTCGTCGCCCGCGTGCAGGCGGCAGGCATCGCGTGCACCGTGCGGGACACGCGGGGGCGGGAGATCGCGGCCGCCTGCGGGCAGCTGGCGGCGTCGGAGGCCTGAGCGGGTCGGCTAGCGGCGCACCCCGCGCCGCGTGGCGAAGCCGACGGCGAGCCGGTACGCGGTGGTCGAGGGCGGCAGGCGGTGCCCCGTCCGCGTGTGCGGGGCGTAGACGGCCTTCCCGCTCGGGCCGACGTCCAGCCACCCCGTGAACACGTGCTGGTGCTGGCCGATGACGTGCCGGGTGAAGGCGTGGGCGGTGAGGCCGGCGCGGCGCCCGCCGGCGGGGAGCAGGCCCGCGGGGGCGTCGAGCAGCAGACCGCCGCCCGTCACGCCGGCCAGGCTCACCGTGACGACGCACGGGAGCCCGTCGCCGTCCACCCAACCGAGGACCGGGTCGGGGAGGCTCTTGATCGCAGCGGCCGCCTTCCGGTGGTCGATCCGCGGCCCGGTGCCGCGCGCCGGTGGGGACTGGGCAGGTGCGGGCGGCGGGGACGCCGCGCCGAGGACGCACGGTTCGCCGCGGCAGGTGAGGTCGGGCCAGACCGTCGCCCTGCTCGTGGCCACGGTGATCTCCGAGCGGGTGTGGTAGACGCGCAGCCAGTGCCGCCAGAGCGCACCGGTGGGCCGGGCGCCGTCGGCGCGGTCCCACGCCTCGCCGAGGTGGGAGGGGTAGTCCTCGATGGGGTCGGACACGGACGCCGGGCCCTGCAGGAGGACGAACTCGGGGCGGTCCGTCGCGCTGTGGGCGCGGGTGTGGAACGCGAGTGCGACCCGGGGATCGGCGCGGATGCGCTGGAGCTTGCGGGGTGCGCCGATCGAGCTGTTGACGGTCACCGTCGCAGCGGTGCGGTCCCGGCAGCGGAAGTTGGTGAGCGGGGTCAGCACGACACCCGCGGCCGGGGTGCGGTGCGCGAGGACGACGACCTGGTCGCCCCCCACGATGTCGTCGACCTCGTCGGACCAGCGGAGCGCCATCAGCCGAGACTTGCCGTCTCGGCAAAATTTGCCAAGACTGCCGGTCTCGTCATCTAGGGTGTGCGTCGTGGCACGCGAGAAGCCCGCAGCTCGGGCCCACACGGGTCGGCGTCGCAACGAGGCCGCCCGGCTGGCGATCCTGCGTTCGGTCGCCCGCGCGGTCGAGGAGGGCGCCACCCTCGACCAGCTGACGATCGACCGGATCGCCGCAGGCGCGGGTGTCGGGCGGCAGACGATCTACCGGTGGTGGCCGTCGAAGGGTGCGGTGCTGGCGGAGGCGATGGCGGACAGCGCCCAGCGGCTCGCTCCGCGGCCCGACTCCGGCTCGCTCCGCGACGACCTGCGGCTCTTCCTCGCGGCCACGTTCGACGTCGCGGGCCGGGAGCCGGTGGTCGGCCTGCTGCGGTCGGTCGCGGCTGAGGCCCAGCGCGATCCGGCGACAGCGGCCGCACTGGCCGAGTTCGCGGGTGCGCGGCGTGCCGAGCTGGTCGCCATCCTGGACGCAGCCCGCAACCGCGGCGAGGTGCACCGCGACGCCGACGCGGAGCTGCTGGCCGAGCAGGCGTTCGGCCTGCTGTGGTATCGGATCGCGGTGAGCGGGGAGCCGGTCGACCCGGCGCTGGCGCAGCGCCTCGCCGCGGGGCTGCTGGCGCAGGTCGGTGGACGGGAGGCGGCTACTTGACGTCCAGGACGTCGGCGAGGTCGAACTTGATCGGCCGCTCCAGCTGCTCGTACGTGCACGACTCCGGGGCGCGGTCCGTGCGCCAGCGCACGAACTGGGCGGTGTGGCGGAACCGGTCGCCCTCCATGTAGTCGTAGCGGACCTCGACCACGCGCTCGGGCCGCAGCGGCACGAACGACAGGTCCTTGCCCGCGTTCCAGCGGCTGGTCTCGTTCTTGCGCGGGGTGCGCTCGCCCTGCTCGTAGGCTGCCCAGTTCCACGGGTGCTCGTCGAACGTGGTGACGAGCGGCTGCAGCTCGGTGAGCAGCTGCCGGCGGGTGGCCATCGGGAACGCCCCGACCACGCCGATCGAGTTGAGCACTCCGCGGTCGTCGTAGAGGCCGAGCAGCAGCGAGCCGAGCGCGTCCGGGCCGGACTTGTGCACCCGGTAGCCGGCCACCACGCAGTCGGCCGTGCGCTCGTGCTTGATCTTGCTCATCACGCGCTTGTCCGGCTGGTAGGGCAGGTCGAGCTTCTTCGCGATGAGCCCGTCGAGCCCTGCGCCCTCGAACTGCTGGAACCACTCGCGAGCGGTGTCGAGGTCGCGGGTGACCGGCGTGAGGTGGATCGGTGGCGCCGCGTCGGCGAACGCCTCCTCCAGCAGGGCGCGCCGTTCGGCGAAGGGTCGCTCGGTGAGGTCCTCGTCGCCCAGCGCCAGCAGGTCGAAGGCGATGAAGCTCGCCGGCGTCTGCTCGGCCAGGAGGTTCACGCGGCTCGCGGCGGGGTGGATGCGCTGCTGCAGCGCGTCGAAGTCGAGGGTGTTGCGGGCGGTGTCGGCCACCACGATCTCCCCGTCGACGACCGCCCGATCGGGGAAGTTCGCCAGGATGGCTTCGACGACCTCGGGGAAGTAGCGGGTCATCGGCCGCTCGTTGCGGCTGCCGATCTCCACCTCGTCGCCGTCGCGGAAGATGATCGAACGGAACCCGTCCCACTTGGGTTCGTAGCTCTGACCAGCGGGGATGTCGCCGATCGGCTTGGCGAGCATCGGCGCGACTGGCGGCATGACCGGGAGCTTCACGGACGCAAGTCTGCCGCATAACCCGTAGACGTAAAGGGTATGCATGACTCATGCATGACACGAGGAGGACGGCGAACCTGCTCGGGGCGACCGCGCTGGCCGTCACCGACCTCGCGCTGGGTGGAGCCACCGCGGCGGCCGGGGTGAGCGGAAGCGGGGCGGCCGCGCTGGTCGTACTGTGCGCCGACCCCGGGATCAGCGTCACCGAGCTGGGCAGGCGGGTCGGGCTGACGCAGTCGGCCGCGGCGCGGATGGTCGACGCGCTCGCCGCGCGTGGGCTCGTCGAGCGGCGGCCGACGCTGGGGAAGTGGGTGGCGGTGCACCCGACGGCCGCGGGCCGGGCGGCGTCGGCGGACCTGCTGGACGCGCGCGGTCAGCGGCTCACCACCCTGGTCGCCGCGCTCTCGCCTGCCGACCAGGAGGCGCTCACGAGCGTGCTGGAGCGGTTGCTGCGGGCGCTCTACGGAGAGGTCGGCAGCTCGGAGCTGGTCTGCCGGCTGTGCGACCGGCCCTGCTGCACCGAGGCGGGTGCGATCTGCCCGGTGGGGCAGGCCGAGCGGGACGCGGCGGATGGGTGAGGCACTCGCCCTCGCCGCGGCGCTGTGCTTCGGGATCACCGACTTCGTCAGCGCGCTGCTCGCCCGCCGCGTGCACAGCGCCGCGGTCGCGCTCGTCGCCCAGCTGGGCGGGACGGCACTGATCGTCGGCGCGGCCCTGCTCGTCCCGAACCCGTCGGTCACGGCGGCGGCGCTCGGGTGGGGTGCCCTGTCGGGGGTCGGCACCGGGATCGGGGTCGTGTTCCTGTTCCGCGGGATGGGGGTCGGGAAGCTCGCGGTCGTCGTCCCGTTGAGCGACGTCGCGGGCGTCGTCGTGCCGGTGCTCGTCGGCGTGTTGCTGCTGGGCGAACGGCCCTCGGCGCTGTGCTGGCTGGGGATCGTCGTCGCCGCCCCGGCGCTCTGGCTGGTCACCCGCGTGGCCCGCGGACGGCCAAGCGCGCGGGGGAGCGTCGACGGGCTCGTCTCGGGGCTCGGGTTCGCGCTCCAGTTCGTCGCGCTCGCGCCGGTCGACCCGGCCGCAGGGCTCTGGCCGCTGGTCGCGAGCCGCATCGCCTCCGTCGCCACGATCCTGCCGGTGGCCGCCCGGGCCCCGCTGCGGATGCCGCGGCGGCTGGCGCTCGCAGCGCTCGGCAGCGGGGCGGTCGGGACCCTTGCCATCACCTGCTACACGCTCGCCACCCGCGAGCAGCTGCTCGCGGTCGCCGTCGTGCTGGCGGCGCTGTACCCGGTGGTGCCCGTGCTGCTGGGGATCACCGTGCTGCGGGAGCGGCTCACCCGCAGGCAGGCGGCCGGTCTCGGGCTGGCCGGGGCCGCGGTCGGCCTCATCGCGCTGGCCTGATCCGCGCCTCGGCGGCCGCGCCGGCCACCGTCGCCACCGCCGCGAGCGCGACACAGGCCAGCATGGCGAAGCGGACGCCCGTCGCGTCGAGGAGGCCTGCGACGATGATCCCGGCGACCCCGAAGCCGACCCCGCCCGCCGCGTACAGCCCCGAGAAGCCCGCGGCCCACGCGTGCTCGGGCAGGAGCTGCTGCACGCCGGCGGCACGGGCGGTCAGCGCCGGGGTGCCGGCGAGCCCGGACAGGACGACCAGCGCGCCGACGAGGCCGGCCGTCGGTGCGACCACCGCGAGCCCGAGCACCGCGGTCACGGCGAGCACCAGCACGGTGCTCTGGGTGCGGTAGGCGCCCGGCCAGGTGCGGCTGCCGTACGCGAGGCCGCCTGCGAGCCCGGCGAGCGCGAAGACGGCGAGCACCGGGCCCGCGACGGCGCCGTCGGTGCCCACCGACTCCAGCAGGCCCGGCAGCCCGGTGTACGCGGCGCCGACGCACACCATCACGGCTCCCTCCTGGAGCAGCGCGGGCCACGTCCGCCGCCACACCCGCGCCGTCGTCGTGTCCGGGCCGTCGGGCGCCGGGCCGGGATCGGCCAGCGTGCCCGCGGCGAGCGCGCCGGCCGTGGCGATCGCGGCGACGAGGACGACCGTCCACGCGGCGCCCGCCACGAGCGTCACGAGCCCGACGACGGCCGGGCCCACCGCCCACAGCAGGGTCGTCAGGGTGGACTCGAGGCTCAGCGCGGCGTGGTGCGTGGCCGGGGCGACCGTCCGGACCAGCAGGGCCCGCAGGCCACCGTGCGCTCCGGACGCCACCCCACCCGCGGCCGCCGACAGCAGGAGCAGCACCCAGACCGGTGCCTGCACCAGCGCCGCCCCGGCGAGGGCCGCCAGCAGCGCCGCCTGCACGCCGAGGACGAGCCGCAGCTCCGAGCGGGCCGGGCGCCGGTCGAACCGCCGGCCCATCGGTCCCGCCACGACCGCCTCGGCCGCGGCGAACACCGCCGCCAGCAGCGCTCCTGCGGCGTAGGACGAAGCGGCGAGGTGGCCCAGGTAGACCAGCGCCAGCGGGGACAGCGCGATCGGCAGGCGCTGGCAGAGGACGACGAGCGTCCAGGCGCGCATGCCGGGTGTTCGGACGACTGCGCCGTAGGTGCGCAGGCCCTCCGTGGTGGACATGGTGTTCTCCTCTCGGCGGACTGCGCCTACCAGTGGCGGCCGGGAGGAGATCCGTTACAGATTTCTGGCCGGAGCCGACGCGAGGTAGCGCTCCAGAGCCGCGCGCACCCGGCTACGGGCACGGTGCAGCAGCACCCGCTGGTTGCCCGGCTCGATCTCGAGAACGGCGCTCACCTCGTCCGACGCCCAACCCTCGACGTCGCGCAGCGTGATGACCGCGCGCTGGTTGGGCGGCAGCACCGCGATCGCACCGGCGACGACGACCCGCAGCTCGCGGGAGAGCGCCTGCTCCTCCGGAACCGACCACGCCCGCGGCGGGGCGGCCCAGTGGCCGGCGTTCGGGCCCGACCGGAAGAACCGCTCCGGGTCGACAGCAGGCCCCGGCTCTCCCGGGTCGGAGAAGCTGGAGAAGGGCAGCTCGCGGCGCTCGGCGGCGGCCCGGCGGCGCGCGATGTTGACCAGGATCCGGCAGATCCACGTGCGCAGCGAGGAACGGCCCTCGAAGCCGTCGATCCCTCGCAGGACCGCGATCCAGGTCTCCTGCACGCACTCCTCCGCCACCTCCCGGCTGGGTGCGTACACGAGCGCGAGCCGGACGAGGGCCGAGTGCTGGGAGCGGACCAGCCGCAGGAAAGCGGCCTCGTCGCCGCGGCGCAGGGCGTCCAGGTCGACGTCCGTCACCGGCCCTGCCGCTCGGCCGTCCACGTCCGGAAGATGTCGAGCAGCCGCGCCTCGGCCTGCGCGCTCGGCACCTCCGCCGGCAGGGCACCGCTCGCCCGGACGGACGCCCGCACCTGCTCGACGTAGGCCGTGCAGCCGTCGCAGCCCGCGAGGTGGCGGTTCACCCGCTCGGTCTCCTCCGGCCCCAGGACGCCTTCGAGGTAGTCGGTGACCCGCTCCACGAGATCCCGGCACGCCAGCTCGTCCACCGGGCCAGTATCGCCCCGCAAGCCGCCGGCGAGTCCCACGTGCCAGCACGGAGTGCGGGGCGGTTGGCGGGTCCGGGTGCCTGCGATCATCGGCGTCGTGCCCCGTTTCACCCGCGCCGAGCTGGACGCGGCGCGCTCGCGCACCATCGAGGACGTGCTGCCCGGCCCGGGCGACCCGCCGCTGCGCGTGCTCTTCTGCGGCATCAACCCCGGGCTCGTGTCGGCCGCCACCGGGCACCACTTCGCGCGACCGAGCAACCGGTTCTGGCCCGCCCTGCACGGCGCAGGCTTCACGCCCCGGCTGCTGCTCCCGGCCGAGCAGGGGGAGCTGCGGTCGCTCGGGCTGGGGATCACGAACATGGCGCCGCGGGCCACCGCCCGGGCCGACGAGCTGACCCCGGCGGAGCTGGTCGCGGGTGGGGAGCGGTTGCAGGCGCTCGTGGCCGAGTGGCGTCCGCGCTGGCTCGCAGTCGTTGGGGTGACGGCCTACCGCACGGGGTTCGGCAGGCCCCGCGCGTCCGTCGGGCCGCAGGAGGAGCGGCTGGGCGAGACGGGCGTGTGGGTACTGCCCAACCCCAGCGGGCTGAACGCGCACTGGCAGCTCCCCGCGATGGTCGCGGAGTACGCCCGGCTGCGCGCCGCTGCCTGAGCCGCGCGTGTCACAGGAGGCACCCGCAGCGCGACTCGCGTACATCCAGAGCGCGACTCGCGGAACTCAGTCGTCGAGGTCCTGGGTTTCCTCGTCGTCGGGCGGGGCGTCGCCCTCGCGGGCGTCGCGGTCGGCCCACTCGAGGAGCTCGTCGATGAGGAAGACGGCGTCGTCGATGCCGGCGTGCAGGTCGCCGAGCTCCGCGAAGCGGGCCGGGACGGTTCCGATGGTGAAGTCGCGCGGGTCGGCGTCGTCGACCTCGTCCCAGCGGATCGGGGTGGACACCACCGCCTCGGGCACCCCGCGCACCGAGTACGCGCAGCGGATGGTGTGGTCGCGGGTGTTCTGGTTGTAGTCGACGAAGATCGACTTGGGGTCGCGGTCCTTCCGCCACCACGTCAGGTCGACCAGGTCGCACCGGCGGGCGACCTCCCTGGCGAACGCGTGCGCGGCCCGGCGGACGTCGGCGAACCCGTGGTCGGGCGGGATCCGCACGTACACGTGCATGCCCTTGCCGCCAGACGTCTTCGGCCAGCCGGTGGCGCCCAGCTCGTCGAGCACCTCGTGGGCGACGTGCGCCACGCGGCGGACGTCGGCGTAGGTCGCCTCGGGCATCGGGTCGAGGTCGATCCGCCACTCGTCGGGCTTCTCGGTGTCGAACCGACGTGAGTTCCACGGGTGGAACTCGACGGTGGACATCTGCACCGCCCACACGACGTCGGCCGGGTGCTGCACGCACAGCTCGTCGGCGGTGCGGTTCCAGCGCGGGAAGTGGATGCGCACGGTCTGCACCCAGTCCGGTGCCCCCTTGGGCAGCCGCTTCTGGTGCACCTTCTCGCCGGTGACGCCGGTGGGGAAGCGGTGCAGCATGCACGGCCGGTCGCGCAGCGCGCGCACGATGCCGTCGGACACCGCTAGGTAGTACTGCGCCAGGTCGAGCTTGGTCTCCCCGCGGGCCGGGAAGTACACCCGGTCGGGGTTGGAGATCCGGACGACGCGGTCGCCGACCTCCAGCTCGATGGCGGAGCCCGCCATCCGACTCAGCGCCGCCAGGCGGTGCGCTTGCGGACCGAGTGCATCACGAGCCCGATCGCCATGACGATCGCGAGCCCGGTGAGCCACACGTTCTCGATGCGCCCCTGGTGGTTGCCGAGGTTCATGACCAGCAGGACGAAGACGCTGACCCAGCCGGCGATGATCATGCCCCGGGGGAACCCGCCGTGCCAGCCCCACTCCACCGACGGCTCGTCCTGCGGGTCCACCGCGGGCCGCTGCGCCAGCTCTCGGGAGTTG
Organism: Pseudonocardia cypriaca; assembly: GCF_006717045.1. Taxonomy (NCBI): domain Bacteria; kingdom Bacillati; phylum Actinomycetota; class Actinomycetes; order Pseudonocardiales; family Pseudonocardiaceae; genus Pseudonocardia; species Pseudonocardia cypriaca. Next base: position 1,660,094 of record NZ_VFPH01000001.1, read on the forward strand.
CGTGCCACCTGTCCTCCTGATCCGGGATGTGGGCCTCATCGTCGCACAACACGGCTGCGGGGATGATGGGCGGTGATGACCACTCGCTCCGTCGTCGTGCTGGGTTCCACCGGCTCGGTCGGCACACAGGCGCTCGACGTCGTCGCGGCGCACCCGGACCGGTTCACGGTCGCGGGCCTCGCCGCCGGCGGCCGGGACATCGACCTGCTCGTGCGGCAGGTCCGGGACCACCGCGTGCCCCGGCTCGCCGTGGCGAGCGCCGGCGCCGCCGCCGAGCTGCGCGACCGGCTGCCCGGCGTCGACGTGCTGGCCGGGCCGGAGGCGGCCACCGAGCTCACCGCCACCGCGGGCGCCGACACCGTGCTCAACGGGATCACCGGCTCGGTCGGGCTGGGTCCGACGCTGGCCGCCCTCGCCTCGGGAGTCACGCTCGCGCTCGCCAACAAGGAGTCGCTGGTGGCCGGGGGAGCGCTGGTCACCGGCTCGGCCGCGCCGGGGCAGATCGTGCCGGTCGACTCCGAGCACTCCGCTCTCGCCCAGTGCCTGCGCGGCGGCCGGGCCGAGGAGGTGGATCGGCTCGTGCTCACCGCGTCCGGTGGCCCGTTCCGGGGGCGGCGGCGCGAGGAGCTGGAAGGCGTCACCGTGACCGACGCCCTCGCCCACCCGACGTGGGACATGGGGCCGGTCATCACGATCAACTCGGCCACCCTGGTGAACAAGGGCCTCGAGCTGATCGAGGCGCACCTGCTGTTCGGGGTGCCGTACGAGCGGATCGACGTGGTGGTGCACCCGCAGTCGATCGTGCACTCGATGGTGACGTTCGTCGACGGGTCCACGCTCGCGCAGGCGAGCCCCCCGGACATGAAGCTGCCAATCGCGCTCGCCCTCGCCTGGCCGGACCGGTTGCCGGGCGTCGCCCGCCCGTGCCGGTGGGAGACCGCGCAGGCATGGACGTTCGAGCCGCTGGACGACGACGCGTTACCCGGCGTGCGCCTGGCCAGGGCAGCAGGTACGGCGGGTGGATGCGTCCCCGCCGTGCTCAACGCCGCGAACGAGGAGGCCGTGGCGGCGTTCGTCGCGGGCTCGCTGCCGTTCGTCGGCATCTGCGACCTCCTGGAGGAGGTGCTCGGCGCCGCCGACGGCTGGACCGCGGACCCCGCTACCGTGGCGGACGTGCTGGCTGCGGAGGAGTGGGCGAGGGCGCGTGCGCGTGAGCTCGCCGGCTCGAGGAAGGCGTTCCTCTCATGATGTTCGTGCTCGGGATCCTGCTGCTCTTCGCCGGGATCATGTTCTCGGTGGCCTGGCACGAGCTGGGCCACTACCTCGCGGCCCGGAAGTTCGGCATCAAGGTGCCGGAGTTCTTCGTCGGGTTCGGCAAGACCCTCTGGTCGCGAAAGGTCGGCGAGACCGAGTTCGGGGTCAAGATGATCCCGCTCGGCGGCTACGTCCGCATGATCGGCATGCTCCCGCCCGCCAAGGGCGAGACGCTGGGCCGCAGCCGCCGCACCGGCCCGTTCCAGGGCCTCATCGACGACGCCCGGCAGCAGTCGGCCATGGACGTGCTGCCCGAGGACGCGAACCGGCAGTTCTACACCCGCGCGCCGTGGAAGCGGATCATCGTGATGGCGGCGGGGCCGTTCCAGAACCTGATCCTCGCCGTCATCCTGTTCGCGATCGCGATCATGGGTGTCGGGGTCCCGACGAGCAGCACCACGATCTCGACCGTCAGCCAGTGCGTCCTGCCGGCCACGGCGCCGCAGACCGAGCAGTGCCCGGCGGACGCGCCGCCGAGCCCGGCCGCGGCGGCGGGCCTCCTGCCGGGCGACAAGATCGTCGCCTTCAACGGGGCACCGGTCACCGAGAACGACTGGCGTTCCCTGCAGGAGGCCATTCGCGCCGCCTCCGGCACGGTGACCATCACGGTGGAGCGCGGCGACCAGCGGTTCGACCTCACGCCCACCCTGATCCGCACGCAGGCCCAGGACCTGAACGACCCGAACCGCGTCGTGGACGTGAGCTTCCTCGGGGTCACACCGGTGCCGACCATCGCGCGGCAGGGGCCGGTGACGGTTGTCGTCGCGGTGGGTGACGTCATCGTCCGCACCGGTCAGGCGATCATCAACCTGCCCGAGCGGCTGCCGAACCTGTTCGGGTCGGCCTTCCTCGGTGAAGAGCGCGACCAGGACGGGCCGGTCGGCATCGTGGGTGTGTCCCGCATCGGGGGCGAGTTCCTCGCGGCCGAGGACTTCACGGCGACGCAGCGGGTGCTGTTCCTGCTCAACCTGCTGGCCCTGGTGAACATCTCGCTGTTCCTGTTCAACCTGCTGCCGCTTCCGCCGCTCGACGGGGGACAGATCTTCCCGGCGCTGTGGGAGGCGATCCGCAAGCGGATCGCGCGGGTGCGCGGCAAGCCCGACCCCGGCCCGGTGGACGCGGCGAAGCTGCTGCCGGTCGCCTACGTCGTGGCTCTGCTGTTCATCGGGTGGAGCGCGATCCTGCTGGTCGCCGACGTGGTCAACCCGATCCAGCTGCCGTTCTGACGCTCAGGCCGAGAGGAGGCGTCCCGCGTTCGGCACCCACGGGACGAGGCCCAGCGTCGTGAGGATCTGGTGCGCTGTCGCGGTGGCCGCGGAGAGCACGGGCAGCCCGGCCTCCTCCTCGACCACCGCGATCGACTCCAGCGAGGGCATCTGCACGCAGGCGGACAGGACGAGCGCGTCGGCGCCGGTCAGGTCGAGCTTGCGCCGGTGTTCGCGCAGGTCGGCCGGGTCGAGACGGGCGACGGCGAGGTTGTCGGGCACCTCGAGCGACAGGGCGTCCACCACCTCGACGCCCGCGTCCTCGAGGTAGGTGACGACCAGCTCGGTGAGCGGCTTCAGGTACGGCGTGATGATCGCGACCTTGCGGGCCCCGAGCGCCGCGATGCCGGACAGGAGCGCCCCGGCGCTGGACACGACGGGCGCATCCGAGCCCTCGGCGCGCAGGGCGGCGGTGATCGTGTCCTCCGCGGTGCAGTGGTAGCCGGGGCCCTGCGCCATGATCGCGACGAGGCAGGCGGTGGCGACCACGTCGGGCCGGGCGTCGGCCAGCTCGGTGGCCGCCCGCTCCGCCTGGGCGTTCATGGCCCGCAGCTGCTCCGGTGTGACGTGCTGCATCCGCGCCCGCGCCGAGTGGAAGACGAACCGGTCCTCCGGCAGCTCCCGCTCGCGGGCGGCGAGCATCCGGGGGAGCTCGGTCTCCATCGTGAGGTTCGAGCTCGGGACGATCATCCCGATGTGGTGCGTCACCATGCTCAACGCCTACCCACCGGACGCATCACGGGCACGGTCAGCTCGCCGGCGTCGACGATGAGCTCGTCGTCGAGGTAGAGGGAGTTGCCGCGCATGGGGATGTCGAAGTGGCAGGGGGTGTCGTTGGGGCCGCCGAGCTCGTTGTTCGGGCCGATCGAGAACATCACGTTGCCGTAGAAGCTGCGCAGCTCCATGCCCATGCCGCCGCCGAACTGGGTGAGGCCGTGCCAGTGGGCGCGCTCGTCGAGGCCCCAGCCGACGTGGCTCATCCCGTAGCCGCGCGGGTCGTCGAAGCTCTTGATGTACGAGCTGAGCAGGTCGGCATCGAGCCCGCCGCGGATGTCGCGGATGAAGCCCTGCTCGATGGTGATCTCCACCGGGGTCTGCACGTAGGTGTTGAACGGCAGCAGCACGTCGCCGGGGGCGAGCACGATCTTGCCGTCGACGCCGTCGTCGGCGCCGCCGGTGAACACGAACGCGGCGGGCCAGTGGTCCCAGCGGCCGGGCTGGTCGGTGTAGCCGTACTCGCTCATCGTCGGGTAGACGCCGAGCCGGTAGGTGACGTCGGTGCCGTGCGGGCTGGTGATGCGCATGGTCTGGGCCTTGGCGAGCAGCTCGGCGCCGACCTCGACGCGCTCCCGCAGCTCCGTCGTGGGCATCAGCCGGGCGAGCAGCGGGGCAGGCTCGACGGCGGTGAGGATGCGCGTTCCGGCGCCCTGGATCTCGAACTGCTCCTTGCTGAACAGCAGGAACGTGCAGTCGACGAGCATGTCGGCGCGCTTGAGCGCCTCGACCGCGAGCGGGTTGGCGGCCAGGCCGGAGTCGCCGACCGCCCACGCGCCCGACGCCGACGCGGGCGGCGGGAGCCGCAGGTGGAACGTCGCCGCACCGAGCTTCTGCGCCGCCCACATGAACGCGTTCGCGTACTCGCCGCGCTCGTCGCCCCGGGTCAGGACGGCGACGGTCTCGCCGTCGTGCACCCCGGACAGCGTCAGCTGCTGCAGGCAGATCTCGTTGAACAGGTTCTGGTCCACAGGTCCCTCCGGAGATAGTCCGAACACTGACGATCCCGCGGAGTGCCCATCAGGTCAAGGCCTGGCGTGTTGCGACCGCGTGACCGACGGCGTGCTTAGCTGGATCCGTGAGTACCGGGGGAGTGGCGGGACGTGCGGGGATCGACCCCTCGAAGGGGCTGCCCCCGCCGGAGGAGCTGCTCGCGGCGCCGGGCTACGTGGCGCGGCGGATGCACCAGGCCTACACCGCCGCCTGGGTCAGGCTCGTCGACCCGGTGCTGACCGGGCCGCAGTTCGCGGTGCTGACCGCCGTCAACGCGTACCCCGGCGTCGAGCAGGGGTCGCTCGGGTCGTCCGTCGCGCTCGACCGGTCGACGATGGCGAGCATCGTGCGCCGGCTGGAGGATCGCGGCCTGATCGTCCGCGAGCGCCCCGCAGACGACGGCCGCAAGCGCCTCCTGCGCCTCACGCCCGAGGGCGAGGCCACCCTTCGCGAGACCGACCGCCGGGCCCGTGACCTGGACAAACTGCTGATGCAGGGCTACGACCGCGCGGAGCAGGTGGCGCTGCTGCGCCGCCTCACGGCGCTCACCGAGCACTGGGAGGGCCTGGTCGACGACTGAGCTGCTCGGGGGTTTCTGACGCGTTACAGCTCGCCGAACCCCTTGCGCTCCGGGATCGTCAGTGTTCGGATTATCTCGGCACGTGGCCCGGAGCACAGCCCGGGCGAGCCGACGTGATTCGTCCACTGTGGATCAACCAAGGGAGCGCACCAGTGCCGGCCAGCCAGTCCTTCGCCGTCACCATCGCCGGTGGTGGCCTCGGCGGTCTCACCACGGCGCTCGCGCTGCGCAGGCGCGGCCATCGGGCAACCGTGCTGGAGCAGGCACCGGAGCTCGGCGAGGTGGGTGCCGGGATCCAGACGGCGCCGAACGCGAGCCGGATCCTGCTCGGGCTGGGGCTGCGCCGGCAGCTCGAGGCGATCCACACCGAGCCGCAGGACCAGGTGCGCCGCCGCTGGGAGGACGGCAGCATCATCGCCACGCTTCCGCTCGGCGACCGGGTCAAGCGGGAGTGGGGCGCGCCCTACTGGCACTACCACCGCGCCGACCTGCACAAGGTCCTGCTCGACGCCTGCCTCGACCCCGACGGGGCCGGGCCGGTCGTCGAGGTGCACACGGGCGCGCAGGTCGTCGACATCGACCTCGCCGACCCGACGCGCCCGGTCGCCCTCACCACCGACGGGCGTCGCTTCCCCGGCGACGTGCTCGTCGGCGCCGACGGCATCCGCTCGTCCGTCCGCGACGCGATGGGCCTGCCGGACACGCTCGCCTTCTCCGGGGAGATGGCCTACCGCGCCCTCATCCCCGGCGACAAGATCGCGGCCGACCCCGCCACCCGCTTCCTGCTCGACCGGTTCCACTCCACGATCTGGTACGGCCCGGACCTGCACCTCGTGCACTACTTCATCCGCGGCGGCGAGTACCTCAACGTCGTCGCGATCGTCCCGAACACGCTCGACATCGAGCAGACGTGGAGCGGGCCGGCCACCGCGGACGAGATGGTCGACGCGTTCTCCGGGTGGGACGACCGGGTGGCGGCGATGCTGTCCAAGGCCGAGGGTGATGCGTCGAAGTGGGCGATGTTCCGCCGCCACCGCGACCCGGTGTGGGTGGACGGCCACGTGGCGCTCCTCGGCGACGCCTGCCACGCGATGCTGCCCTACCAGGCGCAGGGCGCGTCGCAGGCGATGGAGGACGCGGCCGTGCTGGCCGAGGAGCTGGGCGCGGTCACCCGCGACGGGATCGCGGAGGCGCTCGTCCGGTACGTGTCCCGCCGTGCCACGCACGCCGGCATGGTCCAGGATGCGTCCCTTTCGAACATGCGCTTCTACCACCTGCCCGACGGCCCCGAGCAGCAGGAGCGCGACCGCAGGCTGCGTGACTTCCAGGGCGAGTCCGACGTCTCGTACGACTGGCTCTGGAGCGGCACTCCCCTGAACAACCCGGACCTCGAGTCCTTCTCCTACCCGTTCGTGCGCTGATCCCCCGAGAACGGAGCCCACCACATGCGTACCGGCGACCAGGTCGTGCAAGACCTCCCCTGGAAGTGGGGAGTGCAAGGCAAGATCTTCATCATCGGCGGGCTGGGCTACATGTTCGACGCCTGGGACGTCGCCCTCAACGGCTTCCTCACCCCGCTGCTCGGCACCGAGTTCGGCCTGTCCACCGGGCAGCGCGGGCTGGTCGCCACGGCGAACCTCGTCGGCATGGCCGTCGGCGCCGTGGCCTGGGGCACGGTCGCCGACCGGGTGGGCCGCAAGCGCGCGTTCAGCATCACGCTGCTGATCTTCGCGCTGTTCTCCGTGCTCGGGGCGCTGTCGCCGAGCTGGGAGGTCTTCCTGATCCTGAGGTTCCTCGCCGGCATCGGGCTCGGCGGCTGCATCCCCGTCGACTACGCGCTGGTCAGCGAGTTCTCCCCGAAGAAGCAACGTGGCCGCGTGCTCGCGGCGATGGACGGGTGGTGGCCGGTCGGCACCACGCTCGCCGGGCTCTCGGCCACGTTCCTCGTGCCGGTGCAGGGCAACTGGCGCTGGATGCTCGCGCTGATGGTGCTGCCCGCGTTGCTGCTGTTCTGGGTGCGCCGCGGCATCCCCGAGTCGCCGCTCTACCTCGCACGCACGGGCCGTGAGGCCGAGGCGCGCGCCGTGATCGACGACCTCGTCATGCGGACGGGCGCCGCCCACGAGCCGTACGAGATCCCCGCCGTCGCGGCGGCCGTGCAGCGGCGTCGCGGGGTCGGCGCCGCGCTCGAGCAGCTGCGCCTGGTCTGGGCGTTCAACCCGCGGATCACCTCGGTCGCCTGGGCGCTGTTCATCTCCGTGATGCTCGTGTACTACGCGGCGCTGTCCTGGATGCCCTCGATCCTGCGCGCCCAGGGCATGGGCGACGTGGCCGCCTTCGCCGGCACCACGATCATGAACGCGGTCGGCATCCTCGGCGTGATCACGGCGGTGCTGCTGGTGGAGGTCGTCGGCCGCAAGTGGGTGATCGCGGTGTCCGGCCCGGCGGCGGCGCTGGCGCTGGTGGTGTTCGCGCTGGTGCTGGACGTGCCGTCGGCGGCCATCACGATGATCGCCGTGTTCGGGTTCCTGTCGTTGACGGTGATCCCGGTGATGTACGCCTACGTCTCCGAGCTCTACCCGACGCCGCTGCGGGCGAGCGGGTTCGGCTGGGCCTCCTCGTCCAGCCGGGCCGTCACCGGTTTCGCGCCCCTGTTGTTCGGCAGCGTGCTGTGGCCGGTTCTCGGCCTCCCGCTGACGTTCACGGTGCTCGGAGTCCTCGTGGTGGCCGCTGTGCTCTGGATGGCCGTCGCGGCCCCCGAGACGCGCGGCCGCGAGCTCGACCACGTCACAGAGGGCGGCGACGAGTCGCTGGTCATCACACCGGCGTGAAGCCCGCACCGTTCACCTACCACCGCGCCCGGAGCGTCTCGGGCGCGGTGGGGCTGCTCGCCGAGCTGGGGGAGGACGCGAAGGTCATCGCGGGCGGGCAGAGCCTCGTCGCGATGATGAACTTCCGCCTGGCCCGGCCCGAGCACCTGATCGACATCGCCCGCATCCCCGGGCTCGACGCGATCTCCCGGGACGGGCCAGAGGACGGCGGAGCGTTGCGGATCGGCGCCCTGGTCACCCACCACGCCGTCGAGACCGCCGACCTCGGCCCCGGGTTCCGGGTGCTCTCCGACGCGATGCGCTGGGTCGGGCACCTGCCCATCCGCACCCGCGGCACGGTCGGCGGGAGCCTCGCGCACGCCGACGCGACCGCCGAGTGGTGCCTGCTCGCCGCGCTGCTAGATGCGCTGATCGTGGTCGAGGGCCCGGCGGGGCGGCGGGAGATCCCGGCGGGCGAGTTCTTCCAGGGCGTGTTCACCACGGCGCTCGAACCCGACGAGCTGATCGTCGAGGTGGTGTTCCCCCGGCCCGCGCCGCGGGCGGCCCTGACGGAGTTCGCCGAGCGACGGGGCGACTTCGCGATCGTGGCGGCGGCGGTCGACCTCGACGCGCCGCGCGTCGTGCTCGGCGGCGTCGCCCCGGTGCCGCTGCGGGTGCCCGCCGCGGAGGCGGTGCTCGGCAGGGGAGGGGCGCCCGCCGAGGCCGGGGCGGCCGCGGCGGAGGCGATCGACGTCCGCGACGAGCCCGGGGTGAGCGCGCACTACCGCCGCGCGCTCACCCGGACGCTCGTCGCCCGAGCCTGCGAGGAGGCGGGTACCCGATGAACGAGCCCCACTTCCGCAGGGACGGCGCCTGGGTGGGTGCGTCGGTCCCGCGGCGGGAGGACCCGCGGCTGCTGGCCGGGCGCGGCCGGTTCGTCGACGACGTCGCCCTGCCCGGGATGCTGCACGCCCAGTTCGTGCGCAGCACCGTGGCCCACGGCCGGATCGTCGCGGTCGACCTCGACGAGGTCCGCGCGGTGCCCGGGGTCGTGGCGGCGTTCTCGGCCGCCGACCTCGGCCTCGGTGACGTCACCGCCCTGCTCGACCGCCCGCCGCACGAGTTCGTGCCCACCTCGATGCCGGTGCTCGCCCGCGACAAGGTCCGCTTCGTCGGGGAGCCGGTCGCGATCGTGGTCGCCCGCGACCCGTACGCCGCCGAGGACGGCGTCGAGGCCGCGGTCGTCGAGTACGAGGACCTCGACCCGGTCGTCACCGACACCGCAGCACTCGCCGACGGCGCCCCGCTCGTGCACGCCGAGGCGCCGCGCAACACGCTCGTCGACGTCTCCCTCTTCGCCACCGAGGGCATCGACGAGGTGTTCGCCGAGGCGCCCTGCGTCGTCCGGGTCCGGACGAAGACCGGCCGGCAGAACGCGCTCCCCCTCGAAACCCGCGGCGTCGTCGCGTCATGGGACGACCGCGACGAGCAGCTCCACGTGCAGACCAACACCCAGATCCCGCACCAGGTGCGCACCGTGCTCGCGAGCTGCGCCGGGCTGGCCGAGAAGCAGGTGCGCGTCACCGTGCCGGACATGGGCGGCGGCTTCGGGCAGAAGTGCGTGGTCGGGCGCGAGGAGATCGCCGCAGCGGCCGCCGCGCTGCGGCTGCGTCGCCCGGTGAAGTGGATCGAGGACCGCCGCGACGCCCTCACCGCCGCGTTCCTCGCCCGCGAGCAGCGCTACGACGTGCGCGCCGCGTTCGACGCCGACGGCCACATCCTCGGCCTCGACGCCGACGTCGTCTGCGACATGGGCGCCTACTCCTGCTACCCGTTCACGGCCGGCATCGAGCCGCTGATGGCGTCGGCGGAGATGCCGTCGGTCTACAAGGTGCCCGCGTACCGCGTGCGTGGCCGGGCGATCACCACGAACAAGGCGCCCACCGGCCCGTACCGGGGTGTGAGCCGCCCGCAGTACGTGATGGTCATGGAGCGGTTGATGGAACGGGCCGCGCGCGAGCTGGGCATCGATCCCGTCGAGATCCGCCGCCGCAACGTGATCACCGTGTTCCCGTACACCGGCGTCAACCGGATCACCTACGACCCGGGCTCGTACCGCGAGTCACTGGATCTGTGCGAGCAGGTGCTGCGCGACGAGGGCTGGTACGACGTGCGCGACTCGGGTCGCGTGATCGGGATCGGCTACTCCTGTTTCTCCGAGCGCACCGGCTACGGCTCCGGTGCGTTCGCCCAGCGCAAGATGCGGGTGGTGCCCGGCTTCGACATCTCGGAGATCCGGATGGACGTCTCCGGCACCGTGTCCGCCACCACCGGCACGATGAGCCACGGCCAGAGCCACGAGACGACGATGGCCCAGATCGTGGCCGACCGGCTCGGGCTCGACATCGCCCAGGTCAAGATCGTGCAGGGCGACACCGACCGGATCACCTACGGCTGGGGTTCCTTCGCCAGCCGCTCGATCACGATCGGCGGGAGCGCGGTCGCGGCGGCATCGGAGAAGCTCGGCGACCAGCTGCGGGAGATCGCGGCGCACCTCCTCGACGCCGACGTCGACGGATGCGAGCTGGACGGCGCGGGCGGGGTGCGGCTGCGGGACGACCCGGCGCGGCGCCTGTCGTTCGCCGAGCTCGCCGACGTGGCCTACCTGCGGGCGCACCTGCTCCCCAAGGGCGTCGGACCGGGGTTGTCGGCCACCGCGAGCTTCGACGTGCCGGGCGACGGGACGTTCTCCAACGCCACCCACGGCGTCGTCGTGGAGCTCGACCCGGGCACCGGCGGCGTCGAGATCCTGCGGTACGTCTGCGTGGAGGACTGCGGGGTGGCGATCCACCCGCAGATCGTCGAGGGGCAGTGCCGCGGCGGGATCGCGCAGGGCATCGCGGGCGCGCTGTTCGAGCAGGTCACCTACGACGACGCGGGGCAGCCGCTCGCCCCGAGCCTGATGGAGTACAAGGTGCCGACCGCCGCCGAGATCCCCGACATCGTGATCCACCACCTCGAGACGCCGTGCGCGTTCACCGCGAACGGCGCCAAGGGCGCGGGGGAGGGCGGCACGATCGGCGCACCCGCCGCCGTGCTCAATGCCGTCAACGACGCGCTGCGGGGGACGGGCGTCGAGCTGGACGACACCCCGATCTCGCGCGAGGCCGTCCACCGGGCACTGGAGGGAACCCATGGCTGAGATCCAGCTGGTCGAGCTGACCGTCAACGGCGAGCGGCGCGACCTCGCGATCGAGCCGCGCCGCACGCTCGTCGACGTGCTCCGCCACGACCTGGGCCTCACCGGCACCCACGTGGGCTGCGAGCACGGGATCTGCGGCGCGTGCACCGTGCTCGTCGACGGGGCGCCGGTGCGGGCGTGCCTGGTGTTCGCCGCGCAGGTGGAGGACGCCGACATCCGCACGGTCGAGTCGCTCTCCGCGCCCGACGGCAGCCTGTCGGACCTGCAGCAGGAGTTCTCAGCGCACCACGGGCTGCAGTGCGGTTTCTGCACGCCCGGCTTCCTGATGCTCGCCGAGGGCTTCCTCGCCGAGCGGCCCGACGCGACGAAGGAGGAGATCCGCGAGGTGGTGGCGTCCAACCTGTGCCGGTGCACGGGCTACCAGACGATCGTCGAGGCCGTGGACACCTGCGCGGCCCGCCGTCGCGAGGGGACCTGCGCATGATCGACGCGGTCTACGAGAGGGCGGGCTTCGGGGCATCGGTGCGCCGTGGGGAGCGGCCCGCGATCGTCGTGGTCGACCTGACCAACGGGTTCACGGACCCGTCCGAGCCGACGGGCGCCGACCTGTCGTCCGTGGTGGCCGCGACGGCCGAGCTGATCGAGGCCGGGCGGTCGGGCGGCGTGCCCGTGGTGTTCACGACGATCGCCTACACCCCCGCCGAGGCCGACGGTGACGCGATCACGTGGCTCACCAAGGCGCCCGGCATGCGCGCGCTGCGCGAGGGCACCCGCGCGGTGGCGATCGACGACCGGTTGCCGGTCGAGCCGGGGGACCACCTGATCACGAAGAAGGGCGCCTCCGCTTTCTTCGGCACTGGGCTCGCCGCGCTGCTCGTGGGCCTGCGGGTGGATACGGTGCTGGTCTGCGGCGCGACCACGAGCGGCTGCGTCCGCGCCAGCGCCGTGGACGCCGTGCAGAGCGGGTTCACGGTGCTCGTCCCGCGGCAGTGCGTGGGCGACCGCGCGCAGGGGCCGCACGAGGCGAACCTGTTCGACATCCAGGCCAAGTACGGCGACGTGATCGAGCTGGACGACGCCATGGGTTACCTGAAGGTGGTGCGATGAGGGCCGTGCTGCAGTCCGCGCTGGCCGACCTCGCCGACGTGCCCGCGCGGTCGCGCTGGGTCCGCTCCGGCGACCTGCGGCTGCACGTCCTCGACTACGGCGGGGACGGCGTCCCGCTCGTCGTGCTGCCCGGGATCACCAGCCCGGCGATCACCATGGACTTCGTGGCGCGGGAGCTTCCCGACCTCGTCCGGCCGATCGTGCTGGACGTCCGCGGCCGTGGCCTCTCCGACTCCGGCAAGTCCTACACCCTCGACGACTACGCCGACGACACCATCGCCGTGCTCGACGGCCTGGACCGCCCGCTGCTGCTGGGGCACTCGATGGGCGCCCGCATCGCGGCGGTCGTCGCGGCCCGTGGCGTGCCGCTGCGGGGCACGGTGCTCGTCGACCCGCCGATGAGCGGGCCGAGCCGCGGCCCGTACCCCACCACCCTCGACGCGTTCCTCGGCCAGCTGGAGCAGGCGCGGCGCGGCACCGACGCCGACGAGGTGGCCCGCTCCTGGCCGCGCTGGCCCCGGCGGGAGCAGGAGCTGCGGGCGCGCTGGCTCTCCAGCTGCGACGCCGAGGCGATCGCCGCCACCCACGCCGGTTTCGAGAGCGAGGACTTCTTCACCACCTGGCCGAACGTCCCCGCCCCGACCGTACTGCTGTACGGCGGGGAGAGCCCCGTCGTCACGGCGGCCGGTGCGGCGGAGGCGGCGGCCGCGAACCCGGCGGCCCGGCTGGTCGAGGTGCCAGGGGCCGGGCACATGGTGTTCTGGGACGAGCCGGAGACGGCGCTCCACCTGCTGCGGGAGATCCTCAAGGGCTGGTGATCGCGGGATGGGCGCGTTTCCCGACGGGTGGCGTCGGGAAACGCGCCGACGCGACGATCATGCCGTCGCGGCGGAGAGCAGGGCGGCACGGATCTCGGCGATGACGTAGGCCGGCCGGTTGGTGAGGTCGTGCCAGGTGAAGCGCAGCAGCTGCCACCCCGCCCGGACGAGTGCGTTCCCCTTCCGGCGGTCCGCCCGGAACCGGTCGACATCCGTGTGCCAGGCCCAGCCGTCGACCTCGATGGCGAGCTTCGCTTCGGGGAACGCGATGTCGATCCTCCGGTGCTCGAACGGCAGGCCTCGTTCCCAGCCGGTCAGCCCGGACTCCCTGAGAAGCGAGATCAGGAGCCGTTCGGCGGCGGAATCTGCGCGATCGGCCGCCCCGATCAGGAGTGCGGCGACACGAGTGCCTCCGCGGGCGCCGATGTTCCGGCAGTACGCCTGGTACAGATCCTCGAATCGCACGTGCTTCTGCAGGCCGCGGTCGAGGAACGCCGAGCCGTCGGGCAGCGCGATCGCGGTCTCGAGCGCGGCGAGTGGGGCCGCGGTGCACCAGATACCGCTGGTGAGGACCTTGTCCGCGGCAGGAAGATCGCGTCGGCGGACCCGGACGCCGGGGTAGCCGCGCAGTCCGAACCGGCGCGGCACGGTCACCTCGACCCGGGCGGGGACCACGGTCGGCATCCCGTGCCACCAGGCGGAGGCCGGTCCCGAGACCGCGCCGCGCTCCCCGGCCCACAACCCGGCAGCGTGGACCCGGGCGCGGTCGGTGAACCGGTGCCCAGCGGCGAGGAAGACCCTCGGCGCCACCCGCCGCCACCCCTCGTCCCGGACCCGCCGCTGCAGCGCGCGCTCCGCCAGACCGCACTCCGCCGCCTGAACAGCGGTGATCAGCCCGTCCTGGCGGGCGAGCAGAGCGAGGAGCCCCCGGTTCGCGACCATGATGGGCAGGATCGCGCCCCGGCAGCGTCGCCGCGGCCATTTCGGCAAACCGACCGCATGATCATCGGATCGGCGCGTTCTCCGTCACCACCCGTCGGGAAACGCGCCCATCCGCCGATCACACCCGGGCGACGAGGTCCTGCCAGTAGCTGTCGGCACCGGACATGTGCGCCTCCAGCAGCCGCACGGCGCGCTCCTCGTCGCGGGCGACGAGGGCGTCGAGGATCTCCATGTGCTCGCGCAGTGACTGCTGCTGGCGCGCGAGGTTGCCGAAGTAGACGGCGCGGCGCCGCTCCGTCATCAGGTAGAAGACGTTGACCAGGCGCAGCAGCACCGTGTTCTGCGTGGCGCGCACGATCCCCGAGTGGAAGACGCGGTCCAGCTCGGCGATGCGGGCCGGGTCGTCGAACGCGTCCTCCCAGTCGGCGAGGCAGCGGCGGAGCGCGTCGATGTCCTCGTCGCGGTGGCGGCGGCAGGCGAGGCGGATGGCCTCCAGCTCCTGGATGCGGCGGACCTCGGCGGCCTGGCCGCCCTCGTCGCCGGGCAGCGGGACGCCGATCTCGGTGAACAACCGCAGCGCCTCGATGCTCGCCGATTCGACCGTCATGTAGACGCCGGACTTGGGCCTACGCTCGATCAGGCGCAGGGTCTCCAGTACCGACAGGGCCTCGCGCACCTGCGTGCGGCTCGCCCGGAAGCGCTCGGCGAGCTCCCGCTCGGACGGCGCGCGCTCGTTGGGCGCGTAGCCGCGGGACAGCAGGAACGGGACGAGCTCGGCCACCAGGTTCATGGTCTTCCAATCTGGTCTGGCCAGATGTTAGCGTCGGCCGGCGACGCTGCCTATGGAGGAGGCTCATGACGAGCGAGCTCGAACCGTCCGTCCTCGAAGCGCTGAAGCGCTACGACTCACCGACCCTCGCCAACGCGATCGAGCTCTTCGACGTGCGCCCGCGCGACGAGGGCTACATGGGCCACGAGGTGCGCTGCCTGTTCCCGGATCTCGGGGTGATGGTCGGGTACGCCGCCACCACCACGATGCGGGCCCGCGGTCGCGGCGCGGCGGATCCCGAACCCCTCACCAAGCACGTCCAGCAGGTGGCGGGGCCGCGGATCGTGGTCGTGCAGGACGTCGACGACCAGCCCGCCCACGGCGCGCTGTGGGGCGAGGTCATGGCCACCACGTTCACGGCGCTCGGGTGCCTCGGCACGGTCACCGACGGGTCGGTCCGCGACCTCGACGAGGCGCGCGCCATCGGCTTCCACTTCTTCGCCCCCGCCGTCACCGTCTCGCACGGGTACGCGCGGGTCGAGGACGTCGGCGGGCCGGTCACCGTCGGCGGGCTGACCGTCTCACCCGGCGACCTGCTGCACGCCGACAAGCACGGCGTCCTGCTCATCCCCGCCGAGATCGCCGCCGAGCTGCCGGCCGCGTCCGACCGGGTGATCGCCGCGGAGCAGGAGTACATCCGCTGGGTCCGCTCGGAGGAGTTCGACCCGGACCTGCTCGCCGAGCGTCGCGCGAAGATGAAGGCCGCGTTCACGCCGTGAGGATCACGGCGGTCCGCTGCGTGGAGTACACCGGCACGATCGACCACCCGGGCGCGTTCTGGGAGGAACGCCTGATCCGCCCGGTCGACATCTACCCGCAGTTCCGCGCGGAGGGCCCCGAGTTCCTCCCGGGCGCCGAGGGCGACGGCCACCGCGTCACCTCGGTGTTCGTGCACGTCGAGACCGACGACGGCGTCACCGGCACCGCCGGGCCGATCACCCGCCAGCAGGCCTACCTCATCGGCACCGGGATGGCGGCGCTGCTCGTGGGCCGGGACCCGCTGGCCACCGAGTACCTGTGGGACGTCCTGTACCGGTCGGCCGTCCACGGCCGCAAGGGCGTCGAGATGATGGCGATCAGTGCGCTCGACTGCGCGCTGTGGGACCTCAAGGGCCGCCACCTCGGCGTGCCGGTCCACGTCCTGCTCGGCGGGCCGACGCGGGAGGAGATCCCCGCCTACGCGTCCGCGCTCGGCTACTCGCTCGACCTGGACGCGGTGCGGGAGCGGGCCGCGGAGATCGTCGGTGCCGGCTTCACCGCCACGAAGTGGTTCCCCCGCCACGGCCCGGTGGACGGCGGGGCCGGGATCGAGGCCAACGTCGCGCTGGTCGCGGCGCTGCGCGAGGCCGTGGGGCCGGACGTCGACATCATGGTCGACGCGTGGATGTCCTGGGACGTGCCGTACGCGCTGCGGATGGGGGAGCGGCTCGCGGAGTACGCGCCGCGGTGGATCGAGGAGCCGGTGCTGCCGGACAAGCCGCACTCCTACGCCGAGATCACGCGGCGGATGCCCGGCGGGATCCAGGTGTCCGGCGCCGAGCACGAGTACACGCGATGGGGCCTGCACCAGCTGATGGCCGCCGGTGCCATGCACATCTACCAGCCCGACACCTACTGGGCGGGCGGCATCAGCGAGATGCTCAAGATCGCGGCGCTGGCGAGCACCTACGACGTGCAGCTGATCCCGCACGGCCACTCCGTGCCGGCGAACACCCACTTCAGCTTCGCCCAGCCGCCCACGCTCACGCCGATGATCGAGTACCTGCTGAAGTGGAACACCCTCCACCAGTGGTTCCTCGCCACGCCCGTCCACCCGGTGGACGGGAAGGTGACACCGCCGACGCAGCCCGGACTCGGCACGGACCTGGACGAGAACAAGATCGAGTCGCGGCGGGAGCTGACCTTCGCATGACCGAGACGATCGCCTGTCTCAGTCCGCTCACCGAACAGCAGGTCCGCGAGCTGGCCGGCACCGACGACGTCAAGGTGCTGGTGGCACCCGATCCGCCTGCCCCGGAGGCCGTCCGCGAGGTCGTCGCGGGCGCCGACGTCGTGATCGCGGACATGACCCACCGGCACCGCCTCGACCGCGACGCGCTCGCCGCGATGACCCGGTGCCGCCTGGTGCAGCAGCCGGCCGTGGGTTTCGACGTGATCGACCACCTCGCCGCCGCCGAGCTCGGCATCCCGGTGGCCAACGCGGCGGGCTTCAACGCCGACGCCGTGGCCGACTGGACCCTCATGGGGATCCTCAACGCCGTCCGCCACGGGGCGCGGCTCGACCGCGAGATGCGCGCGGGAGGCTGGCGGCCGTCGGCCGCACTGCGCGCCCGCGACATGCGCGCGCTGACCGTCGGCATCGTCGGGATGGGCAACATCGGCCGGCAGGTCGCGGCGCGCGTCGCGGGGTTCGGGTCGCAGATCCTCTACTACGACGTGGTCGCCCGGGACCTGCCCGGCTGCGAGCCCGTCTCGTTCGACGAGCTGCTCGAACGCTCGGACGTCGTCACGCTCCACCTGCCGCTCGACGCCGGGTCGAAGGCGCTGATCGGTGCGCCGGAGCTGCGCCGGATGCGTCCGGGCGCGATCCTCTGCAACGCCAGCCGCGGGCCGATCGTCGACGAGGCCGCGCTGGTCGAGGCGCTCGAGTCCGGCCACATCGGTGGCGCCGCGCTCGACGTGTTCGAGGTGGAGCCGCTCGCCGCCGACTCGCCGCTGCTCCGCATGGAGAACGTCTTCGTCAACCCGCACATCGCGGGCGGGTCGGAGCAGGCCAGGGCGAACCTGATGGAGCAGACGGGGGCGAACGTCCGCCGGGTGCTCGCCGGTGAGAAGCCGGTCAACGTGGTCAACGGACTGTAGGGGAGAGGCATGGGCAGGTCGCTGCGTGAGCTGTGGGACGGCACGGATGCGACGATCGGGGGCTGGTGCTCGATCCCGAGCCCCTTCTCGGCGGAGCTGATGGGCCGGTGCGGTTTCGACTGGGTGTGCATCGACACCCAGCACGGCCTGGTCGGCTACGACCAGATGGTGCCGATGCTGCAGGCCCTGTCGATCACGGCGACGCCCGCGTTCGTACGGGTGCCGTGGAACCAGCCCGACCACATCATGAAGGCCCTCGACGCGGGCGCGCAGGGTGTGATCGTGCCGATGGTGGACACCGAGGAGGACGCCAGGGCGGCCGTCCGGGCCGCGAAGTACCCGCCGGTCGGCGCGCGCAGCTGGGGCCCGATCCGCGCCGCGTTCGACGTGCCGGGCTACAGCCCGGAGACGGCCAACCGCCGCACCGTCGTCGCGGTCATGATCGAGACGCCCGGCGGCGTGGAGAACCTCGACGCCATCCTCGCGGTGCCCGGCGTCGACGCGGTGTACGTCGGCCCGTCGGACCTCGCGCTCGGCCACGGGATGACCCCCACCCTCTCGCCGACCGACCCCGAACACGTGAAGCTGATCGAGACCATCGTCGACCGCTGCCGGGAGCGCGGCATCGTCGCCGGGATCCACTGCGACAGCGTCGAGACCGTCCGCCGGTGGCACGCCCGCGGGTACGGGATGTTCACCGTCGGCTCGGATGCCGCCCTGATGCGGGGAGCGGCCACGGCCGCGGTCGCCGGCGCGTTCGAGGGCAGCCGGGAGATCGTGGTGCCGGCGACGGGGCAGTATGCGTAGGCGCTAACCGAGGTCCGGAAGTGAGCGTTCGCGCGCCCGGATGAGCTGCGCGACGATCAGGTCTCGGCGGCGCAGGATCTCGAACTTGGTGTAGCGGTAGATCCGCCACCCCTTGTCCACCAATGCGGTGTAGCGACCGACGTCCCGCAGCACCTGGTCCGGCTCGGCGTGCCCCTGACCCTCGTACTCGATGCCGATCATCAGATCGGGCCAGGCGAGGTCCAGCCAGATCGCAGTCCGGCTCTGCGCGTCCTGCACCGCCCACTGCACCTCTGGTCGCGGCAGCCCGGCCTGCACGACCAGCATCCGCAGTCGCGTCTCCATCGGTGAGCACGAGCGCCGGTCGGCGTGCGCGAGCACGACAGGCACCAGACTGTTGCCGCGCGCACCGTGGTAGCGAGCGCTGAAGTGCAACAGGAGGTCGGGGGAGAAGCGGTGCACGTTGGCCAGCCGGTCGACCGCCACGACCCTCGACCAGTTCGCTGCAGCGGGCCAGGTCGTAGGTAGTGCGAACCGGGCTGGTCACCCTCAGACCGTTCACGTCCTTGATCTCGCCGGGGTACAGGTGCGCCCGGTGCACGATCAGACCGGCCGGCCTGCGCTGGCCGCGGTGGGGCACGGTGACCTCGGCCGCGGCATCCCGCGGTCCGCAGGACGCCGCCGAGGACCTCGGCGGCGGAGTAGCCCGAGAGCACCCCCCTCCCCTCAGGCCTCGAACTCGCCGGCGCGGAGGGCGGCCAGGAACTCTCGCCATGCGGGGGCGGGGTGGCGGTGAGGGGGGAGGGCTCGATCCTTCGTGTCCCGGAGGGCGACCTCGCCGCCGGGGAGGAGGGCCACCTCGACGCAGCCATCGCCGCCGCTGTTGCCGCCGCTGAAGCTGCTCTTCCGCCAGGTCACCCCCGCGGGATCCAGAGCGAGCATGGGGTACCTCTCACCCTTCGAACTCGCCGGCGCGGACGGCGGCCAGGAACTCTCGCCATGCGGGGGCGGAGTGGCGGTGCGGGGCCAGGGTGCGGTCCTTCGTGTCCCGAACGGCGACCTCGCCGCCGGGGAGGAGGGCCACCTCGACGCAGCCGGCCCCACCACTGTTGCCGCCACTGAAGCTGCTCTTCCGCCATGCCATGCCGGGGGGATCCAGAGCAGGCATGGGCACCTCTTGCGGTCGCGGCTACATCTGCGCGATCACCTGCTCGATCAGCGCCGTGCTCTCGACGGGGCTCAGCGCCACGGAGCTCAGGTGGTCGAAGACCACCCTAGCTCGCATCACATCCTCGGCCTTCTCGATATGGATGGAGCCCATCGGGTGTTCCGCATAGCCCATGTCCGGCTCGCCCAGTCCCTCGAAGCTGAGCACGGTGAATGCTCCGTCGAGCCCGGGGTGGCCGCCGACATCGGTAGGCAGGATCTGCAGGCTGACGGTGTCGAGTTTTGCCGCGTCGAGGAGATGATCGAGCTGCGCCCGCATCGCGGCGTGGCCTCCCAGTACCCGGTGGAGCACCGACTCCTCGATCACCGTGAGCAGTTCGAGGGGATATTCGGCCGACTTGAGTCGCTCCTGCCGGATCATCCTGACCTTCACGTCCCGCTCGAGGATTTGCGGCGACCGTGGGCGCAGTGAGGTCTCGAACAGCACCCGGGCGTAGTCCGCGGTCTGCAGCAGCCCGGGTACGAAGCTGGAAGCGAACTCGCGGACAGTGCTCGCCTCGGCTTCCAGCGGGACGTAGCCCCGGTCGTCCAGCCCGTACGCCCGCCACCACCCCTTGGCGCTGGCCTCCCGCGTGAGCTCGAGGATCTTCTCCCACCGGTCGCCGCCGATGTCGAAGAGGTCGAGCATGCTGCGGACGATGTGCACGTCGACGCCCTGATGGGCGTTCTCGATGCGGGACAGCTTGCTCGCCGAGACGTCCAGCCGTGGTGCGGCCGCCTCGATGGTCAGGCCCGCGTGCAGCCGCAGCTCGCGCAGTGTGCGGGCGAGCTGCCTTCTCCGGACGAGGGAACCGCTGCGCACGCCCGAACCTCCCTGCTCTGTGCGACCGGCCGATGACCGATGGTGGCAGGTGGGAGGTGGCAGGTGAAAGATCCAGGTGGTGCGGCACCGACACGGTGCGTGGGGTGGCCCAGGTACGAGTGTATCGCCGCCGGTTACGACATCTGCCGCATCCGATGCGATCACTTGCAGGTATCGAAGGTCAAAATGGACTGAAAGACTCCGTCCATGTCGGAGGTCCCGGAGGAAATGCTCGACCCCGACGCACCGGCAGGTTCGGCGCCGTCGTTGCGGTCCCGCGCCGCGCCCGTGTGGTGCGTCCACGGGGTGCGTTGGCAGCACACCGACGTCGGCTACGTCGCGGACGACGCGATGGTCGGTCCGCACGTCGGGCACCGGGATTCCGCCATGGAGGTCGGCGCGATCCCCTGCCAGCCCACCTACGCCTCGTACGAGGTGTGGCGCCGCACCGCCCTCGCCCGCGCCGCGAACCTGGACGGCTACCAGGGCCTGTGACCGCTCGGCGGCGGGGCACGTGGTCCCCGCCACCGTGGGCGGCGCACCGGCCGGGCGTGCGGGGATACTGAGGTCGTGAGCGTCTCCCTGGGCATGCCCGCACCGCCCGCCCCGACCCTTGCCCCCCGCCGCAAGACCAGGCAGCTGCAGGTCGGGTCGGTCGGCGTCGGATCGGACTTCCCGATCTCGGTGCAGTCGATGACCACCACCCTCACCGCCGACGTCAACGCCACCCTCCAGCAGATCGCCGAGCTCACCGCGTCCGGCTGCGACATCGTCCGGGTCGCCTGCCCCAGCCAGGACGACGCCGACGCGCTGCCGGCGATCGCGAGGAAGTCGCAGATCCCGGTGATCGCCGACATCCACTTCCAGCCGAAGTACGTGTTCGCCGCGATCGAGGCCGGCTGCGCAGCCGTGCGCGTGAACCCGGGCAACATCAAGAAGTTCGACGACAAGGTCAAGGAGATCGCGGCTGCCGCCCGCGACCACGGCACCCCGATCCGCATCGGCGTCAACGCGGGCTCGCTCGACAAGCGGCTCATGGCGAAGTACGGCAAGGCGACGCCGGAGGCGCTGGTCGAGTCGGCGCTGTGGGAGGCGAGCCTGTTCGCCGAGCACGACTTCCACGACATCAAGATCTCGGTGAAGCACAACGACCCCGTGGTCATGGTCCGGGCCTACGAGCTGCTCGCGGAGTCCTGCGACTACCCGCTGCACCTCGGTGTCACCGAGGCGGGGCCTGCGTTCCAGGGCACGATCAAGTCGGCCGTCGCGTTCGGGGCGCTGCTGCGCCAGGGCATCGGCGACACGATCCGGGTCTCGCTGTCCGCGCCGCCGGTCGAGGAGATCAAGGTCGGCACGCAGATCCTGCAGTCGCTCAACCTGCGGCCGCGCAAGCTGGAGATCGTCTCCTGCCCGTCCTGCGGGCGGGCGCAGGTGGACGTCTACAAGCTCGCCGACGAGGTCACGGCCGGCCTCACCGGCATGGAGGTGCCGCTGCGCGTCGCCGTCATGGGCTGCGTGGTGAACGGCCCCGGCGAGGCCCGCGAGGCCGACCTCGGGGTGGCGTCCGGCAACGGCAAGGGTCAGATCTTCGTCAAGGGCGAGGTGATCAAGACCGTGCCGGAGCACGCCATCGTCGAGACGCTGATCGAGGAGGCGATGAAGCTCGCCGAGACGCTCGAGGGCGAGGGCGAGCCCCAGGTGACGGTCGGCTAGTCATCGGCGTATGTGGACTTTGCCGTCGTTGCTCCGAACGTCGCACCCCGGTGGGTGATCCCATCGTGGGCAATGGCACGGCGGTCTGGCATCGTTGGGGGGTGCTTCGACTCGCCGGGGCGCGGCTCCTCGACGACCGGGACCGCGCAGGGGTGCGCGCCGTCCTGGACGACGATCCGGTGGCCGCATGCATGGTCTCCGCCCGCGTCGAGGTGGCGGGGCTCGATCCGTGGCGGCTCGGGGGTGAGCTGTGGGCCGTCGGGCCCCGGTTCGACGGGCTCTGCTTCTCGGGTGCCAACCTCGTGCCACTGCGCGGCGACCGCTCGGCGCTGCGCAGCTTCGCCGACCGCGCGCGCCGCCACGGCCGCACGTGCTCGTCCCTCGTGGGCCGGGCCGAGCTGGTGCTCCCGCTGTGGGACGACCTCGCCTCGCACTGGGCGCCCGCTCGTGAGGTGCGGGCCGACCAGCCCCTGATGGTGCTCGCGGGCGCGCCCGCCGTCGAACCCGACCCGTACGTGCGTCCGGTGCACCCCGCCGAGCTGGACAACTACCTGCCGGCCGCCGTCGCGATGTTCACCGAGGAGGTCGGCATCGACCCGCGGCTCGGCGACGGCGGCACGGGCTACCGGGCCCGGGTGGCGGAGCTGGTGTCCGCAGGCCGGGCGTTCGCCCGGTTCGAGAACGGCGAGGTCGTGTTCAAGGCCGAGATCGGGGCGCTGTCCGGGAAGGTCGGGCAGATCCAGGGCGTGTGGGTGCACCCGGACCGCCGCGGCCACGGGCTGGGCACGGCGGGCACGGCCGCGGTCGCCGCCCGCCTCGCCGCCATGGGGCGCGTGTCGAGCCTCTACGTCAACGGGTTCAACCACGTGGCCAGGGCCGCGTACACGCGTATCGGGTTCACGCAGATCGGCAGCTTCGCCACCGTTCTCTTCTGACGGGTCACCCGAGCAGGAAGTAGACGACGGTCATCGTGACGGCTGTGCCCAGCACGACGCCGCGCAGCACCCGGGCCGGCAGCCGCCGTGCGACCTGCGCGCCCGCCACACCGCCGATCACGGCGCCGACGAGCATGACGGCGGGCAGGAGCGGGGCCTGCGCCACGTCGGACGCGAACAGGAACAGCACGGTCGCGGCGACGTAGACGGCCGCGACCTGGGTGACGCGCGTGGGGTTGCCCGCCGCCGGGTCGACGCCGACCCCGATGCTCCACACGGCGAGCATGAGGATGCCGACCGCTCCGCCGAAGTACCCGCCGTAGACCGACAGGAAGAACTGCCAGACGAGGACGGCGCGCGGGCTCAGACCGAGGGGGCGGCCGAGGGCGCCGCTCACGGCGCGGAGCGCGCTGCGGCCGAACGCCAGCACGACGGTGGCGAAGGCGAGGAGCCACGGCACGGCGACCTCGAACGACGCCGCGGGCAGTGCGAGCAGCAGGACCGCCCCGACCGCGCCCCCGCCCATGCTGGCCGCCGTCAGCGCGCGCGTGGACGTCGAGCCGACGGGCCGGACGTCCGGGCGGTACACCCACGCGCTGCTCAGGGAGCCGGGTACGAGGGCGACGGTCGCCGCCGCGTTCGCCGTGACCGGAGGCAGTCCGGCGGCGACGAGGGCAGGCAGCGCCACGAACGTGCCGCCTCCGCCGACCGCGTTCAGGGCGCCTGCGCCGACCCCGGCCAGCAGCACGAGCACGATCGCGGACACTCGCCGAGGATCACCCGTGCACGGGGAGACCACAATGCGCGATCGCCGTATGTAGCCTTAGACACAGCCTTAGGCTGACGCCGTGCGTTACGACCTGGACGACCTGCGACTCTTCCTGCACATCGTGGCAGAGGGCTCGATCACGGCGGGCGCCCGACGGATGCACCTCAGCCTGCCTTCGGCGAGCGCGCGGGTCCGGACCCTCGAACACCACGCAGGCGTGGCGCTGCTGGTCCGGGGGCGCCGCGGCGTGCGGCCCACTCCCGCCGGCACCACGCTCGCCCGTCACGCGCGGGACGTCCTCACCCATGCCGCCCGCCTGGAGGGCGCGGTCGGCAGCTACAGCCGCCGCCCTGCGGCCCCGCTCACCCTGCTGGCAGGCGGCTCCGCGATGTACCGGGTCGTGCCGCAGGCGCTGGTCACCTTCCTGCGCGAGCACCCCGACGCCGACGTCGACGTCCGGGAGAGCCGCACACCGAACACGCTGCGGCTGCTCGCCGAGGGCGCCGCCGACCTCGGGGTGGTGATCGACCACGAGGTGGGGGGCAGCGACGTCCGGACCGAACCGCTCGGCGACGACTCCCTCGTCGTGATCGGCCAGGCGGGCGGGATCCTCGCCGGGCGCACCTCGCTGGCCTATCGCGAGGCGGCCGAGCACCCCCTGGTCGGGCTCGACGCGGACTCGTCGTTGCGGCGCTGGATCGACGCGAACATCGGCCCGCGCGCCCCCGCGGCCCGCTTCCGCACCACGGTCGCCGACATCAACGTCCTCGTCGCACTGGCGGCCGCGGGCGTCGGGCTGGCGATCGCGCCGCGCCGTGCCGTCGAGGGCGACCCGCGGCTGGACGTGTGTGCACTGGAGGATCCGTGGTCGCGCCGCAACCACCTGCTGGCCTGGGGTGCGAAGGACCCGACGCCGTCGGTCACGGCGCTGGCCGAGCACGTGCGGGCCGCGGCGGGCGCGCCGTGATCGTGGCCTACTGTTTACGCCGTACCGCTCGATTCGTACGACGTACCCAATTTTAGGATTGCCGGCAATGCCACGAGACGAGACGGCTGCTCGGACCGACGGCGGCGCGGCCGTCCGGCGCAGCCTCCAGCTGATGTGGGGCAGCGCGCCGGAGCCTACGCGCGGCCCGAAGCCGGGCCTCTCGGTGGCGACGATCGTGCGAGCGGCGATCGACCTGGCCGACGCCGAGGGTCTGGTCGCGCTGTCGATGCGGCGCATCGCGGGCGCACTCGGGGTCGGCGCCATGTCGCTGTACCGGTACGTCCCGGGCAAGTCGGAGCTCGTGAACCTCATGGTCGACGAGGTCTACAGCGAGGACCTCGCCTCCGCGGAGACCGTCGAGGGCGGCTGGAGGGAGCGGCTGGAGGCCTGCGGGCGCCAGGAATGGGCGCTCTACCTGCGCCATCCCTGGATGCTGCAGATCGCCCAGGGGCGCCCGATGCTCGGGCCCAACTCCATGCGCTCCACCGACATCGCCCTTCGCGCGGTCGACGGCATCGGGCTCACCGAGGAGGAGATGCTCGGCGCCGTCGTCGTGCTCAGCTCGTTCGTCGCCGGGCTCGCGAAGACCACCATCGAGGCGATGCAGGCGGCCGACCGAACAGGCATCAGCGACGAGGAGTGGTGGGAGATCCAGTCCGAGTACGTCGGGCCCGCCGTCGTGGCGGGCGAGCTGCCGATGCTCACGAAGGTCGGCGAGGCCGGCGCCTTCAACTCGATGTTCGACCACTTCGAGTTCGGCCTCCAGCGCGTGCTCGACGGGCTGGGCGTCCTGATCGAGCGGCGGGGGGCGGCGGAGGGGTAGCGGGCGGGATCACACGGCGGCGTCACGGGAGCCTGCATAAGGTGAACGCGCAACAGTTCAACGCTCACCTACTTTGAGGAGACGTTCCGTGATCCGTACGCTGCCCTCGTCCGTCCGCGACGCCGCACTGCTCGTCGCCCGGCTGCTGCTCGGCGTCGTGTTGATCGCGCACGGTTCGCAGAAGGTGTTCACCTGGGGGATCGGGGGCACGGCGCAGGCCTTCGAGGGCATGGGCGTGCCGCTCGCGCCGGTGTCCGCGGTGTTCTCCGCGCTCGTCGAGCTCGTCGGTGGCGTGCTGCTCCTGGTCGGCGCGGCGACGGCCGTCGTGGGTGTCCTCGTCGTGCTGAACATGCTGGGTGCCGCGCTGATCGTCCACGCCGCCAACGGGATCATGGTCTCGAACGGCGGCTGGGAGCTCGTCGGTGTGATCGCTGCGGCGGCGCTGGTGCTCGCCGCCGTCGGCGCCGGCCGGTACAGCGTGGACCACGCCATCGCCGGACGGCGCACTCCGGCCCGGGTCTGAGAGGTCGCATCACCGGTGATGTCGGGGCACGGTGGGATGCATGGCTGAACCGACACCACCAGCTTGGACCACCGGCACCGCGCCGAACTCCTTCGCCGCGCTTCCGGCCGGGCGCCTCGGCACCTTCGGTGGACGGCTGATGCGACTGCTCAACCGGTCCCAGCAGCGCGAGCTCATGACGCTGCTGGGGCCGCTCGCCGGCAAGGACGTCCTCGAGGTCGGCCCCGGGCCAGGCGTCCTGCTGGGCCTGCTCACCCGCACGGCCCGGCACGTCACCGGCGTGGACCCGTCGCGCGAGATGCGGACGCTCGCGATCCGCGCGCACGCGGTCGCGATCGCGGCCGGGCGGCTGGACGTACTGCCCGGTGACGCCGGTGCGACCGGCCTGCCCGACGCCGCCGTCGA
This sequence comes from Pseudonocardia cypriaca, assembly GCF_006717045.1. Classification (NCBI taxonomy): domain Bacteria; kingdom Bacillati; phylum Actinomycetota; class Actinomycetes; order Pseudonocardiales; family Pseudonocardiaceae; genus Pseudonocardia; species Pseudonocardia cypriaca. The sequence goes on from NZ_VFPH01000001.1 coordinate 1,686,561, forward strand.
CGTGGTCGTCGCCGTGAACAACGTCGCGATCTGGCCCGACCTGGACGCGGGCGTGGCCGAGCTGCACCGCGTGCTGCGTCCGGGCGGGAGGCTCGTGCTGAGCTGGCACGGTGGGGAGCAGCCGTCCCGCACGTCCCGCGGCCTCGTGCTCCCCGAGGAGCGCCTGCAGCGCATCGAGAACGCCCTGCGCGCCCGCTTCCCGGACGTCCGCCGCACCCTCACCCGCCGCTGCACGGTTTTCGAGGCCCGCACGGCCTGAGCGCGTCTGCCGACCCGGCAGCGAGCGTGCAGCGCCGAGCGGACCGACCGCCGTGTCCCGCGGAGCCCGTCGACGTCGATCGGCATACTCGGCTCGTGCCGACCGCCCGCGTGCCCCGTGCGACCACCGCCCTGGCCGTCGTGCTGGGGGTCCTGCTGACCACCGCGGGCTGCGGGCTCTTCCGCGACACCGGCCCGGAGGACACGGCCGCCGCCTTCCTCGCCGCGTGGTCGGCCGGCGACCACGCGCGCGCCGCCGCCCTCACCGACGACCCCGTCCGCGCCGGGGACCTGCTCACCGCCGCGCGCCGGGCGCTCGACCCGGAGAGCCTGGTGGCCGGCCTCGGCCAGGTGCGCACCGCGGCCGACGGGGCCACGGCGGCGGTCGACGTCACCTGGCACCTCGGGCCGCAGCGCACCTGGCAGTACCTCGGGGAGCTGGAGCTGCGCCCGGCGCCCGACACGGAGGAGGGCTGGCGGGTCCACTGGGCCCCCACGGTCGTGCACCCGGAGCTGGCGACGGGGCAGCGGCTCGCGATGCGCACGGAGGCACCCTCGCCCGCGCCGGTGGTCGACCGCGGCGGGGCGCCGCTGCTCGCGGCAACCCCGGTGGTCGCCGTCCTGCTCGACCGGCTCGCCACGGGCGACCTGCCCGCGGTGACCGGTGCCCTCGCCGCCGCGCTCTCCCCGTTCGACCCGCGGATCACGCAGGCCTCCATCACCGACGGCGCCGCCCGCACGCCCGACGGGAAGGCGTACACGGTCGCGGTACTGCGCGAGACCGACTACGCGCAGGTCAAGACCGCGATCCACGACCTGCCCGGGGTGCGGTTCACGACGTCCGAGCGCCTCCTCGCGCCGAACGCCGACTTCGGCCGGCAGGTGCTCACCGGCGTCCGCGACGAGGCCGCCGAACAGCTCTCGGGCGTGCCCGGGTGGTCGGTGTCGGTCATCGACGGCAGCGGCGGCAGCGTCCGCACGCTCGCCGAGCAGGCGCCCCGGTCGGGCAGCACGGTGGCCGTCGGGATGGACCGCGCGATCCAGTCCGCGGCGGAGGACGCCGTGGAGCCGGTGGTGCAGCAGGCGATGCTCGTCGCCGTGTCGGTGTCCACCGGCGACGTCCTCGCCGTGGCGCAGAACCCCGCCGCCGACGCCGAGGGCGCGCTCGCGCTCACCGGCCGCTACCCGCCGGGATCCACGTTCAAGGTGGTCACGGCCACAGCCGCCATGGCCGAGGACGCCGTCACCGTCGACACGCAGGTGCCGTGCCCGGGCACCACCGTGATCGGGGGCCGGGTGGTGCCCAACGCGGGCCGGTTCGACCTCGGGACGGTGCCGCTGCGCACCGCCTTCGCCCGCTCCTGCAACACCACGTTCGCGCAGCTCGCGGTGCAGCTCGAACCCGCCGCCCTCCCGACGGCCGCGCTGCAGTACGGGATCGGGGCCGACTACGCCGTGCCCGGCATCGTCACGATCACCGGCTCCGTGCCGGCGTCCACCGAGGAGGTGCTGCGCGCGGAGAACGGGTTCGGGCAGGGGCAGGTGCTCGCGAGCCCGCTGGGGGTCGCACTCGCCGCCGCGGTGGTTGCGCGCGGCGGGCCGGTCGTGCCCCAGCTCATCCGCGACCGCCCCACCCAGGTCCTGGTGCCCGCCACCACGCCGGCCCCGGCCTCGTTGGAGCAGCTGCGCGCGATGATGCGGGCGGTCGTCACGGAAGGCTCCGCCACCGCCCTCGCGGGCCTGGGGGAGGTCTACGGCAAGACCGGCACCGCGGAGTTCACGGCCGACGGCCGGGCCCACGGCTGGTTCATGGGCTACCGGGGTGATGTCGCCTTCGCCGTGCTGGTCGTCGACGGCGCGTCGTCGGTTCCCGCGGTGCAGGTCGCGCAGCGTTTCCTCGGCGCGATCGGCTGAACATGGCGCAGGGGGTTGCCCAGGCGCTTACGCTGGACGGCATGTCGCCCCGGCGGATACCCGCGCTCGCGATCGTCGCCGACCTCGTCGCCGTCGTGGTGTTCGCCGCCATCGGCCGGATGAGCCACGGGGAGCCCGACGACCTGCTCGGCCTCCTCGGCACGGCCGCGCCGTTCCTCCTCGGGGTACTGGCGGTGTGGGCCACGCCGGTGGTCCGCGCCCATCCCGTCGGTGTCCGCGCCGCGCTCACCGTCTGGGTGGGCACGGTGGTGATCGGGCTGCTCCTGCGGGCCGGTTTCACCGAGCGGCTCCCGCTGAGCTTCGCGGTGGTCACGGCGGTGTCGCTCGCCGTGCTGCTGCTGGGGTGGCGGGCGCTCTCGGTCCTCGTGTCGATCCGGGCCCGCCAGCGCGCCCTGCACTGACCCATCGCACCCGTCAGCCGCGAACCGCGGAAACCGGGCCTGCATAGACTGGCGGCATGCCCGCCCGCACCCTGCTCACCCCCGGCACCGTGTCGCCGACCCGGCCGGTGCCCGCGCACATCGAGCGCCCGGAGTACGTCGGCAAGAAGCGCCCCGAGCGCAGCACCGACCCGTGGGTGCAGACGCCCGAGGTCATCGAGCGCATGCGGGTGGCCGGGAAGATCGCCGCGCAGGCGCTCGAGACCGGTGGCAAGGCGGTGGCGCCCGGCGTCACCACCGACGAGGTCGACCGCGTGGTGCACGAGTTCCTCGTGGCCCACGACGCCTACCCGTCCACCCTGGGCTACAAGGGCTTCCCCAAGTCGTGCTGCACCAGCCTCAACGAGGTGATCTGCCACGGCATCCCGGACTCCACGGTCATCCAGGACGGCGACATCGTCAACATCGACGTCACCGCCTACATCGGCGGCGTCCACGGCGACACGAACGGCACCTTCCTCGCCGGCAACGTGAGCGAGGAGGACCGCCTCCTCGTCGAGCGCACCCGCGAGGCCACCGCGCGGGCGATCAAGGCGGTGCGCCCCGGGCGGGAGCTCAACGTCATCGGCCGGGTGATCGAGTCCTACGCCAAGCGGTTCGGCTACGGCGTGGTGCGCGACTTCACCGGCCACGGCATCGGCCGGTCGTTCCACAGCGGGCTGGTCGTGCTGCACTACGACGAGCCCAGCGTCGACACGGTGCTCGAGCCGGGCATGACGTTCACGATCGAGCCGATGATCACGCTCGGCACGATCGACTACGACATCTGGGACGACGGCTGGACGGTCGTCACGAAGGACCGCGCCCGCACCGCGCAGTTCGAGCACACGGTGCTGGTCACGGGCGACGGGGTGGAGATCCTCACCCTGCCGTGATCGCCGGAAGTGCTGCGATCCGCCCAGAGTTTCGGAGTCAGCCACCGCCCTGCCGGTGCTCGTCGCGGTACTCGCTCGGGCTGCACCCGTGCACCGTGCGGAACTGCCTCGAGAAGTAGAAGGCGTCGGCGTACCCGACGGCTTCGGCGATGTCGCTGATGTCCCGGGACGACGTGATCAGCAGCTCGCGGGCGCGCGCCATGCGCAGCCGCTTGGTGTACTCCACCACCCCGCCGCCGGTGGCGGCGCGGAAGAGCGCCGAGAAGTGCGACGGCGACAGGCCGGCCGTGCGGGCGAGCTCGGCCACGCTGAGCGGCTTGGCGAAGTTGCGGCGCAGGTAGTCCTGGGCCTGGCGCACCGGTTCCGTGCGCTGGCGGCCGCCTGCCACCACGTCGGCGGCCAGCTGGGCGAGCAGCGACCAGCCGGCCCCGGCGGCCGAGATGAGGCTCGGGGTCGTCTCGTCGCGCTCGAAGCAGGCGATGGCGTCGTCGATCGTCGCGACGGCCCGGTAGGCGTCGTGCAGCTCCACGAGGACCTCGCACCCGTCCGGAGTGATGACCGACAGCAGCTCCGGCACCTGGGTTCCGGCCGCGTGCAGCCACCAGATCGTCCATGGGCGCTCCGGGTCGGCGAGGTACACGTGCGGTCTCCCCTGCGGCAGCACGAGGGCGTGCCCCGGTCCGACGACGGTGGTGCGGCCGGGGCTCTCGCAGCGACCGTACCCGTCGACGCAGACGATCACGATCGCCTCGGGTGCGCCTTCCGGCCGACGTCGGCCGTGGTTCGCCGCCCGCGGGAAGTAGCCGGCGTCGGTGACGAGCAGCCCGGACGTGGGTGGTCTGCGCAGCGCGGAAGTGACGAGCGGCCGGGGGAGCACGCGCAGCCGCTGGCCGGGGAACCCGTCGGGCAGGAACACGGGTCCAGCCTATGCCGATCGTCGAATCGTCCAGGTATCTCGGTCGATTCGCCCATGCCGCTCGGGAGCGGGCGCTCGTAGCGTCGCGGCGTGCTCGATGGTGAGTCCCGGCTGCAGCTCCCCGACCGGCCCGCCGCGTTGGCGGACGCGGGGGTGGCCGCGTGGCGGGAGCGGGTGACGATCGACAGCTACCTGCCCGAGGCGCCCGACCGCTACCCCGCCTACCTCGACCGCCGCGTCTACCAGGGCTCGTCGGGACGCGTGTACCCGCTGCCGTTCCACGACCGCATCAGCCCGGACAGCGCCCCGCACGAGTGGGACGCGGTCCACCTGGAGAACCGCTGGCTGCGGGTCGTGGTGCTGCCGGAGCTGGGAGGGCGCATCCACGTCGGGTACGACCGCAGCGCGGGGTACGACTTCTTCTACCGCAACGACGTGATCAAACCGGCCCTGGTGGGGCTGGCCGGGCCGTGGATCGCAGGCGGTGTGGAGCTCAACTGGCCCCAGCACCACCGGCCGGCCACCTTCCTGCCCACCGACGTCGAGATCGAGCGGGAGCCCGACGGGGCGGTGACGGTCTGGTGCTCCGACCACGACCCGTTCGCCCGCATGAAGGGGATGCACGGGGTCCGGCTGCGGCCGGACCGGGCGACGATCGAGCTGCGGGTGCGGCTGTACAACCGGAGCGAGGTCACGCAGACGTTCCTGTGGTGGGCGAACGTCGCCGCCCGGGTGCACGACCAGTACCAGTCCTTCTTCCCGCGCGACGTGCGCGTGGTGGCCGACCACGCCAAGCGGGCGGTCACCGCGTTCCCGGCCGCCGACCGCCCGTACTACGGGATCGACTACCCGGCCCGGCGCGCGACCGGCGGGGACCGCCTCGACTGGTACCGCAACATCCCCGTCCCGACCTCGTACATGTGCGCGGGCAGCCGGGAAGGCTTCTTCGGCGGCTACGACCACGCAGCGCGCGCCGGGTTCGTGCACGTCGCCGACCCGTGCACGGCCGTCGGCAAGAAGCAGTGGACGTGGGGCAACGCCGCGTTCGGGCACGCGTGGGACCGCAACCTCAGCGACGACGGCGCCGCCTACGTCGAGCTGATGGCCGGGGTGTTCACCGACAACCAGCCCGACTTCTCGTTCATCGCGCCCGGCGAGACGAAGGTGTTCTCGCAGGTCTGGTACCCGATCCAGGAGATCGGTCCGGTGCACGCGGCGACGGTCGACGCGGCGGTGCGCGTCGACGTCGAACCGGACGGCGTGCGGGTCGGGCTCGCGGTGACCGCGGAGCGGCGCGGCTGCCGGATCCGCCTGGAGGACGCGGCGGGCACCGTGCTGGCCGAGACCGTCGCCGACGTCGCGCCGGGTGCGCCCCACCTGAGCCGAATCGCGTCGAGCGTGCCGGAGCGCCTCCACCTGCGGGTGCTGCACGGGGACGACGAGCTGGTCGCGTGGGACTCGCACGTCCCGGACGCGCCCGAGGTCGTCCCCGCGACCGAGCCCCCGGCGCCGGCCGACGTGGCGTCCGTCGAGGAGCTGGCCCTGATCGGCGCCCACCTGGAGCAGTACCGGCACGCCACGCGCTCGCCCGAGCCGTACTGGCGAGAGGCCCTGCGCCGGGATCCCGGGCACGTGGCCGCCTGCGTCGGGCTGGCCGGGCGGGCGTACCGGCGGGCCGAGTACGCCGAGGCCGAGGCCATGCTGACCGCTGCGGTCGACCGGCTGACGGGGCTCAACGCGAACCCCGCCGACACCACCGCGCTCTACCTGCTCGGGCTCGTGCTGGAGCGGCAGGGCCGGTCGGCGGAGGCGTACGCCCGGTACGCGGCCGCGTCGTGGGTGCGGGCGTGGCGCGCTCCCGCCGGCTACCGGATGGCCCGGATCGACGCCGCAGCAGGCCGGGATGCCGCCGCGCTCGACCGCCTCGCCGACGTGCGGCGCGTCGAACCCGAGCACCTCCAGGCGCGCGCGCTCACGGCGCTGCTGCTGCGCCGCACCGGCCGGCCCGAGGAGGCGGACGCGCTGGTCCGGGACACCCTCGCGCTCGACCCGCTCGACTGGTGGACCCGCGACCTCGCCGGCCTTCCGCTCACCACGGACGCCCAGACCTGCCTGGACGTCGCACTCGAGTACGCCGGCGTCGGCGAGACCGAGGCGGCGCTGCGCGTGCTCGACGTCGCCGAGGAGCGCGAGGCCCACCGCCCGCTCGGGCAGACCGCGGCCGGCCCGCTGATCGAGTACCACCGCGTCGCCCTCGGCGGCGGGGCGGCCCGCACCGCGGACGCGACCTGGTGTTTCCCGTCCCGCCTCGACGACGTCGCGGTGCTGGAGCACGCGGACCCGAGCGACGCGCGGGCACTGGCCCTCCTCGGGCACTGGCGCTACGCGGTGGGCCGGGCCGACGACGCCATCGCGGCCTGGCGGGCGAGCGCCGAGCTCGGCCCGTCCGACCCCGTCGTGTGGCGCAACCTCGGCCTCGCCGCCTGGAACCACCTCGGCGACGCAGGCGAGGCCCGTGCGGCTTACGACCGCGCGCTCGCCGTCGCCGGAGCCGACGCCCGGCTCGTCTTCGAGAGCGACCAGCTCGACGCCCGTCGCGGCGTGCCGCCGCAGCAGCGGCTCGACCGGCTGCTGGACGTGCGCGGGCTCGTCGAGACCCGCGACGACGCCACCGTCGCCCTGGCCCACCTGCTGCTCACGGCGGGCCGGCTCGAAGAGGCGCGGGCGTTGCTGCTCGGCCGCGCGTTCCAGCCGTGGGAGGGCGGCGAGGGCGAGGTGCTGCGGGCCTGGGACCGGCTGTGCCGGCTGGTGGCGGCGCGCCCCGGCGGAAGCGCTATGGCGGCGATCGACGCGGCGCTCGACCCGCCCGCGTCCCTCGGCGAGGCCCGCCACCCCCTCGCCAGCACGGCGACCCTGCAGCTGCTGCGCGGCGACGCGCTCGCCGCGGCGGGTGACGAGGACGCGGCGCGTGCTGCCTGGGAGCTCGCCGTCCGGGACGGAGACTTCCTCGCGATGTCCGCCGACCCGCACTCCGAGGCCACCTACTCCTCGGTGCTCGCCCTGCGCAGGCTGGGCCGCGGCGCCGAGGCGCGCGATCGCACGGAGTCGCTGCGCGCGTGGGTCGACGCGCTGGAAGCCGCCCCTGCGACCGTCGACTACTTCGCGACGTCGCTGCCGTCCATGCTGCTCTTCGCCGAGGATCCGGCGGTCGCGAAGCGCCGCCGGGTCGCCTTCCTGCGGGCGCAGCTGGACGTGCTCGACGGCGCCCCCGAGCGAGCCCGCGAGCGCCTCGACGCGCTGCTGACCGACGACCCGCACCACATCGACGCGCTGGAGCTGCTCAGCGCCCTGCACCCCGTTCTCGAGGAGGCACGATGACGCCCGAGCGCCTGACGATCACACTCTGGGACTTCTCCTGGTACGTCCGAACCGGGCCGGGGGAGCCGTTCGAGGACCTCGACGCGGCCTTCGCCCAGGCCGTCGAGCGCGGCTACAACACCGTGCGGATCTGCGCGATGCCCTTCCTGCTGTTCGGGTCCGGCCTGGACACGTCCGCACTGCGGCTGGAGCGCCTCGGCGGGGAGTACGGACAGGGCTTGCGTTGGTACGACGTGAAGGCCCCGACCACGATCGACGCCCGCGAGCACCTGCTCGAGCTGTTCCGGGCCGCGCGCCGGCACGACTGCTACGTGATCATCTCGTCCTGGGAGTACCAGCAGAGCTCCGCGTTCGCCGCCGATCCGGCCTGGTGGGACGCGCTGCGCGCGGTGCCGCCTGCCGAGCGGCCCGAGCGCCTCGCGGCCGCGCACGCCGACCTGATCGACCTGCTCGTCGCCGAGGGCCTGGACGACCGCGTCGCGTTCACCGAGATCCACAACGAGGTGCAGATCGGGCACCTCACCGAGGGGATGGAGCGCGCGCAGGCGGTCGTCGAGCTGCGGCCGTCGCTGGAGAAGGCGGTCGACGCGTTCAAGGCGCGCCACCCGGACCGGCCGTGCACCGTCAACTACGGCGGGGTGCCGCACGCGAGCATGCGCGGCATCCCCGAGAACATCGACGTGCTCGTCGTGCACCCCTACGTCTACGGCGTGCTGGGCGCGCTGATCGACGAGTTCGGCCTGCGCGGCCCGGTCGAGGACTTCGCGCAGGAGGCCGCGAACGCGCAGCTGCTGCGCCCCGGCGCCCCGCCGGTGGCGGAGTGGACGGTGCCCGCCGAGCACCGCTGGCGGCTCGACGCGATGATCATCAAGGCGTGCGAGGTCTACGTCCACGACTGGACCGACGCGGCTGCCTTCGACCGGTGGCTCTACGACCACTACGGCGAGCACCGCGTCGCGATGGACGAGAAGCTGCGCCTCTGGCTCGACGTCGCCGCCGACTGGGCCGCCGCGCACGGCGTGCCGCTCGTCCTCGGCGAGGGCTGGGTCGGCTACACGCCGCTGCACGGCACCTTCGAGGAGGGCCCGGTCGGGGCCCAGATCTGCCGCGACGCCGTGCGCTACGCCCGCGATCGCGGGGCATGGGGCACGGTCGTCTGCTCCAACGCGGCGCCGCAGCACCCCATGTGGGCGGACGTCGAACTGCAGCAGGAGTGCAACTCCATCTTCACCGGAACACGGAGGTAGGTCATGACAGCAATGGAGCTGTCCCGTCGTCGCTTCATGCTCGGGGCCGCGAGCCTGGGCAGCATCCCCCTGCTCGCGTCCTGCGTCGGCACGGGCGGCGGCGAGGCGGGCGGCGGGCAGGCGTCGGCCACGATCACCCTGCAGTCCTCGATCCAGGACACCGCACCGAAGGCCGCGCTCGAGGAGATCGTGGCCGCGTACCGGGGCGCAGGCGCCCCGGTCACGCTCAACGCGGTGGCCACCGAGCAGTTCCGGGCGCAGCTGTCGACCTACCTGTCGTCGGCGACCCCGCCGGACGTGCTCACCTGGTACGCCGGGTCGGTCGCGAACTCCTACGCGGCCGAGGGCCTGCTGATGGACGTGTCCGACCTGTGGACCGGTGACGGCGCGTGCGCCCGCTTCTCGGAGGCGCTGAAATCGCTCTCGACGTCGGCGGACGGGAAGGCGATCTTCGTTCCGACCAGCTACTACTGGTGGTCGGTCTTCTACAAGAAGTCGGCCTTCGCGTCATGGGGCGTGGAGCCGCCGACGACGTGGGACGGGTTCATCGCGCTCTGCGACCAGCTGAAGGCCCGCGGAATCCACCCGCTCACCAACGGGATCGGCAGCACGGCGTGGATGGCGTCGGGCTGGTTCGACTACCTGAACCTGCGGATCAACGGCGCCGACTACCACCGCGCGCTGCTGGCCGGGCAGCGGTCGTTCACCGACCCGGAGGTGGTGGCGGTGCTGCAGGAGTACGCGCGGCTGATCCCGTACTTCCACCCCAACCAGACCTCGTGGGACTCGCAGCAGGCGGTGACGCCGATGGTCAACAACGAGGCGGCGATGTACCTGGTCGGTGCGTTCGTCACGCAGTACTTCCCGGAGGACCAGCGCGACGACCTGGACTTCTTCTCGGTGCCGCCGATCAACCCCGCCGTTCCGACCGCCGAGGAGGCGCCCACCGACGGGTTCTTCGCGTCGGCGCGCAGCGACAACCCGGAGGGTGCGAAGGCGCTGCTGTCCTACCTCGCCTCGCCCCAGGCGCAGCAGGACTACATCACGAAGGCCGGCTCGTCCAACCTGCCAACCTCGCCCGACGTCGACACGTCCGGCTTCAGCCCGCTGGTGCAGAAGGGCATCCAGCTGCTCAACTCCACCCAGGAGATCACGCAGTTCTTCAACCGCGACTCCAGCGATGCGCTGCAGACCACGGCGGACGCCGCGCTCACACGGTTCATCGCGGACCCGACGGACATCCCGGCGCACCTGCGCGACTGGCAGGCGGCCGCCCAGCAGGTCTTCTCGTCATGACCGCCGTGCAGGACGCCCCCGTACGGACGGACGCTCCGCCGCGGCAGCGACGGCGGCGGCGGCGCGTGCCGCCGCTGGTGTGGGCGTTCCTGCTGCTGCCGCTCGCCGTCGAGCTGTTCTGGGTCTTCTGGCCCGCGATGAACAGCTTCTCGTTGTCGTTCACGTCGTGGAACGGCGTCGGGGCGGCGCGACCCGTCGGGTTCGAGAACTACGAGCGGCTGTTCGCCGACCCGATCTTCGTCACCGCCCTGCGCAACAACGTGATCTGGGCGATCGGGTTCGGCGGGCTGTCGGTCGCGGGCGGGCTCGCGCTCGCCGTGGCGCTCAACCGGCCCGGGCCGGGCGTGGGTATCTACCGCAGCGCGATCTACCTGCCGATGGTCATCTCGCTGGCCGTGACCGGCCTCTTGTGGCGCGTCATGTACCAGCCCGGCGGGCCGATCGACGCCGGCCTGGGCGCGATCGGGCTCGGCGAGCTGCAGCAGCAGTGGCTCGCCAACCCCGACACCGCGCTCTACGCCGTGCTCATCGCGGCCGTGTGGCGGCAGGTCGGCTACATCATGGTGCTCTACCTCGCCGGGCTGAAGGGCTGCGACCCGACCCTGGAGGAGGCCGCCGCCGTGGACGGCGCCAACGCGTGGCAGCGGTTCTGGAAGGTCGTCATGCCGCAGCTGCGCGGCGTCAACACGGTGGTCTTCGCCGTCACGGTGATCGACTCGCTGCGCACGTTCGACATCGTGTGGGCGATGACCCGCGGCGGGCCCTACAACACCACGCAGCTGCTCTCGACGTACATGTTCCAGCAGGGGTTCACGCTGGTGAACCTCGGCTACGGCTCCGCGATCGCCGTGGTGATCTTCGTGCTGGCGATCGCGTTCATCATCACCTACCTGGTGCGCCAGGCCCGGGCGGAGGACGTCTGATGCGGACCACCCGCTCACCCTGGTTCCACGCCGTGATGATCCCGTTCACGCTGCTGTGGCTCGCGCCGATCGTGTTCGTCCTGTTCGTGGCGCTGCGGACCTTCGACGACATCGCCACCCGCGGCCTCGGCGCCCTGCCCGCGGCCCTGACGCTCGACGGCTTCGCCACGGCGCTCGCCGGCGGCCAGGTGGCCACCGCGCTCGCCAACAGCGCGGTGGTGACCGTGTGCACGGTGGTGGCGTCGCTCGCGCTGGCCGCCATCGCCGCGTACGCGCTGTCGCGCCACCGCATCCCGGCGCGCCGCACGATCCTGCTCGTGATGCTGGCCGGCAACCTGCTCCCGCCGCAGATCCTGCTCATCCCGGTGTCCCGGATCGCCCAGGGCCTGGGGATCTACGACACCCTGTTCGCGCTGGTCGTCGTGCAGGTCGGGTTCGGGCTCGGGTTCTACACGTTCGTGCTGCACGGGTTCATGCGCGCGCTGCCGGCGGAGGTGTTCGAGGCAGCGCTGCTCGACGGGTCCGGCCCGGGCCGGACGTTCTGGAGCATCGTGCTGCCGCTCTGCCGGCCCGCGCTGGCCGCTCTCGCGGCACTGGCCACGACCTGGATCTACAACGACCTGATCTGGGCGATGACCGTGCTCCAGACCGACACCAAGTTCCCGATCACCGCGGCCCTGCTCAACCTGCAGGGCGGCTACTCGAGCTCGTGGAACGTGATCGCGGCGGGCTCGCTGGTGGCGGCGGTGCCGACGGCGATCGTGTTCTTCGTGTTCCAGCGGCACTTCGTGTCCGGGCTGCTGGTGGGCTCCGGCAAGTGAGCGAGTGGGAACTGCGGACCGCCCGGTCGGCGTACGTCGTGCGCGAGACGCATGGCGGGCTGGAGCTCGTCCGGTGGGGCGGCCCGGTGCGGGTCGTCCCGCCGCGTGGCACGTTCGAGACGCCCGCCGACATCGCCCCGCTGGAGTTCGCCGCGGGCGGCACCCGGCACTCGCAGGGCAGCGAGCTACTGGTGCCGGGCGGCGGGTCGCTGCGGCTCGTGCCCGGCTCGGTCGCGGGCACCGAGGAGCGGCTGCAGGCGCTGCTGCGGGACGACGACCTCGGGCTGGAGGTGGAGCTGCACTGGCGCACCTCCCGCCGGCACGACGTCGTCGAGCGGTGGGCGGTGCTGCGCGCATCCCGCGAGCTCACGCTGACGCGGGCGTTCGGGGCGGGCTGGAACGTGCCGGTCGGGCCCGGCGCCCGGGTGGGCACGCTGGCCGGGGCGTGGTCGCGCGAGTTCACGCCGAACGAGGTGGACCTGCCGGCGGGGGAACTGTCGCTCGGCAGCCGGCAGGGGATCACCTCGCACACCTACGCGCCGGTGGTGACCCTGCGCTCCCGCGACTCCGACGACGCCTACGGGATCGCGCTCGCGTGGAGCGGGTCGTGGCGGCTCACGGTCGATGCGGTGCCGTTCCGCGAGGTCGTGCGCGTGAGCGGCGGGATCGACGACGAGGGGCTGCTCACGCTCGGGCCGGGGGAGGAGTTCGAGACCCCGCACCTGCTCGGCGTCCGGAGCGAGGAGGGGCCGGCCGGCGTCGCGCGGGGTTGGCACGCCTACCAGCGCGAGCTCGCCCGCGGCCCCGAGCACCGGCCGATCGTCTACAACTCCTGGTACGCCACGCGGTTCGACGTGCGGGTCGACCACCAGCTCGCGCTCGCCGACGCCGCCGCGGACCTGGGCGTCGAGGTGTTCGTCGTGGACGACGGGTGGTTCCGCGGGCGCACGAGCGACCGCGCCGGGCTCGGGGACTGGTTCGTCGACGGTGCGAAGTTCCCCGACGGCCTCGAACCGCTGGTCGAGGGCGTGCTCGAGCGCGGGATGCGGTTCGGGCTGTGGGTCGAGCCGGAGGCCGTGAACCCGGACAGCGACCTCTACCGCGCCCACCCGGACTGGGTGCACCAGCCGCTCCTGACGCTGCGCAACCAGTACGTGCTCGACCTCGGCAGGCCGGAGGTGGAGGCGTGGGCCGCCGCGATGCTGCGCAGGCTGCTGACCGAGTACCCGATCGGCTACCTCAAGTGGGACATGAACCGCGCGATCCCGCTCGGCGGGTCGATCCGGCACACGCAGGCCTACCACCGGCTGATGCGGATGCTGCGCGAGGAGTTCCCGCAGGTCACGGTCGAGGCGTGCGCGGGCGGCGGCGGGCGGGTCGACAACGCCGTGCTCGCCGTGTCCGACGTCGTGTGGCCGAGCGACGAGACCGGCCCGCGCGACCGGCTCGCGATCCAGCACGGGTTCCTGTCCGCCTACCCGCCGCACGTCATGAGCTCGTGGGTGACCGACGAGCCGGATCAGCTGGACACGGCCCCGGCGAGCCCGGAGTTCCGGTTCGTCGTCGCGATGGCGGGGGTGCTCGGGATCGGCGCCGACCTGCTCGCCTGGTCCCCGGACGTCCGGGCCCGGGCCCGTGAGCTGGTGGCGCTGTACCGGGAGATCCGGCCGGTCGTGCACGCGGGCGAGGTGACCTGGCACGGCGCCCCGGCCGACCCCGCCTGCGCCGTGCAGTACGCGACGGAGGACCGCATCGTGCTGCTGGCCTGGGCCCGCCCCGGCGCGGCCCCGCTCCGCGTGCCCCTGGCGCCTGGCCCGCGAGTCGGGCATCCGGGCACGGCGGGTCCGGCGCTCCAGCACGGCGACGGCCGCCGGTTCCGGGTGCTGGGCAGCGGTGAGCTCGTCGGAGGGGAGGTCGTGGTGCCGTTCCGGCTCGCCCCGGACTGCGACGTGGTGATCCTCGACCGGGTCCCGGATGCCTGAGTGGCGCCCGCGACCGCTCGTCGTCGAGGTCGACCTCGCCCACGGCGGCCGCTGGACGTCGTTGCGCACCCCGGAGCGGGAGTGGCTGTGGCACCACCCCGATCCGGCGGTCGCGGCCGCGCGGGCGGCAGTCGCCCCCGGCGCCGCTTTCGTCGACGCGGGCGGGGTGGAGGAGTGCCTGCCCACCGTCCGCGGCGAGCCCGACCACGGTGCCGTCTGGTCCCGCCCCTGGTCCGACGCGGGCGTCGTCGCCGACGGGTTCCGGCTCGACCGGCGGATCGGCGGCGACGGGGAGATCACCGTGGACTACACGATCACCGGCCCGCCGCGCGAGCCCGTCGTGCACGCGGTGCACGCCCTGCTCGACGTCTCGCCGGCGGCACGGCTGGACGCGCCGGGTGCCCGCACGGCACACCTGCTCGACCAGGGCGCCGTGGTGCGGTGGCCCTCCGGGCTCGACCGCCTCGGCCCCGACGACGGCACCGCCGTCGCTGCGGTGCTGCCCGGCTGCGCCGTGGCGACCGTGGTCGACGGCCCGGACGCGCTCGCCCTCACCTGGCGCGCCCCGTCCTGCTCGCTGCTGCTGTGGCGCAACCTGCGCGGCTGGCCGGACGGCGCGCCATACCGTTCGATCGGGGTGGAGCCGATGATCGGATCGGCCGCCACCCTCGCCGACCCCGGCGCCGGCGAGCCCGCGCGGCTCGACGCCGAGGGCGTTCTGCGCTGGCAGCTTCGGGTGAGGGCGTGGCGGTGGTCGGGCCCCGGCCGACCCTCGGACTCCGTGGGACCCGGGTCACACGGGGGTGAGTGCGATGATCGGGGCTCGGACCCGAGCTGGAGGAGAACACCGTGACGCAGGACCGCCCCCTGTCGGAGTGGCAGAAGCTGCGGCTGACGTTCACCCGGAGATGGCGGGGCTCCGGCTTCTGGTACGGCCTCGCGATCGCGCTGATCTGGCCGTTCGCGATGTTCGGCACCAAGGTGAGCTGGCGCGGGGGCGAGCACATCCCGCGCTCCGGCGGAGCGCTGCTCGCGATCAACCACGTGTCGTTCGCCGACCCCATCTACAACGTGGCGTTCACGATCTGCCACGGGCGGATGCCCCGGTTCCTCGCCAAGTCCGAGCTGTGGAGCACGCCGGTGGTGCGCTCGGTCCTCGGAGGCGGGCAGCACATCCCGGTCTACCGCGCCACGGTCCGCGCCAAGGACGCCTTCGGCGACGCGATCGCGGCGATCGAGCGCGGCGAGGTCGTCGCGTTCTACCCGGAGGGCACCTACACCGCCGACCCCGACGGCTGGCCCATGAAGGCCAAGAACGGCATCGGGCGGATCGCGCTGCTCACCGGCGCCCCGGTGATCCCCGTCGCGAACTGGGGCACCCAGGACGTCCTGCCCCCCGGTACCGGCCGCCCGCGACTCTTCCCCAGGCGGCGGGTCACCGTGGTCGCCGGCCCGCCGGTCGACCTCTCGGCCTGGCTGGGCGGCCCCCGCACCCGCACCGCCCTGGACGGCGCGACCAACGCGATCATGGCCGACGTCACGCGGCTCGTGGCCGAGGTACGCGGTGAGACCCCGCCCGAGGCCCCGTTCGACCCGGCGCGGGCGGGGACCCCGCTGAAGGACGAGCGGTCGGCCAGCTGACGGCTGGCAGGCTCTCCCACCGGGTCTTCATCGGCGCCACGTCCTATCCGGGCCGTCTCCCACCGGGCCTTTTCGGTGTCACGCCCGTCTAGGCACCTCTCCACCGGGCCTTCGGTGGCGCCGCGCATCGTGCGGGGCCGCTCCTCACGCCTCAAGGGCGCTGCGCGTCGCTGCGCGATCGCTTCGCGCCCCTTGATGGGATGAAGGAGCGGGGCCTCCGCTCCTCGTGGCTCCCGGCTCATGCTCGGGGTGCTCACACCAACGATTTGAGGAGGCCCCTGTGAGCGAATCGTACGAGGGCAAGCAGGTCGTGGGAATTGACCTGCACCGGCGGCGGTCGGTGCTGGTTCGCAAGACCGAGATGGGTGAGACGTTGGAGACGGTGCGGATCTCCAACGATCCGGAGTATCTGCGGCAGGTGATGGCCCGCGCCGGGGAGGCCCCGGAGGTGGTGCTGGAAGCGGCCTATGGCTGGTACTGGGCTGCGGACACCCTGGCCGAGTTGGGCGCGCACGTGCATTTGGCGCATCCGCTGGGGGTGAAGATGTTCTGCTATCGGCGGGTGAAGAACGACGAGCGGGACGCGGGGGATCTGGCTGATCTGTTGCGGATGGGTCGGCTGCCCGAGGCGTGGATCGCGCCACCGGCCACCCGGGAGCTGCGTGGTTGGGTGCGGCATCGGGCCAAGCTGGTGGCGTTGCGCTCGAGCTTGAAATCCCAGGTCCACGCCGTGCTGGCCGAGGCCGGGGTGCAGGTGCCGATGAGTGATCTGTTCAGCCCGGGCGGGCAGCACTTGTTGGCCGCGGCCCGGCTGTCGGTCGAATCACGCGCTCGGGTCGACTCCGCGCTACGACTGATCATTAACGTGGACTTCGAGGTCGAGTTGTTCGCCAAGTTGGTCACCAACCGGCTGCGCGAACATCCCGGCTACCGGGCGATCCAGCAGATCCCCGGGGTCGGGCCCACCTTGGCCGCGGTGTTCGTCGCTGAGATCGGTGACGTCACCCGCTTCCCCGGACCCGCGCAGCTGGCCAGCTGGGCCGGGTTGACCCCGAAACACCATGAGTCCGACACCACCGTGCATCGCGGCCGGATCACCAAACAGGGTTCCCGGTTGGTGCGTTGGGCTGCGGTGGAGGCGGTGCAGCGGGTCGGCGAACACACCCGCACCGGTGCGGTCCGGGAGCGGGTCGCCGCCCGCCGCGGCCGCAACATCGGCGTCGTTGCCGCCGCCCGCGAGCTGGTCGAGCTGGTCTACTACGGCCTACGCGACGGGCACATCCGCCGGCTCACCCCGCCCCAACCCCACACCCCGCCCCAACCCCACACCCCGCCACACATCCCGCCCCAGCCACACACCCCGCCCGGCAGATCGGCGGCATGAGCCGGCCGCCAACCGAGGTGGGCGCCGGTCGCACGGGTCATGACCCCCGTCCCAGCGCAAGATCACAGCGCGCAAGATCACAGCGCACGATCACGGCGCCGGGAACCACGGCGTGGTCGCCCCCTTGATTGACCCCGCTCACCGCGAACCCGTCGCAGCACTCCATGCCCAACGGGCGAAGGGATGACCGACAGCCCTCAACCGGGCCTGTCCACCGCCGGGGCACCGGCACTGGAGCACGCACCCGACCCTCGATCACCCGACCCCCGGGAGCCGCGAGACCACCCCCTTTTCTCCACCCTTGAACAGCGTGCGCCGCCCGGCGTCGGCATCAAGGACCTGCGGCCGCTACGCGGTCGACCCTCCGGGCCGATCCTTGACCCCGACGCCTCAGCCCGCCGCGCCCAAGAACAGGCCGGAGAACCGAGAAGAAAGATCAGCAGCCGCAACCGCGGGTTGACCGGCCCCGCTCCTTCAGGGATGACCCGTGAGCCTCTGCGACCCCTTCAGGCCCGCTTCGCGGGCAGGCGGTGGGCCTGCCCTCTTGGCGCGCGGCGCCACCGAAGGCTGATCTCACCCCACGATCGAGGCTTCGCCCCCGTGGAAACGGGCAAAACGGCCGGGAGTGTGCGAGAGCAAGGAGACGCCCGAGACCGGCCTCCTGGCGGCGCCGCGCGCCGAAGGGGCAGGCACGGGGCCTGCCCGCGAAGCGGGCCGGAAGGGGCCGCAGAGGCTCGCAGGTCAAGGGTCGCGGTAGCGATCGCGGAGCGACGCGCAGCGCCCTTGAGCTGGGAGGGGCGGCCCCGCACAATGCGCGGCGCCGCCAGGAGGCCGTGAGAAGCTGGCGCTGGGCGGCTCAGGCGGCGCGGGCCAGCTTCTCCAGCCGCCGCTGGGTGGGCCAGCGCACGGAGTGGGCCCAGCCCAGCTTCTCGAACGCCCAGATGACCCGCGCCGAGATGTCGACCTGTCCGCGCTGGACGCCGTGGCGGGCGCAGGTGGGGTCGGCGTGGTGCAGGTTGTGCCAGGATTCGCCGAAGCTGAGGACGGCGAGCGGCCAGACGTTGCGGGAGTGGTCGCGGGCGGCAAACGGCTGGTCGCCGATCATGTGGCAGATCGAGTTGATCGACCACGTGACGTGGTGGAGCAGCCCGACGCGCACGAGCCCGGCCCAGAAGAACGCGGTGAGCGCGCCCCACCAGGACCAGCTGAGCAGCCCGCCGAGGGCCGCCGGGACGAGCAGGGTGGCCACCGACCAGGTGACGAACAGCCGGTCGACCCGGAGGATGTCGCGGTCGGCGAGCAGGTCGGGGGTGAAGCGCTCGCGGTTGGTCTGGTCGCGGTCGAACAGCCACCCCATGTGGGAGTGCCAGAAGCCCTTGGCGAGGGCGGCCGGGCCCGTGCCGAACAGCCACGGCGAGTGCGGGTCGCCCTCCTTGTCGGAGAAGGCGTGGTGGCGGCGGTGGTCGGCCACCCAGGTGATGACCGGGCCCTGCATGGCGAGGCTGCCGGCCAGCGCGAGCGCGATGCGCAGCGGCCGCTTCGCCTTGAACGAGCCGTGGGTGAAGTAGCGGTGGTAGCCGACCGTGATGCCGAGCCCGCTCGTGACGTAGAAGACCAGGGCGATCGCGATGTCGATCCAGGTGAGTCCCCATCCCCAGGCGAAGGGGATCGCGGCGACGAGCGCGGCGAGGGGGAGGATCACGAAGACGTAGACGCTGATCTGCGGCGCGAGCCCGCGCCTGCCTTCCAGGATCGGCCGAGCCGATCCGGTGGAACGAGTGGGGGTATCGGCCACGGTCATGGGCATGCACCTCGCGACGTCGAAGAAAGGGTTACCTTACCTGGACTGTGTACCAGGCGTACGTCGATCGGGGTACCCGCTAGAGATCCAGACCGAGCAGTGCGTTTTCCACCACCTCCGGCAGCGCCGGGTGGATCCAGTACTGGCCGGTGGCCATCTCGCGGGCGCCGAGGCCGAACGACATCGCCTGGATGAGGGGCTGGATCACGGTGGACGCCTGCGCGCCCATCACGTGCGCTCCCAGGAGCCGCCCGGTCCCGCGCTCTGCGAGCACCTTGCAGAACCCCGTGGTGTCCTCCATCGCCCACCCGTAGGCGACATCGCCGTACTCCTGCACCGCCGCGGTGTAGTCGAGGTTCCGGTCGCGGCACTCCGCCTCGGTCAGCCCGACCGCCGCGATCTGGGGGTCGGTGAAGACGGCGGCGGGCACGAACCGGTGGTCGCTGCTCCGCGGCGCACCGGGGTGCAGCAGGTTGTGCGCCACCACCTTCGCCTCGTGGTTGGCCACGTGCTTGAGCTGGTGGTCGGAGCTGACGTCGCCGAGGGCGAAGATCCCGTCGACGGCGGTGCGCTGCTCCGCGTCGACGACGATCCGGCCGTCGGGGTGGGTGGTGACGCCGGTGCGGTCGAGGTCGAGCCGGTCGCTGTTGGGGCGCCGTCCGGTGGCGACGAGCAGCAGGTCGCCGCGCACGGACGTGCCGTCGGCCAGGTCGAGGGCGATGTCGCCGTGGCGCCCGCGGACGCCCATGACCTCGTTGCCGAGGTGGACGTCCCACCGGGCCTGGGCGATCTCGGTGAAGCGCTCGCAGACGGTCTCGTCCTGGTGGCGCAGCACGGTGCTGCGCCCGACGATCGACACCTTCGCCCCGAGTGCGGAGAACACGTGCGCGAACTCGACCCCGATGTAGCCGCTGCCGAGGATCACGACGTGCTCGGGGAGCGCGTCGATCCGCATGACGGTGTCGGACGTCTCGTACGGCACGCCCGCCGCCGTGACGACGTCCGGGATCACCGGACGGCTCCCGGCGGCCAGCACGATCTTCTCCGCGGTGAACGCGTCGGTGCCGGACCCGTCGGTGCGGGCGACGGCCAGCTCCTTGTGGCCGGTGAAGCGCGCGTGGCCCTCGTAGACGGTGACGTTCGGGCTGCGGTCCACCCGGTACTCGCGCCCACCGACGGAGATGGGGTCGATGCGGCCGAAGATGCGGTCGCGGATGTCGGTCCAGCGGACCTTGTCCACCGTGGCGTCCACGCCGAAACGGCTCGCGTGCCGGACGACCTGCGCCACCTCGGCGGCGTAGACGTACATCTTCGTGGGGATGCAGCCGACGTTCAGGCAGGTGCCGCCGAAGACGCCGTGCTCGACGAGCGCGACGTCGAGGTGCGCGAACCGATCGTCGACGATCGAGTTGCCCGATCCGGTTCCGATGACGACGAGGTCGTGGTGGCGCACGCTCCCAACCTACGTGCCGGTTCGGGAGAAGTGGTGCCGGTCCACCGGGGAGGTCCAGTGCCCGCCCCACTTCCAGCCGATGCGCGCGAACGCGGCGACCACCGGCCCGCCGCCGGAGATCATGCCCGGCAGGTCGCGGTCGCGATCCAGGTACGCCGAGGCGAGCTCGGGCAGCACGAGGTCACCCTTGCTGTAGGGGTTCTGGAACGGGTTGACGTCCACGGCGAGGCCGAGGGCGTGCGCCGACCAGCGCGTGAGGCCGACGGCGGGCCGGCAGACGAACGCGGTGGTGTTGTTGTCGTCGCCGGTGGGCGGGGCGGTCAGTTCGGCAGGCTCGACGACCCGCATCTCCTCGATGGGGAAGTCGGCCGCGTAGAGGTCGCCGAACACGGTCGCGACGTCGTCCGCGACCGTCGCGGCGACGATGAGCTCACCGGTGTGCGCGCCGCCGTCGAAGCCGCGGAAGGTGACGGTGACGTACCGCAGGTCCGCCGCTCGGACCGGGCACTCCGGCTTCCACGTGGAGCGGGCGAGGACGTCGTCGGGGACCGGCCCGACCGTGGAGACGAACCTCCCGTCCGCGGGCGGCGGGAGGATGTCGCGGGTGGGGAGCCTGCGGTCCACGAGGTCGGGCGGGGTGGGCTGGGCCACGCCGTACCCGTCGGGGCGCAGGGGGAGCGGGGGTCGCTCGGCGGCCGTCGCGGGCATGCCGACCAGTGTGGCTGCCACGGCGACGATCACGTATCTGAGCACCCGCCGAGCCTCGCACGCCCGCTGGCGGCGGGCGCTCACCCGATCTGGTAGGCAGTCGGGATGAGCAGTGAGACGGAGACGGCCACCCTGCACCGCGCGTGGGCGGCGGACCTGCCACCGAGCACGCTCTACGAGCTGATGCGGCTGCGGGTCGACGTCTTCGTCGTGGAGCAGGCCTGCCCGTACGCGGAGCTCGACGGGCGTGATCTCGAGGACGGGACGCGGCACTTCTGGCTGGGCGGCGACGGCAAGCCGGAGCCCGTGCTCGGATACCTGCGGCTGCTGTGCGAGCCGAGCGGTGAGTTCCGGATCGGCCGGCTGTGCACCGCCCGCTCGGTACGCGGGCGGGGGCTGGGCCGTCAGCTGATGGAGGCGGCGCTGGCCGAGGTCGGCGACCGCCCCTGCGTGCTGGACGCCCAGGAGCACCTGACGGGCTTCTACCGCCCGTTCGGCTTCCGTCAGGTGGGCGAGTCCTACGACTGGGACGGGGTGGCGCACGTCCCCATGCGCCGGGACTGAGTCCAAGATCGCAGGACGTCGCGTGAAGGACGCCGTTGCGGGATACTCACGGGTGGTCACGAAGAGTGTCGAGCGAGCGAGGTGACCGCATGAACGACGACCCCACGCGGGCGATGGACGTGCGCTCGCCCTCCTACGGCAGCGTCGGCCCGGCCGATCCGCACGCCGACCCGGAGACGCAGCCCTCGCTGCGCCCGGTCGTCGCCGACGGCCCCACCGTCCCGACGCCGAGCGAGCCGAAGGCGCGGGCGGGCTGGCCGGCCGATGAGCCGGTCCAGCGCTCGCGCACCGGCATGCTGTGGATGGGGCTGATCCTGTCCGCGCTGGTGCTGCTGGTCCTGCTGGTCTTCATCCTGCAGAACAGCACGCCCGTGCAGATCAACTTCCTGAACCTGTCGGGCACCCTGCCCATCGGCGTCGCGCTGCTGCTCGCCGCCATCGCGGGCCTGCTGCTCGTCGCGATCCCGGGCGGGCTGCGCATCCTGCAGCTCCGCCGCGCCGCCCGCCGCCGCTGAGTCCGGGAGGCCTCAGGACCTGCGCCCGCCCACCGCGATCTGCCACGGGGCGAGCTGGTTGCCGGCGACCTCCGTCTGCTCGGCGCTCAGGTTGACCACCACCACGCCGTCGTCCGCGCGGAAGGCCAGCAGGTTCGGGCGCGACGGCGACCGCCCGATCTCGACGCCGCCCGCGGCCATCCGCGGTACCAGGAACTGCCAGGCCTGGGTGAGCGGGAGCGGCCGTCCGCCGTCCTCCTCGGTGGAGTCGGACCACAGGGCGGGGGAGCCGAGGTCCTCGTCGGCCTGCGGGCCCCACAGCAGAGCACCGGCGGTTCCCGACTCGGCCATGGCGGCGATCGCGGCGAGGTTCACGGCGGCGTTGGCGGGGCTCCCGGGCGCGTCGTCCTCACCCGCGGGGACCTCGGGGTAGTACTCGGCCCACCAGATCGGCAGGTCGCTCCGCTGCTGCAGCCAGCGCGCCATGTCGGCGAACTTCCGGCCGCCGTCGAGCGGGTTCAGGCCCTCCTGGTTCCGCTTGTTCGACGCGGTGTCCACCGCGAGGAAGTCGGCGCCCACGTTGTTCTGCAGCCAGTAGTCGACCACGTCGAGCGTGCGCTGGTCGGCCGCCCCCCACGGACCGGCGACGGTGGTCGAAGTGTCCTCTGCGCCCTCGTCGAGGCTGATGAGCACGACGTACGGGCCGCCGACCAGCACGTCCGGCCGGACGTCCTTCACCGCACGGTAGACCTGGTTGTAGAGCTCGGTGTAGCCCTCGTAGTCCCAGCGGTCCTGATCGCTGTCCCAGAAGCCCTTGAGCTCGTTCCACACCATCACGCGTTCGACCTGCGGGTAGCGCTTCACCGCCTCCGCGGCCAGCCGCGCGAAGTCGCCGAAGTGCTCCGGCGTCGGCTCGTCCTCGAGAGCGTCCCAGTCGGTCTCGCCCGCCTCGCCGCCCTTCATCCAGTCCGGCGCGCAGCACAGCGTGAGCATGCTCCGCTGCCCGGTCTCCTCGGTGAGCTTCATGCGCCGGTCGAGCGTGCTCCAGTCGTACGCACCGGGCTCGGGCTCGGGGTTGTCGGTGCCGAAGCCCATGAGGTGGTGGTTCTGCCAGATCGCGCTGTCCGCCGAGAGGATGTCGATCCCGCGCTGCCGGGCCTCGGCGGGCTCGCTGTCGTCGAGGCTCTTCTGCGTGTGCGTGACGCCCAGCTCGAGCGCCGTCTCCTGCTTCGTCCACGTCCAGTCGCCGTCGAGCTCGATGGGCGGCAGCGTCTCGTTCGGGGAGGGCAGGGTCGGCGACGCGATGGGCCCGGCGGAGCAGGCGACCAACGCCGCGGTGAGCGCCGCCAGCACGGCGACGAGACGGCCTCTGGGACGGGGAGCGTGCACGAGTACCTCGGTGTCCGGTTCGGGAAGGTTCTCCGTGACGGTGGCAGGGAATCCCTGTGGCCCGGCTGAGAACCCTCCCGTTCCGGCCCGATGACGGTCAGGCGGCGGTGTCGCGCCTGCGCCGACCGCGGCGGGAGGCGAGCCCGTTGCCGTTGCCGGTACGCGGGCGGCGCGGTGCCTGCGCGGGCTTCGGCGGGGCGACGATCGCCACCCCCGACGGCGGACGCGCGCCCGTGATCCGGGCCAGCTCACCGTCGCCCGCCCGCACCTCGGTCTGCGGGGCACGCACCCCGGCCAGCCGCATCATCCGCTCGACGTCGCGCCGCTCGTCGGGGGTGACGAGCGTGACGACGGTGCCCGAGTCACCGGCCCGCGCGGTACGCCCGGCGCGGTGCAGGTAGTCCTTCGGGTCGGCCGGCGGGTCGACGTGCACGACGAGGCTGACGTCGTCGATGTGGATGCCGCGTGCGGCCACGTCCGTGGCGACGAGCACCGGCGTGCGGCCGTCCTTGAACTCCGCGATCGCCCGGTTGCGGGCGTTCTGCGCCTTGCCGCCGTGCAGCGCGCCCGCCATCACGCCCTCGCGCCGCAGCAGCTTCACGAGGCGGTCGACGCCGTGCTTGGTGCGGGCGAACAGGATGGTGCGACCGTCGCGCGCGGCGATCTCGGTGATGACCCGCGCCTTGGCGCCCGGGTCGACCAGCAGGACGTGGTGGTCCATGGTGGCCACCTGCGCCGTGGCCGATGCGACGGAGCGCGTGACGGGGTCGGTGAGGTACTGGCGGACCAGCGCGCCCACCTCGCCGTCGAGCGTGGCGGAGAACAGCAACCGCTGACCACCGGACGGCGTGAGGTTCAGGATCCGCCGGACCTGGGGCAGGAAGCCCATGTCCGACATGCGGTCGGCCTCGTCGAGCACCGTGACCTCGACCTGGGAGAGGTCGCACGTGCGCTGGTCGGTGTGGTCGGTGAGGCGGCCGGGGGTGGCGACGACGAGGTCGACGCCCCGCTGCAGCTCGGCGGCCTGCCGGTTGAACGACAGCCCGCCCACCACGACGGCGGTGGACAGGCGCAGCGCCCGCGCGAACGGGGCGAGCGCGTCGTCGACCTGCTGGGCGAGCTCACGGGTGGGGACGAGGACGAGCCCGCGCGGCTGCCGGGACCGGGCGCGGCCGCCGGCGAGCCGGGCGAGCAGCGCGAGGCCGAACGCGAGGGTCTTGCCGGAGCCGGTCTGGCCCCGGCCGAGCAGGTCGCGGCCCGCGAGGGTGTCGGGGAGCGTCGCGGCCTGGATCGGGAACGGCTCGGTGAAGCCGTTCGCGGCGAGCGCGCGCGCGACCGGCTCGGGCAGGCCGAGCTCCGCGAACGACGGCATGCCCGTCTCCGGGACGGTCCACAGCTCCTCGACCGGTGCGACGGGAGCGAGCGGGGAACGGCTCTGCGGGGTGCGGGAGCGGCCGTGGGGGGAGCGGGTGCGGCCGCCGTCTGAGCGACGCGACCGCGGGCTCGCCGAGTTGTGGGCACGGCGAGTGGACGGGGATGACAAGAAGGACCTCCGGGACGTGGCACGTCGCTCGGAGAAACAGCGCCGGGACGGCGGCTGGGATCTCGGGACGAGCCCGGGCGCATCGGTGCGCGCCCTGATGGGTACTGCGGGCTGGCGCCCGCTTCATGGCCGTTCCACGGCCGGGCGCTCGTGATCAGGGTAACCGAGCGCCCGGCCGCGAACCGCGCAAGTGGCGAGCTACCCCTGTGACGTTCCGCCGTTCTTCGGCATTCCCACCTCCGCCCGCAGCTCCTCGAGCAGGCCCTCGGGCGTGCCGACCCCGTCCGGCAGGCCGCGGGCGGTGAACCACTCGCCGATCCGCCGCACGTCGCGGGCCAGGAACTCGGGGCCCTGCGGGTTGCCGATGACGTCCACGACCTGCGGAAGGTCGATCAGCACCAGCCGTCCGTCGTGCACCAGGAGGTTGTAGGCGGACAGGTCGCCGTGGGCGAGGCCGTGGCGGGCCAGCCCGAGCAGGGCGTCGACCAGCTGGTGCCAGAGATCACACAGCTCGTCCCGCTCCGGCCGCAGCTGGGCGAGCCGCGGGGCGGCGGTGCCGTCGTCGCTGCCGAGGAACTCCAGCAGCAGCTCGGTGCCGCTGCACTGCACGGGGTAGGGCACCGCGACGCCGTCCGCCCACAGCCGGGACAGCGCCGCGAACTCCGCGGCCGCCCACTGCCCGGCCAGGATGTCGCGGCCGAACGCCGTGCGGTTGGCCATCGCCCGTGTCTCGCGGGACCGGCGCACGCGCCTGCCCTCGAGGTAGCCGGCGTCGCGGTGGAACATGCGGTGCTCGGAGGTGCGGTAGCGCTTGGCGGCCATCAGGGCCCGCCGGTCGGTGCCCGGCACGTAGCGCTCGACGAGGTGGACGTCGGCCTCCTTGCCGGTCTTGATCACGCCGAGCTCGGCGTCGACCGCGGCGTGCTCGGTGACGACCCAGGCCGGACGCGGGTGCGGCCCGTGCTCGGCGCCGTCCCACGTGGACCAGCGGTCGCCCTCGGGTGGGCCGTCGAGGTCGACGCCCAGCCGTTCGTCCAGGGTGGACAGGTCGGGCTCGCGGCGCCGGGGCGCGGGGGCCTCGTCGTCGAAGCGGCGACGGCGCGGCTTGCGGGAGGCCTTGGGTTCGTAGATCTCGGAGTACGACTCGTAGTCGTGCAACGCGGGGCTCCAGAGGGAGTGTGCGCCCCGCGGATCGTCGTCAGCGCGGGGCGGGGATCGGACGAGGGCATGCCACGTCCCGGACAGGGATGGACATGTCGCACCTCCTCCTGATCACGCCGGCTCCGGCGACCTGCTGCGGAAGCCTCCCGGACCCCGGTCGTCCCACACAACCGATTTACGCGGCGATCACGATCTCCAGCGCGTTCCCCCTGCGCTCCACCCGCATCCCCGCCCTGCGGGCGATCGCCGCGACGCCCGCCGCATCCGTCGGCTCCCCGCGGGTGCTCGCGAGCACCCGGGCGAGCCTGCCCTTGTGCGCCTTGTTGAAGTGGCTCACCACGCTGCGGCTGCCGTCGGGCCGCTCCGCCAGTACGTTCACCGTGACCGCGCCGGGCACGCGGCCGAGCGCGGCGTAGGAGCCCGAGCGCAGGTCCACCACCAGGTCCGCGGCGGCGACGGCGGCCAGCTCCGGCTCGAGCACCGGCTTCCAGCGCGCCGCGAGGGTGCCCCCGCCGGGGAGCGCCGAGCCCGCGGAGAGGCGGTAGGCGGGCACCTGGTCGTCGGCGCGGAGCAGCCCGAACAGCGCCGACCCGACGGCGAGGCGAGCACGCGCCCGCCCGACCGCGGCACCGCGCAACGAGCCGGCGTCGAGCGCGTCGTAGAGCACGCCGGTGTAGCGGTGCAGGGCCGGCAGGGTGGGCGAGGTCCACAGCGCGGCGTTGCGGGCGATCTCGGCGTCCTGCGCGGGGGACAGACCGAGCGCGGCGCGGCACGCCGGAACGTCTGCTGCGAGGTCGACGAGCTCGTCGACGAGCGCCTTGCGCACCCCGTCCAGGGCGGGATGGGAGAGCGCGTCGAGCCGCAGCGGTGGGCCGTCGCCGCCGTCGCGCTTGGTCTCCGACGGGGGAAGCAGGACGAGCACGGGGCGAAGGGTAGACGTGCTCGATGTTGTGCCAGAGGTGAACGGCCGATTACCGTCCCCGGCGTGATCCGTCTCGTGACGCGCCGGCATGTCGACTACATGCGGACCGCGAGCGCGGTGTGTCGAGCCGGCCGCTGATCGCCGCCCTCGCCCACTCCTTCCTCGCCTCCGGGAGACATCCATGTCCGAGAACTGGTCGTTCGAGACCAAGCAGGTCCACGCCGGCGCCACCGCCGACCCCACCACCGGCGCCCGCGCCACCCCGATCTACCAGACGACGTCCTACACGTTCCGCGACACCGAGCACGCCGCCGCGCTGTTCGGGCTCACCGAGCTGGGCAACATCTACACGCGGATCATGAACCCCACCCAGGACGTGCTGGAGCAGCGCGTCGCCGCGCTCGAGGGCGGGCTCGCCGCCGTCGCGTTCGCGTCCGGCCAGGCCGCGCAGACCCTCGCGCTGCTCAACATCGCCGAGGCGGGCGACCACATCGTCTCCAGCGCCTCCCTCTACGGCGGCACGTACAACCTGTTCCACTACACGTTCCCCAAGCTGGGCATCGAGGTCTCGTTCGTAGAGGACCCCGACGACCTCGACGAGTGGCGCGCAGCGGTCCGCCCGAACACCAAGGCCTTCTACGCCGAGACGCTCGGCAACCCGCGCGGCAACGTGCTGGACGTGCGCGCGGTCGCCGACGCCGCGCACGCCGCCGGCCTGCCGCTCATCGTGGACAACACGGTGCCCACGCCGTACCTGCTGCGGCCCATCGAGCACGGCGCGGACATCGTGGTGCACTCGGCCACGAAGTTCCTGGGCGGGCACGGCACCGCGATCGGCGGCGTCGTGGTCGACTCCGGCAACTTCGCATGGGGCGAGCACGCCGACCGCTTCCCGGGGCTCACCACCCCGGACCCGAGCTACCACGGCCTCAACTACTGGGAGGCGCTCGGCCCGCAGTCCTACATCATCAAGCTGCGGGTGCAGCTGCTGCGCGACCTCGGCCCGGCCATCTCGCCGCAGAACAGCTTCCTGCTGATCCAGGGGATCGAGACGCTGTCGCTGCGCATCGAGCGGCACGTGCAGAACGCGCAGGCGCTCGCCGAGTGGCTGGAGCAGCGCGACGAGGTCGAGCAGGTCCACTACGCCGGCCTGCCGTCCAGCCGCTGGTACGAGGCCGGGCAGAAGTACCTGCCGCGCGGCGCGGGCGCCGTCGTCGCGTTCGAGATCGCAGGCGGGATCGAGGCCGGCCGGAAGTTCGTCGACGCGCTGGAGCTGCACAGCCACCTGGCCAACATCGGTGACGTCCGCAGCCTCGTGATCCACCCCGCGAGCACGACGCACAGCCAGCTGTCGGGCGAGGAGCAGCTGGCCACCGGGGTGACGCCCGGGCTGGTGCGGCTCTCGGTCGGCCTGGAGGGCATCGAGGACCTGAAGGCCGACCTCGAGGCCGGGTTCCGCGCCGCCAAGGGCGCGTGACGACGCTCGGGACCCCGCTCCCTCCCGCCACCGGCGCATGGCGGGAGGGGGACGACCCGGGCCGTCGCCAGTGGGTCGTGCTGCCGGCGCCGCTGGAGCTGGAGGCCGGGGGCGCGCTGCCGGACGTCCGGATCGCCTACGAGACGTGGGGCGTGCTGAACGCGGACGCGTCCAACGCCGTGCTCGTGCTGCACGCCCTCACCGGCGACAGCCACGTGAGCGGCCCGGCCGTGCCCGGCCACCCCACGCCGGGCTGGTGGGACGCCCTGATCGGGCCGGGCCGGGCGCTCGACCCGGCGCGCTGGTTCGTGGTGGCGCCGAACATCGTGGGCGGCTGCCAGGGCAGCACGGGCCCGGCCTCGCCCGGCCCGGACGGCAGGCCGTGGGGCAGCCGCTTCCCCCTGGTCACGGCGCGCGACGCGGTGGCCGCCGAGCGGGTGCTCGCCGACGCGCTCGGTGTGGACGCGTGGGCGCTCGTGATCGGCGGCTCCATGGGCGGGATGCGAGCCCTGGAATGGGCGGCGACCGAGCCCGACCGGGTGACCCGGCTGTGCCTGCTGGCCTGCCCCGCCGCCACCACGGCCGACCAGATCGGCTGGGCGGCCCCGCAGCTGGCCGCCATCCGCGACGACCCGGGCTGGTGCGGCGGTGACTACCACGACGCCCCGCCAGGGCAGGGCCCCCACCGCGGCCTCGGCGTGGCGCGGCGCATCGCCCACCTGAGCTACCGCAGCGCGTTCGAGCTCGGGGAACGCTTCGGCCGAGACGCCCAGTACGGCGAGGACCCGTGGCGCGGCGGCCGGTACGCGGTGGAGTCCTACCTCGACCACCACGCCGGCAAGCTGGTGCGCCGCTTCGACGCCATGTCCTACGTGCGGCTGACCGAGCTGATGAACGCCCACGACGTGGGCCGCGGGCGCGGCGGCACCGCGGCCGGGCTCGCCCGCGTGACGGCCCGGACACTCGTGGCGGGCATCAGCTCCGACCGGCTCTACCCGCTCGAACAGCAGGCCGAGCTCGTGGCGGGCATCCCGGGCGCGGGCCCGCTACGGGTCATCGACTCCCCGTACGGGCACGACGGCTTCCTCATCGAGGCCGGCGCGGTGGGCGCGCTCGTCACGGAGCTACTGGATCGTTGATCCTTCGTGCTCGCCGATGCAGAACTCGTTGCCCTCCGGGTCGGCGAGCGTGGTCCAGGCGAAGGTCGCCGGGTCGCCGCGTTCGCCGAGCACCGTGGCCCCGAGCCGGACGAGCCGCTCCACCTCGGCCTGCCGCCCGCCGACCGGCGCGCCCAGGTCGAGGTGGAGGCGGTTCTTGCCCGACCGCGGCTCCGGCACCAGCTGGAAGGCCAGCAGCGGGCCGCCCTTCGGCGGAGGGGCCAGCATGATGAACGCGTCGTCGTAGTTCTGCAGGACGGTGGTGTCGAGCGCCGCTGACCAGAACCCGGACAGCGCCGCCGGATCTGCGCAGTCGACGGTGACCATGCCGATGGAAAGTGCCATGCCGCGGACGCTAGCGAGGGTGTCCGACGGAACCCGCGGCGCGGGGATGGGGAAGGATCGGGCCGTGCCGGACCGTCCCCACGTGCTGCTGTCGGCCGCGATGTCGGTGGACGGCCACATCGACGACAGCGGGCCGGAGCCCCTGCTGCTCTCCGACGCCGCCGACCTCGACCGGGTCGACGCGGTGCGGGCCGGCGTCGACGCGATCCTGGTCGGGGCCAGCACGCTGCGCCTGGACGACCCGCGGCTCCTCGTCCGGTCGGCCGAGCGGCGGGCTGCGCGCGTGGCAGCGGGCCGTGACCCGGACCCGGTCAAGGTCACGGTCACCGGCTCGGGAGACCTCGACCCCGCGGCGCGCTTCTTCACGACCGGGGACGGGCCCAAGATCGTCTACGCCGCCACGCCCGCGCTGGACGCGGCCAGGAAGGCGGTGGGCGCGGTCGCCGACGTCGTCGACGCGGGCGACCCGCTCGACCTGCACCGGCTGCTCGCCGACCTCGCAGGCCGCGGCGTCGCCCGCCTGATGGTGGAGGGCGGCACCGCGATGCACACGCTCTTCCTCACCGCGGGCGTCGCCGACGAGCTGCAGCTGGTCGTCGCACCGTTCTTCGTGGGGGACGCGCGGGCGCCGCGGTTCGTCGGCCCGGGTCGCTTCCCGCACGACACCGCGCACCGGATGCGCCTGGCCGAGGCGCGCCCCATCGGCGACCTCGTCCTCCTGCACTACCTCCTGGACCCCGCCGATGCCTGACCAGCCGGTGCGCGACGACCGGGAGCTACTGACGCGGGCCGTGGAGCTCGCAGGGCGGTGCCCCCCGTCGGAGACGGCGTTCTCGGTGGGTGCGCTGGTCGTCGACGCGGCCGGCACGGTGCTCGCCGAGGGCTGGTCCCGCCGCCGCGACCCCCACGACCACGCGGAGGAGGGCGCGCTCGCGGACCTCGGGCCCGGCTGGCGGGCAGGCCCCGGCACCACGGTCTACAGCTCGCTCGAACCGTGCAGCGCCCGCGCCTCCCGGCCGCGGACGTGCACCGACCTGATCCTGGCCGCCGGGGTGGACCGCGTGGTGTTCGCCTGGCGCGAGCCGGGCCTCTTCGTCGACGGGCGGGGCGCGGAGCTGCTGCGGGCCGCCGGCGTGGAGGTGGTGGAGCTGCCGGAGCTCGCGGCCGCCGCCCGCACGCCGAACGCCCACCTGCTGGATCGCTGACCGGCCGCCCAGCGGCCACCGGCGCGGGTGCCCCTGCGGGGCGTCGCTACCCTTTCCCGGGTGCTGACCAGGATGTCGTCGTTGTTCCTGCGGACCCTGCGCGAGGACCCGGCCGACGCGGAGGTACCGAGCCACAAGCTGCTCGTCCGCGCCGGCTACGTCCGTCGCGTCGCACCGGGGATCTACACCTGGCTGCCGCTGGGCCTCCGGGTGCTGCGCAACATCGAGCAGATCGTGCGCGAGGAGATGGACGCCATCGGCGCCCAGGAGATCCAGTTCCCCGCGCTGCTGCCGAAGGAGCCCTACGAGGCCACCGGGCGCTGGACCGAGTACGGGCCCAACATCTTCCGGCTCAAGGACCGCCGGGGCGGGGACTACCTGCTCGGCCCCACCCACGAGGAGCTGTTCACGCTCGTGGTGAAGGGCGAGTACTCGTCCTACAAGGACTACCCGGTCATGCTGTACCAGGTCCAGACCAAGTACCGGGACGAGGCGCGGCCGCGCGCCGGCATCCTGCGCGGGCGCGAGTTCCTCATGAAGGACTCCTACTCCTTCGACCTCACCGACGAGGGTCTGTCCGAGTCCTACCAGCTGCACCGCGACGCCTACGTCCGGATCTTCGACCGGCTCGGCCTCGAGTACGTGGTCGTCAAGGCGACATCCGGGGCGATGGGCGGATCGGCGTCCGAGGAGTTCCTCGCGGTGGCGCCCACCGGTGAGGACACCTACGTGCGCAGCCCCGGCGGGTACGCGGCGAACGTCGAGGCGGTCACCACGGCCGCGCCGCCCGCCCGGCCGATCGAGGGCCTGCCGCCCGCGCAGGCCCACCACACGCCGGACACCCCGACGATCGAGTCGCTCGTCGACTTCCTGAACGAGAAGGCAGGCCTCGGGCGGACCTTCACCGCCGCCGACACCCTGAAGAACGTCCTGGTCAAGACCCGGCGGCCGGGATCGGACGAGTGGACGCTGCTCGGGATCGGCGTGCCGGGCGACCGCGAGGTGGACGTGAAGCGCCTCGAGGCGGCGCTCGACCCCGCCGAGGTCGCGCTGCTCGACGAGGCGGACTTCGCCTCGCACCCGTTCCTCGTGAAGGGCTACATCGGGCCGGCGGCGCTCGCCGCCAACGGGGTGCGCTACCTCGTGGACCCGCGGATCGTGCCCGGCACGGCGTGGGTCACCGGCGCCGACAAGCCCGACCACCACGTCGTCGACCTCGTCTGCGGCCGCGACTTCACCCCGGACGGCACGATCGAGGCCGCCGAGGTGCGCGAGGGCGACCCGGCGCCCGACGGCTCCGGCCCGCTGTCCGCGGCACGGGGCATCGAGATCGGGCACGTCTTCCAGCTCGGCCGCAAGTACGCCGACGCCCTCCAGCTCGACGCGCTCGGCGCCGACGGCAAGCCGGTGCGCATCACGATGGGCTCGTACGGGATCGGCGTGTCCCGGCTGGTAGCCGTGATCGCCGAGCAGAGCCACGACGGGTCCGGGCTGATCTGGCCGCGGCACGTGGCTCCCGCGGACGTCCACGTCGTGATCGCCGGGAAGACCGACGAGATCGTCGCGGGCGCCGAGCGGCTCGCGGCCGACCTCGAGGCGGCGGGCGTCCGTGTTCTCCTCGACGACCGCAAGGCGACACCGGGCGTCAAGTTCGCCGACGCCGAGCTGATCGGCGTACCGACGATCGTCGTGGTCGGACGGGGCCTCGCGAACGGCGTGGTCGAGGTGAAGGACCGCCGCAGCGGTGAACGGCAGGAGATCGCGGTCGAGTCCGCGGTCGCCCACCTCGCCCAGCTCACGAGCGCGCGCTGACCTGCACCCGCTGAGCGGCGACCGGTCTGGTCGGGTGTCACCCGTTCGTGGTCGACTGAGCGCGTGCAACGGTGGGGTGAGCTCGGTTACGCACCGGGCTCGCTCCATCACCACCTGCAACGATGGTGGTGCGGCGGCGACCTTGGTTCACGTGCCCCGTACCGTTCCCGTCATCCATCAGCAGTAATGCACGACCGTGACCGTCACCTGGCCGGTGGCGGGCTGGCCGTAGCGCCGGTCCCCATATGGCCCCCGCGGGGGAGGTAGACCCAGTGGACTTCGACGCGCTGCGCGCCGCAGTCGTGCCCGGTGCCGGTGTGGTGGGCCGCTGGCCAGGAGTGGTCTGCGTGGCCGAGTGCGCCGATCGCAACGTGCTGCGCAAGCTCATCGACGTGTGCGCCTCCGCGGCCGGGCACGAGCCCGGCCGGGCATTGGCACGCAAGCTCGCGATGTGGCTCGGCGGTCCAGACGCACCCGGCGACGGCCTGCGGTTCGGCACCGTCGCCGTCACCGGCGGGGAGGCGCGCGCCGGCGGCGGCCAGCGGGGCGAGCAGTGGGCGGTGTTCCTGTACGGCCCGGTCGGTCTGGTCGTGCCCGACCGGCAGGTGGCGCTCTCCGGCGCCCAGTCCGTGGCATGGACCGACCGGCTGCTCCCGCGTCCCGACGCCCCGGTCGTGCTGGCCCTTGAAGGCGGCCCGATCCCGCCCGGCCTCGTCGACGGGGTGCACGACCTGCGCGCCGGGGTCGTGCCCGGCGCAGGTGCCGTCCTCGTGCCGGGCGGCGACCAGGGTTCCGTCGACGTCGGCGACGAGGCGGCCCGCAGCCGCCAGGCCGAGTCGCGGTGGCTCGAGGTGGGTGGTGCGGAGCGCCAGTGGGCCCAGGAAGCCGCGCCCACCGCCTCCGGTGAAGGGCTCTACCCCGGCGACAGCACGGGCAACGGCCTGCCGTCGCGCAGCCTCGGCCCCCTCGAGAGCTTCCACCCCGGCGACCCGGGTGGCGCCGGAGCAGACCGGTCCCCGGGCCGCGCCCACCTGCGCCCGGTGCCGTCCGGCTCGAACGGCGTCGCCCACCGCGGCTGGGTGCCGCGGCGCGGCTCGGTGAGCGACCTCGGCCGCGTCCCCGACACCGACCACGGCCCGGCCGCAGCGCCGCGCGAGGACGAGTCCGTCGGTGCCGAGCGCCCCGAAGAGCTCCGCGAGCCCGAGGCCGAGAAGACGTCCGACAACGGACGCAACGGCACACGCAACGGTGGCGGCGTCCTCAACGGCGCCCCCTACGAGAACGGCGCCCCCTACGAGAACGGCGGTCCGTACGACGCCCCCGCTCCGTACGACAAGGGTGCTCCGTACGAGAAGGGCGCTCCGTACGACAACGGCGCGGCCTACGACCTGCTCGGCGCGCCGGAGGCACCCGCGCGGGAGGGGGAGCGCAGCCCGTGGAGCGACGCCCGCGAGCGGGACGGGGGGCGGCCGGATCGGATCGAGGGCTGGTTCGCCGCCCCTGAAGGCGGCGGCACGGAGACCGGCATGAACGCGATCGGGCCGTCCGACCGGCGCCGCCGCCGGCACCGACTGCCCGACGAGGACGCGCCGCCCGCCGAGAGCTCGGCCGCGAGCGGCGAGCGAGAGGCGCCCGCACCCGAACGCGGCGAGACCGTCGACGAGCGCGGCTCCGACGACTTCGCGCCCGCCGGCCTCGGGGCCGACCCGGCCGCCTTCGGCTCGGGATCGGTGGACGAGACCCGGATCGGGTCGATCCCTCCCATCGCCGCCAAGCCGGCCGGCCCGAAGGGGGACGGCGAGTCCCTCGACGGGTCCGGCGACGGCACCCCACGCCTGGGCGTCCCGGCCCAGGAGGCCCCGCAGGCCCATCCGCTCGCAGACCCGGAGCCGGCCCCGGAGGGCGAGGCACCGCGCACCACGGCGCTGCGGTCCGAACGGATCCTCGGCGCCGCGCCCGACGGGCAGGAACACGAGGACCAGCCGCCCACCGGCGCGTTGGCGGTCGACCGGCCGGAGGAGCCCGCCCCGCGACCGCCCGTCGGTCTGATCGTGTTCGACGACGGTGCCACCTACACCGTCGACGCCGAGTACCTGATGGGCCGGATGCCGGAGGCCGACCCCCGGGTCGCGGCCGGCACCGTGCGCTCGCTCGCCCTCGAGGACTCCTCGGGGGCGGTGTCGCGCGTCCACGCGCAGATCGTCGTGAACGGGTGGGAGGCTCTGCTCGTCGACGTCGGCTCCCGCAACGGCACGTTCGTCTCGCCGCCGGGGGAGCAGGGCTGGACGCAGCTGCCCGCCGGGGAGACCCACCGCCTGGTTCCGGGCACCCGGGTGCGGATCGGGGGTCGCAGCTTCCAGTTCGAGGCGCCGTCCGGCACTCGCTAGGCCGAGGAGGACGCCCGGATTGGACCCCAGCACGACGCTGGCTCCCGCGTCGATCGTCGAGTACGAGGTCCTTAGCCTGCTGGGTGAGGGGCCGCACGCGCGCTGCTACCTCACGCGGCCGCCTGCCCACCTCGGCGACGGCGTCGTCGTGAAGGTGTTCACCGAGCTCGTCACCGAGCCGGCGTTCGACCGGGCGGTGCGGGAGCTGCGGGCGGCGGCGGCCGTGCGGTCGCCGCGCCTCGTGCGGGTGTTCGACGCCGTGCTCGGGGAGAACTTCGCGTACGCGATGGAGTACCTCCCGCTCGGCTCGCTCGCCGAGCCGGCCTTCCCGCCGTCCAGGGCGGAGATCCTCACGGCCCTCGAAGACGCCGCCCGGGGAGTGCACGAGCTGCACGAGGCCGGGATCGTCCACGGGGGGATCCACCCCGGCAACGTCCTGCTCGCCGAGGAGGCGGACGGCACGCTCGGCGGGCGCCTGGCCGAGCCGGGGCTGTCGCGCGTGCTCATGCCCGGGGCGGTCGTGCCGGGCGCGGGCCGCGGCGGTGTGCTGGAGTTCCGCGACCCCGACCTGCTGAGCGGGGCGAGCCCGTCGCGGCGCACCGAGGTGTGGGCGCTCGGAGCCACGATCCACCGCGCGCTGTCCGGCACGGGGCTCTACGGGGAGCTGCCCGGGCACCCGCTCGGCGCGATCCGCGAGCTGCACTCGACCAACCCGCAGGTGCACCCCGCCCTCGCACCGGACGAGGCGGCGCTGGTGCGCGACTGCACCGCCGATGGCCCGGACCGGCTCCGCACCGCCGCCGAGGTGGCCGACCGCCTCGCCACCCTCCGAGCTCCGCGAGTCGCGCTCTGAGCGTGCGCGAGTCGCTCAGCCGGGGAGGTAGGACAGGCGGACGGAGCGGACGGGGTTGTCGCCGTTCGTGTCGACCAGGCAGACCGACTGCCACGTGCCCAGCGCCGTGCTCCCGTCCAGCACCGGCACGGACATCGACGGCGCGATCAGCGCGGGCAGCACGTGGTCGCGCCCGTGGCCCGCACTGCCGTGCCGGTGCGTCCAGCGGTCGTCGGCGGGGAGCAGGTCGCGCAGGGCGGCGAGCAGGTCGGTGTCGCTCCCGGCGCCGGTCTCGATCACGGCGAGTCCTGCGGTCGCGTGCGGGACCCAGACGTTGAGCAGGCCGTCGCGGGCACCGGCGGAGCGCAGGAACGCGGCGATCTCGTCGGTGAGGTCGACGACGGCCTCGCGGCCGCCGGTCCGGATCTCGATCAGCTGGCTGTCCACGGCCGTAGTGTCCCCCGTGTGCGTGTTGCATTCGGCGAGGAGTTCGACGTTCCGGACGGATACCTCAACACCGCGAGCATCGGCATCCCGTCGGTCGCCGCCGGCGAGGCCGTGGCCGGCGCGATCGCGGGGTGGCGGGCGGGCGCAGGCCGGGCCGGTGCGTTCGACGAGCCGGTGGCGCGGGCCAGGGCGGGGTTCGCCGATCTGGTCGGGGTCGGCGTCGACCGGGTGGCGATCGGATCGGCGGTGTCCGCGCTCGTCGGGTTGGTGGCGGCCGCCGTGCCCGACCACGCGCGGGTGCTCGTGGCGGGCGGCGAGTTCACGAGCGTGACGTGGCCGTTCGCGGCGCAGGCGGGGCGCGGTGTCGAGGTCACCGAGGTCGACCTCGGGCAGGTGGGTCAGCGGGCGGGGGACTTCGACCTCGTCGCGGTGAGCACGGTCCAGTCCGCGGACGGCCGGCTCGTCGACCTGGACGCCCTGCGCGCGGCGCGCGCCTCCGGCACCCGCGTCGTGCTCGACGCCACGCAGTCGCTCGGCTGGCTCGACGCCGACCTGTCCTGGGCCGACGCGGTGGTGGCGGCGGGCTACAAGTGGCTGCTCAGCCCGCGGGGGGTGGCCTGGATGGCGATCCGCCCCGAGCTGGCCGCCGTCCCGGCCGCCGCCGGGTGGTACGCGAGCGCGGACCGCTGGGCGGACGTCTACGGCCTGCCGATGACCCTGGCGCCGGACGCGCGTGCGCTCGACACCTCGCCCGCCTGGTACTGCCACGTCGGTGCGGCCGCGGCACTGCCCTGGCTGGCCGGTCTCGACCGGGCAGCGGTGCACGCCCACTGCGTGGGTCTCGCCGACACCTTCCGCGCCGGGTCGGGGATGGAGCCGGCCGGCTCGGCGATCGTGTCCG
The DNA here is from genome assembly GCF_006717045.1 of Pseudonocardia cypriaca. Classification (NCBI taxonomy): domain Bacteria; kingdom Bacillati; phylum Actinomycetota; class Actinomycetes; order Pseudonocardiales; family Pseudonocardiaceae; genus Pseudonocardia; species Pseudonocardia cypriaca. The sequence goes on from NZ_VFPH01000001.1 coordinate 1,724,255, forward strand.
TGCGCCGGGAGGGCGCAGGCGAGCGGCTGGCCGCCGCAGGCGTCGTGAGCGCGGCCAGGGCCGGCGGTGCCCGGCTCGCGTTCCACCTCTACAACACCGAGGACGACGTCGCCCGCGCCCTCGACGCCCTCACGGCTCGATGACGAGCTGCGCGATCCGCCCGTCCCGGAGGGTGAACCGGAAGCGGAGGTCGACCACACCGCCGGGGAAGTCACCCTCGAGGTGGTGGACGGCCTCGTAGCGGCCGTCGTCGAGCCGCCGGGAGCCGACGAGCTCAGTGGTGTACGTGTACTCGCTCGCTGCTCGCCCCAGCCAGACGCGGATCTGGTCGGGTCCGCGGTGGGTGTGCCCGTCGTCCACGACCACGGCGTCCTCGGTGAGGCAGCGGAGGGCGGCGTCGGCGTCGTGGGCGCGGTGGGCGGCGAGGTAGGTGGGGATCGGTTCCGGGAGTTCGTTCACGATGTCCACCGTGAGGTCTCCCCCGAGGAGAGGGTCAATGGGACGCGGTCTGAGCATCGGCGAGTTCGCGCGCCTGACGCGCCTGTCCGTTCGGACGCTGCGCCGCTACCACGAGGGTGGCCTGCTCGAACCGGCGTCGGTCGATCCGGCCAGCGGCTACCGCTACTACACCGGTGAGCAGATCCCGGTGGCACAGGTGATCCACCGGCTCCGCGAGCTGGACGTGCCGCTCGCCGACGTGCGGCGGATCCTCGGGGCGGACGATCCCGGGGTTCGCGCCGAGCTGCTCGCCGGGCACCTGCGGCGGGTGGAGGCCGAGCTGGAGCGCAGGCGCGCGGCAGCCGTCTCCTTGCGTCGGCTGCTCGCGCCGGACACCGAGCAGCTCGACGTGCGGCTGCGCGCCGTCCGCCCCCGCACCGTCGCCGCGATCACGGAGACCGTCCGGCTCGACGACGTGCTGGAGTGGTACGCCGACGCGATGTCCGAGCTGGACGCGGCCGTCGCGGGGAGCGAGCCGCTCGGCCCACCGGGAGGGCGCTACGACGACGCGCTGTTCACGGAGGGCGAGGGCGACGTGCTCGTGCACCGGCCGGTCGCCGACCCGCCGACCCGCGGCCGCGTCGCCCCGGTCGTCCTGCCCGCGGTCGAGCTCGCCGTCACCGTCCACCGCGGACCGCACGACGACATCGAGGTCACCTACGGCCGGCTGGGCGCGTGGGTGGTCGACCACGCGCTGGCGGTCGACGGCCCGGTAGAGGAGACCTACCTCGTCGGGCCCCGCGACGATCCCGACCCGGCCGCGTGGCGCACCGAGATCGGCCGTCCGGTGTTCCGCGTGTCCGATGCGTGAGACCGGTCAGGGCTGCCCGGGGAAGACCGGGATGGTGGGTGTCTGCCCGATGGCCGCCCGCCACCGGGCGCAGCGCAGCGTGCCGGCGCTCAGGGTGTCGAGGGCGGCCTGGCGCAGGGCCCGGTCGCGGGAGCGTTCGAGCACCGAGCGCCACGCGGCGAGCGCGTCGGTCTCGGCGACCACCGCGAGCTGGGCGGCGGACGCGGCGTCGGTCACCGGCCGCGGCGTGGCGTACGCGGGCTGCGCGGAGACAGCGGGGGCTCCGAGCTGGGTGAGGGTCTCCTCGACCTGGTTGCGCAGCTCGCGGTGCGCGTTCTCGTCCTCCCTGGCGCGCGTCGCGTCGGCACCGGAGAGGAAGGCGACGGCGAGCGCGTAGCACCAGATGGCCGCGTGCTCGGCCGCGAGCGCGTTCTGGAGCGCGGCGGTTGCGGTCTCGTCGATCCTCGGGTTCCCCGACGTCACGTGAGCACCTCCGCGTACGTGTTGCAGCACACGGCCACGGACGCGACGAGCCCGACCCGCTCGGGCGGCAGCCCGAGCGCGACGTCGGCCGCCGCCCGCCCGGAGGCCAGCACCGCCCGCTGCACCTCGGGGCGGCCCGGACGGCTCGAGGGTGGGGGAGCGGGCGCGGGGGTGGGCCGCTGCGGGTTCAACCGGGCTATCTCGGCGTCGAGCGCGGCGGCGTGCTGGGTGCGCGCCTCGACCAGCGGCTGCAGCGCAGCGGCCAGGTTCGGGTCGGCCGCCACGGCCGCGGCGGCCAGCGCGGCGTCGGCCCGGGCGGCGTCGGCGAGCGCGATCAGGGGGTCGGGCTCGGCCGGTCCGGCCGCGCGGCCCAGCGCGCACCCGGCCACCGCAGGCGGGAGGAGCAGCAGGCCGGCGAGCACCCGCCGCCTGCTCAACACCGCTCCTGCCACGCCTTCTCCTCGGCTCGTGGCGCGGGATCCTCCCCACCGCGCTCGCCGGGCGCACATCCTGCCACCCGGTCCCGTGGCCTCGGCCGGGTGCTGGGGGTGCACGGGGGGTAACGGGACGCATGGGGCCGTTCGGGGGCGCGATACCCTGACAGACCCACCCCGTTCGTAGGAGTAGACGCGATGCCCTCCCCCCGCCCCGCGCAGGATGCCGGCCCTCAGCCCGGTGAGCTGCACGGTGTGCTGGCGCCCATCGTCGCGGACGCCGGGTTCGAGCTCGACCAGCTCGACGTCCGGGCCGCCGGCCGCCGCCACACCGTCAAGGTGGTGGTCGACTCCGACGAAGGCGTGGGCCTCGACGACATCGCGACCGTCTCGCGAGCGATCTCCGCCGAGCTGGACCGCCGGGAGCACCTCATCGGCGGCTCCTACACCCTGGAGGTCACCTCGCCAGGGGTCGACCGCCCGCTCACCGGGCCGCGGCACTGGCGGCGGGCCCACCTGCGCCAGGTGGCGGTCCGGCTGCACGACGGCACGACCTTCACCGGTCGCGTCGGCGCGGCGGGCGAGGAGTCCGTCACGGTGCTCGTCGACGGGCGGCGGCGCGAGGTGCGCTACGCGGACGTGGCCCACGCGGGCGTACAGGTGGAGTTCCGGCCCGCGCCGGAGCACGAGGTGGCGCTGCTGCAAGAGGAGGGTACGGCGTGAACGTCGACATCGCGGCGCTGCGCACCATCGAGCGCGAGAAGGACATCCCGTTCGAGACGGTCATCGAGGCCATCGAGACCGCGCTGCTCACGGCGTACAAGCACACCGACGGCCACCAGGCGCACGCGCGGATCGACATCGACCGCAAGACGGGCGCGGTGCGGGTGCTCGCGCAGGAGCTGGGCCCCGACGGCGCCGTCGACACGGAGTGGGACGACACCCCCGAGGGGTTCGGGCGGATCGCCGCCACCACCGCGCGTCAGGTGATCGTGCAGCGGCTGCGTGACGCCGAGCACGAGCGCACCTACGGCGAGTTCGCCGCGAAGGAGGGCGAGGTCGTCGCGGGCGTCATCCAGCGCGACGCGCGCGCCAACGCCCGCGGCGTGGTGGTCGTCCAGCTCTCCGGTGGCACCGAGGGCGTGCTGCCGCAGGCCGAGCAGGTGCCCGGGGAGCGCTACGAGCACGGCGAGCGGATCCGCTGCTACGTGGTCGGCGTCAGCCGGGGAATGCGCGGGACGCAGATCACGTTGAGCCGCACGCATCCCAACCTCGTGCGCAAGCTGTTCGCGCTCGAGGTCCCGGAGATCGTCGACGGCTCCGTGGAGATCGTCGCGGTGGCGCGGGAGGCCGGCCACCGGTCCAAGATCGCCGTCCGCTCCACCGTGTCCGGCGTCAACCCGAAGGGCGCGTGCATCGGCCCGGTCGGTGCGCGGGTTCGCGGCGTGATGAGCGAGCTGGCCGGAGAGAAGATCGACATCATCGACTGGTCCGAGGACCCGGCGACGTTCGTCGGGAACGCGCTCTCGCCGTCGAAGGTGGTTTCGGTCACGGTGCTGGACGCCCGCACGAAGACCGCCAGGGTCGTCGTACCGGACTTCCAGCTGTCGCTCGCCATCGGCAAGGAAGGGCAGAACGCCCGGTTGGCGGCCCGGCTGACGGGTTGGCGCATCGACATCCGCAGCGACGCCGACCCCCGCGGGGCCATCGACGCGCCCGAGACGGAGTCGGTCGGCTGAGCCGTCGAGCACGTAGCGAGGGGGGAGCGCGCGCAGGTGCTGCGCTACACTCCACACCGGCCCACCAACCGGGTCCGGCCCCTGCACGACCGGCGCCCGCATCGGATCAGCGATCCGTCGCGGGACCCGTCCGGACATGCGTCGGTTGCCGGCGCCGGGATGTGGCCGACGGTCTGTTGAGGATCGTCGCGGTGCACGGGGTACTCACCCCGGACCCGCGGCGCAGGCTCCCCGGGCGCGGTGCATGGCTGCATCTCGCCCCGGAGTGCCTGGACCGTGCCGAGCGGCGCTCGGCGTTCCCGCGGGCGCTCCGCGTCCCGGGGCCGCTGGACACCGCGCCGGTGCGGACCCACATCAGCGCCGTGTGCGTGAACGGGGCCCGGGAGACACCCGGGTCCGACACACCAGGAAGCAAGGTCGACCCGTCATGAGCCAGTCGTGAAGATCGCACCATGAACGTGCTTCGACACTAGGTTCGAGGTCGAGCGGGACAAGCCGCCCGGCCTCCGGAAACAAGGAGTGCAGTGGCAGGCAAGGCCCGCGTACACGAGCTCGCGAAGGAGCTCGGAGTCAGCAGTAAGCAGGTCCTGAGCAAGTTGCAGGACCTGGGGGAGTACGTGAAGTCCCCGTCCTCCACCGTCGAGGCCCCCGTGGCCCGCAAGCTTCGTGAGTCGCTCGCCGGTGGCGGCGACTCCGGCGACGGCCGTCGCCGCGGCGGCGGTGGCCGTCCGCGTCCGGGTGGTGGCGCGCCCACCCCCGGCAACGTCCCGCCCCGGTCCGGCGGTCCGGTTCCCGGCCCGCCCCGTCAGCCGGAGCGTCCGGCGGCCCAGGCCCCGTCCGCGCCCGCACCGGGCGCCGAGCGGCCCACCGGGCCGCGCCCGGGACCCCGTCCCGGCCCGCCCGCGCCTGCGCCTCGGCCCGAGGTGCCGCGCAGCGAGCCCCAGGCTCCCGCAGCGCAGGCTCCGGCAGCACCGGCCCCAGCGGAGCAGCGTCCCGCGGCCGAGCAGCCGGAGGTGCAGCGTCCTGCGGCGGCTGCCGGATCGCCCGCGGCACCCGCACAGCAGCGTCCCGGCTCCGGAGCCCGGCCCGGGCCGCGTCCCGGCCCCGCGCCCGCTCAGCAGCGCCCGGCCGCCGCGGCCGACGCCCCCGGCGTCGTCCCGCCGCGTCCGTCCGGTCCGCGCCCCGGCCCGCGCACCCCGCGGGTCGGCAACAACCCGTTCGGCGTCGGCTCGGGTGCCCCGCCGCGCCCGCAGGCGCCGCGTCCCGGCCCCCCCGGTGGTGGGCAGGCCCCCAACCAGGGCGGCGGCCAGGGGCAGGGCCAGGGCGGTCCTCGTCCCGGCGGCCCGCGCCCGCAGGCGCCGCGTCCCGGTGAGCCCGGTCGCGGTGGCCCGCGTCCGCCGTCGCCGGGCAACATGCCGCCTCGGCCCAACCCCGGCATGATGCCGGCGCGTCCGGCGGGCGGTCGTCCCGGCGGAGGCCCCGGTGGCGGTCGTGGTGGCCCCGGTGGCCGTCCCGGCGGTGGTCCGGGCGGACGTCCGGGCGGCGGCGGTCGTCCCGGTGGTGGCGGCGGCGGTTTCCGTCCCGGTGGCGGTGGCCCCGGTGGCGGTGGCGGCGCTCCTGCTGGTGGCGGCGGCTTCCGCGGCGGCCCCGGTGGCGGTGGCCGTCCCGGTGGTGGCGGTCGCGGTCGCGGCGGTGCCGCGGGTGCGTTCGGCCGTCCCGGCGGACCGGCCCGCAAGGGTCGCAAGTCGAAGCGGCAGAAGCGCCAGGAGTTCGACTCGATGCAGGCGCCTTCGGTCGGCGGTGTCCGCCTGCCGAAGGGCGAGGGCCAGACGATCCGGCTGCCTCGCGGCGCGTCGCTCACCGACTTCGCCGAGAAGATCAACGCCAACCCGGCCTCGCTGGTGCAGGTGCTGTTCCACCTCGGTGAGATGGTGACGGCCACCCAGTCGGTGTCCGACGAGGTGCTGGAGCTCCTCGGCGGCGAGATGAACTACGACGTCCAGGTTGTCAGCCCGGAGGAGGAGGACCGCGAGCTCCTCGACTCCTTCGACATCTCCTACGGCGAGAACGCCGGCGGGGAGGACGACCTGGAGTTCCGGCCGCCGGTCGTGACCATCATGGGTCACGTCGACCACGGTAAGACCCGACTGCTGGACACGATCCGCAAGACCAACGTCCGCGAGGGCGAGGCCGGCGGCATCACCCAGCACATCGGCGCCTACCAGGTCGCCACCGAGCTCGACGGCAACGAGCGGCTGATCACCTTCATCGACACCCCGGGCCACGAGGCGTTCACCGCCATGCGTGCCCGCGGTGCGAAGTCCACGGACATCGCGGTGATCGTGGTCGCCGCCGACGACGGCGTGATGCCGCAGACGGTCGAGGCGATCAACCACGCCCAGGCCGCCGACGTGCCGATCGTCGTCGCGGTGAACAAGATCGACCTCGAGGGTGCGAACCCGGCGAAGATCCGCCAGCAGCTCACCGAGTACGGGCTGGTCGCGGAGGAGTACGGCGGCGACACGATGTTCGTCGACATCTCCGCGCGGCAGGGCACGAACATCGAGCAGCTGCTCGAGGCGATCCTGCTCACCGCGGACGCCGCGCTCGACCTGCGCGCCAACCCCAACATGGAGGCGCAGGGCGTCGCGATCGAGGCCCACCTCGACCGCGGCCGCGGCCCCGTGGCCACGGTCCTGGTGCAGCGCGGCACGCTGCGCGTCGGCGACTCGATCGTCGCGGGCGACGCCTCCGGGCGCGTCCGGCGGATGCTCGACGAGTACGGCGCTGACGTCACCGAGGCGCTGCCGTCGCGGCCGGTGCAGGTCATCGGGTTCACCTCGGTGGCAGGCGCGGGCGACACGTTCCTCGTCGTCGACGAGGACCGGGTGGCCCGCCAGATCGCCGACCGGCGCCGCGCTCGCGAGCGCAACGCCGAGCTGGCGAGCCGGCGCAAGCGCGTCAGCCTCGAGGACCTCGACGCTGCGCTCAAGGAGACCAGCCAGCTCAACTTGATCATCAAGGGTGACAACTCGGGTACCGTCGAGGCCCTCGAGGACGCGCTCCTGAAGATCGACGTGGGCGAGGAGGTCGAGCTCCGGGTGATCCACCGCGGCGTCGGTGGCATCACGGAGGGCGACGTCAACCTGGCCACCGCCTCCGACGCGATCGTCCTGGGCTTCAACGTCCGGGCCGAGGGCAAGGCCACCGAGCTCGCCAACCGCGAGGGCGTGGAGATCCGCTACTACACGGTGATCTACCAGGCCATCGAGGAGATCGAGCAGGCGCTCAAGGGCATGCTCAAGCCGGAGTACGAGGAGGTCGAGCTGGGCCGCGCCGAGGTCCGCGAGGTCTTCAAGTCCTCCCGGTTCGGCACGATCGCCGGTTCGCTGGTGATGTCCGGCGAGATCCGCCGCAACGCCCGCGGGCGCCTGCTGCGCGACAACGTCGTGATCGCCGAGAACCTGCCGATCAGCTCGCTGCGGCGGTTCAAGGACGACGTGGTCGAGGTCCGCGAGGGCTTCGAGTGCGGTTTCACGCTCGGCAACTACAGCGATATCAAGGTCGGCGACGTCGTCGAGACCTTCGAGATGCGCGAGAAGCCGAGGAGCTGACGAACAGGCGGGGGCCGGACACGTCCGGCCCCCGCCGTTCTTTCGGAGAGCCATGTTCGTCGGAGCTTTGGAGCTGGACGTCCTCCTCGGGGACGTCCACTCGCTCAAACAGAAGAGATCCGTGGTCCGGCCCGTGCTGGCCGAGCTGCGCCGGAAGTTCGAGGTGGCCGTCTCCGAGGCGGGACACCTCGAACTGCACCGGCGCGCGCTGCTCGGCATCGCGTGCGTCGCGGCCGATTCCGGACACGTCACCGAGGTACTCGACCGGTGCGAGCGGCTGGTCGCCGCGCGTCCCGAGCTCGAGCTCCTCTCGGCCCGGCACCGGCTGCTGGGCCCGGAGGACTAGACAGATCCTGGGAGGGCTGTAGTTGTGGTGGACCACGCCCGCGCGCGGCGGCTTTCGAAGCGGATCACGCAGATCGTGGCGGCCGCTCTCGAGCACGAGGTGAAGGACCCTCGGCTGAAGATGGTGACCATCACCGACACCCGGGTCACCGGCGACCTGCGCGAGGCCACCGTGTACTACACGGTGCTGGGGGAGCGCGTCGACGCCGACCCGGACGCCGCAGGCGCCGCCGCGGCCCTCGCCAGCGCCACCGGTGTGCTGCGCTCGATGGTCGGGGCCGGCACCGGGATCCGGCACACCCCGTCGCTCGTGTTCGTGCCCGACCAGGTGCCGGACGAGGCCCGCCGCATGGAGGAGCTGCTCGCCCGCACCCGCGAGTCGGACGCCGAGGTCGCCCGGCTGGCGGCGTCGGCCCGCCCGGCGGGCGACCCGGACCCGTACCGGGTGCCGAGGGAGCACGACGGGGCGGACGAGGAGTGAACGGCGCCACCGGGGACCGCGCCGTGGCGGAGGCTGCGGCCGTCCTCGGCGGCGCCCACGAGGTCACGCTCCTGGCCCACATCGACCCCGACGCCGACGCGCTGGGAAGCGCGCTGGCGCTCGGGATCGCGCTGCACCGGCGGGGCGCTCGCGTGCAGGTGGCGTTCGCGTCGCCGGAGCGGGTGCCCGAGTCCCTCGCACCGCTCGACGCGCTCGGGCTGCTGGTTCCGCCCGCCGAGGTGACCACGGCGCCCGCGGTGCTCGTCAGCTGCGACGCGGCCGAGCCGCGCCGGCTCGGCCGACTCGCCCGGCTGCTCGACACGGCCGCCTGCACGGTGATGCTCGACCACCACGCCACCAACCCCGGCTTCGGCGACATCCAGGTGCTCGACCCCGGCGCCGAGGCGACCGTGGTGCTCGCTCACCGGGTGCTCGTCGAGATGGGAGCGCCGGTCGACGCCGACGTGGCCCGCTGCCTCTACGCCGGGCTCGTCACCGACACCCGCGGCTTCCGCACGGCCGGACCCGCGGCGTACCGGCTCGCCGCGGAGCTGGTGGAGGCGGGCGCCGATCCGGCGGTCCTGACGAGGACGCTGATGGACAGCCATCCCTTCACCTGGTTCGAGGGGCTCGGCGGCGCGCTCGCCCGGGCCGTGCTCGAGCCGTCGGGGCTGCTTCACACCACGATCCCCCTCGCCGACGTGCGCCGGTACCGTCCTGAGGAGATCGACAGCGTCGTCGAGGTGCTCCGGACGGCCGTGGAGGCCGAGGTGGTGGCCTCCATCATGCAGGTCGACGAGCGGCGGTGGCGGGTGTCGCTCCGCTCGGCAGGCGCGGTGGACGTGGCCGCGGTCGCCACCGCGCTCGGTGGAGGTGGCCACGCGATGGCGGCCGGTTTCACGCGCGAGGGCACCGAGCAGGACGTCCTGGCCGCGATCCGCGCAGCCATGCCCCACTACGGTGAGCGAAGCGAACCAAACGGAGGAAGCCTGCATGACGTCCGACACCACCCCTGACGCGGACGCGCGTTCCGCCCGTCGCGCCTTCCTCGCCGCGGCGCTGCGCCGCCCGGCGACGATGGGCGCGATCGCGCCGAGCTCCCCGCGGCTCGGTGCGGTGCTCGCGTCGGTGGTGCCCCGCACCGGGGAACCGGTGGTCGTCGAGCTGGGGCCGGGCACCGGTGCGGTGAGTGCGGTGATCTCCGAGCGGCTCCCCGACGGCGCCCGGCACCTCGCCGTCGAGCTCGACCCCGCCATGGTCGAGTTCCTGCGCCGCACCCACCCCGGCCTGGACGTCGTGCAGGGCAACGCGGCCGACCTCGGCAAGCTGCTCGCCGAGCGGGGGATCGGGCGGGTGGACGCGGTGATCTGCGGCCTGCCGTGGGCGCTCTTCGACGACGCCACCCAGACCGAGCTGCTCGGTGAGATCAGCCGGGTGATCGGCGACCACGGCGCCTTCACCACGTTCGCCTACCTGCACGGCATGACGCTCGGGGCCGCGCGCCGGTTCCGGCGGCGCCTGCGCGCCACCTTCGACGAGGTGCTGGTGAGCGCCACGGTCTGGCGCAACCTGCCGCCCGCGTTCGTCTACGTGTGCCGCCGCCCCCGTCACGAGGGATGACCGGCGCACCGGATCAGGTCCCCGCGCGGGAGGTGCTGCGGCTCGCCGCTCCCGCGCTCCCGGTGCTCGCAGCCGAACCGCTGTACCTGCTGGTCGACACCGCGGTGGTCGGGCGGCTGGGGGCGGTGTCGCTGGCCGGGCTCGCCGTGGCCGGGGTCGTGTTCGCCCAGGTCACCGGCCAGCTGATCTTCCTGTCGTACGGCACGACCTCCCGGGCGGCCCGGCTGCACGGCGCCGGCCGGCACGGGGACGCCGTGGGGGAGGGCGTGCAGGCCACGTGGCTGGCGGTCGGCATCGGGCTGCTGCTGCTCGGGGTCGGTCAGCTCGTCGCGCGGCCGGTCACCGAGGCCCTCGGCGACGGGGGCGTGATCGCCGACGAGGCCACCGCGTGGCTCCGCGTCGCCCTGTGGGGCGCTCCCATGGTGCTGGTCACCCTCGCCGGGAACGGCTGGATGCGCGGCGTGCAGGACACCGCCCGCCCGCTGCGTTACGTGCTCGCGGGCAACGGGCTGTCGCTGGTGCTCTGCCCGGCGCTGGTGCACGGGGCAGGGCTCGGGCTGGTCGGTTCCGCCATCGCCAACGTCGCCGGCCAGACCGTGGGTGCCACGCTGTTCCTGGTGGCGCTCGTGCGGGCGGCCCGAGCGGGCGGGGTGTCGATGCGCCCGGCGCCCGCGGTGCTGCGCGCGCAGCTGGCACTCGCCCGTGACCTGCTCGCCCGCAGCCTCGCCTTCCAGGCGTGCTTCCTGTCCGCGGCGGCCGTCGCCACGCGGTTCGGGGCGGCCACCGTCGCCGCCCACCAGATCGTGCTGCAGCTGTGGTTCTTCCAGGCGCTCGTGCTCGACGCGGTGGCGATCGCCGCGCAGTCGCTGGTCGGCGCCGCGCTCGGCTCACCCGACCGCGGTGCGGAGCGGGCCAGGGCGATCGCCGGCCAGGTGACCCGCTACGGGATCGTGCTCGGGATCGGCTTCGGGGTGCTGTTCGCGGCGCTCGCCGGCGTGCTGCCGCCGCTGTTCACCCCGGACCCGGCGGTGCTGGCGGCCGTGCCGGTGCCGTGGTGGTTCTTCACGGCCATGCAGCCGATCGCCGGGGTCGTGTTCGCGATCGACGGCGTGCTGCTCGGCGCGGGCGACGCGGCGTTCCTGCGCACGTCCACGCTCGCCGCGGCCGTGATCGGGTTCCTCCCGCCGATCTGGGCGTCGCTGGCGTTCGGCTGGGGTCTCGCCGGCATCTGGTCCGGGCTGGCCATGTTCATGGTGATCCGCCTCGTCGCCGTGGGTCTGCGGGCGCGCGGAGGTCACTGGGCCGTGACAGGTGCCGTTCGTTCCTGAGTGTCGCTATGCCTGATCGTGTCACTTGCGGTAGACAATGCAACGCAAACCGTCATCCCTGCGGGCCACGAATCGGGTGTACGTGAAGAGAATCGTTGGACTCCTCGTGATCGCGCTCCTCGTGTTCTGGGTCTTCATCGACCCGGACAGTGCAGCCGACACCGTGCAGGACATCGGTTCGCTCCTGCGCGAGGGGGCGGAGTCGATCATCACGTTCTTCACCGAGCTGGTCTGACGCGGTCAGCGATCGCTGACGCACAGCGGGTCGAGGCTGCGGTCGAACAGCACGCACGGCTCGTAGCCCGCCTCGCCGACGAGTCGCGCCGTTGCGTCGCCGGACAGGTGCTCGAGGAAGCTCTGGAGCGGCCCGCCCGGCACCGGCCTGCCGTAGGTGTAGGCGTACTCGACGGTCCAGAAGGGGTAGCCGTTGCGCGCGCTGCCCCGGGATGCGGCGGCGCCGTCGAGCGAGGCGAGCTTCAGGCCGGGATGGGCACCCGCCGCCTCGGCGTCGGCGTACCCGATCGCGCCGGGTACCGCAGCGACCTGCCGTAGCACCTCATCGGTGGAGGACCGCTCGCAGCGGATGACCGGGTCGGCCGGCACCCGGTCGCGCTCCGTGCAGTTGTCGGAGGACTCGCGTGGCTCGGCCTCCTGCAGCACGTACCGCTCGAAGGCGGCCCTGCTGCCCGAGTCGGGGCCGCGACCGACGATCCGGATCGGCACTCCGCACCGCCCAGCTGGGCCCACGACGTCAGCCGGCCCGACATGATCCCGCGGATCTGTTCGACGGTCAGCGCGTCGACGCCGGCATCGTCGTTGACGACGACCGCGTAGATCAGCACGGCGATCGCCTGACGCTGCAGCTGGCCGGTCGGATCGTCGCCGATGCCGTCGGACAGGACGAGCGTGGAGTCCCGCTTCGCGTCGGGCCGCAGCAGCGCGCGAATCCCCTCGTGGCTGGAGGACACGACGTCGGTGACCTTCGCCTGGGGGCACGCGGTGACGTAGGGCCGCGCGGCCCTCGCGACGACCGGGACGAACGCGCTCGAACCGGTCACGACGATCGCGCCGGAACCGCAGAACTGCGGCGGCGTGCGGGGCACCGTGATCACGACCACCAGGGCGACCGCCAGCGCGACGATCGCCGCCACCAGGACGCGGGTCAGGGAGAACACCTTCCGCCTGCGACCGCGTTCGACGACCCGCCGGTCGAACGGCAGCAGGTTGTCCACCGCCCCACGGACGATGTACTCCCGCTGCCGGTTGCCCGGGTCGTCGTCCCGGCAGCAGATGATGAGCCGGAACTGCCCCCCGCGCGGGATCGCGAGCGGCGGGAGGACGAGCCGGCGCCGCCGCTCCCGCTCGGCGGGCGACGCGGCCGCCTGGAGCGCGTTCGGAAGGGTCTGCCGCAGGTCGTGCTGGGTGAGCCCGTCCCGGATGACGCGCGCCTGGTCGTGCTCGTTCGGGTCGTTCGCGGCCGGGCCGACGACCCACCCGGTGCGCTCCGCGTTGTCGTCGACCCGCCCTCCCTTCTCGATCCTCAGCTGGATCTCGTCCTCGAGGGAGATGGGCGTGACCGCCGAGGCGCGGAAGTCGACGATGGAGCGCCCCACCAACGTGACCTGCGGCCGGGTGCGGTAGTCGGACGCGTTGATCGCGCTCCAGCCCGCGTTGCGGAACTTGACGACCAGGACCGTGATGGAGTTGAACAAGCGCAGGTCGGGCGAGTTGTGCGGTCCGAACGGCTCCAGCCCGATCTTCGTGTTGAGCTCTTCCTCCCACACCAGCCGGCGTCGACCGACGTAGAGCCTGCCGAGCAGGGCCGCGACGAACAGGCCGAGCGTCGCGAGGAGCCCGGGCAGCCCGAACTCCTGCAGCACGGACAACACGGGCTCCCAGAAGGCCGCCACTCTTCGTCACCCCGTCAGGTCGCTCCGTGTCGATCAACGGGAGCATAGGGGTGATCGACGATCACCCGAAGGTGTTCACGCGTGGAGAGCGGTGCGGTCCTGCGGCTCCCACACCGGCTCGGGCGTCTCGCGGACCTCGCCGTCGCCCGCGAACAGCAGGAACCGGTCGAAGCTCCGGGTGAACCAGCGGTCGTGGGTGACCGCGAGCACCGTGCCCTCGAAGGCGACGAGCGCCTGTTCGAGCGCCTCGGCCGAGGCGAGGTCGAGGTTGTCTGTCGGCTCGTCGAGCAGCAGCAGGGTGGCCCCGGACAGCTCCAGCAGCAGCACGAGCACGCGGGCCTGCTGGCCGCCGGACAGCGTGTCGAACCGTTGTTCCGCCTGGTCGGCCAGCTCGTAGCGGGCGAGCGCCTTCATCGCGTCACCTCGCGTCATCCCCGGCCGGTCCGCGTCGCCGCCGACGAGGACGTCGAGCGGCGCCCGCCCGGCCAGCTCGGGACGGTCGTGGGTCTGCGAGAAGTGACCCGGACGCACCCGGGCGCCCAGCCGGGCCACACCCCCGTGCGCCACCGGCGCCAGTGCGAGGCCGCTCGCCGGTACCGAACCCGGCTCCGGATCCGTGCCGCCCCTGGCCAGCAGACGCAGGAAGTGCGACTTGCCGGTGCCGTTGCCGCCCAGCACCGCCACCCGGTCGCCGAACCAGACCTCGAGGTCGAACGGGTAGGTCAGCCCGTCCAGCTCCAGCTGCTCGCACACCACGGCCCGCTTGCCGGTACGGGAACCGCGCAGCCGCATCCGCACGTTCTGGTCGCGCGGCTTCTCCGGCGGCGGACCGGCTTCGAGGAACTTGGCGAGCCGGGTGCGCGCGGCCTGCAGGCGGGACGACATACCGTCGTTGTAGGCGGCCTTGGCCTTGTAGTACGCGACGAGCCGCTCCAGCTTGGCCCGCTCCTCGTCCCAGCGGCGGCGCAGCTCGTCGAGCCGGTCGTGGCGGGCGACGCGGGCCGCGTGCCACGACGCGAACCCGCCCGGGTGCACCCATGCCGTCCCCGGCGAGCCCCCGCCTTGCTTCGCCGCGGCGGTGGCTCCCCGGAAGTGCGTTCGGGCCGAACCCGCCTCCACCGTGACCACCCGCTCCGCGGTGCGGGCCAGCAGCTCGCGGTCGTGGCTGACGTACAGCACGCTCTTGGGCGACTCCGCGAGGCGCTCCTCCAGCCAGCGCTTACCGGGCACGTCGAGGAAGTTGTCCGGCTCGTCGAGCAGCAGCACCTCGTCCGGGCCGCGCAGCAGCAGCTCCAGCGCGAAGCGCTTCTGCTCCCCACCCGAGAGCGTGGCGACGGGGCGGTCGCGCACCCGGTCCCACGGCAGGCCGAGCGCCGCGACGGCGGCCGTGTCGAACTCCACCTCGGCGCCGTACCCGCCGGCCTCGCCCCACGCCGCGAGCGCGTCGGCGTAGCGCAGCTGCGAACGTTCCCCCTCGTCGAGGGCGCGCTCGGCGGCGCGCAGGCGTTCCCCGGCCGCGCGGACGGCAGGTGGGGCCAGCGACAACGCCAGGTCGGCGAGGCTGCTCCCGTCGCTGATCGAGCCGATGAACTGGCGCATCACGCCGAGGCCGCCGCTGCGCGCGATGCTCCCGGACACGGGAGTCAGCTCACCCGCGACCATCCGCAGCAGGGTGGTCTTACCGGCGCCGTTGGGCCCGACGAGCGCGACCTTCGCCCCGTCCCCCACGCGGAAGGAGACGTCGGAGAAGAGCGTGCGGCCGTCGGGCAGCACGTGCTCGACGGCCATCGCCTCGATGTGTCCCACGGGGCCATGGTGGGGGCACCCACCCCTGCGGTCGACCGGTTATCAGAAAGGGAGCGGCAAGCGCAGCACACCTTCGCTCAGGAACGTCGCCATCGCGTCGAGCCTGCGTTCGGACGCCTTGCAGACCTCGGGAGACGCTCCGGCCTTCCACACCCGCTTCGCCTCGTCCCACGCGAGGTCACGGGTGAACGTCACGACGAGGTCGGCCAGCCAGTTCGCCCCGACGTCCCACGGCGCCCCGTCCGGGCCGAGGGAGAAGAGGGAGTCGAGCTCCTCGCGCAGCCCGTCCATCTCGGTCTCGAACACCTCGTTGACGAGGCGGTAGTCGTGGAACTGCTCCCGCTCCGCCACGTCGCCGTCCGGGCCGATGTGGCGCCAGGTCGCGACGAGCGCGTGCGCGAGGTCGAAGTTGATGTGGGCGTTGACGCCGAGCACCGCGAAGTTGACGGGCGGCACCTTCGGGTCGCTGCGGTTGTCGAACAGCACCCGCCACACCCCGGGCGCCGTGTGGATGTCGGCGGCGTAGCGGCGCAGGGCCTGGAAGTACCGCTCGGCGAACTCGATGTCGAGCTGCACGAGGAACGGCGACGAGCTGAACTCCCCGCTCTCGACCATGTCGCCCACGCGGCTGGTGATGATGTGGTAGAGCTTCGAGAAGGCGGCGATGCCGTCGTTCTCCCCGAGCAGCGACGTGCTCGCCGCGTAGTCCCGGATCTCCGCGAGCCGCTTGACGACCTCGGGGATCGACGTCGGCGGCGAGTCCCCCGCCAGCTCGGCCAGGCGCTGCGTGCTCCCCGTCGTCGCCGGCTCGCGCGCGATCTCTCCCATTCGGTTGCTCCTTTCGTTCGGGTCGAGGAGCACCTGGAGGCGCGCCTGATACGTCCTTCGATCATGTTCGCCGCCGGCTCCTCGCGCGTGACGGGGTGGCGCTGGTAGGGGGATCGACGGGGGCAGTAGCGTCGGGGGACGTGACCGAGCGATGGCCCGTGCGCCCCTTGGTCGGCAGGGGCGAGGACCTCGGCGAGCTCCTGGCCGCGCTGGAGTCGGTGCGACAGGGCCGGATGGCCACGATCTTCCTCAGCGGCGACGCGGGCGTCGGCAAGACGCGCCTCGTGCAGGAGCTCGTCGGGAGGGCCGAGGGCACCGGGGCCACCGTGCTGCTCGGCGCGGCCACCGACATCGCGGAGAGCCCGCCCTTCTGGCCGGTGGCCTCCGCGCTGCGCGCCGCGCTGCGCTCGCCGCGGGGCGACCACGTGCGGCGGCTGCTCGAGCCGTGGTCCGACCAGCTGGACGAGCTGCTCGCGCTGGGGCCTGCGCTCCCCGCACCGCTCGCCCGGGTGCAGACCCTCGAGCTCCTGCACCGCGTGGTGCTGAGGCTCGCGCTGGAGTCGGTCCTGGTGGTCGTCGTCGAGGACGTGCAATGGGCGGACCGGTCCACCCTCGACCTGATCGCATACCTCGTTGCCAACCTCGCCGACGAGCGGCTGCTGCTCGTCGGGACCTGCCGCACCGAACCGGGCGTCGAGTCGTCCACCCACCCCGCCCGCACCGTGATCCGGGAGCTCGCGCGGCACCGCCAGGTGCGCACGATCGAGGTGCCGCCGCTGCGCCGCGACGCCGTGGCGGAGCTGGTGGCGGCCGCGGAACCGGGACGTCCCGACCTCGTCGAGCTCGTGTGGATGCGGTCGGCCGGCAACGCGTTCATCGCGGAGGAGACGCTGCGGGCCGCGGTGGACGGCGACCCCACCGGCCTGCCGACCACCCTGCGCGAGCTCGTGCTCTCCCGCCTCGATCGACTCTCCGCGCCCGCGCTGCGGACGGTGCGGGCGGTGGCGCTCGCCGACGGACCGCTGCCGCACCGGCTGCTCGAAGCCGTGCTCGACGGCGAGCCGTGGCTGCTCGACGCGCTCCGGGAGAGCGTGGACGCGGGGGTGGTCGTCGTGGACGCCGCGGCCGACGGCTACCGGCTGCGGCACGGGCTGATGACCGACGTGGTCGCAGGCGAGCTCCTGCCGGGGGAGCGGATGGACCTGCACCGCCGCTACGCCACGGCGCTGGAGTCCGAGTGGGCCCGCGAGTTGCCCGGGCGCGCCGCCCGCCTGGCACACCACTGGTACGGCGCGGGGGACCGGCTGCGGGCCGCGGTCGCAGCGGTGGCGGCGGCCGAGGCGGCCGACCGGGTGCGCGGCTACGCGGAGGCGCACCGGCACTGGCTGCGCGCCGCGCAGCTCGCCGGGGAGGTGGCCGCGCCGCCCGTCCCGCGCGTCACGTGCCTTGAGCGCGCGGCCGAGGCCGCCCACCTGGCCGGCGACGCCGACCAGGCCGTCGCGCTGCTGGCCGAACGGCTCGACCTGCTCGACCCGCCGGACGACCCGGGCGCCCCGCACATCGAGGCCGCGCTGCTGCACGCGTGCACGGGTCAGTACCTGGTGGCCGCCGGGCGGGGAGCGGAGGCCGCCGAGGCGTTCGGCCGCGCCACGACGGCGCTCCCGGCCGACGGGGCCGAGCGCGAGCGGGCCGACGTGCTCGGCGGTCACGCGTCGGCGCTGTGGACCGCGGGCGACTACGCGGCGGCCCACGAGACCGCCGGGCGGGCACTGGCGCTCGCCCGCCGGATCGGCCTAGCCGTGCAGGAGGCGCGGGCGCTCGCGACGCTCGGCTTCGGGCTCGCCTACCTGCAGGATCCGGTGGCCGGCGAGGCGGCGCTGCGCGAGTCGATCGCGGTGGCCGAGCGGGCGGGTGAGCCGCTGGAGATCGCGCGCGCCCACCGCAGCCTCGCCGAGCTGCTGTCCGGCCCCCTGAACGACCTGGACCGGGGGATCGCCATCGCCCGGGCGGGCGCCGCGCGCGCCCGCGAGCTTGGGCTCGCGCGGAGCGCCGGGGCGGGCCTGCTCGCCGTGGCCGCCAACGGCCTGTTCCGCATCGGGCGCTGGGACGAGGCGGACGACACGATCGCCGAGGCATGGGAGCTCGCCCCGGCCGGCGCGGAGGCCCTCGAGCTGCGGCTGGCGCGCGCCCGCCTGCACATCGGGCGCGGCCGGTTCGGCCCGGCCGAGGACGACCTGGAGGCGGTGGGCGCCCTCTCGGTTGCCACGCTCGGCCCGCGCTACCGGCTCCCGCTGCTCACGCTGTGGGCCGGCCTCGCGATGTGGGAGGAACGCCCCGACCACGCGCTCGACCACGTCGCGGCCGGGCTCGACGTCGTCGAGCGGGGTTCGGACGACGTCTGGCTCGTGGCCCCGCTGCTCTGGCACGGTGCGCGCGCCCGCGCCGAGCTCACCCGGCTCGGACTGCGGCGGCCCGACGACGGCACCGACGCCCGGCTGCGCCGGCACGCCGCCGCGCTGGCCCGCGTCGCGGCGGCGTCCGTTCCCGCGGTCCGCGACGTCGTGCTGGGGTTCCTGGACATGGCCGCCGCCGAGGACGGGCGCGCCGCGGGACGGTCCGACCCGCAGGCCTGGGAACGCGTCGCCGAGACGTGGCGGGAGCGCCGGCAGCCCTACCCGGCGGCCTACGCCCACCTCCGCCGGGCGGAGGCCCTGCTCGCCACGCGCGCCAGCTCGACGGCAGCGGCCGAGTCGCTGCGCCGCGCCGGGCAGATCGCCCGCGAGCTCGGCGCCACCCCGTTCCTCGCCGAGATCGCCGACCTGGCGGACCGGGCGCGGGTGCGCATCGACGAACCGGAGCCCGCGGCCGAACCGGCCCGGCCGGACGTCCCCGACGACGAGCTCGCCGCCCTCACCGCCCGCGAGCTGGAGGTGCTCACGGAGCTCGCCTGCGGGCACACCAACCGGGAGATCGCGCAGCGGCTGTTCATCAGCGAGAAGACCGTCGGGGTCCACATCAGCCGCATCTACGCGAAGCTCGACGTACACAGCCGCGTGCAGGCGAGCGCCGTGCTGATGCGTGCGCGGCCACAGCTGGGCCGCGGGCAGCGGTCCTAGAGGCCGGCATCAGGATCGCTCCTGCCGGTGCTGCGGGGGCGGCGCTGCACTCGAAGCGCTCCTTTTGGGCCAGAGGTTGCGGTGGGCGCGCCGTTCCCGGCTCGGGCCTTACGGCGTCGGGACGTGCTCGGTGTATCGGTGGTGTCGCCACCGGTTCGCATCTGGTCCGCGGGTTGGGCGGCTGGCCGGGTTGGGACAACTACCGAATACTGTGGTTGCTCTGGTGGCCGTTCCCGGCTTGGGGGCACGCCGTTTCCGACGAGACCGTCTCTGCCGGGTGCCTGCGCGACTGTCCTGTGGTCGCGTTCCCCCTTCGCAGTTTGGTCTTCGAGTCCTGTCGGGTGCGTTCCGCGGAACGCTCTGCCTTCAGGCTGCGGTCTTGATCCAGTGCGGCAGCAGCGCGTCGAGGATCGGTTCGAGGTCGAGGCGCTCGCCGTACCAGTTCGGGGTGAGCGTGGTGCGGTTGATGCGTAGTCGGGCTCGGGTGTTCATTTCGATCAGGTCTTCGG
This sequence comes from Pseudonocardia cypriaca, assembly GCF_006717045.1. Taxonomy (NCBI): domain Bacteria; kingdom Bacillati; phylum Actinomycetota; class Actinomycetes; order Pseudonocardiales; family Pseudonocardiaceae; genus Pseudonocardia; species Pseudonocardia cypriaca. The sequence continues at coordinate 1,743,756 of NZ_VFPH01000001.1, forward strand.
TGTTGCCGGTCAGCGGTGTGGTCTGCGTGGGTATGGCGGTGCCGTTTGGGCGTAGGAACTCCCACCGCCCGGTCAACCGCCGGATCCGATAGCTGTGGTCGTGGATCAGGGTGTGGTGGAAGGAGCACACCAGGAGCAGGTTGTCGACATCGGTGCGGCCGCCGTGCAGCCAGTGCTGGATGTGGTGGGCGTGCAGGTGGCGGGTGTGGGTGCAGCCGGGGAACTGGCATCCCTCGCCGTCCCGAACGGTGAGCGCGGCGATCTGGGCTGGGGTGGCCAGGCGCCGGGAGCGGCCCAGATACATCCGGTTGCCCGTGCGGTCGTTCAGCAGGACCTGCACGCGGGCATCGCAGGCGAGGCGTTCCGCGGTGGAGGCGGGCACCTCCGGGCCGCCCTGCAGGCGTGCTGCGCCGGTGCTGGCGTCGAGGTGCACGATCACCTGCGCCGGTCCGCGCGTCACCACCGGCTCGGACTCCTGCTTCGAGGAGCTGCTGACCAGGGCGAGGAGGGCGTCGGCGCGGCGGGCGGCGACCCGATCGACGGCTGGGCCGGGTTCGTGCTCTCGGGCGCGCTGATCGAGGTCCTCCGCTGGGGCCGGGACCGGCTGGCTGCTCGGGGTGCGGGTCGGGACCAGGGCGTCGATCGTGGCGATGAGCGCCGCCCCGGCATCCGGGGTCAACCGGGCGCGCAGGATCAGTGAGCCGTCCTCGTCCCAGTGCCAGGTCAGGGATCGGCGGGCGGCGAGGTCTTCGGGTGGGGTGTGGCGGCGTCGCACCGCCCGCACGACCCTCTCCACGTGGCTGGCGGTGCCGTGCAGGGCGATGTTGAGCAGTACTTGTTCGGCGGTGGCCGGGTCGGTGACGGAGGTGTGGTGCAGATCCGAGGCCGCGGCGGCGATCCGGGTCAGGGTCGCGGTGTCGGAGCCGGTGATCCGGGTGATCGCCCGGACCTTCGAGTAGGACACCCGGCCGGCGGCGAAGGCCTCGGTGATTTGCGGCAGGTTCCGCAGGGCGTGGGCCACGCGCAGGTGTTCGACGGCGGTGCGCAGGCTCATGCCGGCTCGCCAGGACAGCCAGTGGGCGCAGGAGCGGATGCCGTCGCCGGTCCAGCCGTTGCGGTGGTCGAACTCGGCCAGCAGTTGCAGGAAGCGGCATTGTGCGGCGGCGAGGTGTCCGGCCAGCCCGAGTAGTTCTGATTCCAGGTCGGGGAGTGCCATGGTGTGCAGTGGGGTGGGGAGCGGGATGACCGACACGGAAACCCTCCTGGGGTCGAACTGATGTTCGACTCTCAGGGTGGCATCCGGGTCCGACAGTTCCTGTCCCGCAGGAGCTGGATCGCGTTCCGCGGAACGCGCCGCCGGAACTGCTCAGACCCCCACCACCGCGCCGGTGTCGAAGGAGCGGCGGACGCGGTTGATCAACCGGGCGCGACTGGGTCCGAGGCTGCCGATCGGGATCCCGGTGGACTGCGCGACCTCCGCGTAGGGGCGCGGTTCCTCGGCGAAGAGCTCCATCATGATGGCGCGACCGCGTGGCGGGAGCGCCGCGACGATCGTCCAGAGCCGCGACACCGTGTCGGCGTCCACCACCTGCTCCTCCACCGTGCGGTCCGCATCGGGCATCGCGTCGAGCTCGTCGGTCACGACGGCGCGGCTCTCCCGCATGATCCGCAGGCACTCGCGGGACGCGGTGGTGGCCAGCCAGCCGCCCAGCCGCTCCGGCTCGCGCACCGCGTTCCGGTGTTCCACCAGCCGCAGCCAGGTGCGCTGCTCGGCGTCGTGCGCGTCGGCGTCCTGCAGCCGGTAGGAGCGGACGACGGCGCTCACGAGACCGCGGTAGCGCCCGACGATCTCGGTCCAGGCCCGCTCGTCCCCCGACGCCGCCGAGCGCAGCAGCTCGTCGTTGTCGGTGGTGGCGGCGGCGGAGGACGGCATGGTCATCGCGAGCTCCTCGCAGGTGGGGCGGCGTGCCGCACCAGCCTCGGGGGAGCGTCGGGCCGTGTCGTCAGGTGAACGCCTTACGGCGAGCGGAAAGGACGCCCTATATCCCGCGCCCGGGTATCTACGCGTGCGCGCGGTGGCTCTCCCCGGTCGCCGGCATGCACGCCGGAGGACAGGAGGCCATCCGTGACGAGGCCTCGACGAGGAGGAACGGGTGTTGGTGGCGAGCGAGTCGGGGGCGGTCGACACGGGAGATCCGGACCGCCCTGGCGGCGTCGTCGATGCCGTGGCGGGGCTGCAGCAAGGCGCCGACGCGGGCGTGCGCGGCCACGGCGCCGGCCCGGTGGGCAGGCTGCTGACCGCCGTCGCGGCACCGGACGATGCGGCGGGGCAGCTGGACGCCGAGTTCCGGACGGCACTGGTTGCCGAGCTGGCGCGGCGCTACCTGCGAGCCGTCCGCGGGCATGCGAGGGGGAGCGGGGCGCCGCGGGTCTGGCAGGTCCTGCTGAGCCGCTGGGAGGGCGGCACGGGCGACCCGGCCAGAACCGCGCTCGCCGGCGCACACGCGCTCGTCTGCTTCGACCTCCCACCGGCCGTCGTGAGCGCATGCACGTTGCTCGGCCGGAGCCCCGGTTCCGTCGAGCAGGCGGTGGTGCAGGCGATCACCACGCAGATCGCCCGGCTGGCCAACGAGGCCGCTGCCACCGACACCCGCTCCGACGACGACGCCAGCGGCCTCGCGCTGCTGCTGTCCCGCAGCGAGTGCTGGCGCCAGGCCGAACACTTGTGGACGCTGCGCGGTCGGCCGTCGGAGGCGGAGAAGGAGCGCGCCGCCCTGGACTGGCGCGCGGCGCTCGTGGCACGGGCCCTGCTGGGAAGCCCGTGACCCCGTTCAGGGGGTGCGAGGGGCGGCCCAGGCGGCCCAGAGCGCGGCGTAGCTGCCGCCCGCGGCCACCAGCTCGTCGTGCGGCCCGGACTCGACGATCCGGCCCTTGTCCAGCACCACCACGCGGTCGGCCGTCGCCGCCTGCGTGAGGCGGTGGGCGATGACCACGGCGGTGCGCCCGGCGAGCGCGGCAGCTGCGGCGCGTTCGAGCGTGCGGGCACCGGCGCTGCCGGCCTCGGCGGTGGCCTCGTCGAGCACGGCGACGGCGGGTTCTGCGAGCACCAGCCGGGCAAGGGCGAGCTGCTGGGCGCGGGTGGCCGACAGCTCGTCACCGCCATCGCCCACGACGTCGGTGAGCTGCATCGGCGCCTCGACGGTCGCCAGTGCGGCCGCGAGCTCCTCGTCGGTGGCGCCGGGACGCGCCATCCGCAGGTTGTCGGCAACCGTGCCGGCGAAGACGTGCACCTCCTGCGTGACGAGCGCGACGTGGCGGCGCAGGTCCGCGATCTCGCCGAGCGGCACGTCACCGATCTCGACGCTGCCCGCGGTGGGGGTGTGCACCCCGGCGAGGACGGCGCCGAGCGTGGTCTTGCCGGCACCGCTCGCGCCGACGACGGCCACCCGCTCCCCGGGTGCCACCTCGAGGTCCACGCCGTGCAGCACCTCGGGGCCGCTGTCGTAGGCGTGCCGGATCCCGGTGAGCCGCACGCCGGAGTGGCGTGGGGTGCGCGGCCGGGCCGGGGTGGCCGGCGCCGGCATGTCGGCCACCCCGACCAGCCGGGCCAGCGCGGCGCCCGCCGACTGCGCCTCGTCGAGCAGGTAGAGCATGATCCCGATCGGGTCGAACAGCCGAAGGAAGTACAGCGCGGCGGCCGTGGCGGCACCGACCGTGACGGTGTCGGCCCGCACCAGCCAGAAGCCGGTGACGAGGATGGCCAGCACGCCGAGCAGCTCCGCGCCGTTCATCACGAGGCCGAACTTGCGCTCGGCGTCGGACGCGCGCAGCGACGCGTCGACCGCCGCTCGGGAGTGCCCGTCGATGCGGCCGAGCTGGGCCGCGCGCCGCCGGAAGGCGCGGACGGTGGCCGCGCCGCCGACCCCCGCCAGCAGCGACTGGGTGCGCTCGCTCTCGGCGCGCCGCTCCGCCGCGTAGAGCGGGCCGGACCTGCGCACGTACCAGCGGGAGATCGCCACCCAGATCGGCAGCGGCGTGAGCCCGGCGAGCGCGAGGCGCCAGTCGAGCACGGTGAGCCCGACGAGCGTGAGCCCCACGTCGAGCAGCGAGATCACGACGGTGGGGATCGCCCGGCGGACGCCCTCGGAGATGACGGAGATGTCGCCGCCGACCCGTTGCAGCAGGTCGCCGGTGCCGGCGCGCTCGACGTCGGCCAGCGGCACGTCGAGGGCGCGGCGCACCACGCGCTCGCGCAGCGCGGCGAGCACCTGCTCACCCAGGTGTGCCACCAGGACCGAGCCGAGCGCCGAGAACGCCGCGCGCGCCACGAGGGCGGCGAGGATGCCGAGCGCGAGGCCGTCGACCAGGCCCGCGGCGCCGCGGGCGATGACGGCGTCGACGATCCGGCCGAGGAGCGGCGGCACCACGAGCATCGCGACCGACGCCGCGACCAGCGTGCCCACGGTGGCGGCGAGCAGCAGCCGGTGCGGGCGGACGAGCTCGCCGAGCGCGCCCCTGGTGCGGGCGAGCGTCGCGACGGGCAGCATCCTCGTGGGAGCGACGTTCACGCGAGCACCGCCTGCCGGTAGCGCGCGTCGGCCACGAGCTCGGCGTGCGAACCGGACGCGACGACGGCGCCGCGGTCCACCAGCAGCACGCGGTGGCAGCGCGCCAGCAGTGCCGGGCTGGACGCCACGACCACGGTGGTGCGCCCGGCTCGCAGCGTGGAGACGCCCGTGGCGATGCGGTGCTCGGTGGCGGCGTCGACCGCGGTGGTGGGGTCGTGCAGCACGAGCACGGGTGCGTGCTCGGCGAGCGCCCTGGCCAGCCCGATGCGCTGGCGCTGCCCGCCCGACAGCGTGCGCCCGCGCTCGCCGACGTCGCTGTCGAGCCCCTCCGGCAGCGTCTCCACCACCTCGTCGGCGGCCGCGGCCGCGAGCGGCGCGGGGTCACGGCCGGTGTTGTCGGCCACCGTTCCCTCGAACAGCGTGGCCTCGTGCCGGGCGACGAGCACGGTCCGGCGGGCCTCGTCGAGCCCGACGTCCCGCAGGTCGGTGCCGTCCAGCTGGACCGGCGCGTCGGCGTCGCGCGCGAGGGCGTCGAGCAGCGCGGACGCATCGTCGGCGCGCAGCGTGACCACGCCGACGTGCTCGCCCGCCGCGACGTCGAGCGCGAGCCCGCCCGGCAGCTGCACCCGCAGCGCGCCCTCCGGCCGCGTGGGGAGCGTGCCCGTGCCCTCCGTGACGGCGGGCGGCGTGGCCAGCACGCCTGCCAGGCGGCGGGCCGAGCCGCGGGCGCCCGCGAGCAACGCGCCCAGCTCGGTGAGCCGTTCGAGGGGGCCGATCAGGAACTGCGCCAGCCCGACGCCCGCGACGAGCTCGCCGATGCTGATCGCGCCGTCGAGCGCGAGCCGGCCGCCGACCCAGGCGACGACCACGAGGAACAGGCCGGTGATCACGTTGGTGGCCCCGACGTAGCCGCCGTTCAGGTTGGCCGCGGCGAGGCGGGCGCGCAGCGCGGCACGGCTCGCGGCGCGGTAGGACTCGCCCGCCGCCGCCTCCGCGCCGATCCCCTTGATCACCCGCAGGCCGGTGATCACGTCGGTGGCCACCGCGGTGGCCGCGGCGAGCGACTCCTGCTCGGCCTCGGCGCGCCCGACCAGCGGACGGGCCAGGAGGCGGGACGACAGCAGGACCAGCGGCACCCCGCCGAGCACCACCAGCCCGAGCTCCACGGAGGCGTCGAGCAGCACGACGGCGCCGCCCGCCAGCGCGGCCAGCGCCGCGATCCCGGCGGCGACGACCCAGCACACCTGGCCTGCGCGGTCGGCGTCGGACCCGGCCGTGCTCACGAGCTCGCCGGAGCGACCGGGGGCGCCGCCCGCCGGGTGCAGTACGCGCGCGGCCACGTCCATCCGCATGCGGTGGGCCGCCATCCGCACCGTGCGGGCGCCGAGGAAGTACCCGAAGTACGCGCTGGAGGCGAGCACGGCGAACACGGCGACAACCACCGCGAGCCACCGCAGCAGCGCGCCGGAGTCGCGGCTCACGACCGCGAGGTCGATCACCCAGCCGACCGTGACCGGCACCGCGGCCTCCGCGAGCTGGTGCAGCGACACCAGGAACGCCGCGAGACCCAGCTCGCGGGGCCGGGCGCCGGCCCCGCGACGCAACACTGCACCAACCGTCACCAGCCCTGGGCCAGCCGTGACCGGCTCCACCTGTGAGGCCCCCCTTACTCGCACGTCGCGGTGACGGTATCCGGTGGGTCGGACGGCGGTCGCGGGGATTGCGAGAATCAGCCGGTGGACGCCCCTGCCCCCGGCCTCGTGATCGTCGACAAGCCCGCGGGGCTGACCTCGCACGACGTCGTCGCCCGCCTGCGCCGGATCCTGCGCACCCGCAAGGTCGGCCACGCCGGCACGCTCGACCCGATGGCCACGGGCGTGCTCGTGTGCGGGGTCGGCCGCGGCACCAAGCTGCTCGGTCACCTCTCCCTCGACACGAAGGCGTACACCGCCACGATCCGGCTCGGCGTCACCACCCACACCGACGACGCCGAGGGCGACGTGCTCGCCACCGCCGACGCGAGCGGCGTCACCGACGCCGCGGTCGCGGCCGGGATGGCCGCGCTGACCGGCGCGATCGAGCAGGTGCCCAGCTCCGTCTCCGCGATCAAGGTGAACGGGCAGCGCGCGTACGCCCGGGTGCGGGCGGGGGAGGAGGTCGTGCTGGCCGCCCGGCCCGTCACCGTCTCGGAGTTCACCCTGCTCGCCCGCCGCGGTGCCGACCTCGACGTCGCGGTGGAGTGCTCCTCCGGCACCTACGTCCGCGCGCTCGCCCGCGACCTCGGCGCAGATCTCGGGGTGGGCGGGCACCTCACGGCGCTGCGCCGCACCCGCGTCGGCCCGTTCACCCTCGACCAGGCCGGCGCCCTCGAGACCCTGGAGGAAGACGCCTCCGCCGTCGTCCCGCTGGACGCGGCCGTCGCACTGGCCTTCCCCCGCCGCGACCTCGACGCCGACGAGGCCGCCGACATCTCCCACGGCCGCCCGCTCCCGGCGACGGGGGAGCCCGGGACGTACGGCGTCTTCGCGCCCGACGGCCGGGCAGTTGCCCTGGTGACGGACCGGGGTCCACAGGCTCGCCCGCTGGTGGTGCTGGCGCCGGCCGCCACCTGACCGATCGCTGGGTGGGGCTGCCGCGGATACCCTGCCCGCACGCCGGCCGGGGAGGTGCGCATGCCCGACACCCCGGGCAAGGCCGTCCTGCAGAAGGCGCGGGACATCCTCGACTGCTTCGACTCCCACACCCGTGAGCTGGGGATCAACGAGCTGGCCCGCCGCAGCGGGCTGCCCCGCACCACGGCACGCCGGATCGCGCAGGAGCTGGTGGCGTGCGAGCTGCTGGACCGCGCGGGCGGGCGGTACCGGCTCGGCGCGTGGCTCGCCGAGCTGGGGGCGCGGGTACCCGCGCACCGCTCGCTGCGCGTCGCGGCGGCCCCGTTCCTGGAGGAGCTGACCCACCTCACCCACGAGACGGCCGTGCTCGCCCTGCCGGGGCACGAGGAGATCCTCTTCGGCCAGGTGTACGTGGGCAGCCGCGGGCGCGGTCAGGTGGTCACCCTCGTCGACGGGCGGGTGCCGCTGCACTGCGGCGCGTCCGGGAAGGTCGTGCTCGCGTTCGGCCCGCCGGAGCTCCTCGCGCGCACGGTCGAGGCCGGGCTCGCGCCGCGCACCCGGCGGACGATCACCGACCCGGCACGGCTCGCGACCGAACTCGCGCAGGTCCGCGAGCAGGGGTACGCGGTCGACCGGCAGGAGCTCGTCGGCGGATACGGCGCCGTCGCCGCGCCCGTGCGGATGGGGAGTGAGGTGATCGCCGCGTTGACGGTGGTCGCGCCGATCAGCCGGCTCGACGTCCCGGCGTTCGCGACGGCGGTGCAGCGGACCGCGGGGGAGCTGTCGCGGCGGGTGGGCCGCTCAGCGGACCGCTGACGTACCACCGGGGCCCGGCAGGAGTCACGATCTCGCGGTGGTCCCGGAAGGAGCGGCGTGATCCCGGGAAGCGGGTCGCTGTTGCCGGCGCACCGCAGCCCGCTGCGCGACCTCGCGGCGGCGGACCGGACCGTGCCGCGGCTGCTGCAGCGGCAGGCGCAGCGGTACGGCGACAAGCCGCTCGTCGTACGCGGCGCGACGACCTGGTCCTACCGCGACACGGTCGACCGGGCCGCCCGCATGGCCGGGGCGCTGAAGGGGCGCGGCATCGAGCCGGGCGACCGGATCGCGCTCCTGTGCGGCAACCGGCTCGAACTGCTCGAGATCCTGCTCGGCTGCGCGTGGCTCGGCGCGATCGCGGTCCCGCTCAACAACGCGCTCCGTGGGGCGGGGCTGCGGCACGCCCTCACCGACTCGGGCGCCCGAGTGGTGGTCGTCGAGCCGGACCTCCTCGGCGTGCTGGACGAGGTCGGTGTGCCGGTGGAGCGCTGGGTCGTGGGGGAGACGTTCCCCGCACCCGGACCGGTGCTCCCGGCCCGCCCGGTGACCCCGGGCGAGACTCTCGCGATCCTCTACACCTCCGGCACCACCGGGCTGCCCAAGGGCGTGTGCTGCCCGCAGGCGCAGTTCTTCTGGTGGGGCGTGAGCGTGGGCGAGTGCCTGGAGATCACCGACGACGACGTGCTGTACACGTGCCTCCCGCTGTTCCACACGAACGCGCTCAACGCGTTCTTCCAGGCGGTCTGCGCCGGGGCGACGTACGTGCTGGGCGGGCGGTTCTCCGCGTCGCGGTTCTGGGACGAGGTGCGCGCCGCCGGGGCGACCGTCACCTACCTGCTCGGCGCGATGGTGCAGATCCTGCTGAGCAGGCCCCCCGGAGGAGCCGACGCGGCGCACCGCGTGCGGATCGCGCTCTCACCCGCCACGCCCGCCGCCGCGCACGCGGCGTTCCGGGAGCGGTTCGGCGTGCTGCTGGTGGACGGCTACGGCTCCACCGAGACGAACATGGTGCTCGGGGCGCACCCGGCGGCGCAGCGTCCCGGGTACATGGGTGTGGTGCTGCCCGACCACGAGGTCCGGGTCGTCGACGCCGAAGGGCTCGACGTCCCCGACGGCGAGCCGGGTGAGCTCGTGTGCCGGTCGCGGCATCCGTACGCGTACGCAACCGGCTACTTCGAGAACCCGGCCGCCACCGCCGCCGCGTACCGGGACCGGTGGTTCCACACCGGCGACCGGGTCGTGCGCGAGCCCGGGGGCTGGTTGCGCTTCCTCGACCGGCTCACCGACTCGATCCGCCGCCGCGGCGAGAACATCTCCTCGCTCGAGGTCGAGCAGGTCGTCGCGACCCACCCGGCCGTCTCCGCGGTCGCCGTGTACGCGGTGCCGTCGGAGCTGTCGGAGGACGAGGTGATGGCCGCCGTCGTGCCTACCCCCGGCGAGGAGGTCGACCCGGCCGAGCTGACCGAGTGGTGCGAGCCGAGGCTCGCGAGGTTCGCGATCCCCCGGTTCGTCGACGTGGTGGCGGAGCTGCCGCTGACGGAGAACGGCAAGGTCCGCAAGGCGGTGCTGCGTGAACGGGGGATCACCGCGGCGACCTGGGACCGGACGAAGGCGGGTGCCTGACCGACGGACGGGCCGTTCGTCGGTGATCGGTGCGGGTTCCGTAGGCTCAGGCCCGTGCAGCGCTGGCGGGGGCTGGAGGCCGTGCCGACCGGCTGGGGGCGCAGCGTCGTCACCGTCGGCGTGTTCGACGGGGTGCACCGCGGGCACCAGCAGCTCATCGGCCGGGCGGTGGAGCGGGCGCGGGAGCGCGGGCTACCCGCGGTGGTCGTCACGTTCGACCCGCACCCGGCCGAGGTCGTGCGCCCCGGCAGCCACCCGGCCCGGCTCACCACCCTGCCGCGGCGGTCGGAGCTGGTGGCCGCGCTCGGCGTCGACGCGTTCTGCGTGCTCCCGTTCACCCCGGAGCTGGCCCGCACCGAGGCCGCCGAGTTCGTCCACGAGGTGCTGGTGGAGCGGCTGCACGCCGCCGACGTCGTCGTGGGCCGCAACTTCACGTTCGGGCACCGGGCGGCGGGGGACGTCGCGCTGCTCACCCGCCTCGGCCAGCGGTTCGGCTTCGGCGTCGAGGGCCTGGAACTGATCACGGACGACGGCATCACGTTCTCCTCCACCTACATCCGCGCCTGCATCGACGCCGGCGACGTCGAGGCGGCCGCGGCCGCGCTCGGCAGGCCGCACCGGGTTGAGGGCGTGGTCGTGCACGGCGACCGTCGGGGCCGGGACCTGGGCTTCCCCACGGCGAACCTGGCCACCGCACCGTTCACCGCGCTGCCCGCCGACGGTGTGTACGCGGGCCTGTTCGAGATCAAGGACCGGTCGCTCCCGGCCGCGATCTCGGTGGGCACCAACCCGACGTTCTCGGGGAAGGTGCGCACCGTCGAGGCGTATGTGCTGGACGTCGACGAGGACTTCTACGGCTTCGAGGTGGCGCTCGACTTCGTGCACCGGCTGCGCGGGCAGGAGCGGTTCGCCGACGTCGCAGCGCTGATCGAGCAGATGCACAAGGACGTCGCCCGCACCCGCGAGCTCCTGTCGGGCTGAGCGGGGCGTCGGCCGAGTTTCGCCGTTCGCCCACGGGACCGGCGTGGGGTTTGCGAGCATCCTCGGCATGACGGATGCGGGCGGGGACGCGACGAGCTCCTGGCTCATCGAGAACCAGGATCGGCAGCGGGAGCTGTACGGGGCGCCGCTCGGTGAGCGGGTCCGCCGCCTGACGGGCGCGCTCGGCATCTCCCAGGCCCGGCTGGCGCGCACGCTGGGGATGAGCCCGGCGATGCTCAGCCAGCTGGTGAGCGCGCGGCGGGTCAAGATCGGCGACCCCGCGGTGCTCGCGCGGATGCTGATGCTCGACCAGCGTTGCCAGGGGCTGCGCACCCCGGCCGACCGGCACACCGTCGACGCGCTGCTCGCCGAGATCGCCGAGGCCCGCTGGCACTGGAACGGGCAGCGGCCGGGCGGGCCGCGCCGGAACGGGCCGCGCACGATCGGCCACCGGGTGCAACGGCCCGTCTCCGACGGCACCGCGGCCGCCGTGCTGCGCGGCGTGTCCGAGCCGGCTCGCCTGGCCGCGGCGGCGGCCGCGCTCGGCCCGACGTTCCCGGAACTCGCCGAGGTACTGCGCCAGGCGGCGAGTCGCCCAGGGGCGTGACACGTCGCATGCATCGTTGCTGGTAACGTGGCGTACCGGGTCCGGCTGCAGTCCGTGGCGGCCGCGTACCGTCTTCCGCTCCCCCATGGGGATGCGGGCATCACGGCACATCTCGAACGGAAGAGGACATCGTGGCACTCGACGCCGCACAGAAGAAGGAAATCCTGGACACCTACGGGGTCCACGAGGGCGACACCGGTTCGCCCGAGGCGCAGGTCGCCCTGCTCACGAAGCGGATCAGCGACCTCACCGAGCACCTCAAGCAGCACAAGCACGACCACCACTCCCGCCGCGGCCTGCTGCTGCTGGTCGGCCGTCGCCGCCGCCTGCTGAAGTACCTCGCCTCGGTCGACGTCGCGCGCTACCGATCGCTGATCGAGCGTCTCGGCCTCCGCCGCTGACCCACCGCCGGCCCGGACCTGCTCCTCGGTCCGGGCCGGTACCGCATCACCCCCAACTCAACAGCAGTTCTTGACACCACGCCTCGCCGCAGACGATCCGCCGGTCCTCGGTAGTGGCTCCCGGGACACCGGTCCCGGGCGCTTCGATCGAAGACCGGCCAGGCCGAGGATCAGCCGGTGCGGCGTGGGGTCCCGACAAGAAGGACCTCATGACCGACCCTCTTGAGGACGTGCACGAGACCAGTGCCGTCATCGACAACGGGAGCTTCGGCACCCGCACGATCCGGTTCGAGACCGGGCGCCTCGCGCGCCAGGCCGCCGGGTCCGTCGTCGCCTACCTCGACGACGAGACGATGCTGCTGTCCGCCACCACGGCGTCCAAGCAGCCCAAGGAGCACTTCGACTTCTTCCCGCTCACGGTGGACGTCGAGGAGCGCATGTACGCCGTCGGGCGCATCCCCGGCTCGTTCTTCCGCCGTGAAGGTCGCCCGGGCACCGACGCGATCCTCACCTGCCGCCTGATCGACCGGCCGCTGCGCCCGTCGTTCGTCGACGGCCTGCGCAACGAGATCCAGATCGTCGTCACGGTCATGTCCCTCGACCCGCAGGACCCCTACGACGCACTGGCCATCAACGCCGCGTCGGCGTCCACCCAGCTCGCGGGCCTGCCGTTCAGCGGGCCGATCGGTGGCGTGCGCGTCGCGCTGATCGACGGCCAGTGGATCGCGTTCCCGCAGCACGAGGACCTCGACCGCGCCGTGTTCGACATGGTCGTCGCGGGCCGGGTCGTCGGGGACGACGTCGCGATCATGATGGTGGAGGCCGAGGCCACCACCTCCACGATCGAGCTCGTCGCCGGCGGTGCCCAGGCCCCCACCGAGGACGTCGTCGCGGCCGGGCTGGAGGCGGCGAAGCCGTTCATCCGCTCCCTGTGCGCTGCCCAGCAGCAGCTGGCCGACGTCGCGGCCAAGCCCACGGGCAACTTCCCGACCTTCCCCGCGTACCAGCCGGACGTGTTCGAGGCCGTCGAGGCGGCCGCGAGCGACGACCTGGCCGCCGCGCTCACGATCGGCGGCAAGCAGGAGCGGGAGGCCAAGCTCGACGAGATCAAGCTCTCGGTGCTCTCCTCGCTCGGCGAGAAGTTCGAGGGCCGCGAGAAGGAGCTGGGCGCCGCGTTCCGGTCGCTCAACAAGAAGCTGGTGCGCCAGCGCATCCTGCGCGACCAGGTCCGCATCGACGGGCGCGGCATCACCGACATCCGGCCGCTGTCGGCCGAGGTCGAGGTGGTCCCGCGGGCCCACGGCTCGGCGCTGTTCGAGCGCGGCGAGACCCAGATCATGGGTGTCACCACGCTGAACATGCTGCGCATGGAGCAGCAGATCGACTCGCTGGGTCCGGAGACCCACAAGCGGTACCTGCACCACTACAACTTCCCGCCGTACTCCACCGGTGAGACCGGCCGCGTGGGCTCGCCGAAGCGCCGCGAGATCGGCCACGGCGCGCTCGCCGAGCGGGCGCTGCTGCCGGTGCTGCCCACGCGCGAGGAGTTCCCGTACGCGATCCGGCAGGTGTCGGAGGCGCTGGGCTCCAACGGCTCCACGTCGATGGGCTCGGTCTGCGCGTCCACGATGTCGCTGCTCAACGCCGGTGTGCCGCTCAAGGCTCCGGTGGCGGGCATCGCGATGGGCCTGGTGTCCGACGAGGTCGACGGGCAGACCCGCTACGTGGCGCTCACCGACATCCTCGGTGCCGAGGACGCCTTCGGCGACATGGACTTCAAGGTCGCCGGCACGTCCGAGTTCGTCACGGCCCTGCAGCTGGACACCAAGCTCGACGGCATCCCGTCCGAGGTGCTCGGCGCCGCGCTCTCGCAGGCCAAGGACGCCCGCCTGACGATCCTCGAGGTCATCGGCGAGGCGATCGACCGGCCCGACGAGATGAGCCAGTTCGCGCCGCGCGTCACGGCGATCAAGGTGCCGGTCGACAAGATCGGCGAGGTCATCGGCCCGAAGGGCAAGATGATCAACTCGATCACCGAGCAGACCGGTGCCGACATCTCCATCGAGGACGACGGCACGATCTACGTCGGTGCGGCCGACGGCCCGTCGGCCGAGGCGGCGATCGGACTGATCAACGCGATCGCCAACCCGCAGCTGCCCAAGATCGGCGAGCGGTTCCTCGGCACGGTCGTCAAGACCGCGGCCTTCGGCGCCTTCGTCTCGCTCGTGCCCGGCAAGGACGGTCTCGTCCACATCTCGAAGCTGGGGCAGGGCAAGCGGGTCGGCAAGGTGGAGGACGTCGTCAAGGTCGGCGACAAGATCCGCGTCGAGGTCACCGACATCGACAACCGGGGCAAGATCAGCCTGGTCCCGGTGGCCGATGAGTCGGGCAACGGCAACGGCAACGGCACCACGCCCGCCGAGGCGCCCGCGGAAGCGGCGGCCGAGAACAACAACGACGAGGCCGAGGCGGTCTCACCCAGTTGACAGGCGTGTTGATGCCGGGGGCGGGGGCTGCTGCCTCCGCCCCCGGCGGCGTCCTGCGCACCGAGCTGCCCGGCGGGTTGCGCGTCGTCACCGAGACGGTGCCGGGCGTGCGGTCGGTGTCGCTCGGGATCTGGATCGCCATCGGCTCCCGTGACGAGTCGCCGCTGCAGGCAGGCGCCGCGCACTACCTCGAGCACCTGCTGTTCAAGGGCACCCGGCGGCGCACCGCGGTGGAGATCGCCGAGCAGTTCGACGCCGTCGGCGGTGACCTCAACGCGTTCACCGCCAAGGAGCACACCTGCTACTACGCGCACGTGCTCGACACGGACCTGCCGCTCGCGGTCGATGTGCTCGCCGACGTGGTCACCGACGCCACGCTGGCGCCGCCGGACGTCGAGATCGAGCGCGGGGTCGTGCTCGAGGAGATCGCGATGCGCGACGACGACCCCGAGGACCTGCTCGGCGAGTTGTTCGACGAGGCGCTGTTCGGCGACCACCCGCTCGGGCGGCCGGTGATCGGTTCCGAGGAGTCGATCCGGCGGATGAGCCGGGAGACCCTCCACGACTTCTGGCGCGGCGAGTACACCACCCCGCGGATGGTGGTGGCCGCGGCCGGCAACCTGACGCACGGCGAGGTCGTCGAGCTGGTGTCGAGCGCGCTGGCCGCCGCGGCCGCGCGGGCGGGCGGCGCCGTTCCGGTTGCCCCGCGCCACCCGGCGCCAGCGCAGCTGGCGGCCGGGCCCCGGCTCGTCGTGCGCCCCGACGACACCGAGCAGGCGCACCTGATGCTCGGCGTGCCCGGCCTCCCGCGGCACGACCCGCGGCGCACCGCTCTCAGCGTGCTCAACACCGCACTGGGCGGTGGGCCGAGCTCGCGGCTCTTCCAGCAGGTCCGGGAGCAGCGCGGCCTGGCGTACTCGGTCTACTCGGCGCTGTCCGCCTACGCCGACGCCGGCAGCTTCTCGGTGTACGCCGGGTGCGCGCCCGAGCGGCTCGACGAGGTCGTCACGGTCGTGCGCGCCGTCCTCGCCGAGGTGGCCGCCGACGGCCTCACCCCCGCGGAGCTCACCCGCGCCCAGGGCAACCTGCGCGGCGGCCTCGTGCTGGGGCTGGAGGACACCCCGTCGCGGATGAACCGGATCGGGCGCTCCGAGCTCGACCACGGCCGCCAGCGCACGATCGCCGAGAGCCTCGACCGCATCGCCGCGGTCACCGTCGACCAGGTGAAGGCGCTCGCCGCCGAACTCCTGACGGAGCCTCTCACGGCCGCGGTGGTCGGCCCCTACGACGACGAGCGCGACCTCCCCTACTCCCTCCGGGCGCTGGCGTAGCCGGTCTCGCCGCCGGAGTGGTTGGTCGGTCGTCGGCTCGCCCGGCCGTCGCAGTGTTCACACAACGGGCAGGATGCCGCCGTCCACCCGGTACTGCGCGCCGGTCAGCCAGCGGGCGCGGTCCGAGGCGAGGAACACGATGAGTTCGGCCGCATCCTCGGGTGAGCCGGGCCGGGCCATCGGGACGTTGAGGCTGGTGGCCAGGTCCCGCTGAGCCTGCTCGAGGCTGACGCCGCGGCTTTCGGCGATCTCGCGGTGGTGGGCGATCGCCCCCGGCGTGGGGATGAAGCCGGGTAGCACGTTCACCACCCGCACGCCGCTCGGGCCGAGTTCGGCGGCCAGGGCACGGCTGTAGGTGTTGAGCGCGGCTTTCGCCGCCGCGTAGGTGACCTGACCCGGCTGCGGCAACCGGCTCGCGATCGACGAGACGTGGACGACAACGCCGTGCCCGCGTTCGACCATCCCGGGCACGAGGTGCCGATCGAGCCGGACCGCGCCAAGCAGGTTGAGCGCCAGGTCGGTCTCCCAGGTCTCGTCGCTGCGGAGCAGGGTGTCCGCCGGCGGAGAGGCGCTGCCGGCGTTGTCGACCAGGACGTCGACGCCGCCCGCGGCGTCGAGCACCCGGCGGGCCAGGTCCGCGGCCCCTTCGGCGGTGGCGAGATCGGCCGCGAAGAACGTCGCGGGCAGTTCACCCGGCTCCGGTGCCGTGCGGGCGGAGGCCAGGACGGTGGCGCCGGCGGCTGCGAAGCGCCGGACGATCGCCGCTCCCAGTCCCCGGCTGCCGCCCGTCACGAGTACCCGGCGGCCGGACAACCCCTCGTGGACGACGTCTTGATCGGGCTCCATGCCGCCGAAGGTACCTTACTTACGTGTAAGTCAGTTAGTCGGATGGGATGCTGCCCGGCATGAGCGAACGCGCGGACGGCCGGCGCACCGACACCCGCGAGCGCATCCGCGCCACCGCTCTGGAGATGTTCACGACGCAGGGGTACGAGCGAACCACGCTGGCCGAGGTCGCGGAGCGGCTCGCCATCACCCGCCCGGCGCTCTACCACCACTTCCGCAGCAAGGAAGACGTGCTGACGAGCTCGTACAACCGGGTTCTGCCCGAGCTCGCCGAGCTCACGGAGTCCCTGCAGCCGGCGCCGGCCCCCTGGCACCGGCGACGCGACGCCCTGGACCGGTTCGCCGCGCTCATCGGGGGCGAGCACGGCGCGTTGCTCGTGTGCGCCCGGGTGAACGAGCACGCGCTCGCCGGCCTCCCGGCGGCGGCCGAGCTGCTCCACCACCTCGACGCCCTGGCGCGATCACTCGGCCCGGGCGACGACATCGACGGCCGCATCCGCGGCCGGCTCGCCCTGAGCACCCTGGTGATGGCCGAATCGCGCGGCGCGCAGCTCGGCGGAACAGCGGAGCAACGGGCTGCTGCGGCGCTCGCGCTGGCCCGTGAACTGCTGAACCGGCAGTAGCGCGTCCTGCATCACGAACCCGGTCCGCATGCGAGCCGTTCCTGCCGAGGCGCTCGGCCGGCACCATCCGTTCCCGGCCGGGAACGGCGCGCCAACGCAAGAGTGCGTTCCGCGGAACGTACCGAAGGATCAGCGCGCCGAAGCGCCTCCCGGCATCAGCCGCGCCCGGCGCGTCTCGAGGAAGGTCCGCTCCGTGTCGTTCGTGGCCAGGACGATCGCCTCGTCGTAGGCCGCGACCGCATCCGAGGTGCGGCCGAGGCGGCTGAGCAGGTCGGCGCGGGTGGCGGGCAGCAGGTGGTAGCCCGGCAGGTCCAGCTCGTCGACGATGGCCAGCGCGGGTGCCGGTCCGTGCACCTCGGCGACGGCGACGGCGCGGTTGAGCGCCACGATCGGGGTCGGGGCGTGCTGCAGGAGCTGGTCGTAGAGCGCCAGCACCTGCGCCCAGTCGGTGGCCGATCCGTCCGTGTGCACGGCGTTGATCGCGGCCTGCAACTGGTAGGGCCCTGGCCGGCCACGGCGCAGGCACCGCCGCACCAGCTCGTGGCCCTCCGCGATCAGCTCCCGGTCCCACAGCGACCGGTCCTGCTCCGCGAGCACCACCAGCTCACCCGCAGGTCCCACCCTGGCCGGCCGGCGGGCCTCGACGAGCAGGAGCAGCGCCAGCAGTCCGAGCACCTCCGGCTCGTCGGGCATCAGCCCGGCGAGCGCCCTGGCCAGGCGGACTGCCTCCAGGCACAGGTCCGTCCGCAGCAGCTGCCCGGACGTCGACGTGTAGCCCTCGTTGAAGACCAGGTAGAGCACGGTGAGCACCGTTGACAGCCGATCGGGGAGCTCGGCGGCGTCTGGCACCCGGTAGGGGATGCCGGCGTCGCGGATCTTCTTCTTCGCGCGGACGATCCGCTGGGAGACGGTCGCCTCCGGCACCAGGTAGGCCCGCGCGATCTCCGCCACCTCCAGACCCCCGAGCAGGCGCAGGGTGAGCGCGGTCTGCGCGAGCGGCGACAGCGCCGGGTGGCAGCAGGTGAAGATCATGCGGAGCTGGTCGTCGCGCACCGGTCCCACCTCCTCCGGCTCGTCGGGCCGGTGCAGCAGCAGCGCCTCCGCGTGGCGGGCCTCCCGCGTCGACTCGCGGCGCAGGCGGTCGATCGCCCGGTTGCGGGCGGTGGTGACGATCCACGCACCGGGGTTGGGCGGCAGCGCCCCGTCCCACTTCCGGACGGCCACCGCGAACGCGTCCTGGACGGCGTCCTCGGCGAGCCCGATGTCACCGAGGATGCGCGTCAGCGTGGCCACGCACCGGCCGTACTCCGCCCGGTAGACGCCGTTCAGATCCATCAGCGCAGGTCCATCAGCGTCGGCGCGACCCGTCGTCGAACGGGCGCACCTCGACCGGCTGTCCACAGGCCAGCGCGCACTTCTCGGCCCAGGCCAGCGCCTGGTCGAGGTCGTCGACCTGGATCACCCAGAACCCGCCGAGCTGCTCCTTCGTCTCGGCGAACGGGCCGTCGGTCATCGTGATCGTGCCGCCCGAAGGACGGACGACCGTGCTGGCGTCCGAGTGCTGCAGGCCGCCGGCGAACACCCACGCACCGGCGGCCTGCAGCTCGTCGTTGACCCGGCCCGTCCGGGCCATCTGCGCCAGCACCTCCTCTTCCGGCTCCGGCGGCGCGCTCTCGTCGAGCTGGACGGCGAGCAGGTAGTTCCTCAACGCGAACCCCTCCGGAGGATCAGGCGGCGGGCGATGGCCGGGATCACGATCGCGGTGGCGGCCACGCGCGTCAACAGCGCCGACGGCGAGCCGGCACCCACTCCGGAAAAATCTTCGAAAGTTGTCCGGGGGACATGTCGAACGGTGTCGAGCCCGTTCGTAGCCAGGGTGAGAGACCGGCACGCAGCCGGTCGCACCAAGCACCGGAGGTCACCATGTCCGCCATCGTCACCAACCCCACCGCCACCGCTTCCGCCGTTCCCTCGGTCGGATCGCTCCTGCGGGACGGGGCCGTCGCCACCGTCGTCGCCGCGGTCGCCACCGCGGCCGTCGCCGCCGCCGGTTCGGCGGTGGGGATCAGCCTCGACGTCGCGGGTGCGTCGATCCCGGCGTCCGGGTTCGCGACCCTGACCGTCATCTTCTCGGTCATCGGCCTGCTCATCGCCGTGGGACTGCGCCGGTTCGCCCGGCACCCGCGCACCACCTGGATCCGCACCACGATCGCGTTGACCGTGCTCTCCCTGGTGCCGGACGTGCTCGCCGACGCCGCCACCGGCACCAAGGTCCTGCTGATGGTGACCCACCTGGTGGCCGCGGCGATCGTGATCCCCGCGGTCGCCCGCCGGCTGCGCGCCTGACCCGTCCCCACACCCCGATCCACCGCACTCGAGGAGAGCGCCATGACCGCTACCTACACCTTCGACGTCTTCTCCAGCCTCGACGGCTTCGGTGCCGCCGGCGGCGACTGGGGCGGCTACTGGGGCAAGCAAGGCCCGGAGCTGCTCGAGCACCGCCTCGCCCTGTACGGCGAGGAGCAGCGGATGGTCTTCGGGGCCACCACGTACCGGGCGTTCGCGCAGATGCTGGCCGCGAGCACCGAGGAATCCGAGGTCCGCGACCCGTGGGTCACGCGGATGAGGAACCTGCCGGCGACGGTGGTGTCGACCACGCTGCGAGAACCGCTCGACTGGCCTGATGCGACCGTCCTGAGCGGCGATGCGGTCGACGTCGTCGCCCGGCTCAAGGAGGAGTCGGATGTGCCGTTGCGCTCGCACGGCAGCTTGTCGATGAACCGGGCGCTGATGGCAGCGGGTCTGGTCGACCGCGTCCAGGTGACGCTCTTTCCCGTGATCACCGGCCGGACCGGCCTGGATCCGATCTTCCGGGGCGGGGCCGACTTCGACCTCGAGCTGGTCGAGAGCCGGACGCTCGACGGCCACACCCAGGAGCTGATCTACCGGCCCACCCTGCACGGCTGAGTCCGTCCGTGCGCGCACGTGACATCATCGGGGAGTGGATGTCGCCACCGTGCTCGCCGCGGTGCTCGTGGTCGTCGGCATCGTCGGGATCGCGCTGCCGATCCTCCCGGGGCTGGTGCTGGTCGTGGCCGGCGTGGGGGTTTGGGCGGTCGGGCGCGCCGACTTCGTGGCGTGGACCGTGCTCGGGATCGTCGTCGCGATCGTGCTCGTCGGGTCGGTGGTGAAGTACCTGGTGCCGGGGCGGCGCCTGCGCGACTCGGGGGTACCCGGCCGCACCATCGCGGCCGGCGCGGTGCTCGGCGTGGTCGGGTTCTTCGTGATCCCGGTCGTGGGGCTCTTCATCGGGTTCGTGCTCGGCATCTACCTCGCCGAGCTGGCCCGCCTCGGTGGGCACGAGGCCGCGTGGCCCTCCACCCGGCGCGCGCTGGCGGCCGTGGGCTGGAGCATCGTGATCGAGATGGCCACGGGACTGCTCGCAGCGGCGGTGTGGGTCGGGGCGCTCCTCCTCACCTGACCAGTGCCCCGCCCCGAAAGGTTCATCACGTACCTCGGCGGCCCAGGCGCCCGCTGGCCGCGTTGCCGCACGACCCGAGTACGCCCGGTACGAGGGTCGCGCGGCGCCTTGCCAGCGAACGCCTGGATCCACCGATCTACGCGCCAACCTTCCGGGGCGGGGCACTAGCCTTCCTCGCTGTGAGCGAGGAGATTCGGGTCGGCGTGCTGGGCGCGCGAGGGCGGATGGGCACGCAGGTCTGCGCGGCCGTCGAGGCGGCGGACGGGGTGACGCTGGTCGCGGGCGTCGACGACGGCGACCCGCTCTCCGCGCTGACGGATGCCGGCGCGCAGGTGGCCGTCGACTTCACCCAGCCCGGCGCCGTCCTGGACAACCTCCAGTTCTGCCTCGACCACGACATCGCGGTGGTCGTCGGCACCAGCGGGTTCGACGAGGCCCGCCTCGCCGACGTGCGCGCGCGGCTCGACGCCCGGCCTGGGCACGTGCTCATCGCGCCGAACTTCGGGGTGGGAGCCGTCCTCATGATGCAGTTCGCGAGGACGGCGGCGCGGTTCTTCGAGTCCGTCGAGGTGATCGAGCTGCACCACGCGGGCAAGGTCGACGCGCCGTCGGGCACGGCGGTGCACACCGCGGGGCTGATCGCGGCCGCGCGGGCCGAGGCCGGTACGGGCGAGGTGCCCGACGCCACCACCTCAGAGCTCCCCGGCGCCCGGGGCGCGCAGGTCGAGGGCGTGCGCGTGCACTCGGTGCGCCTGCCCGGCCTCGTGGCGCACCAGGAGGTCGTGCTCGGAACCACGGGGGAGACGCTGACGATCCGCCACGACTCGTTCGACCGGTCGTCGTTCATGCCCGGGGTGCTGATGGCGGTGCGGGCGGTGCGCGAGCGCCCCGGCCTCACGGTCGGCCTGGAGCCCCTCCTCGGCCTCCAGGACTAGTGGGTGTGCGGAGTCAGCTCCAGGTCCAGGGCGCCGGTCACCCGGACCTCGCGGAGCTCGCCTTCGCCCGTGTCCAGCACGCGGACCGTGCCGTCGGGCGTCCACCCCGCCGACTTGTAGAAGTTGCGGCTCGCGGTGTCGGCCTCCGGCACCCAGGCGAGGCCGTAGCGGGCGCCGTCCGCGCGGAGGTGGGTGGCCGCAGCGGCCAGCAGGCGGCCGCCGTGGCCGCGCCTGCCCCAGCGCGGCTCCACGAGCAGGGCGCTGATCTCCGCCCACGCCTCGGGGCCGAGCGTCGGAGCGGACGGGGCGACGGCGCCGTCCGGCGCAACGGCTGGGGCCGCGGCGCAGAAGCCCACGGTCCACTCGCCCTCGGTGGCCACGAGCACGTGGTGGCCATCGCCCGCCTCCACCGCCGCTGCCCACGCCGCCCGCGCCGCGGGCGAGCGCAGCCCTTCCAGCGCGGCGGCGGGCACGAGGCCTGCGTAGGCGGTGGTCCAGGTGTCGGCCTGGATCCGCACGATCTCGGGGACGTCCTCGGGCGTCGCGGGGCGGACGGCGGCGGTGGCCATGACCCCATCCAAGCCCACGCGTCCGGCAACTCGGCAGCCGGCCATCATTCGCTATGGCAACGTTGCAGGGGTGAATGCCGCTGCTCGCCGGCCGGCCCTCGCGTGGGCCGCGTTGGGCGTGGTCTACGTGCTGTGGGGCTCCACGTACCTCGCCAACCGCTTCATAATCACCGACCTGCCGCCGCTCTTCGCGAGCGGCGTGCGTTTCCTCGTCGGCGGCTCGCTGCTCGGGATCCTGGTGCTGGTGTTCTCCGGGCCGGGTGCGTTCCGGATGACCTGGCCGCAGCTCGGCACCACCGCGCTCGCCGGGCTGCTGCTGCCGGCCTGGGGCAACGGGCTCGTCACCATCGCCCAGCAGTACGTGGCCTCGGGGCTGGCCGCGCTGCTGATCGCGTCGGTGCCGATGTGGATCGTCGTGCTGCGGATGCTCACGGGGGACCGGCCGCGGCGCACCACCATCGGCGGGGTGGGGCTCGGCGTGGCCGGCCTCACCCTGCTGCTGCTCGCCGCGCCGTCGGCCGGTTCGGGAGGTGTGTTCGGCACCGCGTGGTGGGGGCCGTGGCTGGTGCTGCTGGCCGCGGTCGGGTGGGCGTCGGGCACGTTCGCCACCACCCGGATGCCCGTCCCGGCCAATCCGTTCGCGCTGGCAGCGGGGCAGATGCTGGTGGGCGGGGCGATCCTGATGGCCGGCAGCGCACTCGCGGGCGACCGGCCCGACCTCGCCGCCGTCGAGCCGGCGGCCTGGTGGGCGTGGGGCTACATGGCCGTGGTGGTGTCGCTGATGGCCTTCAGCGCCTACGCGTACGCGCTGGCGGCGCTCCCGGTGTCGACGGTGGCGACCTACGCGTACGTCAACCCGGTGATCGCGGTGCTCCTCGGCGTGCTGGTGGCCGGCGAGAGCTTCTCCGCGGGCCAGCTGGCAGGCGGTGGCGTCGTGCTGCTCGCGGTGGTCGTGGTCATCGTGTCGGAGCGCCCCCGAAAACGTCGGGGTGAGCTGGCAACATCCACCTCGTGACGTCCACCGTCGAGACGATAGGTCCCGCCGCCGCGCGCCGGGCGGCGCTGGCCGCCCAGGGGTTCGCCCACCCGCGGCCGTCCGGCCCGCCCACGCGCCGCCACCTCCTGCGGGTGCTCGGCCGGGTCCGGCTGCTGCAGCTCGACTCGGTCAACGTCGCCGTCCGCGCCCACTACATGCCGGTGTTCAGCCGGCTGGGGCCCTACGACCGCGCTCTCGTCGACGACGCCGCCTGGTCCCACTCGGCGCGCAAGCCCCGGCTGCTCGTCGAGGCGTGGGCCCACGAGGCCAGCCTGGTGCCCGTGGAGGAGTGGCCGCTGCTGTGGTCAGGGGCGTTCCGCGATCGGTGGTGGCGCACCTACCAGCCACTGGTCGACCGCCACCCCGGCTTGGTCGACGACATCCTCGCCGCCGTCAAGGAGCTGGGCCCGATCAGCGCGGGGGCCATCGAGAAGGCGCTCGAGGCGCCCACCCGGCCGCGGCCGCCCGGGGCGTCGTGGTGGGAGCGTTCCGACGTCAAGCGCGTCTGCGAGTACCTCTTCGGCATCGGCTCGCTCACCACCGGCACGCGCCGCCACTTCGAGCGGCTCTACGACCTGCCCGAGCGCGTGCTCCCGCCCGAGGTGCTGGCCGCGCCGGCGCCGAGCGCCGAGGAGGCGTCCCGCACGCTGGTGCTGGGCTCCGCGGTGGCGCTGGGCGTGGCCACCGAGCCCGAGCTGCGCGACTACTACCGCCTCGCCCCCAAGCGCAGCCAGGTGGCGGTGGCGGAGCTGGTCGACGCGGGCCGGCTGGAGCAGGTGCAGGTGCGCGGCTGGGAGCGGCCGGCGTACCGGGTTCCGGGCGCCCGCGTGCCGCGGCGCATCACCGGCCGCGCCTTGCTCTGCCCGTTCGACCCGCTGGTCTGGGAGCGGGCCCGCACGGAGCGCGTCTTCGGGTTCCACTACCGCATCGAGATCTACGTGCCGGAGCCGAAGCGTCGGTACGGCTACTACGTGTTCCCGTTCCTGCTCGACGGCGAGCTGGTGGCCCGGGTCGACCTCAAGGCCGACCGGGTGGCGGGGGTGCTGCGGGTGCCGGGAGCGTTCGCCGAGGAGGGGGTCGACGTCCCGCGCGTCGTCGCGGAGCTGGCCGCGGAGCTGCAGGCCATGGCCGACTGGCTCGGGCTCGACGGGGTCGAGGTGGGGGAGCGGGGCGACCTCGCCGCCCCGCTGCTGCGCGAGGTTCGGGCTCAGAGCCGCAGCGTTGCCAGCTTGCCGGCCGTATCGGTGTCCGCGGGCGTCTAGCTGGCGGCGGTGGGGCGTCGTGCTGCTCAGCAGGCGGCTGCCCGACCCCCGCGGCTGATCCTGTTCCCCGCCGGCAGCGCGGACGGCACCCTCGTCGCTCCCCATCGACGATGGTGCCGCCCGCGGAAGCACGTGGCTCAGGCGGGAACCGCGGCGCGCGCGACGAGGACGTCGCCGCTGCCGGTGCGCCCGCGCACCTGCAGGGCCGTCGGCTTCTGCGGTGCCTCCCCGGACACGTCCAGCTCGCTGCGGGCCTTCCCGGAGCCGGACACCAGGTCGAGCTCGGCGCCCACGCCCGGGTGCACGCCGATGCGGACGCCGCCGGAGCCGGTGGTGATCTCCAGATCCCCGCTGCGCGCGTCGGACACGGTGACGTCACCGGATCCCGTCCGCAGCCGCACGTCGCTGTTGACCTCGCCGAGGACGATGTCGCCGCTGCCGGTCTTGATCTCGGTGGGGCCGCCGGTGGAGGCGGCCCGGACCGCGCCGGAACCGGTGCGCAGCCGCGCCCGTCCGGTGACGGGGCCGAGGTCGATGGCGCCGGAGCCGGTGGTGACGTCGGCGTCGCCGTCGACGCCGTCGAGCGTGGCGTTGCCGGAGCCGGTGCGCACGCCCGCCCACCCGGCGCGGCCGCTGACCCGCACGTCACCGGCGCCGATCCGCGCCGCAAGCCGGGAGCGGGTGGGCGCCCAGACGGTGATCGCGAGCGGAACCGACCGCAGCGGGAGGTCCTGGGAAGAGCGCACCACGAGCCGCCGCCCGCTCTCCGACCAGCTGATCTCGGCTGCCGACACGGCGTCGGCGGCGAGCTGCTCCGCGTTGCCGAAGCCCCCTCCGGTGGCGTTGCCCAGCCAGTTGATCAGGCTGGAGATCCCCTGGGTCACCGCGGTGTTCGCCGACGGGTCGTGGCGCACCTCGACCCGCAGCTCCCCGCCGCCCTCGGGGAGGTCCTCGAGGTGGACGCGGATCCGGCCGATGTCGGCGGCGATCTCCAGCTCGGCCGGGCCGTCGACCGACCAGCTCTGCTGGCGGACGAGAGCGGGGCCCTCCTCCGGGAAGTCCTTCTCGAAGTTGATGTCGGACTCGCTCACGTCTGTCATCCCTCCACCCAGCCGCGCAGGCGCTTGCCGCCGCGGTCGCGCGTCCAGTCGCCGTGGCGGCCCGGCTTGCGCTGGCCGGCCAGCGCGCCCTGCACCGCCTGCGCGACCCACGAGTTGAGCGACACGCCCTGCGCCGCCGCGGCCTGCTCGGCCTGGTTCTTGATCTGCTCGACGAGCCGCAGCGTGATGCGGCTGATGTCGCCGGCGTCGGCCCCCCGGAAGTCACCGAACCCGGGGAACGGCGGCTCCGGCTCCGGGCCGGACTCGGCTGCCTCGTCACGGCTCACCGCGACGCGGACGTCGCGGCCGTCGAGCCGCACCTCGACCACGCGGTCGCCGAGCGCGGCGGTGACCTCCGCGGCCAGGTCGGAGAGCGCGTTCATGAGCGCGAGCCGGGCCGCGGGCTCGATGGCGGCGCCGAGCAGCGCGCCGGTGCGCTGCGTCTGCTCGTCGCCTGCGGCGGCCGCGGACGCGAGGTCCTCGCGCAGCTGCTGCACGTACTGACTCAAGTCCATGACATCAATATGGCGTCATCAGTGACGTCAGTCAAGGGGGCTGTGACGTCAGATGGCGTCAGGCCCGGTTCCGTCGGTGCCCGTGGCTACGCTTCCGCCATGCCGCAGACCCCGCCGCTGGGCGTCCAGCTCGTCGCAAAGACGGAGTTCATCGCGCCGGCCGGCGTGCCGTGGACCACCGACGCCGACGGCGGCCAGGCGCTCGCCGAGTTCGCGGGCCGGGCCTGCTACCAGTCGTGGTCGAAGCCGAACCCGGCCACGGCCACCAACGCCGGCTACCTGCGCCACATCCTGGAGGTCGGGCACCTGTCGGTGCTCGAGCACGGCACGGTGAGCTTCTACCTCACGGGGGTGTCCCGCTCGCTCACCCACGAGCTCATCCGCCACCGCCACTTCTCCTACAGCCAGCTCTCCCAGCGGTACGTGCCCGAGCGCGACGCCGCGATGGTGGAGCCCGACGTCATCGCCGACGACCCCGAGCTGCACGAGCTCTTCACGCAGGCGGCCGCCGCGTCCGTCGAGGCGTACGAGGCGCTGCTGGAGGGCCTGCAGAAGAGGTTCGCCGACGTCCCCGACGCCACGCTGCGGCGCAAGCAGGCGCGGCAGGCGGCGCGGGCGATCCTGCCCAACGCCACCGAGACCCGCATCGTCGTCACCGGCAACTACCGGGCGTGGCGCCACTTCATCGCGATGCGGGCCACGGAGCACGCCGACGTCGAGATCCGCGCGCTCGCCATCGAGTGCCTGCGCCAGCTGCAGCGCGAGGTGCCCAACGTGTTCAACGACTTCGAGATCGGCAAGCTGGAGGACGGCTCCGAGATCGCGTCGAGCCCGTTCGTCACGGAGGGGTAGGCCCGCCCGCGCCCAGCACCAATCATTCGCGGCGGGTGAGGACGCCGGGCGGCGCCCGCTCCACCATCAGGCCATGCCCAGCACCACAGGCAGCGAAGGTGCAGCCCTGGCGGCGGCGAGGGCAGCGGTACTGCCGCTGGCGCTGGCGCAGTTCGTGGCCAGCTACGCCGCCTCCAACATGAACGTCGCGATCACGTCGATCGCCACGGACCTCGGCACCTCGGTGACCGGGATCCAGACCACCATCACCCTGTTCACACTGACGATGGCGGCCCTGATGATCCCGGGCAGCAAGCTGACCGACATCTGGGGCCGCAAGTTCTGCTTCCAGGTCGGGCTCATCATCTACGGAGCGGGCGCGTTGCTCGCGGCGCTCGCGCCGGGGCTGCCCCTGCTCGTGGTCGGCTACTCCCTGCTGCAGGGGGTGGGTTCGGCGTTGCTGATCCCGCCGATCTACATCCTCATCACCACGCTGTTCGACGACACCACCACCCGTGCCCGGTACTTCGGCGTCGTGAGCGGGGCCGCCGGGATCGGCGCCGCGGCGGGGCCGCTCATCGGCGGGCTCATCACCAGCTACATCAGCTGGCGCGCGTCGTTCCTCCTGCAGGTGCTGATCGTCGTGACGATCACCTGGCTGGGTCGCGTCATCGCCGATCCGCCGTTGCCCCAGCAGCGGCCCGCATTCGACTGGGGTGGCGCCGTCCTCTCGGCGCTGGGTCTGTTCTTCGTGGTGTTCGGGGTGCTGCAGAGCGGGGTCTACGGATGGGGTGCGGCCACGCAGGACTACGCGATCGGCGACACCGTGGTCATCCCCCAGGGCGGGATCTCACCCGTGTGGCTCTACGTGGGTATCGGAGTGGTGATCCTGGCCGCGTTCGTCTACTTCGCGTGGGCGCGGGAGCGGAACGGCCGCGCCCCGCTCGTGTCGGTCAGGCTGTTCACGAACCTCACGTCGAACCTGGGCCTGGTGACCCAGAACCTCCAGTGGCTGGTCCTGCAGGGCTCCTTCTTCGTGATCTCGGTATTCCTCCAGCAGGTCCGCGGCTTCTCGGCGATCGAGACCGGGCTGGTGCTGGTGCCCGCGACGATCGGCCTCCTGCTGTCGTCGGGGGCTGCTCCGCGCATGGCCCGCCGGCACAGCCAGCGCCGGCTGATCCGGTTCGGCTTCTTCGTCACGACCCTCGGCCTGGGCCTGTTGCTCCTGCTCGGCGGGACGGCTCCCAGCGTCTGGAGCTACGTCCCGGGCCTGTTCCTCATGGGCATCGGCGTCGGGATCATGCTCACCGCGTCGGTCAACCTCGTGCAGTCGGTGTGGCCGGAGAGCGTCCAGGGCGACATCTCCGGCGTGTCGCGCAGCGTCTCGAACCTGGGTTCGTCGCTCGGTGTGGCGATCGCCGGCTCGCTGGTGGCCGGCGCCGTACCGGGTGGCGGCCAGTACTTCTCCGCGCTCGTGATCGTCGGTGGCTTCGCGATCATCGGCTGGTTGGCGGCGTTGCTGATCCCCTGGGGCGGGACGCGCCGGTAGAGCCGTTCCCGGTCAGCCCTTGTCGCCGAACGGGATGCCGTACTGGTCGATCAACGCCTGGTACCGGTCGCGGGCCGCGGTCCACTCCGACACCACCTGCGCGCCGTCCACCTCGTACGGAGCTAGCAGCCGCTGGGCATTGAAGTCCTTGTACTCCTGGGCCTGGAACGCCGCGGTGAAGGCCGTCCGCAGCCGGTCGAGCACCGGGGCCGGGGTGCCCTTGGGGGCGACGACCGCCCGGTACTGCGACACCGTGGAGTCGAACCCCGCCTCGACCGCGGTGGGGACGTCGGGGAAGTACTGGCTGCGCTCCTTCGAGAACACGACGATCGGCGTGACCGAGCCGAGGTGGGTCTTGGCGTCGCCGAGCTGCACGCCCGCCACGTCGATCTGGCCGCCGAGCAGGGCGGTCATGGCGTCGGATGCACCGTCGAACGGCACCGCGTTGCCCTGGATGCCCGCCTGCGAGAACAGCAGGGCCTGGGAGAGCTGGCTCCCGGTGCCCACGCCGGTGGTGCCGTAGCTGATGGGCCGGCCGGCGTTCACGATGTCCTGCACGGTGCGGAAGCCGGTCGCCGGGTTGGCCACGAGGATGAAGTCGTCCTGCGAGATGCCGGTGACGACCTCGTAGTTCTCGATGTCGACGGCCTCGTCGTCGGGCACGGCGAGCGGCGTGATCGCCACGAGCGAGGCGTTGATGACCATGAGGTTCTGGCCGTCGGGCGTCTTGGCGGCGAGCTCCTTGGCGGCCAATGCCCCGTTCGCGCCGGGCGTGTTCACCACCGGCACCGGTACGCCGAGGTCCTCGGTGACGACGTTGGCCAGCGCTCGCGCGATCAGGTCCGTGCTGCCGCCGGGAGCCTGGCCCACGCTGACGCTGATGGGGCCGCTGGGGAACGCGTCGGCGGACGGGTCGCCGCCATTGCCGCCGCCTCCCAGGTTGCCGCCGCAGGCGGCGAGGGAGAGGACGAGCGCGGCACCTGCGCCGACGAGCGCGGTCCGGCGGGCGTACCTGGTTGGGGCCACCACGATCTCCTTCGATCCATCGGCCACGGCGGGTCGGCTGCTGTGGGCGTGAAGCGTAGGAGGGCGATTCCATGCCTGTCCAAGCCAAATCGGGCATGGAATGATACCTCACGAGCATCGCTAACTCGTGAGTACAGTTCAGATCATGAGCCTTGCGAGCCGGGAGCGTGCCGAGCTCAGCGACGAGTTGCTCCGCGCGGGCCCCGACCGCCCCACGCTCTGCGCGGGCTGGACCACGCGGGACCTGCTGGCCCACCTCCTCGTCCGGGAGCGGCAGCTCCACGCGGCGGCGGGGATCCTCATCCCCGCGCTGGCGTCCGTCACCGAGCGGGCGATGGACGGCTACCGCGAGATGGAGTGGACGGAGGCCGTGGCGCTGTTCCGCGGCGGCCCGCAGTCGTGGTCCCCGGCGCGGCTCGAGCGCATCGACGCGGCCGCGAACGCCAACGAGTTCTTCGTCCACCACGAGGACGTCCGGCGCGGCGAGCCCGGGTGGGAACCCCGCGGGCCCGACGAGGAACGCGACACGGCGCTCTGGGCGGGAGCGCGGCGGTTGGGCCTGCTGCTGCGCCGCAGCCCGGTGGGGGTGGTGCTGGCGCGCCCGTCGGGGGAGCGGCACGTGGTGAAGACCGGGCCCGGCGCCGTCACCGTGGTCGGCGAGCCGGGTGAGCTCGTCCTGTTCGCGTTCGGCCGCGACGCCGTCCGCGTCGAGCTGCAGGGAGACCCGGCCGATGTCGAGGCCCTGAGGGGCTCGCCGCGCGGGGTGTGACGCGTGCGGTTCGACACCCCGGGTGCGGCGCGGGGCGAGAGCTGCCGACGCGCGAGGGGTACCGTCAACCCATGAGCCCCACCGCCATGCCGGGCCGCCCGTTCGGCCGCGTGCTGACTGCGATGGTCACGCCCTTCGACGCGGACGGCCGGCTGGATCTCGCCAGAAGCGAGGAGCTGGCCACCCACCTCGTCGAGCTCGGCAACGACGGGCTGGTCGTCAACGGCACCACCGGCGAGGGGCCCACCACCAGCGACGAGGAGAAGTCGGAGCTGATCCGGGCGGTGGTGAGCGCCGTCGGCGACCGGGCCACCGTGGTGGCGGGCGCAGGCACCTACGACACCGCTCACAGCATCCACCTCTCGCGGGAGGCGGAGAAGGCGGGTGCCCACGGGCTGCTGCTGGTCACGCCGTACTACTCGCGGCCGCCGCAGTCCGGTCTCGTGCAGCACTTCACGGCGATCGCCGACGCCACGAACCTGCCGGTGATGCTCTACGACATCCCGCCGCGCAGCGTGATCCCCATCGAGGTGGAGACGCTGCAGCGGCTGTCCGAGCACCCGCGGATCGTGGCGGTCAAGGACGCCCGCAACGACCTGCGCGTCGGCACCGAGGTGCTCGCCACCACCACGCTCGCCTACTACTCGGGCGACGACCCGGTGAACCTGCCGTGGCTGTCGGTCGGCGCGGTCGGGTTCGTCAGCGTGATCGGGCACGTGGTGGCCAACCGGCTGCGGGAGATGCTCGACGCCTACGAGGCCGGTGACGTCGACCGCGCCCGCAACCTGCACTACGCCACGATCCCGGTGATCCGCGCGATGGGCCGGGTCGGTGGGGTGCTCTTCGCGAAGAGCGCGATGCGGCTGCGCGGGATCGACGTCGGCGACCCCCGGTTGCCGCTGCCGCCCGCCACGGAGGAGCAGGTGGCCGCGATCGAGGGCGACCTGCACGCCGCCGGGATCGCGCTCGCCACCGGCAACCAGCGCCCCGAGCAACAGGGCCAGGGCGCGCTCGGCGCCCGAGCCGACGCCGACCTGGGCGCCGAGGTGGCCTACCACTGAGCGCAGCCCGCGGAGCTGAGCGACAGCATTGAACCCGCGCGGGTTCGCCCGCGCCTAGCCGTACTGCGAGGAAACGAGTTTGAGCCGTCCACCCGCACGGTCCGACCGCACCCGGTCCGACCGTCGCTCCCGGCCGCCCCGGCGCGACCGCTCCCGTCCGGTCGAGGCCCCACCCGAGGAGGTCAACCGGGCGGAGCTGCCGTCCAACCCTCCGCCGTCGCTCCCGGAGGGCGGTCTGCGCGTGGTGGCGCTCGGCGGCATCGGTGAGATCGGCCGGAACATGACCGTGTTCGAGTACGGCGGTCGGCTGCTCGTCGTGGACTGCGGCGTGCTGTTCCCGTCCGAGGACTCGCCGGGGGTGGACCTGATCCTGCCGGACTTCCGCGCCATCGAGGACCGGCTCGACGACATCGACGCGCTCGTGCTCACGCACGGGCACGAGGACCACATCGGCGCCGTGCCGTTCCTGCTGCGCCAGCGGCCGGACCTGACGGTCGTCGGGTCGCGGTTCACGCTCGCCCTGGTGGCGGCCAAGTGCAAGGAGCACCGCCTCACCCCGCACCTGCTCGAGGTGAAGGAGGGGGAGCGGCTGCACCACGGTGCGTTCGACTGCGAGTACTTCGCGGTGAACCACTCGATCCCGGACGCGCTCGCCGTCGCGATCCGCACCCCGGCCGGGCTGGTGCTGCACACCGGCGACATCAAGCTCGACCAGCTGCCGCTCGACGGCCGCCTCACCGACCTGGCCGGCTTCTCCCGGCTCGGTGACGAGGGGGTGGACCTGTTCCTGGTCGACTCCACCAACGCGGACGTCCCGGGGTTCGTGATCTCCGAGCGCGAGATCGGCCCGGTGCTCGACGGGGTGTTCCACCGCGCCGACGCCCGGATCATCGTCGCCTGCTTCGCGAGCCACGTGCACCGCGTGCAGCAGGTGCTCGACGCCGCCGTGGTGCACGGGCGCCGGGTCTGCCTGGTCGGCCGCTCGATGGAGCGCAACATGGGCCTCGCGGCCGAGCTGGGCCTGCTGCACGTCCCGGACGGGCTGCTCGTCGACCTGGACGAGGCGATGGAGCTCCCCGACGCGGAGCTCGTGATCGTCTCCACCGGATCGCAGGGGGAGCCGCTGTCGGCGCTCGCGCGGATGGCCCGCGGCGAGCACCGCTCGGTGCGGATCCGGTCCGAGGACACGATCATCTTGGCCAGCTCGCTGATCCCGGGCAACGAGACGGCCGTGTTCGGCGTGATCAACGGCCTCACCAGGCTCGGGGCCACCGTTGTGCACCAGGGCACCGCCAAGGTGCACGTGTCGGGGCACTCCCCGGCAGGCGAGCTGCTGTTCCTCTACAACGCGGTGCGGCCGAGCAACGTCATGCCGGTGCACGGCGAGTGGCGGCACCTGCGTTCCAACGGGCGCCTGGCCGTCCAGACCGGGGTGCCGGAGGACGCGGTGGTGCTCGCCGAGGACGGCGTCGTGGTCGACCTGGTGGACGGCCGGGCGTCGATCACCGGGCGGGTCGAGGTGGGCCGGGTGTACGTCGACGGCCTCGAGGTCGGCGACATCGGTGAGAGCACCCTCGCCGACCGGCTGGTGCTCGGCGAGGGCGGCTTCATCTCGATCTCGGTCGCGGTCGACGCGAACACCGGCCGGGCGGTGTCCGCGCCCAAGCTGTCCGGGCGCGGGTTCTCCGACGACCCGAAGGCCCTGGACGCCGTGCTGCCGCTGGTGGAGGACGAGCTGTCCCGCACCGAGTCGGAAGGCATCACCGACACCCACCGCATCGCGCAGGCGGTGCGGCGCGTGGTGGGCAAGTGGGTGGGGGAGACCTACCGCCGTCGCCCGATGATCGTGCCCACGGTGATCGCGATCTGACCCGAGCGGGGCTCAGGCCTCGAAGATCGTCGCCCGGATCTCGCGGATCACGGAGTCCACACGGGACATCGTCGCGTCGATCCGCTCCTGCACCCTCCCGGCGGCCAGGTCACGCACGCCGCCGAGCTGGAGGCTGAGGTCGAACAGCGTGCCGATCACGCGCTCGTGCAGGTCGGTGGCGATGCGTTCGCGGTCGGCCGAGAGCTGGGCGACGTGCAGCCGCTCGGCGAGCAGGGACGAGTTGATCAGGTTGTCGGTGCGCACCCGGAGCTCCGTGAGCGAGAACGGCTTGGCGAGGTAGTCGTTGGCGCCTGCCTGCAGCATGGCCACGCGGGCGCCCTCCTCGGCCCGCGCGCTCATCACCAGCACCGGAACCGAGCCGGCACCCTCGGCGCGCAGCGTCCGGATCAGGTCCTCGCCGCTGAGCTTGGGCATCATCACGTCGCACACGACCAGCCGCGGTTCCAGCTCGCGGGCCTCCGCAAGGCCGGTCTCCCCGTCGAAGGCGGCGTGCACGCGGTACTGCTCCGCCAACGTGCGGCAGACCAGCTCGTTCAGGTCGCGGTTGTCTTCGATCACGAGGACCAGCGGACGGGTCGGGTCGTCGGACCGCGTTGCGACCTGGTCGGGCCGATCGGTTGTCGCCTGGCGCTCCCGCTCCACCGCCCGTTCGACGGCGGGCTCCTGGCCGACCGGGGCGCCGGCGGGTGCGGCCACGGGCAAGGCGATCCGGAACAGCGCCCCGCCCTCCGGTGCCGCATCGACGCCGACCTCGCCGTGCAGCAGGTCGACGAGATCGCGCACGATCGACAGCCCGAGGCCGGTGCCGGGCACCTCGCGGGTGGGTCCGCCGTCGAGCTGCCGGAAGCGTTCGAAGATCACCTCGCGCTGGTCGGCCGGGATCCCCGGACCGCTGTCCGCGACCTCGATCACTGCCCGTTCGGCGCCCGGTTCGCGCTGGACGGAACAGCGCACGACGCCACCCTCCGGCGTCACCTTGAACGCGTTGGACAGGACGTTCAGCAGAATCCGGTTCAGGTGCTCGGCATCGGTCTCGGCCCGCATCTGCGAGTCGGTCTGCACCCGGAGCTCGATTCCCAGGTCGACCGCACGGGACTCGAAGAACCCGGCGGCCTGCCGGACCTGCTCGGTGAGGTCCAGCTCGGCGTATTCGACATCGACCTGGCCGGACTCGAGCCGCGACGCGTCGAGCAGATCATTGACCTGTTGGAGCAGCAATCGCGCGTTGCGATCCACCACGTCGAGCAGCCAGTTGCGCGAATCGTCGGCAGGGACCTCCGCCAGCAGCTTCTCCACCGGCGCGAGAATCAGCGTGAGCGGGGTGCGCAGCTCGTGGCTCACGTTCGCGAAGAACCGGTTCTTCAGCGTGTCGAGCTCGGTCAGTCGCCGATTGAGCTCGGCCAGTTCCGCGTTGGCCACCTTGAGCTCGCGGCTCGCCCGCGCCGCCGCCGACGACTGTGCGACCACCTCCCGCTGCTGCGCCTCGTCGGAACGCTGCAGGCGCAGGTGGTCGGTGACGTCCTCGACGCGGTGGATGATGAACCGCAACACCCCGTCCGAGCCCACTACCGGCACGTTGGTGGGGCTCCAGAACCGCTCCTCGAAGTCGCCGTCGGAGTCGCGGATGTCGTACTTCTGCACGGGCATCACGTCGGTGGTGCGGTCCCGGCGCACGCGCTCCAGCGACGCCCGCAGGTTCTGCACGCCCTCGGCGCCTGAGTCGTCGGGATTGTCCGGAAAAATCGTGAAGACGTTCTGGCCGACGATCAAATCCCGCTCGGTCATCGTGGACTGGGCATAGGCGTCGCTCACGGCCACGATCGTGAAGTCGGGATCCAGTACGAGGAAACATCCCGGTGCGGACTCGAATATCAGCCGGAAATCGGGAGACGACACGGCCACCTCGCCCCGTTGTGATCCACTTGCTCCGTGCCGACGCACGACGGAGCAGCGAGAGTACTCCTGGGTGCTCGCCGACCCGCCGTAATGCGTTGCGGTCGGCCCGCCGCGCTGTGATCGTGATCCCATGGCTGACGGCTTCAACCCGCCCGGGATCTGGCAACCGAACGGCCGGGCGTTCTCCCAGGGCGTGATCCAAGGCGCAGGCGAGGTCGTGCACGTCACGGGTCAGGTCGCCTGGGACGAGCACGACCAGGTCGTGGGGATCGACGACGTCGAGGCGCAGATGGAGCAGTGCATCCGCAACGTCCGGACGGTGCTCACCGAGGTCGGCGGCGTGCTCGATGACATCGTGTCGATGACGATCTACTTCCTCGACCGCGCCGACCTACCTGCCATCCAGCGGGTCCGCTCGCGGTACTTCACAGCTGGCACCGCGCCGGCGAGCATCCTCATCCAGGTCGCCGGGCTCGTCGTACCCGAGCTGCGCGTGGAGCTGGTGCCCGTCGCGGTGGTGCCGCACGACCGGTTCCGGCGCCCTTGACCACGCGGTGGTGAGTGCCTCGGACCGATCACGGGCACGTGTGGTCGATCCGAGGCACGACTCAGGGGCGCTTCGGCTCGTCCGGCTCCTGCCCGGGCGGCAGGTTCGACCGGTCCGGGGCGATCACCGTGCTCTCCTCGGAGTCGGGCAGCCCGAAGTGCGGGCCGCCGCGCTCGTCGTGCAGCAGCAGGTCCGACGTGCCCGGCCGCAGCGTCTCGCCCCGGAAGAACGCCGGCGCGATCCGGCTGTACACCAGCATCAGCACCGCACCCACCACGATGGCCCCGATCCCGATCACGAAGACCCCGCCGATGCCGAACACGGTGGTGGACCCGGCATCGGCGGACGCGTAGTCGATGCTCGACAGCACGAACGCGACCAGCAGCATCAACCCGCCCAGCCCCGGCAGCACACCCTTGGTCCACAGGCTGCGCCCGCGCAGCTCCCTGCGGTAGAACCACACGCAGGCGAAGCCGGTGAGGCCGTAGTAGAAGGCGATCAGCAGGCCGGTGGCGGAGATCGAGTCGGCCAGCACGTTCTCACTGACCAGCGTGAGGCCCACGTAGAACACGACCGACGCGATGCCCATGCCCCACGTGGCCCAGGTCGGGGTGAGGTAGCGCGGGTGGATGTCGGCGAACTTCCGCGGGATCGCCCGGTAGGCGCCCATCGACAGCGCCGCGCGTGCCGTCGGCAGGATCGTGGTCTGCGTGGACGCCGCCGACGACGTCAGTACCGAGATGATCAGCAGCACCACGAAGGCGCGCCCGAAGCCCTCCTCGCCGAACACCGCTGAGCCCATCGCGGCGAACACGTCGTCGGAGTTCTCCTCGTTGCCGAGCCCGATGCCCTCGGTGCCCGTGCCCGCGAACGCCACGGCGGCCACCGCGACCAGGACGTAGGTGACGAGCAGCAGCAGCGTGGAGAGCACCGCGGCCTTACCGGGCGTGCTCCCCGGCTCGTCGCTCTCCTCGTTGACGGCGACGGCGGTGTCCCAGCCCCAGTACAGGAACACGGCGATGAGCACGGCGTCGACCAGGTCGGGGATCTCGAGCCCGCCGGGCCACAGCCAGCCGAGGCTCGGCATCATCGAGCCCTCGGGGGCGTCGCCGGCGTAGACGCGCACGAGCGCGGTGACGGCGAAGATCGCCAGCACCACGAGCTCGATCCCCAGCAGGGCGAACTGCAGCCGCGCCGAGATCTCGATGCCCCGGTAGCAGATGTAGGTCATGACCAGGATCCAGACGACGCCGGCCACCGTGGTCCACAGCGTGCTCTCCGCCAGCGCGTCCGCCCCCACCAGCAGGAACGAGTACTGGCCTGCCACCTGCGCCAGGTTCGCCATGACGATCACGTCGGCTGCGATGATCCCCCAGCCACCCAGCCAACCCATCCACGGCCCGAACGCACGACCCGCCCACGTGAAGGTGGTGCCGCAGTCGGGCTCGGCCCGGTTGAGCTCCCGGTAGGCCACCGCGATCAGGTACATCGGCACGAACGCGAGCAGCAGGATCGCCGGCGCCTTCTCCCCGGCCAGCAGCACGAGCGCGCCGAGGCTGGCCGCGAGGCTGTAGGCGGGCGCCGTGGACGCCAGGCCGATCACCACGCTCGACAGCAGCCCGAGCGCGCCGCCCTTGAGTCCCTTGTCGCCGGGCGCGGTGCCGCCGGGTCGACTGATCACCTCGGTCATGTCGGCCTCCGCCGGGTCAGTGCCGTTGGTTCGCTCCGCAAGCTGCGCTCAGGAGTCGATGTTCGCCATGACGTGCTTGACGCGCGTGTAGTCCTCGAATCCGTAGACCGACAGGTCCTTGCCGTAGCCGGAGTGCTTGAAGCCGCCGTGCGGCATCTCCGCGACCAGCGGGATGTGGGTGTTGATCCAGACGCAGCCGAAGTCGAGGCGGCGGCTGGTGCGCATGGCCCGGCCGAAGTCGCGCGTCCACACGCTCGAGGCGAGGCCGTAGCGCACGCCGTTGGCGAGGCGGATCGCCTCCTCCTCGTCGGCGTAGCGCTGCACCGTGATCACCGGGCCGAAGATCTCGTTCTGGATCACCTCGTCGTCCTGGCGCAGGTCGGCGACGACGGCGGGCTCCAGGAAGAAACCGCCGGAGAGGTCGCCGCCTGGACGGGTGCCGCCGGTGGTCACGGTCGCGTGGTCGGGAAGCCTGCCGAGCAGCCCGGTGACGCGGTCGAGCTGGGTGCGGTTGTTGAGCGGGCCGAAGAGCACGTCCTCGTCGTCGGGCCTGCCGGTGCGCGTCGTCCGGGCCTGCTCGGTGAGCGCGGCCACGAGGTCGTCGTGCACGGACGCCGCGACCAGCACGCGGGTGGCGGCGGTGCAGTCCTGGCCTGCGTTGAAGTAGCCGGCCTCGGCGATGGTCTGCGCGGCCGCCTCGATGTCGGCGTCGTCGTACACGATCACCGGCGCCTTGCCGCCCAGCTCGAGGTGCACCCGCTTGACGTCGTGGCTCGCGGCCTCGGCCACCTCCATCCCGGCCCGCACCGAGCCCGTGATCGCCACCAGCTGCGGCACGGGGTGGGACACCAGCGCGCGGCCGGTGTCGCGGTCGCCGCAGATCACGTTGAGCACGCCGGGCGGCAGGAACTCGGCGGCCACCTCGGCGAGCAGCAGCGTGGAGGCCGGCGTGGTGTCCGAGGGCTTGAGCACCACCGTGTTGCCGGCCGCCAGCGCGGGGGCGATCTTCCAGACGGCCATCATCAGCGGGTAGTTCCAGGGCGTCACCTGCCCGACGACGCCGATCGGCTCGCGCCGCACGAACGACGTGTGCCCGGCCATGTACTCCCCGGCGGCGCGGCCCTCCAGCACGCGCGCGGCGCCCGCGAAGAAGCGGAGCTGGTCCACACAGGGCGGCAGCTCCTCCTCCGCCGTGAGACCGAGAGGTTTGCCCGTGTTGCGGCTCTCGGTCGTCACGAACTCCCCGGCGCGCCCCTCGATCGCGTCGGCGAGCTTCAGGAGGAGGCGCTGCCGCTCAGCGGGCGTGGTGTCACGCCACGTCTCGAACGCCCGTGCCGCGGCACCGTAGGCCGCGTCCACGTCGGCCTCGCCGGACAGCGGGGCGCTCGCATACACCTCTCCGGTCACCGGGTCGACGACATCGCTGCTGCGCCCGTCGGCGGAGTCGTGCCACTCCCCGTCGACGAAGTTCCGCAGGTGCAGCTTGTCCATCGCTCGCTCCTCGCTCGACCGGGTGACCTGGGGCACTCTAGCCGTCCGTTCTACGGATTTCGAGCCCT
Organism: Pseudonocardia cypriaca; assembly: GCF_006717045.1. Lineage (NCBI taxonomy): Bacteria > Bacillati > Actinomycetota > Actinomycetes > Pseudonocardiales > Pseudonocardiaceae > Pseudonocardia > Pseudonocardia cypriaca. Next base: position 1,782,367 of record NZ_VFPH01000001.1, read on the forward strand.
GTAACCGCTGGCTGCGATGAATTCCGTGTTGCAAACCCGGTTCAGTCGACGGATCTCGTTGCGCTCGCCTACTCTGTGCTGCGTGTCCCTCGCCTCGGAGCCGGTTCACGGACTGCTCGACGACGTCGGCAAGGCGATCGTGGAGCAGCTCCAGGAGGACGGCAGGCGGCCCTACGCCACAATCGCCCGTGCGGTCGGGCTGTCCGAGGCCGCCGTGCGGCAGCGGGTGGCGCGGCTGCAGGAGGCGGGTGTCATCCAGATCGTCGCCGTCACCGACCCGCTGCAGCTGGGCTTCCGGCGGCAGGCCATGGTCGGGATCAAGTCCGACGGCGACGTCGTCGACCTGGCCGATGCACTGGCCGAGATGCCGGAGGTCGACTACGTCGTGATCACCGCCGGCAGCTTCGACGTGCTGGTCGAAGCGGTGTGCGAGGACGACGAGCACCTGCTGGAGCTCGTCGGGCGGCGGATCCGGGCACTGCCCGGCGTACGCAGCACCGAGACGTTCGTCTACATGAAGCTGCGCAAGCAGCACTACAACTGGGGTACGAGATGAGCACAGCGCCCGAGACCGCCACCGTCCCCACCGCATCGCACACCCCGCGGGGCACCGACCACGCCGACGCCGCGCGGGACCACCTGTGGATGCACTTCACCCGCCACTCCACCTACGAGGACGGCGGACGCGTGCCGATCATGGTGCGCGGCGAGGGCTGCCGCGTGTGGGACGCCGACGGGCGCGAGTACCTCGACGGCCTCGCCGGGCTCTTCGTCGTGCAGGCCGGGCACGGCCGCCGCGAGCTGGCCGAGACCGCGGCCCGCCAGGCCGCCGACCTGGCCTACTTCCCGATCTGGTCCTACGCGCACCCGGCGGCGATCGACCTCGCGGAGCGCCTCGCGCACTACGCACCCGGCGATCTGAACCGCGTCTTCTTCACCACCGGCGGCGGTGAGGCCGTGGAGAGCGCGTGGAAGCTCGCCAAGCAGTACTTCAAGCTCACCGGCAAGCCCACCAAGCACAAGGTGATCAGCCGGGCGATCGCCTACCACGGCACGCCCCAGGGGGCGCTCTCGATCACCGGGGTGCCGGATCTGCGGATCCCGTACGAGCCGCTCGTGCCCGGGTCGTTCAAGGTGCCCAACACCAACGCCTACCGCGCGCCGGAGTACCTGGGCGGCGACCTGAAGGCGTTCGGCCGGTGGGCGGCCGACCAGGTGGAGGAGGCGATCCTCGCCGAGGGCGCCGACAGCGTCGCGGCCGTGTTCGTCGAGCCGGTGCAGAACGCCGGTGGCTGCTTCCCGCCCCCACCCGGGTACTTCGAGCGGCTGCGCCAGATCTGCGACGAGCACGACGTGCTGCTCGTCTCCGACGAGGTGATCTGCGCGTTCGGCCGGATCGGGAACATGTTCGCCTGCGACACCTTCGGATACGTCCCGGACATCATCACCTGCGCCAAGGGCATGACGTCCGGCTACTCGCCGATCGGCGCGATGATCGCGAGCGAGCGGCTGTTCGAGCCGTTCCGCTCCGGCACGGCGTCGTTCCTGCACGGGTACACGTTCGGCGGCCACCCGGTCTCCGCGGCCGTCGCGATGGCCAACCTCGACATCTTCGAGCGCGAGGGGCTCAACGAGCACGTGCGCGAGCAGTCGCCGGTGTTCCGGGCGACCCTGGAGAAGCTGCTCGACCTGCCCATCGTCGGCGACGTCCGCGGCGAGGGCTTCTTCTTCGGCATCGAGCTGGTCAAGGACAAGGCCACCAAGGAGACGTTCAGCGCAGAGGAGGCCGAGCGGCTGCTGCGCGGCTTCCTGTCCAAGGCGCTGTTCGACGCCGGGCTGTACTGCCGCGCCGACGACCGCGGCGACCCCGTCGTCCAGCTCTCGCCGCCGCTCGTCGCCGGACCCGCCGAGTTCGACCGGATCGAGCAGATCCTGCGGGGGGTGCTCACCGAGGCGTGGTCGAAACTCTGAGCCTGTGGCACCAGCAGGTCGTGGGGGACGGCGACCTGCTCGCCCCACGGCCGGCGCTGGAGGGTGACGCCGAGGCGGACGTCTGCATCGTCGGCGCCGGCTACACCGGTCTCTGGACGGCGTACGCGCTGTTGCGCGGCGACCCGGCGCTGCGCGTGCTCGTCGTCGAGCGGGAGATCGCCGGGTTCGGCGCAAGCGGGCGCAACGGCGGCTGGTGCTCGGCGCTCTTCCCGGCCGGGCGGGCCGCACTGGCCCGCCGGCACGGCCCCGCCGCCGCGGATGCGATGCGGTCGGCGATGCGCGCCGCGGTGGACGAGGTCGGCACGGCGGTCGAGGAGGAGGGCATCGCCTGCGACTGGGTGAAGGGCGGCACCGTCGTGCTCGCCCGCACGCCCGCGCAGCTCGCCCGGGCTCGCGCGGAGGCGTCCGACGGGCCCGACCGGGTCGAGATGCTCGGCCCGCGGGAGGCGTCGGCCCTGGTGGGGGCCGCGGGGGTGCTCGGAGCGACGTACACGCCCGACTGCGCCCGCGTGCAGCCGGCGCGGCTCGCCCGCGGGCTCGCGCGGGCCGTCGAGCGGCGCGGCGGGCGGATCGCGGAGGGCACCACCGCGCTCGCGATCCGGCCCCGGGAGGTCGTGACCGATCGGGGAGTGGTGCGCGCTCGCGCCGTCGTCCGGGCCACCGAGGCGTGGAGCGCGGCGCTCGCCCCGCGCTCCGTGGTGCCGGTGTACTCGCTGATCGTCGCCACCCGGCCGCTGCCGGAGTCGTTCTGGTCCTCGGCGGGCCTCGCCGGCGGGCAGACCTTCAGCGACCACCGCCACCTCGTGGTCTACGGCCAGCGCACCGCGGACGACCGGCTCGTCTTCGGGGGGCGCGGCGCGCCGTACCACTTCCGGTCCCGGATCCACCCGTCCTTCGACCGTGACGAGCGGGTGTTCGGCGGCCTGCGCGCCGCCCTCACCGAGCTGTTCCCGGCGCTGCGGCCCGACGACTTCACCCATGCCTGGGGCGGCCCGCTCGGCATCCCGCGCGACTGGCACGCCGGCGTCGGGTTCGGGCCGGACGGCCTCGGCTGGGGCGGTGGGTACGTGGGTGACGGCGTCGCCACGTCGAACCTCGCCGGCCGCACCCTCGCCGCGCTGATCCTCGGCCGCGACGACCCGATCGCCGCGCTGCCGTGGGTCGGGCACCGCTCGCGGCGGTGGGAGCCGGAGCCGCTGCGGTGGCTGCTGGTCAACGCCGGACTGCGGCTCATGACGCTCGCGGACGGGGAGGAGCGGCTCACCGGGCGGCGGAGCGTGGTGGCCGCCTCGCTCGCACGGTTCCTCGGCGGCTGAGACACGTCGCTGTTCGGGCGTGGATCAGGACGCGGCAGTCACGGGCTGGTCAGCCAGGCGCCATTCGAGCATGCCCTCCGCCAGGCGGACGGAGCGCCGTCCGTGGGCGGTGAGCAGCCGGACCGCGTCGTGGGCGAGCACGCAGTAGGCCCCGCGGCAGTACGCCACGACCTCGACGTCTGCCGGAAGCTCGGAGAGCCGGTCGGGTAGCTCCTCGAGGGGGATGGAGATCGCTCCCGGGATGTGCCCCGTGGCGAACTCCGGGACGGGACGCACGTCGAGCACGATCGCCTCGCCGGCCTCGACCCGGCGCAGCAGCTCCTCGCGGCCGATCTGCTCGGTGTCGTCGCCGTCCTGGGTGCCCAGGTAGCGGGCGCGTGCCGCGACGACCTCGGCCAGATGCGTCGCAGCTACCGTCCGCAGCTGCGCGAACAGGACGGCGACGTCGTTCCCGGCGAGCCGGTAGCGGATCGTGGTGCGCTCCCGGGTGGTGGCCACGAGCCCGGCTTCCCGAAGCGCCTTGAGGTGCATCGATGCGGTGGTCAACCCGAGGCCGGCGGTGGCAGCCAGGTCGGCGACGCTGCGCGGGCCCTGGCTGAGCAGGTCGAGCAGCTCCAGCCGCTTGCCGCTGCCGAGCGCCTTGCCCACCCGCGCCAGCTGCTCGAACAGCTCCGCCTTGAGCACCACATCACCCATCGACATCCTCCAGTACTTCATGGAATAGTGAATCAGTTCGACTGTGAGAACGCCAGCCCACGCGCACGCGGGAGGCACGGCATGAGCGATGCCCGGGACGTCGAGCTGACAGCAGTCGTGGACGAAGGCCTCGGCAACTCCTGCTACCTGGTCGACCTCGGAGACGGCTCGGCGCTGGTGGTCGACCCGCCGCGGGATCTGCGGGCGGTGCGGCGAGCCGTGGGGAAGGCCGGCCTGCGGATCCGGTTCGTCGCGGACACCCATCTGCACGGGGACTTCCTGTCCGGGGCGGTGCAGCTGGCGCACGACGACGGCGCGACGATCCTGGCCTCGGCTGCCGGTCGACGCTGGTTCGAACACCGCGGCGTGGGCGAGGGTGACGAGGTCGACCTCGGCGGGTTGAGCTTGATGGCGCTGGCCACGCCCGGGCACACCGACGAGCATCTGTCGTACCTGTTGCGCGACGGGGAGCAACCAGCCGGGGTGTTCACCGGCGGGTCGCTCATCGTGGGCTCCGCGGCGCGTACTGATCTCCTCGGCCCCGAGCGCGCCGAGGAGCTGGCCCGCGCCCAGTTCGCGTCATTGCGCAGGCTGTCCGCGCTGCCCGCCGACACGGCGGTGTGGCCGACCCATGGGGCGGGCTCGTTCTGCTCCGCGCCACCTGGCGTGGACCGGACGTCGACGATCGGCCGGGAGCTGCGCACGAACGCGCTGCTGGGCATCGAGGACGAGGATCGGTTCGTGGAGCGGCTGCTCGCCTCGCTGGGCAGCTACCCGCCCTATTTCCTGCGCCTGGCCGAGGCGAACCGGAGAGGACCGGCGGTGCTCGACCCCGCGGTCGCCGCGCGGCTCCCGCAGCTGCCGGCATCGGCTGTGCGGGGCATGGGCCGGGACGGGGCGGTCGTGGTGGATGCCCGACCCGTGCCCGACTTCGCCTGCGCGCACATCCCGGGGTCGCTGTCGATCCCCCTGCGGGCGCAGTTCGCGACCTGGTTGGGCTGGCTGGTCCCGCCCGACGCTCCGATCGTGGTGGTGCGCGATCCCGATCAGGACGTCGCCGAGCTGGTGTGGCAGGCGTTGAACATCGGCGTCGACCGGCTCGTCGGTGAGCTGGAAGGCGGTTTCGACGCGTGGGCCGGGACCGGCTGTCCGACGGCCGGCACCCGCCTGGTCGGCCCTGCGGAGATCGATGGTGGGCGCCGGGTGCTCGACGTCCGGCAGCGCGCCGAGTTCGCCGCGGGGCACCTGCCCGGCGCCGTGCACGTCGAGCTCGGCTCGCTCGCAGCGGTGGCGACCCACCTCCCGGACGAGCCGACGGTCGTGATGTGCGCGCGCGGGCCGCGGGCGATGGGTGCGGCCAGCCTCCTCGAGCGGGCCGGGCACCACGACCTCGCGGTGTTGGCGGGCGGCCCCGACGACTGGGCTATGGCCACTCGCGAAAAGCTGCAGGTGGAGTGAGGAGCCCCGGGCCCGCCGAGAACGGTGCGCCCATCGCACTGGGGCTGCGCGCGAACCTTGCCCAGTTCGGCCTGCTCGTCGCGGTCAACGCCCTGGTCGGCGGGATGGTCGGGCAGGAACAGACGGTGCTGCCGCTGCTGGCCGAGCGGGAGTTCGGCCTGACCGGCTACACCTATCTGTTCACCTACGTGATCGCCTTCGGCCTGACCAAGGCCACCGCGAACTACTTCGCCGGCACCTGGTCGGACCGGGTGGGACGCAAGCCGGTGCTGATCGTCGGATGGCTGATCGCGGTGCCGGTGCCGCTGATGCTGATTTGGGCGCCCACCTGGGGCTGGGTGGTGGCGGCGAACGTGCTGCTCGGCCTCAACCAGGGCCTGACCTGGTCCACCACCGTGATCATGAAGATCGACCTGGTCGGGCCGAAGCAGCGCGGCCTGGCCATGGGGCTGAACGAGGCGGCCGGGTATGGCGCGGTCGCCGTGACCTCGCTGGTCGCCGGCTACCTCGCGGCGCGCTACGGGCTGCGGCCGGCCCCGTTCCTGCTCGGCCTGTCCTACGCCGTACTCGGGCTGGGCCTCTCCGGTCTGCTGGTGCGGGAGACCCGGGACCACGCCCGGCTGGAAGCCGCCGGACATGTCGGGCGCTACGACCACCTGCATGCCGACCTTAGCAACCGGCAGATCGTCAGCCACGTCAGTTTCCGGGAGCCGGCGCTTTCCTCCGCGAGCCAGGCCGGGCTGGTCAACAACCTCAACTTCGGACTGTCCTGGGGGCTGTTCCCACTGCTGTTCGCCACCGCAGGCCTGCCGGTGGACCGGATCGGTGTCCTGTTCGCCCTCTACCCGGCCGTCTGGGGGATCGGGCAGCTGGTCACCGGCGGACTGTCCGACCGATGGGGGCGCAGGCACCTCATCACCGCAGGCATGCTCACCCAGTCGACCGCACTCGCCGTCATCGCGGTCGCCGACACATTCGCGGCGTGGGCGGCAGCTGCTGCGCTGCTGGGCGCCGGCACGGCCATGGTCTACCCGGTCCTACTGGCCGTGATCGGCGATGTCGCCCACCCCGCGTGGCGGGGCCGCGCCGTGGGGGTCTACCGGGTCTGGCGCGACGCCGGCTACGCCGTGGGTGCACTCATGGGCGGGATCGTCGCTGATCTGTGGGGCCTGCGCACCGCGGTCTGGGTCGCCGCCGCCATCACCGCCGCCTCCGCGCTCGTCGTAGCCGTCCGCATGTACGAAACCCATCCAGGAAGGGCGGCGAGTCCGCGAGGTCGGTGACGAGGGCCTCCAATGAGTCATCCCGGCCTTGCGAACCGGCCTGCCCCGTTCCCGGTTACGGCTGGGGCACGAGGCGTATGTAGGGACGCGGGGCGTCCCAGCCCTGCGGCCAGATCTTCCTGGCTTCGTCATCGGAGACGGATCCCGCGATGATGACGTCCTGGCCCTGTTGCCAGTTCACCGGTGTCGCGACTCGGTGCTTGGCGGTCAGCTGCAGCGAGTCGATGACCCGGAGCACCTCGTCGAAGTTGCGGCCGGTGGTCATCGGGTACACCAGGATGAGCTTGATCTTCTTGTCCGGGCCGACGACGAAAACGTTGCGAACGGTCTGGTTCTGAGCCGGGGTGCGCTGGGTCGGGTCTCCGGAGGTCTCGGGAGGCAGCATCCCGTACAGCTTCGAGACCGAGAAGTCGGAATCGCCGATCACCGGGTAGTTGGGCGCGTGGCCCTGGGTCTCGGCGATATCGCTGGCCCACTTCGCGTGGTTGTCCACAGGGTCGACCGAGAGCCCGATGATCTTCACATCGCGCCGGTCGAATTCCGGCTTGATCTTGGCCATGTAGCCCAGCTCGGTCGTGCAGACCGGGGTGAAGTCGCGCGGGTGCGAGAACAACACAGCCCACGACTGACCGACCCAGTCGTGGAAGCGCAGCCTGCCATTCGTGGTCTCAGCCTCGAAGTCTGGTGCTGTGTCGCCGATCTGCAGTGCCATGTCTGTCCTCCTCGCCCGGATGGTCGATCCTCTGCTGTGGTCCGCGGGACGGCGGTCGGTGTGCGACGCCGTCCACGTGGGCCGCGAATCCTCCTCCTGCCTCGTGCGTGTGTCTGCGTCCATCCGGCACCACGCTCGGCGCAAAAGGCGGCGTCGGCGGCGGGTGTCAGGAGCGGCGGGATCATCTCTGGAGTGCCGACGAATGGGCCGTTCGTCGGATGGGCGAGTGGGTATCCCGGCGGCGTGGATCGCGAGGTGCGCGTTCGCGAGGTCGAGGAGCTGTCGGGTCGGTCCGGGACGACCCGGTTCGTCCTGCGCGACGACGAGGACAACGAGTACACGACGTTCCGCGAGCGCATCGGTCGCGAGGCGATGCGGTTCCGGGGGAAGCGCGCCCACATCCAGTTCCACGAGGAGGAGCGTCGCGGTTTCCGCAACGTCTACCTCGACGCGATCGCCCCCGCACCGGAGCCGGCGAGCGAGTCCGAGCGCCCCCGAGAGGCCCAGCCGGCCGACGAGTCGGCATGGGACACCGCGGTCGAGGCGGCTCCCTGGATCATCGGCACCCGCGAGCCGCAGGAGGCGGTGCCGCCGGAGGAGCTCTACGAACGCCTGCACCCATTCAAGGAGCTCGTCGCCGACGACATCCGTCGCGCGGGTTCGGACGACGACGAGCCCGACCGCAGCTAGCTGCACTCGGCCATCAGGTTGGTAATTGGCGGTCATCGCGGGGCCTCCTGGCGGCGTCGCGCATTGTGCGGGGCCGCCCCTCACAGCTCAAGGGCGCTGCGCGTCGCTCCGCGAGCGCTTCGCGCCCCTTGACCTGCGAGCCTCTGCGGCCCCTTGAGGGCAAGCTTTGCGGGCAGGCCCAAGGGCCTGCCCTCTCGGTGCGCGGCGCCGCCAGGCGGCCGGTGTCGGGCATCTTCTTGTCGTCGTGCATCTGGTTGGGCTCGCGCACCTCTTGTCGGTCCACGCTGCCGGTCGACGGGCAGCGTGGGCGGAGAAGGGGTGTGTGAACCTTGCGGATTAGCCCGAGCAGTACACGACGGCCTCCCCGGCGACCATGGTGTGCTCCTCGCGCCGATCAGCCTGACCCGCGACCTCGCTCCCGCCTCATGATCGGCGGTTCGGCGCGTTCCCGGCTTGTTTTCGCCGGTTTTGCACCGAAGCCTTGATCATGGTGGTGAGGCCGGCCTTCGGTGGCGCCGCGCGCCGAAGGGGCAGGCCTGTGGCCTGCCCGCGAAGCGGGCCCGGAGGGGTCGCAGAGGCTCGCGGGTCAAGGGTCGCGCCAGCGATCGCGGCAGCGACGCGCAGCGCCCTTGAGGCGTGAGGGGCGGCCCCGCATGATGCGCGGCGCCACCGAAGGCCTGGTGGAGGTTGGGCCTGAGCGAGCGTGGCGCCACCGAAGGCCTGGTGGCGGCGCCCCGGATGACGCGCGGTACCCACCGAAGGTCCGGTGGAGGTTGGGCCTCGATGGGGCGCGAGTACAACGTGGCGGCGACCCGGCAGCATTGTGGTGCCATTCGAGCACGCCCCTGATGCCACGCCCTCTTGACGCGGCATCACTTTGGTGCCAGTGTGGCTCACATGAATCCGGCCTCTCCCGTCGAACCCCTCCACACCGTCACGACGCTGCCGACGGCGCGTCGGCCCGGCTGCCCCTTCGACCCGCCGGCCGAGCTGCTCGACGCCCACCGCCACGGCCCCATCAGCCGCTACTCCTTCCCGGACGGGCATCAGGGCTGGCTGGTCACGGGATACGACCTGGTCCGGGCGGTGCTGGCCGACACGCGGTTCAGCTCGCGCAAGGAGCTGATGCTCCACCACCCGCTCATCGACTACAGCGGCGTGGAGGTCCCGCCGGCGGCGCCCGGCGAGTTCCTCCTCATGGACGAGCCGCAGCACGGGCGCTACCGGAAGCCGCTGGTTGGCAAGTTCACCGTGCGCCGGATGCGGCAGCTCACCGAGCGCGTCGAGCAGATCACCGCCGACCACCTGGACGCCATGGAGGAGGCCGGGCCCCCGACGGACCTGGTGACCGCGTTCGCAACGCCCATCCCCGCGATCATGATCTGCGAGCTGCTCGGGGTGCCCTACGAGGACCGCGGTGCCTTCCAGGAGCAGGTCGTGTCGTTCATGAACGGCGAGACGAGCGACGAGGACTTGTTCGCGGCCTACACCGCGACCCAGCAGTACCTCGCGGAGCTGGTGGCCGCCAAGCGCGCGAACCCCACCGACGACGTGCTCAGCGACCTCACCGACAGCGACCTGACGGATGAGGAGCTGCAGGGGATGAGCCTGATCCTGCTGGCGGCCGGGCTCGACACCACCGCGAACATGCTGGCCCTCGGCACCTTCGCGCTGCTGCGCAACCCGGATCAGCTGGCCGGGCTGCGTGCCGACCCCGCGCTCGCCGACCAGGCCGTGGAGGAGCTGCTGCGGTATCTGAGCGTCGCCAAGACGTTCATGAGGACGGCCTTGGAGGACGTCGAGCTCGGCGGCCAGACCATCGAGGCCGGTACGGCGCTGATCCTGTCGTACAGCACCGCCAACCGGGACGCCGAGCGCTTCCCCGATCCCCACGTGCTCGACCTCGGCAGGCGGGCCGGCGGGCACCTGGCCTTCGGCCACGGAATCCACCAGTGCCTCGGTCAGCAGCTGGCCCGCGTCGAGATGCGCGTCGCGTTCCCCGCGCTGGTCAACCGTTTCCCCACGCTTCGGCTGGCCGTGCCGGCCGACGAGGTCGGCCTGCGCCCGGAGACCGCGGACATCCACGGGGTGAAGAGCCTGCCGGTCACCTGGGACATCTGACCGCTCACGCGATGGCCGCGCAGAACGCGTTTGCCGGCAGCCGCTCGGGACATCCCGGCGGACATGCGGCCCTTCAACCAGATCGAGCGTCTCGAGCGGGCCGAGGCGCTCGACAAGCCCGCGGCGATCGTCCGGGACACCGTGCAGCGAGTGCTGTCCGACCGGCGCATCAAGGACGCGCTGCACGGCGTGTGGCTCGGCCACCCGGTGCACCCGGTGATCGTCCAGATCACACTCGGCTCGTTCATGTCGGCGTCATTGATCGACCTGGTCGGCGGGAACCGTCGCTCCTCGACCGCCCTGATCGCCACCGGGCTGGCGCTGACTCCGCCGACGGTGGCCGCAGGGTGGGCCGACTGGTCCACCTCGAACCCCGACCAGCAACGGGTCGGCCTCGTGCACGCCGCGACGAACGTCGTCGCGGTCAGTTGCTACGCGGCGGCGCTGACCCGGCGGGCCCGCGGCCGCAGCGGCCGGCTGCTGTCGCTCGCCGGTGCTGCGATCAGCAGCATCGGGGCGACCCTCGGTGGGCACCTGGCCTACCACCAGGCCCTCGGCGCCAACCACGCCGACCGGGTCCGCGACCTGGGACCACGGGACTGGCAGACGCTGGGGCGGGTCGCGGACCTCCCCGAGCGCAGCCCGGTGCGTTGCGACGCGGGCGATGTCCCCGTGTTCGTCCTGCGCCGCGGCTTGGACGTGACCGTGCTCGCCGACCGATGCCCTCACCTGGCCGCACCGCTCTCCGAAGGTGAGGTGGTCGGCACCGACGGCGACACCTGCGTGGTCTGCCCGTGGCACGGCAGCCAGTTCCGGCTCGACGACGGCGCCGTCGTGCACGGCCCTGCGACGGCGGCGGTTCCCCGCTTCGAGACCCGTATCCGGAACGGTGAGGTGGAAGCGCGGCTCGCACCGGGATCCTGACGTTCCGCGCCCTCAGGCCTCGGGCAGGCGGAACTCCGCGTCGGCGGGGAGCACGGCCGTGTCCATCTGGGCCTTCTGCAGCTTCCCCGCGTAGTCCCAGTTCATCGACTGCCACCGCGTGAACTGGTCGAGGACCCAGATCCCGGACTGCCGGCTCCCGTTCCCGGAGCGCCCGTTGCCCCCGAACGGGAGGTGCGCCTCGGCCCCCGACGTCGAGTTGTTCACGCTCACCATGCCCGCGCTCACCCGTTCCCGGAACCGGAACGCGTGCACCGGCGTGGACGTGTAGATCGACGCCGAGAGGCCGTAGCCGTGCCCGTTGGCGAGCGCGACGGCCTCGTCGAAGGTCTCGAACGTCGCGACGCCGACGATCGGGCCGAAGGTCTCGGTGCGGTACAGGTCGTCGTCGGCGACCACGCCGTCGACGATCGTCGGGTGCGCGTAGATCCCGGGCTCGCCGGTGAACCCGCCGCGCGGGTTGGCGGGCGTGATCCGGCCGGTGCCGGTGGAGCCGTGCAGCGCGTGGTGCGGCCGGACCAGGTCGAGGTGCCGCTCGAAGCCCGCCAGGAACCGGGCCGAGAGCATCGGCCCGTAGAGGACGTCGGTGCGGGTCGGGTCGCCGATCTCGGCCGACCGGACGGCCGCGTCGAAGCGGCGGAGGAACTCGTCGTGCACCGACGCGTGCACGATCGCCGTGCCCAGCGATGTGCAGCGCTGCCCGGCCGTGCCGAACCCGGAGAACAGGGCGCCCTCGACGGCGAGGTCGAGGTCGGCGTCGGGCATGACCACCAGGGGGTTCTTGCCGCCCAGCTCGAGGCACGGGTTCTGCAGGTTCCGCCCGGCCAGCTCACCGATCCGCACCCCGACCGCCGAGGAACCGGTGAAGCCGATCTTGTCGACGAGCCCGGCGTCGAGCGCGGCCGAGAGGCCGTCGAAGGTGGTGGCGCCGTCGGCGAGCACGGTGTTGAGCACCCCGGCTGGCAGCCCGCCGCGGACGAACAGCTCGGTGAACGCCTCCGCGATCGCGGGCGTGTACTCCGCCGGCTTCCACACCACGGCGTTGCCGCACAGCAGGGCCGGCACCAGGTACCAGGACGGCACGGCAACCGGGAAGTTCCCGGCCGTGACGATCGCGGCCACCCCGACCGGCACCCGGAACGTGAACAGCTGCTTGTCGGACATCTCGCTGGGCACGGTCTGCCCGTAGAGCCGCCTGCCCTCGCCCGCGAAGAAGGAGCAGGTGTCGATGACCTCCTGCACCTCACCGCGCGCCTCCGCGATCGGCTTGCCGATCTCGCGGGTGACGAGCGCGGCGAGTGCCTCCTTGTTCGCCTCGACGAGCCTGCCGATCTGCTCGACGACCCGGCCGCGCACGGGCGCCGGGACGGCGGCCCATGCCCGCTGCGCGTCGCGGGCGGTGCGGCAGGCCTCGACGAACAGGGCCGCGTCGGCGAGCAGCGCCTGGGCGACCGGTTCGTCGCGAGCGGGGTCGATCGAGGTGAGGCGGCCACCCGGGCCGTCGTCGCGCCACTTCCCACCGACGTACGCGCCGACCTCGCGTGTCGTACCCATCGCCGAATCCTGGCCCTGTTCGCGCACCTCGGCAAAGGTCATGCCCGCACCGCCCGCGCCAGCGCGCCGACCGCGAGGTCGAGCTCGTCCTCACCGATCGTCAGGGCCGGGCGGAACCGGACGGAGCGCTCCCCGCCGCCGAGGATCAGCACCTTCTCGTCCCGGTGCAGCCGCTGCAGGGCAGCGTCGCGGGCGGCGGGCGTCGGCAGGTCGACGGCGACGAACAGGCCCCGGCCGCGCACGTTGTCGACCTCCGGGATCGTGGCGAGCCCGTCGAGCAGCCGTTTGCCGAGCACCGCGGCCCGCTCGACCAGGCCTTCGGCCTCGATGACCTCCAGGTACCGGCGCGACCGGACCATGTCGGTGAGGCCGCCGCCCCACGTGGAGTTGATGCGCGAGGGCACCCGGAACACGTTGTCGGGCACCTCGTCCACCCGGCCGCCGGCCATGATGCCGCAGACCTGGAGCTTCTTGCCGAACGCGACGACGTCCGGTGCCAAGCCCAGCTGCTGGTAGGCCCACGCGGTGCCGGTCATACCGCCGCCGGTCTGCACCTCGTCGAGCACGAACAGGGCGTCGTGCTCGCGGCACAGCGCCTGCACGGCCTGCAGGAACTCCGCCCGCATGTGGTTGTCGCCGCCCTCGCCCTGGATCGGCTCGGCGATGAAGCACGCGATGTCGTGCGGGTGCGCCGCGAACGCCTCCCTGGCCTGCGCGAGCGCGCGGGCCTCGGCCGCCTCGACCTCGATCACGTCCATGGGGAAGCGGATCGCCGGGACGTCGATGCGCGGCCAGTCGAACGTCGGGAAGAGCGCGGTCTTGCGCGGGTCGGTGTTGGTGAGCGAGAGCGTGTAGCCGCTGCGACCGTGGAACGCCTTGCGCAGGTGCAGCACCTTCGTGCCGAGGTGCTCGGGCCGCCCGTGCAGCGCGTTGTGCCGCCGCTTCCAGTCGAACGCGGTCTTGAGCGCGTTCTCGACCGCCATCGCGCCGCCCTCGACGAGGAACAGGTGCGGCAGCGCCGGGTCGCCGAGCACCCGCTCGAACGTCTCGACGAACGCGGCCATGTGCGTGGTGTAGATGTCGGAGTTCGACGGCTTGTTGACCGCCACCTGGGTGAGCTCGGCGAGGAACGCCGGGTCGTCCGTGAGCGCCGGGTGGTTCATGCCCAGCGGCGCCGACGCGAAGAAGCTGAACAGGTCCAGGTAGCGGGTCCCGTCGCGGGCGTCGACCAGCCAGGACCCGCGGCTCGCCCGGGTGTCCAGCACGAGGTCGAAGCCGTCGACGAGCAGGTGGCGGCGCAGCGTCTCGTGGACGCGCTCGACGGGGACGGTCATACCTGGAGTGTCGGTTCGATGATCGTCGGTGCGCAGCGGGTCGAACGTCGGTTCCGGCGACGGAATGCCACGATGTGCGCCGTGCCGCCGACGGATCGTCAGCTCGACGACCTCGACCGCCGCGTGCTCGCGCACCTGGCGGCCGACGGCCGGGCGTCGATGGCCGAGCTCGGCCGCGCGGTCGGGCTGTCGCGCACCGCCGTGCTGGCCAGGGTGCAGCGCCTCGAGCGGGCGGGGGTGATCCGCGGGTACCGGGCCGACGTGGTGCTCCCGGGCACGTCGGCCGCGCACCGCGCCCGGGTCGGCGTCGTCGTGCGCACGGCCGACGTGGCCGGCTACGTCCGCAGGCTCTCCGCGATGCCCGGCGTGACCGAGATCGAGTCGGTGACCGGGGAGTACGACCTGATGGTGCTGGTGACCGCCCCCAGCGCGGGTGAGCTGGACGCCGTGCTCGACGGCATCCAGAAGTGGCGCGAGACCGTCCGGACGACGACGTGGGTGGTGCTCACGCGCTACCGCTGACCCGGCCCGGCTGATCGTCCGGGCGCGACCGAGACCACGCCTGGCGCGGGTGTCGGTCACCGGACCGGGGGTCACTCCCCGATACCGTGGGGCGCATGGCAGGACGGACGACCGCCGGCGGCGGCAGGAGCACCGCGGCAGCGTCGTCAGCTCGATCGGCGGCGGGCTCGGCACGAGGGCGCCGCACGCCGGCGTCCCGCAACACATCGCGCGGCCGCTCCGGATCCACCCGACGCACGCCTGCGCGCAAGCAGCCCGACCTGATCGACCGCGGCATCGACGGCGTCGGCCGGGGGATCGCCCGGCTCGGCAGGTCGCTCGGCCGCGCCGTCGGACGCACCCGCGAGCTCGACCCGGCCCACCGCCGCGACGGGCTGGGCGTGGCGCTGCTCGTGCTCGGCGTGATCGCGGCGGCGGGCATCTGGTGGGGTGCGGGCGGCCCGGTGGGCAACTGGCTGTCCGGCGCGGTGGCCGCGGTCGTCGGGCGCGGCTCGGCGGTGCTCCCCGTGCTGGTCGTGGGCGTCGGGGTGCTGCTGATGGCCACGCAGCCGCACCCGGAGTCCCGGCCCCGGGTGGCGGTCGGCTCGTTCCTGCTCGCGCTCGGCGTCCTCGGGCTCGTGCACATCGTGGCGGGCCGGCCGGACGAGCCCGGCCAGTGGGCGCAGGGCGGGGGAGCGATCGGCTACGTCGCTGCGACGCCGCTCGCCACCGGGCTGACCTCGTGGGTGGCGGTGCCGGTCCTCGTGCTGCTGTCGGGATACGCGTTCCTGGTGCTGACCGGCACGCCCGTGCGCGAGGTTCCGAACCGGTTCCGGCGGCTCACCGGGCAGGCCGTGCCCGAACCGGCGCCCGCGGAGGAGCCGGGAGAGGTCGTCGCCGACCCGCCGTCGGTGGCGCTGCGGCGCCCGTCGCGGCGGCGGCAGGCCTCCCGGGTGGCCGACGTCTACCGCGAGGACACCGCCGACACCCCGGACGCGCTCGACCCGCCTGCCGAGGAGGCGCCGGCGCCGGCTCCGCCGAAGCGCAAGCCCGCTGCCGTGCCGGCCACGCCGCCCGCCGAGCCCGAGCCCGCGGGCGCCGTGGGGGAGCAGCTGCGGCTGACCGTGCAGCCGAGCGAGGGCGCGGCTCCCTACAAGCTGCCGCCGAGCGACCTGCTGCCGAGCGGACCGGCGCCGAAGACGCGCAGCCGCGCCAACGACGCGATGATCGAGGCGATCGCGGGCGTGCTGGAGCAGTTCAACGTCGACGCGCAGGTCACCGGGTTCACACGGGGCCCGACCGTCACCCGGTACGAGATCGAGCTGGGCCCGGCCGTGAAGGTCGAGAAGATCACCCAGCTGCAGCGCAACATCTCCTACGCCGTCGCCACCGACAACGTGCGGCTGCTCGCACCGATCCCCGGCAAGTCCGCCGTGGGCATCGAGGTGCCCAACACCGACCGCGAGATGGTGCGCCTCGGCGACGTGCTGCGCTCCTCCGCCGCCCGCTCCGAGCAGCACCCGCTCGGCATCGGGCTGGGCAAGGACATCGAGGGCCACTTCCTCGTCGCGAACCTCGCGAAGATGCCGCACCTGCTGGTCGCGGGCTCCACGGGCTCCGGCAAGTCGAGCTTCGTGAACTCGATGCTGGTGTCGCTTTTGTCGCGCGCCACACCGGACGAGGTCCGGATGATCCTCATCGACCCCAAGATGGTCGAGCTCACCCCGTACGAGGGCATCCCGCACCTGATCACGCCCATCATCACCCAGCCGAAGAAGGCCGCCGCTGCGCTGGCCTGGCTGGTGGAGGAGATGGAGCAGCGCTACCAGGACATGCAGGCCAACCGGGTGCGCCACGTCGACGACTTCAACCGCAAGGTGCGCTCCGGCGAGATCACCGCCCCGCTGGGCAGCGAGCGGGAGTACCGGCCCTACCCGTACATCCTCTGCATCGTCGACGAGCTGGCCGACCTGATGATGACCGCGCCCCGTGACGTCGAGGACGCGGTCGTGCGGATCACCCAGAAGGCCCGCGCCGCCGGGATCCACCTCGTGCTGGCCACCCAGCGCCCGTCCGTCGACGTCGTCACCGGGC
Organism: Pseudonocardia cypriaca; assembly: GCF_006717045.1. Taxonomy (NCBI): domain Bacteria; kingdom Bacillati; phylum Actinomycetota; class Actinomycetes; order Pseudonocardiales; family Pseudonocardiaceae; genus Pseudonocardia; species Pseudonocardia cypriaca. The sequence goes on from NZ_VFPH01000001.1 coordinate 1,799,060, forward strand.
TGATCAAGACGAACGTGCCGTCGCGGCTGGCGTTCGCCACCTCGTCGCTCACCGACTCCCGGGTCATCCTCGACCAGCCCGGCGCGGAGAAGCTCATCGGCATGGGCGACGGGCTGTACCTGCCGATGGGCGCGGGCAAGCCGGTCCGCATGCAGGGCGCGTTCGTCGGCGACGACGAGATCTCCTCGGTCGTCTCGTTCACCAAGGAGCAGGCCGAGCCCACCTACACCGACGGCGTCACCGCCCAGAAGGCGGGCGAGGCCAAGGAGATCGACCCGGACATCGGCGACGACCTCGACGTGCTGCTGCAGGCCGCCGAGCTGATCGTCACCTCCCAGTTCGGGTCGACGTCGATGCTGCAGCGCAAGCTGCGCGTCGGGTTCGCGAAGGCCGGGCGGCTGATGGACCTGCTGGAGACCCGCGGGATCGTCGGGCCGTCGGAGGGGTCGAAGGCGCGCGAGGTGCTGATCAAGCCGGACGAGCTGGAGGGCGCGCTGTGGCTGATCCGCGGTGGCGGCGGCCCGGCACCGGACGACGAGGACGAGGACTGACCGCGAGGTGATCCGGTCGCCCCGCGAGCGCCTCAGCGGCCGGTCCGCTCCGCGAGCCATGCGGTAGCGGGGATGCCGGCGAGGTCGCGGAAGTCGCGGGACAGGTGGGCCTGGTCGACGTAGCCCGCCTCGGCCGCCACCCGCGCGAGCGCGGGCCGGTCCGGGGCGAGCAGCCGGTCGCACGCGCCCTCGAAACGGATCACGCGTGCGGCGGCCTTGGGGGCGAGCCCGGTCTCGGCGCGGAACCGGTCGGCGAGGTACCGCCTGCTCCACCCGACCTCGCGCGCCAGGTCCTCGATGCGGAGGTTGCCGCCGGTCTCGGCCAGCCGGTCCCACGCGTACCCGACCTCGGGCAGCACGCCGACCTCGCCGCGGCCGCGCCGCAGCAGCTTCGCGAGCTCGGTGTCGAGCAGGTCGAACCGGGCCCGCCAGTCCTCGGTGGAGGCCAGCCGGTCCAGCAGCGTCGTGGCACGGCCGGAGAGCAGGTCGTGGAGGTCGACGGTGTCGCCGGCCAGCTCGCCAGCAGGCACGCCGAGCAGCGCACGGGCGCCGCGCCAGGTGAGCCGCAGCTGCAGACCCGTCTGCGGGTCGCCCTGGGCGATCCGGGCCGGAGAGCCGTGCAGCCCGCCGACGGCCGCGGTGAAGCTCCCGGCCGGCTTTGCCGGATCGGCGTTGCTGAGGATGTCGACGCGGCCGTCGAGGCAGAGCACGAACGTGAGGTGGGCCGACGCAACGCCCTGGTGCACCGACGGTGGCCCCGCATCCTGCCGGTAGCCGGTGTACGCGCTGACGTACGGGCGCAGCCACGCCGCCGTCGCGCGCCCGCAGGTGCGGAACGCGCCCTCGACGACGGAGGCGGTCACACCCCGAGGTTACCTACAGGTGGAGCAGCATCCGGACGTTGCCGAGCGTGTTCGGCTTGACGTGGGCGAGGTCGAGGAACTCCGCAACACCGGCGTCGTAGGAGCGCAGCATCGCCGCGAACACGTCCGGCTCCACCGGCGTGCCGTCGATCTCCTCGAAGCCGTGGCGGGAGAAGAACTGCTTCTCGAACGTCAGCACGAACAGGCGCCGCAGGCCCAGGTCCCGGGCACCGTCGATGAGCGCGCTGACGATCGCGTGTCCGACGCCGCGGCCCTTCACCCGCGGGTCCACGGCGACGGTGCGGACCTCGCCGAGGTCCTCCCACAGCACGTGCAACGCGCCGCAGCCGACGATCTCGCCGTCGAGCTCGGCGACGAGGAACTCCGGCACGGCCTCGTAGAGCGTGATCATCTCCTTGGCGAGCAGCACCCGTCCGGCGTAGGAGTCCACGAGCTGCTTGATGGTCCGGACGTCGGCGGTGCGTGCCCGCCGCACGAGTGGTGTCGCCACGACCCGTCAGATTAGAGAAGGCCGCCGGATACCCTGGTGCCCGTGCCAGAACCCGACGCTCCGCGGCGTGCCGCCCTGCTCACTCTCGGCTGTGCCCGCAACGAGGTCGACTCGGAAGAGCTCGCCGGCCGGCTCACCGGCAGCGGGTGGGAGCTGGTGGACGCCGACTCCGGCACCGCCGACGTCATCGTCGTGAACACCTGCGGGTTCGTCGAGCAGGCCAAGAAGGACTCGATCGACACGCTGCTCGCGGCCTCCGACGCGGCGGCGCCCCGCGGCGCGAAGGTCGTGGCCGTCGGCTGCCTCGCCGAGCGGTACGGCGCCGAGCTGGCCGAGAGCCTGCCCGAGGCCGACGCGGTGCTCGGGTTCGACGCCTACCCGGAGCTGGCCGAGCGGCTCGGCGACGTACTCGGCGGCCACGCCCCGGCCCCGCACGTCCCGGTCGACCGGCGCACGCTGCTACCGATCTCCCCGGCCGCGCGGCCCGCCGCAGCGAGCGACGTCGCCGTCCCCGGCCACGCGTGGGTGCCGAACCTCGCGCGCACCCGGCTCTCGGACGCCCCGGTCGCCCCGCTCAAGCTCGCCTCCGGCTGCGACCGCCGCTGCGCGTTCTGCGCGATCCCGTCGTTCCGCGGGGCCTTCGTCTCGCGCCCGCCGGACGACGTGGTCGCCGAGGCGGCGTGGCTGGGCATGCACGGCGTGCGCGAGCTGGTGCTGGTCAGCGAGAACTCCACGTCCTACGGCAAGGACCTGCCCGGCGGCACCACCGCGCTCGCGCGGCTGCTCCCGCGGCTCACGCACGTCCCCGGCATCGACCGGGTGCGCGTGTCGTACCTGCAGCCCGCCGAGCTGCGCCCCGACCTCCTGGAGGTCATCGCCACCACCCCGGGCGTCGCCCCCTACTTCGACCTGTCCTTCCAGCACGCGAGCCCCTCCGTGCTGCGCCGGATGCGCCGGTTCGGCTCGCGGGAGGACTTCCTCGGGCTGTGCGAGCGGATCCGCGCGCTCGCACCGGAGGCCGGCATCCGCAGCAACGTGATCGTCGGCTTCCCCGGCGAGACCGACGACGACCTCGCGGAGCTGGAGGCGTTCCTCACCGGGGCGCGGCTCGACGCCGTCGGCGTGTTCGGCTACTCCGACGAGGACGGCACCGAGGCCGCCGGCTACGACGGCAAGCTCCCGCCGGAGGAGGTCGCCCGCCGGGTCGAGCACATCACCTCGCTCGTCGAGGAGCTGATGACCCAGCGCGCAGAGGACCGCGTCGGCACCGAGGTCACCGTGCTCGTCGAGGCCGAGGAGGACGAGGACTTCGAGTGCACCGGCCGTGCCGACCACCAGGCGCCCGAGGTCGACGGGGAGTGCGTCCTGGAACGCGGCTCCGGCCTCGAGGTGGGCGACCTGGTACGCGCGGTCGTCGTCGCCACGGAGGGCGCCGACCTGCTCGTCTCCCCGCGTGAACGCCTTCCCCGCAGCGAGCTCGCCACGGCGGGCGCCGCCCGGGAGTCGGGGTGAGCTCTGCACCGGCGAGTCCACCGCCGCTGCTGAACATCGCGAACGTCCTCACCGGTGTCCGGCTGCTGCTGGTACCGGTCTTCCTCGTCGTGCTCTTCACCGAGGACGGTCTCGACATCGGCTGGCGCCTCGCCGCCACCGGCGTCTTCGTGCTCGCCGCCATCACCGACCGGTTCGACGGCGAGCTGGCGCGCAGCCGCGGCCTCGTCACCGCGTTCGGCACCATCGCCGACCCGATCGCCGACAAGGCGCTCACCGGCTCCGCGCTCGTCGGCCTGTCCGTGCTGGCGCAGGTGCCGTGGTGGGTCACCATCGTGATCATGGGTCGCGAGCTGGGCATCACCGCCCTGCGGTTCTGGGTGCTGCGCCACGGCATCATCCCGGCCAGCCGCGGCGGCAAGGCGAAGACGCTGTGCCAGGCCATCGCGATCGGCCTGTTCCTGCTCCCGCTGCCCGAGCTGCTCGGCGCCGCGACCGTCGTCTGGGTGCTCCGATGGGCGGTGCTCGGCATCGCGATCGCCCTCACCGTCGGCACCGGGTTCGACTACGTGCTGCGGGCGTTGCGGCTCCGCGCAGCGGCGGCCGCCGCGGGTTGAGCGGCCCGCCGCGGCGCCGTGTTCGCCGTGGGCGGACGCGCCACGCCCGTGAGCACGGCGACGTGGAGCGGCGGGAGTCGGTACGGTGATCTCACCGGGTGCGGCAGGTCGCGCCCCGGCGGACGACGAGGAGGGTCGCATGGCAGTGCTGATGCGAGAGGCGATCGGCGGCAGCCTGCGACGCGTGCGCATGGCACACAGGCGCACGTTGCGGGACGTGTCACGGCGCGCGCGGGTGAGCCTCGGGTATCTGTCCGAGGTCGAGCGTGGCCGCAAGGAACCCTCCAGCGAGCTGCTCGCCGCCATCTGCGAAGCCCTCGACATCGCTCTCAGCGACCTGCTCGCCGAGGCCGCGGAGGCCATCGCCGCCGAGACGGTCGCGGCCGAGGCCGCCCGCCTGCGCCGCCCGATCGGGCTGCGCCACATGGACCTGCGCCTCGCCACCGCCACCGACGAGGGACCGCTCATCCCCACCACGCCGGTCGGTCCCGTCGCCCCGGTGGCGCCGCGTCCCGCAACCCCGCAGCCGGTCGCGCCGCAGCCCGTGGCGCTGGCGTCGGTTCGCGCCGCCTGACACCCACCGCCGTTCCACATCGGCGCCCGCCCTCGCGGCGGGCGCCGATGTGTGTGCGCATGTCGGTGTCGAGCGGCTCCGTCATCCCGTCCGGCCCGGTAGCCTGAGGTCCGGGTCGCCCCGACGGTGACCTCCGGATCATCCCCGATATCGTCGCCGATCAGTGGAAGCCGGACGGATCCGGTGCCACGATGGGGCGCAGCGCATCCGGCCGGGCAGGCCGGGTGGCCGGAACGGACGGACGACAGGCAGCGGCGAGCGCGTCGCACTCGGAGGGCGGAGCAGATGGCCAACGGTTTCACGAAGGCCTGGAAGTACCTGATGGCGCTGTTCTCGTCCAAGGTCGACGAGTACGCCGACCCGAAGATCCAGATCCAGCAGGCCATCGAGGAGGCGCAGCGGCAGCACCAGGCGCTGTCCCAGCAGGCCGCCGCCGTGATCGGCAACCAGCGTCAGCTGGAGATGAAGCTCAACCGGCAGCTCGGCGAGATCGAGAAGCTGCAGGCCTCCGCCCGGCAGGCGCTCGTGCTCGCCGACCAGGCCCGGGCCGCGGGCGACGAGACCACCGCCCAGCAGCGCGAGCAGGCCGCGCAGGCGTTCGCCAGCCAGCTGGTCACCTCGGAGCAGTCCGTCGAGGACCTCAAGACCCTGCACGACCAGGCCATCCAGGCCGCCGCGCAGGCGAAGCAGGCCGTCGAGCGCAACTCGATGCTGCTGCAGCAGAAGATCGCCGAGCGCACCAAGCTGCTCAGCCAGCTGGAGCAGGCCAAGATGCAGGAGCAGGCCGCCGCCTCGCTGCGGCAGATGACCGAGCTCGCGGCGCCGGGGAACACCCCGTCGCTGGAGGAGGTCCGCGACAAGATCGAGCGTCGCTACGCCAACGCCCTCGGCCAGGCCGACCTCGCGTCCAACTCCGTGCAGGCCCGGATGCTGGAGGTCCAGCAGTCCACGGTCGACATGGCAGGCGCGAGCCGCCTCGAGCAGATCCGCGCCTCGCTGCACGGCACGCCGGTGGCGGGCGAGGTCACCGCGGGCGACACGGCCGCCGCCCCCACCCAGCTCAACAAGCAGCAGCAGCCCGGCACCGCCTGAGCACCAGACCGCGACTCGCGGAACGTATCCGCGAGTCGCGGTCTCAGTGCGGGCGAGTCGGGCCGGGTTGGCAGGTGGGGCACCACCAGGTGGCGCGGGCGTAGACGCCCTCGCCCTGCTTCCCGGTGCGGATGCGGGTGCCGCAGCGGCGGCAGCGCTGCCCGCCCCGCTCGTACACCCAGTGCTGCCGGCCGCGGGCCAGCTCGCCGGTCGTGGACTGTTGCGGACGGTCGGCGTTGCGCAGCAGCAGGTCGCGGGAGAGCGTGATCGCGGCGGCCGGGTCGGGGACGTCGCGCACGAGCGTCCACGGGGAGAGGCCGAGCAGGAAGCACACCTCGGTCTTGTAGAGGTTGCCCACGCCGGCCATCACGCGCTGCTCGAGCAGCACGAGGCCCAGCTCCGACTCCCCGCGGGCGGTGAACCGGCGCAGCGCCTCGGCGGCGTGGTCGTCGTTCCACGCCGGGTCGAGCAGGTCGGGGCCGAGGTGCCCGACGAGCCGGTCCTCCTCGGTGGTCGGCAGGAGCTCCAGGTCGTGCAGCAGGAACCCGACGGCCGTGCGCTCGGCCGTCTCCAGCACGGCGCGCGCCTGGTGGGCGGGCCGCTGCCACGGCATGCCGGGCCGGTAGAGGTGCCAGGAGCCGTCGAGGCGCAGGTGGCTGTGCAGGCTCCGGCCGTCGTCGAACCGGGTGAGCAGGTGCTTGCCCACGGAGGCCACGTCGAGCACCGTGCGGCCGGCGAGGTCGTGCCCGACGAGCCGGGGATGACGCAGCTCGCCGCGCACCAGCTCGTTCCCGGCGAGGGCGGCGCGCAGCCGCTTCGCCGTGAGGTGGACGGTGTCGCCCTCGGGCACGCCGCCGACGGTAGCGCGCCCGGAGGGTCGGGGAGCGGGATCAACCGATCGGTGGACCCGTCTCCGGTGTGACGGTCGATCCGGTCGTCCCGCCAGCGGCGCAAGATCGACGCATGCACGGCGCACCTAGGTTGGTCCGGTGGTGACGGGGGAGCGGGAGCGCAGGCTCGACGCGGTCGAGGACCGGCTCGACACCGTGATCGGCCGGTACGGCCCGTACGCCGGGCTGGTCGTCGGTCTCGCGCTCAGCCCGCCGTTCCTCGCGGGCGGCCCGGTCTGGCCGTGGGTGCTGATCGGTGTGCTGACCCCGGTGGCGGCGTTGTGGACGGCGCTGCTGACCACGGTCCGGCCGGTGCGCGCCGAGCGCCCGGTCGTCGGTGCGGTGTACATGGCCGGGCTGATCGTGCTGATGGCAGTGCTGACCTACGCCTCGCCGCTGTTCGCGTTCGAGGCGGTCGCCGTCTACATGCACGCGTTCGCCTTCCTGCGCGGCCACTGGCGCTTCGCCGCGGTCGTGCTCGGCGCGGTGATCGTGTCCTACGCCCAGGTCGGGGGCCGGTTCGTCGAGCTCACCCCGGGCCTCGGGATCGCCATGGTCGTGCTCACCGTCGCCAACGCCCTCCTCGGCGGCGGCGGCACGTACTTCGGCGTGTTCATGTCGGAGCAGAGCGACCGCAGGCGCCGGATGATCGACGAGCTGGGTGCCGCGAACCGGCGGCTGTCGGAGGCCCTCGACGAGAACGCGAACCTGCACGCCCAGCTGCTCGCCCAGGCTCGGGAGGCCGGCGTGCTCGACGAGCGCGCCCGGCTGGCCCGGGAGATCCACGACACCATCGCACAGGGGCTCACCGGCATCGTGACCCAGCTCGAGGCGGCCGGCGTGGCGGACGGTGATCCCGTGGTGCGGCGCCGGCACATCGACACCGCCCGCGCGCTCGCCCGCGAGAGCCTCACCGAGGCCCGCCGTTCGGTCGACGCGCTCGGGCCGCGCCAGCTCGTGGAGGCGCAGCTGCCCGACGCGATCGCCGACATGGCGAAGAGGTGGGCGGAGACCAGCGGCGTCGAGCTGATCATCGACACGACGGGCGATCCCCGCGCGCTGCTGCCGGAGCTGGAGGTCACGTTGTTCCGGGTGGCGCAGGAGGCGCTCGCCAACGTGGGAAAGCACGCCGATGCCACTCGCGTCGGGCTCACGCTGTCCTACATGGACGACGTGGTGGTGCTCGACGTCCGCGACGACGGGCGCGGGTTCGCGTCCGGTGCGCGCGGCGGAGCCGGGTTCGGGCTGGTCGCGATGGAGCAGCGGGTGCGCCGCGTGGCGGGCGCCTTCAGCGTGGAGAGCGCGCCGGGCGAGGGCACGGCGCTGAGCGCGAGCGTGCCGGCGATCCCGGCGGAGGTCAGCTGATGGACCCGATCCGGGTGTTGATCGTCGACGACCACCCCGTCGTCCGCGACGGCTTGCGCGGCGTCCTCGACGGCGAGCCGGACATGCGCGTCGTCGGCGAGGCCGGACACGGCGCCGAGGCGCTCGCCCGGGCGCAGGCCACCCCGGTCGACGTCGTCCTGATGGACCTGCGGATGCCGGTCATGGGCGGCGTCGACGCGATCGGCGCGCTGCGTCGCCTGGCGCCCGAGGTGCGGGTGCTCGTGCTCACGACCTTCGACACCGATCGGGACGTGCTCCCGGCGATCGAGGCGGGTGCCACCGGTTACCTGCTCAAGGACACCCCGCGCGAGGAGCTGGTGCGTGCCGTGCGAGCGGCCCACCGCGGCGAGGCGGTGCTGTCGCCCGCCGTGGCCGGCCGGCTCATGGGCCAGGTCCGCGGCCCCGCCCAGGACGCGCTGTCCGCGCGCGAGCTGGAGGTGCTGCGGCTCGTCGCGGCGGGCTGCACGAACCGCGAGACCGCGCAGCGCCTCTTCATCAGCGAGGCGACGGTCAAGACCCACCTGCTCCACATCTACGCCAAGCTCGAGGTCCGCGACCGCGCGTCCGCCGTGGCGGCCGGCTACCAGCGGGGCCTGCTGACCTCCTAGGACGTGGGAACTGGCGTGCGGAGCGCGTACAGGACGTCGTCGCGCTCGTGGACGAACCCCAGGCGCGCCGCTACCCCGCGGCTGCCGGTGTTGTCCGGTGACGTCGACCAGGTCGGCACGTGGCCGCGGGCCCGGATGTCGGCGATGAGCGCGCCGGCGCAGGCCGTGGACAGGCCCCGCCTGCGGTGGTCGGGTTCGGTGACCACGCCGATGTCCTCGTAGCGGCCGCCGAGGTAGAAGGGGACCGCGAGCGCGGCGACCCGCCCGTCCACGACTACGCCGCGGGCCACGCCCGCCGCGAGCAGGCCCGGCACGTCTCCCCAGGTCTCGGCGATCCAGGCGCTCTCGGTGCTGAGCCCGGCGAATGCGGGAGCGTCGTCGCTGGTGAGCAGCCGCACGTCCGCGGACGGCGGCGGCACCGGCGCGGTGGCGGGCAGCACGGCGATCAGCCGGTCCCAGGGCGCGGTGGCGGGGTCGGACGCCCGCAGGGCGGGCAGCCACTCGGGCGGGGCGTCGACGAAGCCGGTCAGCTCCGCGAGGGCCGCCGCCGGCAGGTGCTCCGGGTCGCCGCGCAGCGCGAGGTTGCCCGGCAGCTCGGCGAGCACGACTCGTGGGTCGGGCCAGCGGTCCACCCGGACCCGGCCGTGCCCGGTGCGGGCGACGTGTTCGAAGACCAGCGGGCCCGGTCGTTCGGGCGTGAACCATGGGCGCAGCGGGCCGGGCGCGACGGTGAGCACGCAGTGGAGCCTGCCGCGACCGTGATCCGGTTGCCACTGGTTACCGGTACCGTAGGGGTATGGCTCCGGTGTTGCGACTCCTCGCACTCGCCGGCGCCCTCTACGCGGTGCTGGCGGGCACCGCCGCCGAGCCGGCCGTTCTCGTCGGCGCCATCGGCACCCTCGTCGTCGCTTGGGCCGTGGCCCGCGAGGTGGCCGCCGTCCTGCCCGTGCTCACCGGCACCGGGCCGGTCGTCGCCGCCCGCGACCACCACCGGGCACTCGCCCGCAGACCCGTGCCCCGCCACCGTGACCCGGACGCCCCCGGGCACACCCGCTCCCGTGCGCCGTCGGAGCTCCTTCCGGCGGTGTAGGCAGACCCACGCCGCCGGTCGACGCGTCCCCCGACCCGGCTCCCGTGGAGTGTTGCCATGTTGCTCGATCCCCTCTATCTCGCCGTCTCCGGTGTCATGTGGTGCTGGCACCAGCTGTTCGGACTCCTGCTCGGCCCGGCGAGCGGGGCCGCGTGGGCCCTGTCCGTCGTGTTCCTCGTGCTGACGCTCAGGGCTCTGCTGATCCGGCCGTTCCTGGCCCAGGTGCGATCCGCCCGGGCGCTGCGCGAGCTCACGCCGCAGCTCGCCGCGCTCCGCACCCGGCACGCCGACGACCCGGCCCGGCTCCTGCAGGAGACCGACGCGCTCCAGCGGGCGCACGGCGTCAGCGCAGCGAGCATGCTCCTGCCCGCGCTGCTGCAGCTGCCGGTGTTCCTCGGCCTGCTGCACGTGCTGACCGGCTTCACGAGCGCGACGCACACCAACTACGCGTTCGGGGCCGACGAGGTGCGCTCGTTCCTCGCCGCCCGGCTGTTCGAGGTGCCGCTGTCGGCGTACCTGAACATGCCGCTCGACGGGCTCGTCGACCACTGGCAGGTCGCGGCCGTCACCGTGCCGCTGATCCTGCTCGCCGCAGTGGCCACGCACCTCACGGCCCGGCTCTCGCTGCGCCAGCAGCCCGCGGACGGCCCACTCGCGGGAATCATGCGGTGGACGCCGTGGGTCTTCCCGCTCGGCGTCCTCGTCGGTGGGGCGTTGTTCCCGTTCCCGGTGGCGATCCTGATCTACTGGGTCACGAACGGCGCCTGGACGTTGGTGCAGCAGTGGTTGGTGCTCCGGAGCTGATCCCGGCCGTACGCTGGCGTTCGTGAAGGGTCTGCTCCTGCGGCTCTCGGCCGTGGACGCGGGCGCCGAGGCGGCCGTGCGCGTGATCGCCTACTTCGACGCCCTCGTCGAGCGCGGGGCCACACCGGCGGAGCTGGTGCGCGCCACAGCTGCGCTCGCCGAGTGCCCGGCCGGCCTGGACCGGCCGGACGGGGAGCCGCTCCGGTTCCGGCCCGACGGTTCGCCCGCTGGGGAGGTCGCGGCCACCGGCAGCGTCGAGATCGGGCCCGGCGCCGGCCGCGTGTGGCTGGCCCGCGAGGGCGGCCCGGGCCCGCTGGACGACCTCGTGCTCGAGCGGCTCGCGATCAGCGCCCGCCTGCTCGCGCACCGGCACCGCCGCACGCCCGCCCCGGACCTGGCCGATCCCGGCCTCGTCGAGCTGGTGCTCGCCGAGCGGGAGGCGCCCGAGGACCGGGCCAGGGCGTTGCGGCTGCTCGGCCTGGACGGCGACGTCCCGGTGCGCGCGCTGGCGGTCTCCGCCGACGGCGACCCGGGCGCGGCCGCGGTCGCGCTCGTCACCCGTGGCCGGCGCCTGCGGGCCGCGCGCGTGGCCGTCATCGGAGACCGGGCCGCCATGCTGCTGCAGCCGCGCGAGTCGGCGGCCTCCGTGGTGTCGGACTTGCGGGCGGCGCTGGAGGAGCAGGCTCGCGAGCGCCGCGCCGCCCCGGCCGTTCTGGTCGGCGTCGGGTCGCCGGTGCGTGGCCTGGAGGCCCGCACGTCGTGGAAACAGGCGAAGCTCGCCCTGCGCTTCGCGACCCAGGACGACCCGATCATCGATCACCACGAGCTCGGGTCAATCGCCCTGCTGGGCGAGCTGCCACCCGAACGGCTCCGCGTCCAGCCCGACGTCGTCGCGCTGAGCGCGTTGCCGGCCACCGACCTGGCCGCGCTCGAGGCGTTGTGCCGCACCGGATCGCTCCGCAAGGCCGCGGCGCTGCTGCACCTGCACCACAGCTCCGTGGCCGACCGGCTCGCCCACGTCGAGAACGAGCTGGGCTGGCGCCTCGACGAGCCGCAGGACCGGTTCCGCGCCCGGTTCGCCCTGCTCGCCCGGCGGCTGTCGGGGCGCTAGTGGGGCACTAGAGCCCGAGGGCGCGGCGCAGCACGGTCAGTGCCTCGTCGGCCTCGCGCCGGCTCACCTCCGCCTGCTCCACCAGCGACGAGCCGTGGAACGTCCCCGGGAAGGCGTGCAGCTCCACCGAGACGCCCGCGTGCATGAGGGCCTGGGCGTAGGCGATGCCCTCGTCGCGCAGCGGGTCGAACTCCATCACGGAGACGTAGGCGGGCGGCAGCCCGGTGAGGTCGGTCGCACGGGCGGGTGCCGCGTAGATCGGGACGTCGGGGGTGCCGCGCTTGCCGGCGCCGAGGTAGGAGTCCCAGCTGACCACGGCGTTCGGCCGGTTCCAGATCGGCGTGTCGGTGAACGCGCGCATGCTCGGCGTGTCGAGGCGGTCGTCCAGCTCGGGCACGCCGAGGTACTGGAACGCGATGGACGGGCCGCCGCGGTCGCGGGCGAGCAGCGCGAGTCCCGCGCACAGGCCGCCGCCTGCGCTCTCACCGTGGATCGCGATGCCGTCCGGGTCGATGCCGAGCGCGTCGGCGTTCTTCGCCACCCACACGAGCCCGGCGTAGCAGTCCTCCAGCCCCGCCGGGTAGGGGTGCTCGGGCGCGAGCCGGTAGTCCACGGTCACGACCGTGACGCCGAGCCCGCGGGCGAGTCGCAGGTTGTGCCCGTCGAACATGTCGATCGTGCCGAGCATGAAGCCGCCGCCGTGGACGTCGTAGATCGCAGCGGGTGCCACTGGCCGGTCCGGGGTGTAGATCCGCAGCCGCACGTCGGGAGCACCGTCCGGGCCCGGCACGAGCTCGTCGCGGACCTGCACGCCGGAGCGGTCGGGCTCGCCGAACGCGGCGGCGAAGGTCTCGCCCATCTCCGCACGGGCGGTCGGGACATCGGAGATCTCGAAGACCGGCATCATCGCCACCGCTGCGGCGAGCTCGGGGTCGAACGAGTAGCTCATGGGGAGTCTCCACGGTTGTTGACGGTCGGATACCACTGATCGTCCTCACCGAGCGGGCTCCGGGCACCCGCCGTGCGTCGGGATTCCGTGACCGCGCTCCCGACGATCGCGCACCCCGGTCCCGTGACCCCGGTATTTCCCGGGCGGGGCTGCCGCTCCTGGTGTCGGTCGGCTCGTCGACCCACGCCGAGGAGGTGGCGCCGTGCCCACCGCACCCCCCGGACCACCGCCGCCCGATGTTGCCGACCAGCTCGAAGCGCTGTCGCGCGTGCTGGACCGGCAGCTGCAGGCGAAGACGGCGACGAACCTCCTCGTCGCCACCTGGAACGTGCGCGCGTTCGACCGCTTCGACGCCAAGTGGCGATCGGCGCTCGGGGACTCGCCGATCCGCGACCGCAGCAACGTCGCGTGCATCGCCGAGATCGTCCGTCGCTTCGACGTGGTCGCGATCCAGGAGGTGCGGCGCAGCGCCGGGGCCTTCCAGGCGATGATGGCCGACCTCGGTGAGCAGTGGGCGTTCCTGGTCACCGACGTCACCGACGGCAGAGCCGGGAACAACGAGCGCCTCGCATTCGTGTACGACACCACCCGCCTGCGGGCCTCCGGACTGGCCTGCGAGCTCGTCGTGGCGGCGAAGGACGCCGACATCCCGGCCGGCACCTTGACCGAGCAGTTCGCCCGCACCCCGTACGCGGTCGGCTTCGCCCGCGGCGACACCCGCTTCACCCTGGTCACGCTGCACGTCCTGTACGGCAACGCGCCTGCCGACCGGATTCCGGAGCTGACCGCCGTCGCGCGGTGGCTGGCCCGCTGGTCGGCCGGCAAGGACCCGTGGGGGGAGAACCTCATCGCGCTGGGTGACTTCAACATCGACCGGCGCGACGACCCGCTCTTCCAGGCGTTCACGTCGACCGGCCTGCGGCCGCCCGCCGCGCTGAACCACATACCGCGCACCATCTTCGACGATCCTGACGCGGCACCCGACAACCACCACTTCTACGATCAGATCGCCTGGTTCCCCGAGGGACGGGCGAAGCTGTCGATGCCGTTCGTCAACGCCGGCACCTTCGACTTCACGAACGACCTCATCCCGGCCGACACCGAGGTGCAGCTGTCCTGGCGGATCTCCGACCACCTACCACTGTGGTGCGAGTTCACCCCGTGAAGGACGTGGCGCTCAGCCGCAGGCCCGCACCCGGGCAGCGGCCAGCCGCAGTCCGCGCCGCGCACCGTGACGCGCGACGGCGGTGAGGGCGTACGCGCTGCAGCTCGGCGTGGAGGGGCAGGTGGGCGTGAAGCGGCTCAGCCACCGCTGGTAGCCCAGCAGCGCCGAGCGCACCAACCCGCTCGCGCCATGGGCCGGCACCACGGCCGCCGCCACGAGGAGCAGGGGCGGGACGCGCAGCAGCGAGAAGTCGCACGGTCCGTCGCAGCTGCAGCCGTCACCACCACCACCACCGCGCCCGCGCCCGAGCCGTGCGCAACCGGAGCCGCAGGACCGCACCGAGTCGAGGACCTCACAGGTGTCGCCCGCCGCCTCGAGCCTGTCCTGCCGCTCCTCGCGCCGCCGTTGCCGCCGTTCGCGCCGCCGCCGCTGCCGCTCGGTCTCGTCACCCGCGTCCCCGTGCTGCCGCACCCGTGCCTCCTCCGCGGCCACCCCGATCGGGTGATGTTCCGCGGCGGGATCATGCACACACCTCGCCGGACGTCCGGCCGAGGGTCAGGCCCGCAGCCGCAGCCCCTTCGGCGTGACGCGGAACCCGGCCTCGGTGAGCACCTCGGCCAGGTCGGAGCCGAGGGAGCCGACCCCGTCGGCACGCTCGACGGCCAGGCTCCCGAGCCACCCCTCGTGCACGGCACCGGCGAGGGCGTGGGCGGCCGCGACGAGCTCGTCGCGTTCCGCACCGAACGACAGCAGCGACCGGCCGCCCCGCTCCACGTACAGCACCGGCGCGCCCTCGACGAGCACGACGAGGGCGCCCGCCTTGCGGCCGGGGCGGTGCTTGCTCTCGCCGACCGTGGCCGGCCAGGAGAGGGCCGCGCCGTAGGGCTGGGCCGGGTCGGCTGCGGCGAGCACCACGCCGGCCAGGTGGCTGCCGGACGTGCCGTCGGGGCGGGAGAGCGCGCGCAGCCGGTCGATCGCGCCGGGCACCGCGAACTGGGCCGCTCCGAGGCCCTCGACGACGTACCCGCGCCGGGCGCGGCCGGAGTCCTCCATCGCCCTCAGCACCCGGTAGACCCCGGCGAACCCGCCGCTCACGCGCTCGGTGCCGAGCGCGCCGCGGGTGAGCACCCCGTGGCGCTCCAGGAACGCCTCGGCCCGGGCGTGGGCCCGGCGGGTGGGGTCGGGTTCGCGGGCGACGGCCAGGGACCAGCGCCCGCCGACCGACGGCGGACCGGTGCGGGTGGGCATCGCGGGGCGTCCGGCGCGCAGCTGCGCGTACCGGCCGCGGCCGGGGCTGCGCCGCGTGCGGTGGGCAGGTGCGGACCGCCCGGCGCTCCCCAGCCGCCCGCGTAGCGGCGCGAGCGTGTCGTTGGTGAGCAGGCCGGCCCAGACCAGGTCCCATACCGCGCCGACCACCGCGTCGTCGGGTGGGGCCTGCTCCCCGGTGTCGATCAGGGTGCGCGCCGCCCGGTCGGCGAGCTCGCGGAAGAACAGGGCCCCGCCACCGACGGGTGGGGAGTCGAGGTCTGGCAGGCCCAGCGCGGCGAGTACGGCCCGGTGCAGCGGGGTGGTGACGGTGTCGGCCTCCGGCTCCGGCAGCAGCAGGTCGGCGACGTCGGCCGGAGCGACCGCGAGCCAGCCGTCGGAGCCGCCGAGCGGGCCACAGCCGGTCCAGGTGACCTCGCCCGCCGCGGTGAGCTCGTCGAGCAGCGCGGGCGTGTAACCGGGCAGCCGCGCCGGCAGGATCAGCGACTCCAGCGCGCTGGCCGGCAGCGGCGCCCCGGCCAGCTGCTCGACGACGCCGAGCACGTCCTCCGCGCCGGGTGCCCGGCGCATCCGGCCCCGCCGCTCGCCACCGGGCGCGATCTGCACGCCCTGCCACGCGGGCAGGAACCGTCCGAGCGCCCGCTGCTCCACCGGCTCGACCTCGGCCCGCAGCCGCGCGAGCGACGCCCGCCGCAGCCGGCGCAGCACCTCGGCGTCGCAGTACTCGACGGGGTCGACGGCGTGCGCGGCAGCGGGTTGCAGGGCCAGCGGGCGCAGCTCGCCGCGCACGAGCCGTCCGGCGCCGACCAGGCGGTCGAGCACGCCGGCCACCACAGCGACCCCGAGCCCGAAGCGGGCAGCGCACTCGGCCGCCGCGAACGGCCCGCGGGTGCGGGCGTAGCGCAGCACCAGGTCGCCGAGCGGGTCGGCGACCGGCTCGGTGAAGGTCTCCGGCACGCCGACGGGGAGCGCGGCGCCGAGCGCGTCGCGCACGCGTCCGGCGTCCTCGATCGCGATGAAGCGCTCCTCGCCCGCGATGCGCACCCGGATGGCCCGCCGGGCGGCCTCCAGCTCCTGCAGCCACTCCTCGCGGACGCCCCGCGCTGCGCCCTCTGCGATGGAGAGGTCGCCGATGAACCGCAGCAGGTCGGCCGCGCCCTCGGCGTCGCGGGCGTGCCGGTCGGGCGCCAGCCGTTGCAGCTGCGCCTCCACCTCGCTGACGACCTCCGGCTCCAGCAGCTCGCGGATGGCCTCCGAGCCGAGCAGCTCGGCGAGCAGGGTGGAGTCGAGCGAGAGGGCAGCGGCCCGGCGCTCGGCGAGCGGCGCGTCGGACTCGTAGAGGAACATCCCGACGTAGCCGAAGAGCAGGCTGCGCGCGAACGGCGACGGCGACGGCGTGGTCATCTCGACGACCTGCACCTTGCGCGCCTGCACCTCACCCATCAGCTCGCGCAGGCCGGGCAGGTCGTACACGTCCTGCACGCACTCGCGCATCGCCTCGAGCGTGATCGGGAACTGCTCGTAGCGCCCGGCCACCGTGAGCAGCTGCGACGCACGCTGCCGTTGCTGCCACAGGGGTGTGCGGCGGCGCGGGTCGCGGCGGGGGAGCAGCAGCGCACGAGCTGCGCACTCCCGGAACCGGGCCGCGTACAGCGACGATCCGCCCAGCTCGGCGACGACGACCTGCTCCACCTCGGCCGGGTCGAGCAGCACGTCCTCCGCGGTGGGCACGACCTCGGCGCCGGAGTCGTCGACGGCGTCGGGCAGGCGCAGCACGATGCCGTCGTCGGCGGCCGAGGCGTGCACCTCCACCCCGCGCCGCTCGCGCATGCGGGCCGCGATCGCGAGCGCCCACGGCCCGTTGACCTTGGACCCGAACGGCGAGTGCACGACCAGCCGCCAGTCGCCCAGCTCGTCGCGGAACCGCTCGACCAGGATGGTGCGGTCGCTCGGCACGTGGCGGGTGGCCTCGCGCTGTTCGCGCAGGTAGGCGAGGAGGTTGTCGATCGCCCACTCGTCGAGCCCGGCCGCGGCGGCGCGCTCCCGCGCGGCCTCCTCCGACAGGCCCGCCATCTCCCGGACGAACGCCCCGACCGCCCGCCCGAGCTCCAGCGGCCGCCCGATCTGCTCGCCCTTCCAGAACGGCATCCGCGCGGGCTGGCCCGGCGCCGGGGTGACGATCACGCGGTCGTGGGTGATGTCCTGGACGGTCCAGCTGGACGTGCCGAGCAGGAACGTGTCGCCGACCCGCGACTCGTAGACCATCTCCTCGTCGAGCTCGCCCACCCGCGAGCCGCGCCCGTCGGCCCCGCCGGGCGTCATGACCGTGAACAGGCCGCGGTCGGGGATGGTGCCACCGGAGGTGACGGCGAGACGCTGCGCGCCCGGGCGGCCCTGCAGGGTGTCGGTGACCCGGTCCCAGGTGATGCGGGCGCGCAGCTCGCCGAACTCCTCGGACGGGTAGCGCCCGGCGAGCATGTCGAGCACGGCGTGCAGCGCCGACTCCGGCAGCGCCGCGAACGGCGCCGCGCGGCGCACCACCTGCGCGAGGTCCTGGAGCTGCCACGGCTCCAGCGCCGTCATCGCGACCACGTGCTGCGCGAGCACGTCGAGGGGGTTGCGCGGGTAGCGCATCGACTCGATGGCGCCGCTCGTCATCCGCTCGGCGACGACCGCGCAGGACACGAGGTCGCCCCGGTACTTGGGGAACACCACGCCTCGGGAGATCGCCCCGACCTGGTGGCCTGCGCGCCCCACCCGTTGCAGCCCGGACGCCACGCTCGGCGGCGCCTCCACCTGCACGACGAGGTCGACCGCGCCCATGTCGATGCCCAGCTCCAGGCTCGAGGTGGCCACCACGCAGGGCAGCCGCCCGCTCTTGAGCTCCTCCTCGACGAGCGTGCGCTGCTCGCGCGACATCGACCCGTGGTGCGCCTTCGCCACGGTGGGCAGCGCCCCGCCGCCGATGCCGGACTGGCCGATGGCCTCCGCCGGGAAGGTGTCGAGGTCGACGGCTTCCTCGACCTCCTCGGCCGCCAGCTCGTTGAGCCGGGCCGTGAGCCGCTCGGCCAGCCGCCGCGAGTTGGAGAAGACGATCGTGGACCGGTGCTCGCGCACCAGGTCGAGCAGCCGCCGCTCCACGGCAGGCCAGATCGAGGGCCGCTGCGCCGTGCCCGCCGCGGACCCGACGACCTCCTCGTCGGAGCTGCCCACGGCGGGCTGCTCGTCGAGCGCGGCGAGGTCGGGCACCGGTACCTGGACGGCGACCTCGATCGTCTTCGGGATCGGCGGCTGGATCACCTCGACCGGGCGCGCGCCCGCGAGGAACGTGGAGACCTCGTCGACGGGGCGCACGGTGGCCGACAGCCCGATCCGCTGGGCGGGCCGGGGGAGCAGCTCGTCGAGCCGTTCGAGGGACAGGGCGAGGTGGGCGCCGCGCTTGGTGGCGGCGACGGCGTGCACCTCGTCGACGATCACGGTCTCCACCCCGCGCAGCGACTCCCGCGCCGCCGAGGTGAGCAGCAGGAACAGCGACTCCGGGGTGGTGACGAGCACGTCGGGCGGGGTGCGGGCGAACTGGCGGCGCTCGTCGGCGGGGGTGTCGCCGGTGCGCATGCCCACGGTGATGTCCGGGACGGGGAGACCCAGCCGCGTGGCCGCCTGGCGGATGCCGGCGAGCGGCGAGCGCAGGTTGCGCTGGACGTCGACGGCCAGCGCCTTGAGCGGGGACACGTACAGCACCCGGCAGCGGTGGGCGGCCTCGGCGGGTGGCCCGGCCGCGAGCCGGTCGAGCGCCCACAGGAACGCGGCGAGGGTCTTGCCGGAGCCGGTGGGCGCGACGACGAGCGCGTGCCGGCCCGCCTGCGCCGCCGCCCACGCACCCTCCTGGGCCGCGGTGGGCGCGACGAAGGCCCCGCGGAACCAGTCCGCGGTGGCGGGGGAGAAACCGTCGAGCGCGCTCACGGGATCCATGATGCGCCCCGGGACCGACAGTTCCGGCTCGAGCAACGCCCCCCGTCCGACGAACGGCGCGTTCGTCGGAACCTATCCGACGAACGCGCCCTTCGTCGGATCTCCGGTCCGGCGGCGCCGGCCGTCGCGGAGCGCGAGGACCACGCCCGCGGCGCAGATCGCGACCCCGGGCACCGCGAGCGGGCCGGGCGTCTCCCCGAACATGAGGAACGCCCACGCCATGGTCGTGGGTGGCGTGAGGTAGAGCAGCGTGCTCACGCGGACCGCGCCGCTGCGGCGCAGCACCACCAGGTAGGCGCCGTAGCCGCCGAAGGACGACAGCACCACCACCCACGCGACGGCCCACCAGAACCCCGGGGCGGCGGGTGGCCGGAGGTGTCCGCCCGCCGCTGCGGCCGCGACGAAGACGACGGCCGCGAAGACCGTCTGGACCGTGAGCGACTGCAAGGGCGACTCGGCCGGGCGCCACCGCCGTTCGAGGAGCGTGCCCGCGGTGAGCGCCACCATCCCGCCCACCGGGAGCAGGAAAGCCCACCACGGGGCGTGGCCGGGGCCGAGGTCGCCTGCGACGACGAGGCCGACCCCGACCAGGCCCAGCCCGAGCCCGACGCGCCCGCGCGGCCCGACGCGCTCGCCGAGGACGGGTCCGGCCGCGGTGGCGACGAGCAGGGGCTGGACGGACGCGATCAGGGCCGTGGTGCCTGCGGGCACGCCGAGCCCGACTCCCGTGACGACGCCGCCCAGGTACAGGCACTGGCAGAGGAGTCCGAGCGTGCTCTGGCGCAGCAGCGCCCGCAGGCGCAGCCGGGTGCCCAGCGCGGCGGCGAGCCCGGCCAGCACCACGGCTGCCACGACGTACCGCCAGGCCAGGAGCGTGTCGGCCGGGGCGTACCGGGTGCCGAGCTCGGCGCCGACGAAGCCCGAGCTCCACATCACGACGAGTGCCGCGCTCGCCGCGGCGTCCGAACGTCGATCCATGGGCGCGAGGTAACCATACCGGTTGGTATACTCGCATTGTATGAGCACCCCGTTCGACGTCACACCGCTCACGCCCGCCGGGGAGCGGCTCCTCGACGCCGCGGCCGAGCTGTTCTACCGGCGCGGGATCCGCGCCGTCGGCGTCGACCTGATCGCCGAGGTCGCGGGCACCACGAAGAAGACGCTCTACGACCGGTTCGGGAGCAAGGACGCGCTGGTCGCGCTGTACCTGCGGCGGCGGGCGCAGCGGTGGCAGTCGTTCGTCCGCGAGTACGTGGATCGGATGCCGCCGGGCCGCGGCCGGGTGCTCGCCGTCTTCGACGCCCTCGACGAGTGGCTCGCCGAGCAGGACCGCGGCTGCGCCTTCGTCAACGCCAACGCCGAGATCGGGGGCACCGGCCACCCGGGCGAGTCGGTCATCCGCGCGGAGAAGGCGGCGATGCGCGCCCTGTTCACGGAGCTGGTGGACGGTGCCGACGACCTCGGTGCGCAGCTGCACCTGCTCTACGAGGGCGCGAACGTCGCCGTGACGGCGGGTGGGCAGGCCGACGGCGTGGCGCAGGCCCGGCTCGCCGCGGCCCGGTTACTGGGCGGCTGAGAGCTCCGCCGCCAACCCGGCGAGCTGCCGGTGCGCCCCGCCGCCCGTGCGGTAGGTGCACGCGATCCCGACCGCCGCCACCCCACCTGCCGCGACGACGGCGCGGACCGCCTCGGTCACCGCGGCGAGCGACGGCCCGCCCGGCGCCGGGATCAGAAGTCCCGGCAGGTCGTCGGGGTTGGTGACGTCGACGTCGACGTGCAGGTACCAGGGCCCGGGCGGCAGGACGCCGCCGACCTCCTCGACCGCCACCTGCCGGATCGCCGAACGGGCCAGGTACTCCACCTCCGGCGGGTCCTGGTCGCGCACGTCGACCAGCACCACGTGCTCCTCCGGAACCGGGCGCAGGCCGAGCCGGTCGGGTGCGGTGCGGTCCGAACCGCCCACGAGCTGGCGCACCGGGAAGCCGCCCAGGTAGCCCGACGAGGTGGTCTCGGGGGTCTGCACGTCCGCGTGCCCGTCGAACCAGACGACGTGCGGGTCGCGGCCTGCGCGTTGCAGGCCGGCGACGACGCCCAGCGACGTGGTGCAGTCGCCGGACACCACGACCGGGACGCGGCCGGCCCGCACCTCCGCCGCCACCGCGTCGGCGACCTCCTCGTAGAGCACCGCCATCCGCTCCCACGGAGTCCCGGGCGGGAGGTCCGGCGCGAGCGTGCGGCCAGGGGCGAGCGGGAGCTGCAGGTCGGGCAGGTGCTCGTCGAGGTGGAAGGGGACGGCGATCACGGTCACCCCGCCAGTCTGCGCGGCATTGACAGGCAGCCTCTCGGCTGCCTATCGTAAAGGCAGCCGGGAGGCTGCATGAACGACGGGACGAGGATGGACGAGATCTTCAGGGCGCTGGCCGACCCCAGCCGTCGGCTGCTCCTCGACAGCCTCAACGCCCGCAACGGGCAGCGGCTGAACGAGCTGTGCGCGGGCCTCGACATGGCCCGGCAGTCGGTCAGCAAGCACCTCGCGGTGCTGGAGCGGGCCAACCTCGTCACCACCGTCCGCCACGGCCGGGAGAAGTTGCACTACCTCAACGCGGTGCCGATCAACGCGATCGCCGACCGCTGGATCCACCAGTACGACCGGCGGCGCGTGGAGGCGCTCGCCGACCTCAAGCAGGCATTGGAGTCACCCATGACCGGCGAACCCGCCTTCGTCTACACGACGTTCATCAAGACCACGCCGGAGCAGCTCTGGAAGGCGCTCACGGACCCCGCGTTCACCCGCCGGTACTGGGGGGTGGCGTTCGAGACCGACTGGCGGCCCGGATCGACGATGGTCTGGGAGGAGAAGGGGAGCCGCATCGTCGACCCCGAGCAGGTGGTGCTGGAGGCCGATCCACCCCGCAGGCTCGCCTACACCTGGCACACGCCCACGGCCGAGTGGGCGAGCGCCAACGGGATCGACGACGACGTGCGCGCCGCGCTCGCCGCGGAGAGCCGGTCGCGCGTGACGTTCGAGGTCGAGCCGTTCGGGGAGACCGTCAAGCTAACCGTCGTCCACGACGACTTCCCCGCCGGGAGCACGATGCGCGCGATGGTCGGCAGCGGCTGGCCGTACCTGGTGTCCGACCTCAAGACGCTGCTGGAGACCGGGGCCACGCTTCCCCCGGTACCCGCCGAGGCGGGGAGGAGCTGAGCAAGATGCCGAACGTCGAGGTTTCGACATTGATCCGCCGGCCACCCGCGGAGGTGTTCGCCGCTTTCGCCGACCCGGCGATCACCACCCGCTTCTGGTTCACCAGGAGCAGCGGGCCGCTCGCGCCGGGCGCCACCGTGCGGTGGGAGTGGGAGGTGTACGGCGTGGGCGACACCGTGCTGGTGAAGGAGTTCGCGGAGCCCGAGCGGTTCGTGCTGGCAATGGGGGGCGGCGAAGGCCTGGCCGTCGAGTTCCGGTTCACACCGCGGGAGGAGGGAACGGTCGTCACGGTCACCGAGTCCGGTTTCAGCGGCACGGCCGACGAGGTGATCGATTATGTCGCCGGGTCGACCGGCGGTTACACCACCGCGTTGTGCGCGGCGAAGGCCCTGCTCGAGCACGGGATCGAGCTCGGCGCCGTCCGGGACAAGTTCCCGGACAACTGGGTCTGAGGCGGCCTTCCACGCGATCGTATTCATCTCATGAACGACACGCGCATTTCCTGACGTCCCGCCTGCCGCGGCATCCCGATGTCGTGTGGCAACCTCGCCTTGCTCTTTCGTTCAGCCGCGTGCTCGAGGCGAGGAGTCGGCCAATGATCCATTCCGGTCCCCGGCCATTGCCGTTCCGGCCGATCCGGCTGGTTCTGATGATTTCGACGGTCCTCACCGCGGTGAGTCTCGCCGTCGCGATCGCCGCTCCCGATCGGGACGCGCGCGACGAGTTCGCGCGCTGGCTCGACGTGCTCGGGGAGAACACCCTGCCGGGGTGGTGGAACACCGCACTCCTGCTCGCGGTCGCGCTCGCGTGTGCGGTGACCGGTGCGGCCGCCATGGCGGGCGGGGTGTTCGGCGCGGGTGCCTGGTTCACGGGTGCGGGGATCGTCGCGGCGTTCTCGCTGGCCGAGCTCAGCGGCGTGCACCGCAGGCTCGGCGGGATCGGCCGCCTCGTGCTCGGGGAGGATGCGCTCACCCGGAACTGGTTCGCGATGGCCGCTCTCGTCGTACCGGTGCTCGCCGCGGTGCTGCTCGTGCTGGCGGCGCGGCTCGGCGTCCCGTCGAGCCGCCTGCTCGCAGGCGGCGGGGTGTTGCTCATGGTGTCGGCGGTCGGTGGGGAGCTCGCCGCCGCACTGCTCGGTGGGCGCACCGGGCCCGCGCTCGCACCCGTGATCGTCGCGCACCTCGGGGAGTTGGGCGAGAACGTCGGTGGTGCGCTGATGCTGGCCGCGGCGGTGCGCGCACTGGTGGTGTCCCGCGCCGGGCACGCGCTCACGGTCCGGCACCGCAGGGCGGCCCCGGGCGGTGGCACCGCGCCGGTGCGCCTCACGGCCCTCTGGTGGTGGCTCGGCGGGCTGAGCGTGGCGCTGACCGTGCTCAGCCTCGGGTTCGTGATCGCCGACCCCGCGCACCCCCTGCTGCGCGACGTGCGCCTCTTCGCCGACCTGCTCGTCGAGCACAACCTGCCCACCTGGTGGAGCGTGGCGTTGCTCGCCACCGCGGCGCTCGCCCACTTCGCGACGTTCCTGGCGGCGCGGAACGCCGGGGCGCCCGAGGCCGCGTACTGGCTCGTCACCGCCGCCGTGCTCGCCTTCCTCTCGCTGGACGACCAGAGCCAGCTGCACGAGCGTTCCGAGGAGCTGGGCCGCCTCGTGGTCACCGAGACCGGCGACTTCCCGTTCTACTGGCTGATCCCGGGGACGCTCGCCGGCCTGGGCGTCGCCGCAGCCCTTGTGACGCTCGCCGTCCGGGTCAACGCCCGCGCCCGGATGCTGCTGATCGGGGGGATCGTGCTGATGCTCGCCGCCGGGCTGGGCCTCGAGGTCGTGCAGGGCCTGTTCATGGCCGCGGGGAACGAGGGGACCGGTTTCGTGCTCGGCTACCACGTCGAGGAGCTCGGTGAGGACGTCGGCGTGATCCTCCTGATCGGGGCGGCGGCCGCCATGACGCGGGTGTCGCGCGGCGGGGGTCTCGCACTGGTGTACGCCGACCACCCCTCGGACGACCACCTGGTGCAGTCTCCGACCGGCTCGGACCAGCGGGAATCGGACGCCGGCATGCGGGGTCCGATCCCCGCCAGATCCGGCCGCCCGGGGGTACCAGGCTCGTCGGTGTGGAACTGAATCTCACCGGCAAGATCGCCGTCGTCACCGGCGGCAGCAAGGGCATCGGCCTCGCGACGGTGCGCACCCTGCGCGCCGAGGGCGCCCACGTGGTCGTGGCGTCCCGCAAGAGCAGCGCGGAGCTGGACGCGCTCGCCGGGCCGGGCCTCGTGCACGTACCCGCCGACCTCACCGATTCCGACGCCCCGGCCGCCGTTGTCGCGCACGCCGTGGAGGTCTTCGGCGGCCTCGACGTCCTCGTCAACAACGCGGGCGGGCCGCCGCCCGGCGTGTCCCTGCCCCGCTTCTCCTTCCTCCCGCTCACCGACGCCGACTGGCGGGACATGTTCGAGTTCAACCTGTTCTCCGCCGTCCGGGCGATCCGGGCCGCGATCCCGGTGATGGTGGAGCGCGGTGGCGGCTCGATCGTCAACGTGTCGTCCGCCGTCGCGCGCCAGCCCGGCGCGATGAACGCCGACTACGCCGCGGCGAAGGCGGCGCTCACCAACCTGACGAAGGCCCTGTCGGAGGAGTTCGCGCCCCAGGGCGTGCGGGTCAACACGGTCTCCCCGGGACCGGTCCGCACGCCGTGGTGGACCGACGAGGGCGGCGCCGCCGACGTCCTCGCGGCCGCGTTCGGCACCGAGCGCGACGCGGTGCTGGAGCGGGTGGCGCCGGAGGCGATGGCGCTGAAGACGGGACGGCTGCTCGAGCCCCAGGAGGTCGCCGACATGATCGCGCTTCTCGCGTCACCGCGCTCGGCGAGCACGACGGGAGCCGACGTCCTCGTGGACGGGGGCTTCCACAAGGCGGTGTAGGTCACCCTGGCGCTGCGCGTTGCGCGGCAGCAGGATCGGCGGACGTGCCCGTCGACAGCGCCGTCCAGCGCCGCATCCTGCTCGTGCTCGCCGCCGCCCAGGTGCTCGGCGGCGTCGGGGTGGCCGGTGCGATCGCCGTCAGCGCGCTCGTGGCCAGCCGGCTGTCCGGGTCGGAGGCGGTGGGCGGGCTGGCGCAGACCGGCACCGTGGTCGGGGCCGCCGTGGCGTCGTACGTGGTGTCCCGGGTGGCCACGCGGGCGGGGCGGCGGCCCGCGCTGACCCTCGGGTACGGGGTGGCGGCCCTCGGTGGGGCGGGCGCGGTGGTCGCCGTGTCGGTGGGCAGCGCGGCCGCGCTGATCGTCGCGCTCGTGCTCGTCGGGTCGGCTTCGGCCGCCGGTCTGGCCGCCCGGTTCGCCGCCACGGACCTCGCTGCTCCCGAACGCAGGGCCCGCGCCCTCGCCATGGTCGTCTGGGCGACCACGGTGGGAGCGGTCGCGGGCCCCAACCTCGCGGGTCCGGTCCAGGCCGGCGCGGCAGGCATCGGGCTGGAGCCGGCCGCGGGCCCCTTCCTGCTGTGCACCTGCGCGTTCACGCTCGCCGCCCTCGGCACCTCGGCCGGCCTGCGACCGGACCCGCTGGTGCTCGCCCGCAGCGCCGCGCCACCCGACCCCGGTCCGCCGCCGGGTGCCGTCGACGTGCGGGCCGCGCTGCGGGCCTCGCCTGCCGCGCTGCTCGGGCTCGGCGGGATCGTCGTGGGCCACCTGCTGATGGTCGCGCTGATGTCGATGACGCCGGTGCACATGGACCACGGCGGCGCGACGCTCACGCTCGTCGGGCTGGTGATCAGCCTGCACGTCGCGGGCATGTACGCGCTGAGCCCGCTGTTCGGCTGGCTCGCCGACCGCGCCGGGCGCCCCATCGTGCTCGCGCTCGCCGGGGCGTTGCTGGTCGCGTCCGGCGTGTTGTGCGCGCTGGCCGGCCCGACCGACACCGGGCTGCTGGCGGTCGGGCTCGTGCTGCTCGGACTCGGCTGGTCGGGCTGTCTCGTCGCCGGGTCGGCGCTGCTCACCGAGTCGGTACCCACCCGGGTGCGCACCGGGGCGCAGGGTCTCGCCGACGTCGCGATGAACGTGAGCGGCGCCGTCGGGGGGATCGCGGCCGGGCTCGTCGTCGCCGGGGCGTCCTATGCGGCGCTCGGCGTCGTGGCCGCCGTGATCGCCCTCCCGTACCTGGTGGCCGCCGGCTCGGCAGGGCTGAGGGCGCGCCCGGCCACCTGAGAGCGGGAAGCGCTTTCTTGACAGGGCCGTCCCGGGGCGGCGAGGCTGCGAGCCGCAGTCGTCGAGGGAGAGACATGGGCACGAGACACCGCGTCGCGATCGTCGGGGCGGGCGGGATCGCCGCGGGCCGGCACCTGCCGGCGCTGCGCGCGCACGCCGACCGGGCCGAGGTCGTCGCGGTCGTCGACGCCGACGGCGACCGTGCCGCCGCGTTCGCGGCCGAGTGGGAGGTCGAGCACAGCTCCACCGACCTCGCGGCCACGCTCGAGGTGGCGCGCCCGGACCTCGTGGTCGTCTGCACCCCACCGGCCGCTCACCACCATGGCGTGCGCGCGAGCCTCGATGCGGGCGCGTGGGTGTGGTGCGAGAAGCCACCGGTGCTCTCGCTGGCCGAGTACGACGACCTCGCCGAACACGAGCGTGAGGGCGGCCCGTACGTCGGGTACGTGTTCCAGCACCGGTTCGGCTCTGCGGCGCAGACCCTGCGCCGCCAGATCGCCGACGGCACGCTCGGGCGGCCGCTCGTGGGCGTCTGCCACACCCTTTGGTACCGCGATCACGCCTACTACGCGGTGCCGTGGCGGGGGAAGTGGGAGACCGAGGGCGGCGGGCCCGCGATGGGCCACGGCATCCACCAGATGGACCTCATGCTGTCGCTGCTCGGCGACTGGCGCGAGATCCGCGCGCTGATGGGCACGCTCGACCGGGACGTCGCCACCGAGGACGTCTCGATCGCGGCGGTGGCGTTCGATTCGGGCGCGCTGGTGTCGGTGGTCAACAGCGTGCTCTCGCCGCGGCAGGAGAGCTACCTGCGCTTCGACTTCACCGACGCCACCGTCGAGGTCTCGCACCTGTACGGGTACGACAACTCGAACTGGACGTGGACCCCCCGGGAGGGCGTCGAACCCGCGGGCTGGCTCCCCACCGCCGACGTCCCGAGCTCGCACACCGCCCAGCTGGCGGCGTTCCTGGACGCGATGGACCGGGGCGAGCGGCCCCCGGCCAGCGGGGCCGACGGGAGGCGCAGCCTGGAGCTGATCACCGGCCTGTACGAGTCCGCGATCACCGGCCGCCCCGTGCTGCGCGCCGACCTCGCGCCCGGCAACCCGTTCTACGACCACCTCGACGGCGGCGGTCGCTACCAGGAGGTCTCCCGATGACCCGCCTCACCGTCACCCACGAGCACGGCACGGCGGTCGGCGTGGCCGCGGGCGACGTGGAGATCGGCCGCTACGTCTACGGCGAGGACATCCCCGCCTTCGAGGCGCCGAAGCCGTACCTGCACCCGATCCGCACGCTGACCGGTGGGCTCGTGTCGGCGTACCGGCCGAACGACCACCGCTGGCACAAGGGCCTGCAGATGACCTGGTCGCACGTGTCGGGGCAGAACTTCTGGGGCGGCAACACCTACGTCCACGGCCAGGGCTACACGCCGAAGGACAACGTCGGCTCGATGCGGCACGACGCGTTCGACATCATCGAACTGACCGGCGCGGAGCTGACGCTCTCCGAGGAGCTCACCTGGGTGGCCTCCACCGGGGAGGAGTGGGCGTCCGAGCGGCGCAGCCTGCGGTTCCACGGCGTCGACCCGGCGCGCGGCACGTGGATGCTCGACGTCGGTTCCGAGGTCACCACCATCCGGGACGAGCCCCTCCACCTGGGCAGCCCCACCACCGCCGGCCGGCACAACGCCGGCTACACCGGCTGGTTCTGGCGCGGCCCCCGCGACCTCACCGGCGGCGAGATCATCGCCGCCGACGGCGCAGGCGGCCCGGAGACGATGGGCACCACGAAATCGCCGTGGCTCGCCTACACCGGACAGCACGACGAGGTCGACGGCGGCGCGACGGTCCTCGTCTTCGCGGGCACGACGAGCCGGGGCCGGATCACCTGGTTCGTGCGCAACGACCCGTTCCCCGGGGTCAACCCGTCGCCCGCCTTCCACGAGGAGATCGTGCTGCCGCCCGGCGAGTTGGTCGTCCTGGCGCACCGGTTCGTCGTCGCCGACCGCATCTGGACGCGGGCGGAGGTCGAGGCGTTCGCCGCGGAGCACGGTCCGTGAATGCCCCCGACTGCCCGGGGCCGTCGGCATCACCGCGCTGCGGCCGGGCCCCTCAGGTGCGCCCGGCCCGAACCGCCCGCACCACCAGCCAGATCCCGACCACCAGAGCCACCAGCCCGATCACCAGCCACAGCGGGGAACCGGACATGGAGCTGCCGCCGAGCAGGTTGCTGCCCTGCAGGGTCCACACGGCGCCGATCAGGACCAGGACGACACCGAGGGCGGGAAGCACGAATCGCATCCTCCGATGATGCTCCCGAACGCGCTCGAACTCCGGTGCGTCAGCCGTTCGGTCGGTCAGCCGGTCCGCTCGGTGCGGCGGGAGCCGGCCACGTCATCGGCGCCGGTTGTACCACCACCAGCGCAGCAGCAGGACCAGCGACGCCAGCAGCCCGAAGAGGACCACGAGCTGCCCGACCGGTGACGAGAGGCCGGTGGGGTCCTGGGCGAGAACGGACATCACGGACACGACGCTACCGGGCTTCCCAGCCGGGCCGCGCGGCTCCGTACGCGGGAGCCGGCGCGGGCCAGGTGAGGGACCGCCCGTCGACGGTGCCGGGCGGGGCGGCCAGCGTGAGCCGGCCCGCCGGCGCGTCGACGTCGACGAGGTGCGGTGCCGGGTCGATCTCGGGCACGTCGCCCGGCTGCGTGCGGGGGAGGGACTGCAGCCACGCCGCGGTGCCGGCCAGTGCGAGCCGGACGTGGTGGGTCTCGCCGTCCCGGCGCTGCGCGTCGAGAGCGAGGAGCGCGCCTGCCGCCGCCAGGTACCCGGTGGCGTGGTCGAGCACCTGGGCCGGCAGGGCGCCGGGGACGCCGTCGGTGCCCTCGGCGTCGGCGATCCCGCACGCCGCCTGGACGATGCTGTCGAAGCCGCGCCGGTGCGCCCACGGCCCCTCGTGACCCCACGCCGACAGCGTGACGACCACCAGGCCCGGGAACCGCTCGGCCAGGTCGGCCGGGGCGAGGCCGAACCGGTCGAGCGCGCCGGGGCGGTAGCCGGTGACCACGACATCGGCGCCCGCCAGTAGCTCCTCGAGCACCGGCCCGTGCGTCGCGAGGTCGAGCTGGGCGCTGCGCTTGCCGGGCAGGGTGTCGTAGGCCTGCAGCGGGAGCTCGGGCCGGTCGGGCGGGTCGAGACGCAGCACGTCGGCGCCGTGAACGGCCAGCGTGCGGGTGGCGATCGGCCCGGCGATCACCCTGGTCAGGTCGAGCACCCGCGGCCGGCCGGGCGGGCGCGGCGCGGCATCGCCCAGCACCCGCCGCTCGACGAGCGGGGGCGGCGGACCCGCGGCCGTGCGCCACGCCTCCTCGGTGCGGACCGCGGCGCCGACGCCGCCCGCGTCGTGCAGCGCGGCCTCCAGCTCGAGCGCGCCGCGCTCGGCGATCGCGGCCGGGACGTCGGCCTCTGCGCAGCCGAGCACGCGCAGGGCTGCCGCCCGGTGCCACGGGTAGTTGGCGTGCAGCCGCAGCCAGCCGTCCGACGTGCGGTGGAAGGCGGACAGCGGATCGAACGGGATGCCGACCGCCCGGCCGTCGAGCCGGACGTGGCGCTCGCTGCGCAGGGCCACCGCGAGCGCCGCGGTGTCGACGGCCACCGGCACGCCGCGCGTGGCCGCCAGCAGGCTCGCGCCCACCGCGGCGGCACCCACGGCGGTGACGGGGAACGTCGAGCGCAGCACCGCCGGCGGGCCGCCGACCCGGATCCGGGGGAGCTCCTCGGGGTCTCCCCCGAGGAGGCCCCAGACGGCGGGCAGCAGGTCCGGCACCCCTGAAGCCTGCCATTACCGTGGTCGGGTGCGATTGACCTACTTCCGGGAGCTGATGGAGACCGAGTTCGGCGTGGCCCGCGCCGCTGCGGTTGCCCGGGACCACGTGTTCTCCGAGCTGGGCGGCCGCACCGTCGAGCAGGCGCTCGAGGCGGGCATCGAGCCGCGAGCGGTGTGGAAGGCCGTCTGCGACGCCTACGACGTACCGCCCGCCCGCCGCTGACGACCCGTCAGGCCGATGGCGGGGTGAAGACGCCGAACCGGTTGCCGGACCGGTCGAGCAGGTGGGCGAACGCCAGCCCGTTCGGCGTGGTGACGGGCGGTTCGAGGACCTTGCCGCCGAGCCGCTCGGCGTCGGCGCACACGGCCGCCACGTCCTCGACGAGCACGAAGAAGACGGCGTGGTTCGCCGCGCCGCCGTCGGTGTGTGCGATGCCGCCGGCAGGCTGCCCGCCGCCTGCGTAGCTCACCAGGTCGTAACCCGGGCCCGAGCTCGGGTCCGGGACGACGTTCCAGCCGAACAGGCCGCCGTAGAACTCCTGGGCGGCAGCGGGCTCGTCCGTCCCGATCTGGAACCAGGCGACGGTGTTGGGTGCGGGGGCGTTGGGTGCGGGGGTGATGGTGTTGTCGGTCATGGCACCACCATCGACCGGCCCGGCGACAACCCCCTGTCGGTGTTTCAGACCAGGTTCAGCGCGCGGACGACGAGGTCGTCCGGTAAGTCGCACTTCAGCTCCTCGAAGCTGCGGTGCGGCGACGGCTCGTCGAGCAGGACGGCGTGGCGGATCCGGTCGGTGCGGAACACCCGGCCCTCTCCCCGCAGGCGGCACCAGCCGAGGAAGTACCAGCAGAAGCTCCCCGCGGTGAACGAGACCGGCTCCACGACGCGTTCGGTGACGGCACCGGACCGGTCGACGTACCCGATCCGGACGACGCGTCGCGTGGCCACGGCCTCCTCCAGCACCGCGGGCACCGATGCGCGCTCGTCGGGCTCCGTCGGCGACAGGAACCGGATGCGATCGGCCAGCTCCTGGGCCGCGGCGCCGTCGACGGCCGACATCGCCGCGAGGATCTTCCGGAGCGCGCTGCGTGCGGAACGGCTGTACGGCGACCCCTCGCTGCGGCTGAGGGTGATGGCGACCGCGACCGCCTCGGTGGGGGTGAAGTTGAGCGGCGGCAGGGTGCGGCTCTTGTCGAGGGTGTAGCCACCCGTGCGGCCCACGTCGGCGTAGATCGGCACCCCGGCCTGCTGGAGGGCCGAGATGTCCCGCTCGACGGTGCGCGTGCTGACCTCGAAGCGGGCGGCCAGCTCGCGAGCGGAGAGGCGGCGGGGAGCAACCGCCCGCAGCTCCTCGACCAGCGCGTAGAGGCGGTCGGTGCGGTTCACCGCGCTGACGCTAGAGCGGGCCACCGACAGTCCGACCACCGGCGAGCGCGGCATCCTAACCACTCGGCGTGTCCCGTAGTCGATCGAACACGTGTTCGCTACGATTCCATTCACGTCGCGGTGCGGCTGTCCACAGATCGCGACCGCACCCGCAGATCGTCGGTGGCGCCCCCTAACGTCGACGACGACCCGACAGACCCCGTCCGAGCACTGAGGTGGAGACCCGGCGATGAGCACACCCGACCGCGAGAAGGCGCTTCAGCTCGCCCTCGCGCAGATCGAGAAGAACCACGGCAAGGGGTCGGTGATGCGCCTCGGCGACGACACCCGCCCGCCGATCGGGGTGATCCCCACCGGGTCGATCGCGCTCGACGTCGCGCTCGGCGTGGGCGGTCTGCCGCGCGGTCGCGTGGTCGAGATCTACGGCCCGGAGTCCAGCGGTAAGACCACCGTCGCGCTGCACTCCGTGGCGAGCGCGCAGGCCGCAGGCGGCATCGCCGCGTTCATCGACGCGGAGCACGCGCTCGACCCCGAGTACGCCAAGGCGCTCGGCGTCGACACCGATGCCCTCCTGGTCTCGCAGCCCGACACCGGTGAGCAGGCCCTCGAGATCGCCGACATGCTCATCCGCTCCGGCGCCCTCGACATCATCGTCATCGACTCGGTCGCGGCGCTCGTGCCGCGGGCGGAGATCGAGGGCGAGATGGGCGACAGCCACGTGGGTCTGCAGGCCCGGCTGATGAGCCAGGCGCTGCGCAAGATCACGGGCGCGCTGAGCAACTCGGGCACCACCGCGATCTTCATCAACCAGCTGCGCGAGAAGATCGGCGTGATGTTCGGGTCCCCCGAGACCACCACCGGTGGCCGGGCCCTCAAGTTCTACGCGTCGGTCCGGCTCGACGTCCGGCGCATCGAGACGCTCAAGGACGGCTCCGACATGGTCGGCAACCGCACCCGCGTCAAGGTCGTCAAGAACAAGGTCGCGCCGCCGTTCAAGCAGGCCGAGTTCGACATCCTCTACGGCGTCGGCATCAGCCGTGAGGGCTCCCTGATCGACGTGGGTGTCGAGCAGGCGATCATCCGCAAGTCCGGCGCCTGGTACACCTACGAGGGCGACCAGCTCGGGCAGGGCAAGGAGAACGCCCGCAAGTTCCTGCGCGAGAACCCCGACGTCGCCAACGAGATCGAGAAGCGGATCAAGGAGAAGCTCGGGGTCGGTGCCCAGGTCGACGCCGAGGCCGAGCCGCTGCCCGCTCCCGTCGACTTCTGAGCATGACCGACGGGCGGGTCGCCCGGCTCGACGGGATCGACGGCGGGGGAGAGGGCGCCACGAGCGCGCCGGTCGCCCGGTTCGGCTCGTTCTCGGAGGCAGCCTCGGGTTCAGGGGCCGACGGTTCGGTCGACCTCGGGAAGATCGGCACGGCAGTTCCCGGGTCGGTTCCCCCGGTCGCCGACTTCGGCGCGGGGCCGGCGGCACCGGGGCCGGGCGACGACCAGGCAGGCGCCGAGGACGCCGGCCCCGTGGCGTTGTTCGACACCGCGTCGATCGGGGCGGCCCGCGACGTGCCGGTTGCCGAGCTCGGTCCAGCCGCCTTGAACCGCAGCCGGGCGGGCCGGCGGACCGGCAGCGGCACCGAACGTCCCCCGTCCCGCGGCACCGGTCCGACGCGCGGCGGCGGGGAGGACGACCGCGAGCCGGGCCGTCGGCGGCGTCGGTCGGCCCCGGCCGGCACCCCGGAGCGGCGCGGCGCCGGCCGTGCAGCGGATGAGCCCGGATCGGAGCTGCCGGCCCCGGAGGCCGGGGAGCCGGACGGGCGGCGCGGTGGCCGGCGCGGTCGGCATCGGGGGGAGGTCGATCCCGACGTCGACCCGGTCATCGCCGCGCGGGAGATCTGCCTGCGCCTGCTCACCGACCGCGCCCGTACCCGCCAGGAGCTGGCCCAGGCGCTGCGGCGCAAGGGCGTGCCGGACGAGGCTGCGCACACGGTGCTGGAGCGCTTCGACGAGGTCGGCCTCATCGACGACGCCGCGTTCGCCGGGCAGTGGGTGCGCTCCCGGCACGCCCACCGTGGCCTCGCCCGCCGCGCGATCGCCTTCGAGCTGCGCCGCAAGGGCGTCAGCGACGAGGACGCGGGGGAGGCGCTCGCCGAGGTCGACACCGAGTCCGAGGAGCGCCGGGCCCGCGAGCTGGTCGACCGCAAGCTGCGCTCGCTCGCCGTCGCCACGGCGGAGCAGCGCACGGCGGCCGGGCGACGCCTGGTCGGCATGCTCGCCCGCAAGGGCTACGGCGCAGGCATCGCCTACCGCGTGGTGAAGGAGGCGCTCGCCGAGCGCGGCGCGGAGGTCGACGAGCTGGGCGGCGCCGAGATCCCCGACGACTGAGGTAGAGCTCGCGGCGGGACGACTACTCGCCGGCGGGGCGCAGCACCTGCACGTCTCCCGCGAACCCGTCGCCCGCCGACAGCACGGCGAGGAACGACAGCAGCGTGGCGCGGAACGCGCGCATGGCGTGGGTGGGGGTGAGGTCGGCGCGCCGGGCGAGCGCCACCGTGCGGAAGAGCGGGGGCGTGAGCACGGTGCGGCGCAGCCGGGGGCGTCCGGCGAAAACGAGGTCGGGCACCACGGCCACCCCGGTGCCGGCCTCGACCATCCGCAGCACCGCGTCCATCTCACCGCCCTCCACGGCGAACCGGGGCTCCACCCCGGCGTCGGCGAAGGCCTGCAGCGTGGTCTCGCGCACGTCGTAGCCGCGGCGGGGCACCACGAGCGACCGGCGGCCGAGCTCGCGGATGCTCATCGAGGCGCGCGACGTCGGCGACCGCTCCGAGGTGGGCGAGGCCACCGACAGCCGCTCGCGCAGCACCGGTGTGGTGTGGAGGGCGGGGTCGACGCCCGTGGAGGGCACGATCACGAGCGCGAGGTCCAGCTCGCCGCGGGCGAGGGAGCGCACCAGGGGCTGCGAGCCGTCCTCGGCCAGTTCGAGGTGGATCTCCGGGTGCTGCTCGTGGAAGACCCGCAGCACGTCCGCGAGCACCCCGATGCAAAGCGAAGGGGTGGCGCCCACGCGGACCCGACCGCTGCGTAGCCCGACGATCTCCGCGACCGCGGTGCGGGCGCTGTCTGCGTCGGCGAGCATCCGCCGGGCGAGCGGCAGGAGCGCCTCGCCGGCCGGGGTCAGCACCGGCCCGTCGCGGGCGCCGCGGTCCACCAGCTCGGCACCCAGCTC
Organism: Pseudonocardia cypriaca; assembly: GCF_006717045.1. NCBI lineage: Bacteria > Bacillati > Actinomycetota > Actinomycetes > Pseudonocardiales > Pseudonocardiaceae > Pseudonocardia > Pseudonocardia cypriaca. The sequence continues at coordinate 1,833,839 of NZ_VFPH01000001.1, forward strand.
GGTCTCGAGGGCCTTGAGCTGCCGCGACAGCGTGGGCTGCGCCACGCCGACCGATTCCGCCGCTCGCGTGAAGCTGCGCACGTCGGCCACCGCGAGGAAGTACGCGAGCTGCGTGAACGTCACGTCCATAGCGTACTGCTATGGCTCATGGCCGTTCGATGCATTGGACGACCGTAGGCTGCGCTACCGAGGCTTGGCACATGGTGACCGTGGAACAGCGCCCCGCCGTCCGCGCGGGCCGCCCGCCGCGCCGGACGTCCATCCAGCTCAAGTACGTCATGGCGGCCACGGGCGCGGTCATGCTGCTCTACCTCGTGGCCCACATGGTGGGCAACCTGAAGATCTTCTTCGGCGCCGAGGCCATCGACGAGTACGCGGCCTGGCTGCGCGAGGTCGGCGAGCCTGCACTGCCGTACGAGACGGTGCTCTGGCTGGTGCGCGTGGTGCTGGCGGTCTCGGTCGTCGCCCACATCGTCTCCGCCACGATCCTGGCCCGGCGGGCGCGCCGGGCCCGCCCGGTGCGCTACGCCCACCGCAAGCCCGTGCAGGGCAGCTACGCGGCCCGCACCATGCGCTGGGGCGGCGTGATCATCGCGCTGTTCGTCGTCTACCACCTGCTCGACCTCACGACCGGCACGCTCAACCCGCACGGCGTGCACGGCGAGGTCCATGCGAACGTCGTGGCCGACTTCGCCCCGGAGCGCTGGTACGTCACGCTCGTCTACACGCTCGCCGTGGTGGCCGTCGGCTTCCACATCCGGCACGGGATGTGGAGCGCGCTGCAGTCCTTCGGCCGGTCAAGCGCCGCCACCCAGAACACGCTCAAGGGCGTCGCGCTCGGGGTCGCGGTCGTGCTGGTGGCCGGTTTCCTCTCCGTCCCGTTCGCCGTGCTGACCGGATTGGTGGCGTGACCATGAGCTCGAGATCTGGGGTTCCCTACACCGACTTCGTCGTCGGCTCGCCGCTTGCGGACACCGCGGCGCCCGACGGCCCGATCGAGACGCGCTGGGAGCGGCGCCGCTTCGGCGTCAAGCTGGTCAACCCGGCCAACAAGCGCAAGATGAAGATCATCGTGGTGGGTACCGGCCTCGCGGGCGGGTCGGCCGCGGCCACGCTCGCCGAGCTGGGCTACCAGGTCAGCTCGTTCTGCTACCAGGACAGCCCGCGGCGCGCGCACTCGATCGCAGCGCAGGGCGGCATCAACGCCGCGAAGAACTACCGCGGCGACGGCGACAGCATCCACCGGCTGTTCTACGACACGGTGAAGGGCGGCGACTTCCGCTCGCGCGAGTCGAACGTCCACCGGCTCGCCGAGATCAGCGTGCAGATCATCGACCAGTGCGTGGCGCAGGGTGTGCCGTTCGCGCGCGAGTACGGCGGCCTGCTCGACACGCGCTCGTTCGGCGGCGCGCAGGTCTCCAGGACGTTCTACGCGCGCGGCCAGACCGGCCAGCAGCTGCTGCTGGGCGCCTACCAGGCCCTGGAGCGCCAGATCGACGCCGGCGGCGTCACCATGTACCCGCGGCACGAGATGCTCGAGCTGATCGTGGTCGACGGGCGGGCGCGCGGCATCGTCGCGCGGGACCTGGTAACGGGGGAGACCCGCAGCCACCTCGCCGACGCCGTCGTGCTCGCCTCGGGCGGCTACGGCAACGTCTTCTACCTCTCCACCAACGCCAAGGGCTGCAACGTCACGGCGAGCTGGCGTGCGCACCGGAAGGGCGCCTACTTCGCCAACCCGTGCTACACGCAGATCCACCCGACCTGCATCCCGGTGAGCGGCGACCACCAGTCGAAGCTCACGCTGATGAGCGAGTCGCTGCGCAACGACGGCCGCGTCTGGGTGCCGCAGAAGGCGGGCGACACCCGCGCTCCCGGCGACATCCCCGAGGCGGAGCGCGACTACTTCCTGGAGCGCCAGTACCCCGCGTTCGGCAACCTGGTGCCGCGCGACATCGCCAGCCGCGCCGCGAAGAACGTCTGCGACGCAGGCCGCGGGGTCGGGCCGACGGGCCTGGGCGTGTACCTGGACTTCGCGGACGCGATCGCGCGGCTCGGCCGCCCGGCCGTCGCGGCGAAGTACGGGAACCTCTTCCAGATGTACCAGCGCATCACCGGCGAGGACCCGTACGAGGTCCCGATGCGCATCTTCCCCGCCGTGCACTACACGATGGGCGGGCTGTGGGTCGACTACGACCTGCAGAGCACGGTCCCGGGCCTCTTCGTGATCGGCGAGGCGAACTTCTCCGACCACGGTGCCAACCGGCTCGGCGCGTCCGCGCTCATGCAGGGCCTCGCCGACGGCTACTTCGTGCTCCCGAACACCATCGGCGACTACCTCGCCCGCGGCGTCGAGCCGGTCACCGCCGACGCCCCCGAGGTGCGGGAGGCAGAGGCCGCCGTGGCAGCTCGCGTCGAGAAGCTGCTCTCGATCGACGGCGACCGCACCGTCGACTCCTTCCACCGCGAGCTGGGCCACCTGATGTGGGACCACTGCGGCATGGAGCGGACCGCGGAGGGCCTGCACAAGGCGCTCGACCGCATCCCGGAGCTGCGCCGCGAGTTCTGGCAGAGCGTCAAGGTGCCCGGCTCGGCCGCCACGCTGAACCAGTCCCTGGAGAAGGCGGGGCGGGTCGCCGACTTCCTCGAGCTGGCCGAGCTGATGTGCCTCGACGCACTGCACCGCGAGGAGAGCTGCGGCGGCCACTTCCGCGCCGAGAGCCAGACCGAGGACCACGAGGCCGCCCGCAAGGACGACGAGTTCTCCTACGTCGCGGCCTGGGAGTTCACCGGTCAGGGCAGCGCCCCGGTCCTGCACAAGGAGGACCTGCACTTCGAGTACGTCACCCCGAGCCAGCGGAGCTACAAGTGAAGTTGAACCTGCGCATCTGGCGCCAGGACGGGCCCGAGGACTCCGGGCGCCTCGTCGCGTACCGCGTCGACGACGCCGACGAGGACATGTCGTTCCTCGAACTCATGGACGTCCTCAACGAGAAGCTGATCCTCGACGGCGAGGAGCCGGTGGCGTTCGACCACGACTGCCGCGAGGGCATCTGCGGCGCGTGCAGCATGGTGATCAACGGTGAGCCGCACGGCCCGCAGAAGGCCACCACCACCTGCCAGCTGCACCTGCGGCACTTCCGCGACGGCGAGACGATCACGGTGGAGCCGTTCCGGGCGTCGGCGTTCCCGGTGGTCAAGGACCTGGTCGTGGATCGGAGCTCGTTCGACCGGATCATCGCATCCGGCGGCTACATCTCCGCTCCCACGGGCGCGGCGCCCGAGGCGCACGCAACGCCCGTGCCGAAGCCGAACGCCGAACGCGCGTTCACCGCGGCCGCCTGCATCGGCTGCGGCGCCTGTGTGGCCGCGTGCCCGAACGGCAGCGCGTCGCTCTTCCTCGGCGCGAAGATCACGCATCTCGGGGAGCTGCCGCAGGGTCAGCCGGAGCGCTCGGACCGGGTGATCCGCATGGTGAAGACCCACGACGCCGAGGGCTTCGGGGGGTGCACCAACACCGGCGAGTGCGCGGTGGCCTGCCCCAAGGAGATCCCCCTGGACGTGATCTCCCAGCTGAACCGGGACTACCTGACCGCGAGCACCCACCGGCGCTGACCACCGCGGGCCATGGCCCGCTCGGGCGCACCGGAACGGGAGGCTTCGACCTGCCTCAGCCGGTGGGGTCGGTCCAGTACGCCCGGAGCACCTCCAGGTCGGTGCGGGAGTTCCCGGTGGGCCGGGTCAGCGCGATCACGCCGGTGCAGCCCGACGAGTCCTGGTCGAAGTACAGCCTGGGCACGCCCTCGCGGTCGACGTAGCGCACCCGCACGCCCTCGCCGCGGTCGGTCTGACCGGGCGGGATCCCGTCGCGGGTCTCGGGACGGCCCGGGACGTAGCGCCAGCGCACCGACACCACGGTGCCGGCTCTGGCGTTCCTGCCCGCGACGATCGCGCGGCGCGCCTGGCGCATCGCCTCGGGCGTGGCCACCCGGGTGAAGACGGCGGTGCGGTCGCCGCCGAGATCGCAGGCGACGCTCTCGGTGCTGTCCGGACCCGGCTCGCGCCGCTCGCACGACGCCGGTCCGGTCAGGAACGGCTCGGCGAGGGCGAGCAGCGCCTGGTCCTGGAACACGCCCCGCGGGTCGGCGGGAGGTGCGGGCGCTGCCGCGGTGGGCGCAGGCGTCGGACTGGTCTCGGTGGGACCGGTGGTCGGGACGACGGGCGGAGTGGCGATCTCCGGGGGTGCCGCCGCTGCGGCGGGCGGTTGGCCGGGCGTGCCAGGACCCCGCAGGAGCGAGAGCGTGCCGACGACCGAAGCGATGATCGTCCCGGTGACCAGCAACGCGGCCAGCACCACGAGCACACCGGGTGGCCGGGCGCCGACCGGCGCGAGCACGCGCCGCGCGACGGCCGGAGAGCCACCCGCGCCGCGCTCGCCAGCCCCACGGCCCACGCGGGCACTCTAATGTCCTTCAGCGGTAATTGGCCCGTTCCTGCGTGAATCGCGTCACGATGGGAACGCAGAGTGACAGCCCGACACACCGCCCGCGGTGGGTCGGTCGTAGGCTCCGGCGAGATCCAGACGTCCCGACGCCGCGGCGTGGAGCGGACGGCGTCGTACCGCTACCAGAACAAGGAAACTGACGTGTCATCCACCACAGACGCGTCCGCCGGCCGGGCGCAGATCACGGCACGGACGCTGCGAACGGACCGGTGGTGGTTGCCACCGCTGGCCAACTTCGTCGGGCTGACGGCGTGGGTCGTGTACGCCACCGTGCGAGCGTTCGTCCAGGACGACTACTTCGTCCCCGAGTACAACTACCTCACCCCGTTCTACTCGCCGTGCGTGTCGTACGGGTGCGACCCGCACGCCTCGCACTTCGGGCAGTTCCTCCCCGACGTCTGGTGGCTGCCCTACGCGGCGGCCTCGTTGCCGTTCCTGCTGCTGTTCCGGCTCACCTGCTACTACTACCGGAAGGCCTACTACCGGTCGTTCTGGCTGTCGCCGCCCGCGTGCGCGGTGGCCGAGCCCCACAAGGGCTACTCGGGCGAGACCCGGTTCCCGCTGCTCGGGCAGAACCTGCACCGCTACTTCTTCTACATCGCGGGGATCATCTCCCTGATCAACACCTACGACGCGTTCTACGCGTTCGTCCGCAGCGACGGTTCGTTCGGGTTCGGTCTGGGCAACGTGATCCTGCTGGTCAACGTCGTGCTCCTGTGGGCGTACACGATCTCGTGCCACTCCTGCCGCAGCATCATCGGTGGCAGGCTCAACCACTTCTCCAAGCACCCCGCGCGCTACCGCATGTGGGTGTTCGTCTCGAAGCTCAACGCCAAGCACATGCAGCTGGCCTGGACCACGCTCGCGACGCTGGCGCTGACGGACTTCTACATCATGGCCGTGGCCGCGGGCTGGATCCCGGACCTGCGGATCATCAACTGAGGGTGGTGGCAGATGACTGAAGAGATCGAACGCTACGAATTCGACGTCGTCGTCATCGGCGCAGGGGGTGCCGGGCTGCGGGCCGCCATCGAGGCGAGGGCGCAGGGCAAGCGCACCGCCATCATCTCCAAGTCGCTCTTCGGCAAGGCGCACACCGTGATGGCCGAGGGCGGGTGCGCCGCCGCGATGGGGAACGTCAACCCCAACGACAACTGGCAGGTGCACTTCCGCGACACGATGCGCGGGGGGAAGTTCCTCAACAACTGGCGGATGGCGGAGCTGCACGCCAAGGAGGCCCCGGACCGCGTCTGGGAGCTGGAGACCTACGGCGCGCTCTTCGACCGCACCAAGGACGGCAAGATCAGCCAGCGCAACTTCGGCGGGCACAGCTACCCGCGGCTGGCGCACGTCGGTGACCGCACCGGCCTCGAGATGATCCGCACGCTGCAGCAGAAGGTGGTGTCGCTGCAGCAGGAGGACTACGCCGAGACCGGCGACTACGAGGCCAACATCCGCGTCTTCCACGAATGCACGATCACCGAGATCTTCAAGACTGGTGACGATGAGAACCATGGCGGCCGGATCGCCGGCTGCTTCGGCTACTACCGGGCCACCGGGAAGTTCGTCCGGTTCGACGCGCCCGCGATCGTGCTCGCCACCGGTGGCGTCGGCAAGAGCTACCAGGTGACCTCGAACTCCTGGGAGTACACCGGCGACGGCCACGCGCTCGCCCTCCGCGCGGGCGCCACGCTGATCAACATGGAGTTCCTGCAGTTCCACCCGACGGGCATGGTCTGGCCGCCGTCGGTGAAGGGGATCCTGGTCACGGAGTCGGTGCGCGGCGACGGCGGCGTGCTGCGCAACTCCGAGGGCGAGCGGTTCATGTTCAAGTACGTCCCGGACGTGTTCCGCGAGCAGTACGCCGAGACCGAGGAGGAGGGCGACCGCTGGTACACCGACGCCGACAACAACCGGCGCCCGCCCGAGCTGCTGCCGCGTGACGAGGTCGCCCGCGCGATCAACTCCGAGGTCAAGGCCGGCCGGGGGAGCCCGCACGGCGGCGTGTTCCTCGACATCGCGTCGAGGCTGTCGCCCGAGGAGATCCAGAAGCGGCTGCCGTCGATGTACCACCAGTTCAAGGAGCTGGCCGACGTCGACATCACCAAGGAGCCGATGGAGGTCGGCCCCACCTGCCACTACGTGATGGGTGGCGTGGAGGTCGACCCGGACACCGCCATGTCGAAGGTGCCGGGGCTGTTCGCGGCGGGCGAGGTCGCGGGCGGCATGCACGGCTCAAACCGGCTCGGCGGCAACTCGCTGTCCGACCTGATCGTCTTCGGGCGGCGGTCCGGGCTGGGTGCGTCGGAGTACGTCGATTCCCTCGGCGGCGTGCGTCCGGCTGTGCGCATCGACGACGTGGCGCAGGCCCAGGACCGCGCGCTGCTGCCGTTCTCCAGCGCCACCGAGGGCGGTGAGAACCCGTTCGTCGTGCAGCTGGAGCTGCAGAAGACGATGAACGACCTCGTCGGCATCATCCGCAAGGCCGACGAGGTGGAGCTCGCGCTCAAGGCGCTCCAGGACATCGCGACGAAGGCGAAGACCGTCACCGTGGAGGGCGGCCGGGTGTTCAACCCGGGCTGGCACCTCGCCCTGGACCTGCGCAACATGCTGCTGGTGTCGCTGTGCGTGGCGAAGGCAGCGCTGGAACGGCAGGAGAGCCGCGGCGGGCACACCCGCGACGACTTCCCTGTCATGGACTCCGACTGGCGCCACCTGCTGCTCGTGCTGTCCGCGAACGGTGAGGACGACGTTCACCTGGTTCGCCAGGAGCAGGTGCCGATGAGACCCGACCTGCTCGACCTGTTCGAGCTCGACGAGCTGAAGAAGTACTACACGGGCGAGGAGCTGGGCGGGCACCGCGCCGGGGCAGGGGAGAAGGCATGACCTACGACGCACACTTCCGCGTCTGGCGCGGTGACGACGAGAAGGGCGAGCTCGTCGACTACCCGGTGGAGGTGAACGAGGGCGAGGTCGTCCTCGACATCATCCACCGGCTGCAGCAGACGCAGGCCCAGGACCTCGCCGTCCGCTGGAACTGCAAGGCCGGCAAGTGCGGCTCGTGCAGCGCGGAGATCAACGGCCGGCCGCGGCTGATGTGCATGACCCGGATGTCGACGTTCGCCGAGGACGAGGTCATCACGGTCACGCCGCTGCGGACGTTCCCGGTGATCCGGGACCTCGTCACCGACGTGTCGTTCAACTACACGAAGGCCCGCGAGATCCCGTCCTTCGCGCCGCCGCCGGAGCTCGCCCCCGGCGAGTACCGGATGCAGCAGGTCGACGTCGAGCGGAGCCAGGAGTTCCGCAAGTGCATCGAGTGCTACCTGTGCCAGAACACCTGCCACGTGGTGCGTGACCACGAGGAGAACAAGGAGAACTTCGCCGGTCCGCGCTACCTGATGCGCGTGGCGGAGCTCGACATGCACCCCCTCGACGCCGCCGACCGCGTCGAGGCGGCGCAGGAGGAGCACGGCCTCGGCTACTGCAACATCACGAAGTGCTGCACCGAGGTCTGCCCCGAGCACATCAAGATCACCGACAACGCGCTCATCCCGCTCAAGGAGCGCGTGGTGGACCGCAAGTACGACCCGGTGGTCTGGCTGGGCAAGAAGATCTTCAAGCGTTCGGGGGCCTGACCGGGCCCCGAGAACGTCGAAGAGCCCCCGGTCTCCGCGGAGACCGGGGGCTCTTTCACTCAGATGGCCCGGTACCGGCCACGCTGAGCCGCCGAACATCACCCGGATGGCAACGCTGCGTGTCGCCGTGATCGCGTCACGTCACCGATCCGTGCTCGTTGTCCCGAACGGCGCCGCACGGCGCGGACGGCGGGAGGGACATCGATGACGGCGGCGACGGCAGGTGGGGCGGCGGCCCGGGCGGAGGCGGGGGCATCGCCCCGGACCACGCCGCGGACCACGCGGATCGCGCCGTCGGGTGCCCGGGTCGACCTCGCCGTCCCCGAGGTGTTCGGCCCGTTGCGCTGGTACGCCAGCACCCGGTTCGCCGGTCCCCGGACCGCCCGCCAGTTCTTCCTGGCGCCCCGCGGTGAGCACCGGGTGATCCCGACGCACGTGCTGCCCGGAGCCCGGGAGCGGCGGGTGGCGCTGCGCGGCGCGGACGCCGTGCTGTTCGAGGCCGCCGACCGCTCCGACGCCGCACTGGTGCTCGTCGGCCCGCACCACGAGGCGACCACCTGGTTCGGCGGGCCCGCACCGGCCGCCGACGGCCTCGCCGCGCTGCTGGAGACGTTCCGGTTCACCGACGACCCGGCGGGCGCCACCCTCGTCCCGGCGTCCGACCTGCTGCTGCGGCAGGCGGGCGTGTCGCTGATCGGCCGCGGCGACCGCGCGACCCTCGTGGCCCGGCGGGCCGTCGACGCGCTGCCGACGCTGCCGGACTGGGCGGGGCTGCGGCTGCCGGGCGGCGAGCTGTGGCGCGCGGACCGCCTGCTCGACGGCCCCGCGTCGGGGCTCGTCGCCGGCACCGTCCACGAGTGGCGCTACGTGCTCGCGGGGCGGAGCGCGGCCATGGACCTCGTCCTGCACGGCCCGGAGTCGGGGCGTCCGCCGCTCCAGCTGACCGGTGACCAGGTGCTCGCCGCCCTCGGCGAACTCGACGCCAGGTGGGTGGGCTGAGACATGTCGGTACAGATGGCTGTCGCGCTGCTGGCGCTGCTCGTCGCGTCGTTCGCGCTCGTGGCACTCGTCGCCGTGTACGCGAGGGTGCGCGCGCTGGAGGCCGCCCGGACGATCGGCCTCTCGGGGTACGCGGCCGTCGTCGGCCGGCCGGTCCCGCCGCTGGTTCGCCCGGGCACCGGCCAGCGGGCGGGCCTCGTCGCCCTGCTGGACGCCGACTGCGCGCTGTGCCACCTCGTGTGGGACGCCCTCGCCGAGGTCGGGGACGCCGGGGTGCGGGTCGTCGCGCTCGTCGACCGGCCCGACGCGTTCACCTCCCACCCCGGGGCGGAGGTGCTCGGCGATCCCGCTGCGCGGGCCGAGCTCTTCGAGGGCTACGCGCCCACCGTGCTGCAGCTCGACGCCGCGGGCACGGTCGTGAACCGCGCCTTCGTCGACGCGGACACCGAGCTTCCCGCACTTTTCCGGATCGGGAGCCCGGCATGACCCGCCTCGACGACATCCCGCGGACCTCCGCGCCGCCTCCGGACGCGCTCCCGAGCGCGGTGGTGGCGCGGCTGCGGTCGATCCGGCCGTCGCGCCGGGCGGTCCTGCGTGGCCTCGTGATCGGGGCGGCAGCGGCGGCGCTCGTTCCGCTCGACTGGTACCTCGAGCGGCGGACGGCGGCGGCGCTGCCCGGGTCGGCGAACCGGGCCGAGCACACCAGCTGCGAACCCGCGTCCTACACGGAGGAGTCCAACAACTGGCCGTTCGACGGGCCGGCCGTCTGCTACGGCGGGTGGCGCCGCGGCGGCCACCCCTGCGCGAGCGGGTACCACCGCGAGGGCTTCTACGAGATCGACGGCGAGGAGATGGAGAGCACCCGGCTCAGCATGGAGTGCGAGGGCAAGAACGCGTGGCGGTGGAAGGGCTACCGGTGCTCCGACGCGATCACCGACGTCGTGTTCGCCAGCGGCGCCACCTACACCGGCATCACCATCGCGGCATGTCAGCTGCCCGAGAGCGGCGGCGCTCCGGTCCTGGGCGGGTGAGCCGGTGAGGATCCGCAGGCTCCTGCATCCGGTCGCCCCGGCCCTTGCCCTGGTCGCGGTCGCGCTGGTGGCGGTGGCCATGGCCGGTCGGCCGCCGGGTGGGGTGACGCTCCTGCTCGTCGCGGGCGCCGCCGCAGGCTTCGCCAACTCGGGGAGCACTTGAAGCCACAACTCGGCGTTCCTGCTGAGCGCGTCGGTCTGGCGCGACGAGCCCGTGGTCCGGTTCTTCGGTGCCGGCCTGCTGCTGGGTGCGGTGCTGGTGGCGTTCGTGGCGGGCGCGGTGGGCGCGCTGCCACAGGCGCTGCTGCCCGCCCCCGCCCGGTACGCGCTGTTCGCGCTGGTCACCGTGCCGGTGCTGCTCCGCGAGGTCGGGTTGGTGCGGTTCCCGGTCCCGCAGAACGCGCGCCTCGTCCCGGAGGACGTTCAGCACCTGCGCCGGTGGGGTGCGCTGCAGTTCGGGTTCGAGATGGGTACGGGGATGCGCACCTACTCGCCCTCGGCGCTGCCGCACCTCGTGCTCGCGGCGGTGGTGCTGGTCGTCCCGCTCCCGGCCGCGTTCGCCCTGGCCGCGGGGTTCGCGCTCGGCAGGCTCGTGATGCCGCTGCTGTCCAACGCCTGGAGCGATGACGGGTCGTGGACGGCGGTGTGGGCAGGTGCCGAGCGCGTCGTCCGGCCGCTGCTCGCCCTGACGTGCGTCGGCGCGCTCGCGGTTGCGATCCTCGGTCTGTGATCACCGCCGTGGTCGTCGTCGCCGACGTCAGCTGCCCCAGCTGCTCCCAGATCGCACGTGAGCTCCCCGATCTGCTCCGCGTGCCCGTGACGGTGCGTTCCTGCCGCGACCCCCGGCTCCCGGCGCAGCACCCCACCCTGCCCGTCACCGTGCTCGCCTGCCGGAAGCCCGCCCTCGGTACCGTCCGCGGGGACGGGTCGCTGCGCTGGTGGACCGGCCTGGCCGGGGCTGTCGGGGTGCTGCCGGTGGTGCGGCCACGGGCGCTGCGCGAGGCCGTCGGCCTGCTGTGGACGGCGTTGCGCGCGCGTCGCCGCTGATCGGCCGGCGGGCCGGAGCCAGCCGGCGCGCGCTACCTGCTGGTTGTGGATGACTCGGCACGAAGGCGCCCGGCGACTCGTCCGTGCTCGCTACGCTCCTCGCGTGGGATCGATGGAGGAGCTCGAGGCGCGAGTCAGCGCACTGGAGACTCAGCTGAGGAGCGTCCGGCAGGACGCCGCGGCTGCGCGGGTCCTGGCAGGTGGGGCAGATCGGGACGTGTCCGCGTTCGGAGCCAAGCTCGACGCGCAGCAGCGGCTGCTCGAGGCATTGCGGGAGACGCAGATCGAGCACGGCAGGCGACTGGCTGGCCACGACGGGCGGTTCGACCACGTGGAAGGGCGATTCGACCACCTGGAACAGCGCTTCGATGCCCTGGAGAGCCAGATGTGGCAGGGGTTCACCAACCTCGAACGTGGGCAGAACGTGATGCTGGACCTGCTCAGGCGGCGGAACGGTCACGAGGGAGAACCGCCCGCCTCCTCCGGTTGAGCGGCGGCCTCCGTTCAGCCGAGCGACCGACGCAGCTCCTCCAGCTTCGCCTTCGCCTTCGCGGCCCGCTCGGCCTCCTGCTCCTCCACGGTCCGCCCGGCGGCGGTGCCCTCCGCCAGCTCGGTCATCCCCAGCGCGGTGGCGTACCGGCCCTCGATCTTGTCCCGCAGGTGGTCGAGGCTCGGCACGCCGTGCTCGTCGTAGTCGGGCGCGGGTGGGGCCGGCGGCGCCGGATCCGCCACGATCTCGGCCTCGATCGGCTCCGGCGTCCGCTCGTTCGACGGCTCGGTCACGGCGGCTCCTCATCGCTCGACGTCCGGCTCCGCCCAACCTACGCCCCGACCAGTGGTCCCCGCCGGAGGTACGGCACGTATCTCGACGGCCCAGCTTCCCGCTGGCCGCACCGGCGAACCGGCCGAGTACGCCCGGTACGAGGCCGGCCCGCCGGCGCACCCAGCGGAAAGCTGGATCCGCCGATACACGCACCGATACCTCCGGCGGAAACCACTAGCGTGTTCGTGTGACGATCTCCGAGCGGCCCTACGGGTCGTGGCCCACCCCGATCACGTCCGAGCTGGTCACGGCCGCCGCGGTGCGGCTGGGCGAGGTGCGGGTCGACGGTGCGGACGTGGTGTGGGCCGAGGGGCGGCCCGCCGAGGGCGGCCGCACGCAGTTGGTGCGCCGCACGCCCGACGGCGCCACCACCGACCTGCTGCCGGACGGGCGGAACGCGCGCACGGCGGTGCACGAGTACGGCGGCGCGGCGTGGTGGGTGCGCGACGGCGTCGTGTGGTTCACCGACTGGGCCGACCAGCGCCTGTACCGGCTGGCCCCCGGCGGCGCGCCGGAGCCGATCACCCCTGAGCCCGCATCCCCGCGCGGGGACCGCTACGCCGACGGCGACGTCGCCCCGGACGGCGCCACGATCGTCTGCGTGCGGGAGCGCCACGACGGGCCGTCGGCGGCCGATGTGCGCAACGAGGTCGTCCGGCTCTCGGCGGACACGCTGTCCGAGCCGGAGGTGCTGGTCAGCGGCCCCGACTTCGTGGCCGCCCCCCGGCTGAGCCCTGACGGCACCATGCTGGCCTGGTTGCAGTGGAACCACCCCTCGATGCCGTGGGACGACACGGAGCTCATCGCGCGCGACCTGGAGTCCGGCGAGGAGACGGTGGTGGCGGGCGGGCCCGGGGAGTCGGTCCTGGAGCCACGCTGGGAGCCGGACGGGTCGCTGCTCTTCCTGTCCGACCGCTCCGACTGGTGGAACCTCTACCGCTGGACACCGGGCGCCGACCTCGCGCCGGTCGTGCGCCTCGACGCGGAGATCGGCGAACCCGCCTGGGCTTTCGGGTCGGCGCGCTACGTGCGGCTCGACGACGGGCGGATCGTGTTCGCGCGGTGGCAGCAGGGGCGTGACGGGCTCGCCGTCCGGCAGACCGACGGCACCCTCGTCGACCTGGAGGTGCCGTTCTCGGCGATCGCGGCCGTGCGCGCGGCCGGCCCGGACGCGGTGGTCGTGGTGGCGGGCAGCCCCGGCGCCGAGCTCGGGATCAACCGGATCGTCGTCACCACCGGGAGGATCGAGGCGCTGCGCCCGCCGCGCGACCTCGGCCTCGAGCCGGCCCAGATCTCGGAGCCGGAGCACATCGCGTTCGACTCGGTCGACGGGAGGGGTGCGCGGCGCCGGGCGTACGCGCAGTTCTACCCACCCGCCTCGGCCGAGTTCCGCGGGCCCGAAGGGGAGCTGCCGCCGCTGCTGGTGCAGATCCACGGCGGTCCCACATCGGCGGCGGTGCCGGTGCTGAGCGTCGGCGTGCAGTACTGGACGAGCCGCGGTTTCGCCGTCGTCGACGTGAACTACGGCGGTTCCACCGGGTACGGCCGCGCCTACCGGCAGGAGCTGCTGGGGGAGTGGGGCGTGGTCGACGTCGCCGACTGCCTGGCGGCGGCACGCCGGCTCGCCGAGCAGGGCCGGGTCGACGGCGACCGGCTGTGCATCCGAGGGGGGTCGGCGGGCGGGTTCACCACGCTCGCGGCCCTCGCGAGGCACGACACCCCGTTCGCCGCGGGCGCCGACCACTTCGGCGTGGCCGACCTGGAGGCCCTCGCCGCCGACACCCACAAGTTCGAGAGCCGCTACCTCGACCGGCTCGTCGGGCCGTACCCGCAGGCCCGCGACGTCTACGTGGAGCGCTCGCCGATCCACCACGTGGAGCGCTTCACCCGCCCGCTGATCGTGCTGCAGGGCGCTGAGGACGAGGTCGTTCCGCCGAACCAGAGCGAGATGATCGTCGACGCGCTGCGCGCCCGCGGCACGCCGGTGGCGTACCTGCTCTTCGAGGGCGAGCAGCACGGGTTCCGGCGGGCCGAGAACATCCGCCGTGCGATGGACGCGGAGCTGTCGTTCTACGCCCAGGTGCTCGGCTTCGAGCTGCCGGCGGAGGAGGGTATCGAGCCGGTGGTCGTGGAGGGTCTCGACCGGAGCTGAGCGCGGGTCAGACCTTGGCCTGACCGGCCCCCGCCTCGACGTCGGTGACGTCGGCGTGGGCGACCTGGGCCGAGGTACGGCCGCGGCTGCGGCTCCACCGCTCCGCCCGGGTGGCGAGGAGCGAGAGCAGCATGCACATCGCGATGTAGATGATCGCGATGACGATCGCCACGGGGATGATCGGGGCGTCGAGCTGGAGCTGGCTGCCCAGCTGGCGGCCCACGAAGAGCAGCTCCTCGTACTGGATGATGAAGCCGAGCGCGGTGTCCTTGAGCAGCACCACCAACTGGCTGATGACCGTCGGCAGCATCGCGGTGAGGGCCTGTGGCAGCAGCACCGCCGTCATCACCTGGGTCTTGCGCATGCCGAGGCCGTATGCGGCCTCGCTCTGCCCCCGCGGGACGGAGAGGATGCCTGCCCGGAAGATCTCGGCGAGGACCGACCCGTTGTAGAGCATGAGCCCGAGGACCACGGCCCAGAACGCGCTGATCCCCATTCCGAAGTACAGCAGGAACATCAGGATCAGCAGTGGGACGGCCCGGAAGAACTCCACGATCGCGACGGCCGGGTTGCGGATCCACGCGTGGTCGGAGAGCCGCGCCGTGGCGAACAGCGCGCCGAAGGTCAGGGCGAGCACGGCGCCGACCGCGAAGGCCCGCAGGGTGGCGAGGAGGCCATAAAGCAGGGTGAGCTGGATCCGCTCGTAGGTGATCCAGTCCCACTGCTCGGCGGTGAAAAGGCCGCTCTGGGCGAAGCGGATCAGGACGAACGCGAGGACCGCGACCACGATGAGCCCGCCCGCCACCGCGGCCAGCCGATAGCGGGCGCGGGCGCGGGGCCCGGGGACGTCGAACAGGACGGCGGTCATCGGGCCACGCTCCAGCGCTTCTCGAGGCGGCGCTGCAACAGCACCAGCGGGGTCACGAGGATGAGGAAGCCCAGTGCGACCCAGAGCAGGCCGATGAACGTGCTGTAGCCCTGCTCGTTGAGGGTCTGGTAGATGCCGCCTGCCTGGAACACCGAGAAGCCGGAGGCGATCGTCGTGTTCTTGAGCAGTGCGATCTCCACGCTGGACAGCGGCGGGACGACCGAGCGGATCGCCTGGGGCAGGATGATCTGCGACAGGGTCAGGCTGAACGTGAACCCGAGGGCGCGGGAGGCCTCGGCCTGCCCGACGGGGACCGTGTTGATCCCCGAACGCACCACCTCGCACACGAACGCGGCGGTGTAGAGGATCAGCGCCGTGGCCGCCCGCGAGAAGAAGGAGAGGTCCAGGATCTCCAGCCGCGGGTAGGCGAAGGCGAAGAAGAACAGCACCAGCGTGGCCGGCGTGTTGCGGAAGATGTTGACGTAGGCCGCGCCGAACCAGCGCAGCACCGGCACCGGGCTGACCCGCATCGCGGCCAGTAGCGTGCCGAGCACCAGCGACCCGATCGCGGCGATCACGAACAACCTGATTGTTTCGAGGAACGCCGACCCGTAGAGGTCCAGGTTCTCCAGCAGCACGTTCAGGGCGGTCACTCCTCAGGGACGGGACGCGGCCGCAGGCGGGGCCCACGCGACTGCATGGGCCCCACCTACCGGCTCTCGGTACCGCTGGATCTCAGTACTGCTGGATCTCAGTACCGCTGGATCTGCGGCGGGCTGGCCGGGCTGCCCGACAGGCCGAGCGTGTTGTCGTAGATCTTCTGCCAGGTGCCGTCGGACTCGGCGGCCTGCAGCAGATCGTTGATCTTGTTGCGGAGCGCGGAGTCGTCCTTGTTGAGGCCGATGCCGTACGGCTCCTCCGAGAAGGGCTCGCCGACCAGCTTCAGCTCGTCGGGCTGCTGGGAGGCGTAGCCCGCGAGGATCGCGTCGTCGGTGGTGACCGCGTCGACCTGGTTGGTGAGCAGCTGGTCGACGCACTGGGTGTAGGTCTGGAACTCGACGATGTTCTCCGGCTCGGTGAGCCCCTGGTCGCGCACGCGCTGGATCGGGGTGGACCCGGACGCGGAGCAGACCTTCTTGCCCTTCAGGGTCTGCGGACCGGTGATCGCGGTCTCGTCGGCGCGCACCAGGATGCTCTGCCCGGCCTGGAAGTAGGGGCCGGCGAACGAGATCAGCTGCTTGCGCTTGTCGTTGATCGTGTAGGTGCCGACGTAGTAGTCGACGTCGCCACGGGAGATCGAGTCCTCACGGGCGGCCGAGGGGATCGGCTTGTAGTCGATCTTGTCGGGCGCGAAGCCGAGGCCCGCGGCGACCATCCGGGCCATCTCGATGTCGAAGCCCGAGTACTCGCCGGTGGTGGCGTCCTTGAAACCGAGCCCGGGCTGGTCCTCCTTGACGCCGATGACGACGCGACCCCGCTGGGTCATCGCCTCGAACACCGGCGAGCCCGCGACCTGGACGCCGGTGGCCACCGGGTAGCTGAGGGCGGCGGGGGCTTCCTGGCCTTCGGGCGCGGTGGGGGCGGTGGGGCTGCCCTCCCTGCCGCATGCGGTGAGCGCGAGGGCGCCGACCACGAGGCCCACCGCGAGGGTGCGCAACTTCATGAGGACTCGTCTCCAGTCGTTCGGGGATCAGTGCGTGAGGATCTTGCCGAGGAAGTCCTTGGCGCGCTCGGATGTCGGGTTCGAGAAGAACGTGTCGGGTGCGGCGTACTCGACGATCTCGCCGTCGGACATGAAGACCACCCGGTTGGCGGCCCGCCGCGCGAAGCCCATCTCGTGGGTGACCACGAGCATGGTCATCCCTTCCTTGGCCAGCGTGGTCATCACGTCGAGGACCTCCTGGACCATCTCGGGGTCCAGCGCGGAGGTCGGCTCGTCGAACAGCATGACCTTCGGCCTCATCGCGAGCGCGCGCGCGATCGCCGCGCGCTGCTGCTGGCCGCCGGACAGCTGGGCCGGGTACTTGTCGCGCTGGTTGGCGATGCCGACCCGCTCCAGCAGCGCCATGCCGTCCTTCTCGGCGGCCGCCTTGTCGGCCCTGCGCACCTTCAGCGGGGCGAGCGTGACGTTCTCGAGGATCGTCTTGTGGGCGAAGAGGTTGAAGCTCTGGAACACCATGCCGACGTCGGCGCGCAGCGCGGCGAGGGCCTTGCCCTCCGCGGGCAGCGCCTGCCCGTCGACCTCGATGACGCCGCTGTCGATCGGTTCGAGCCGGTTGATCGTGCGGCACAGGGTGGACTTGCCCGACCCTGACGGGCCGAGAACCACGACGACCTGGCCGGCGGCGACCTCCAGGTTGATGTCACGCAGGACGTGCAGCTCGCCGAAGTGCTTGTCGACGGACGCCATCCGGATCATGGGAGTGTCGGTCATGCAGGGCCTCCGGGCATGGCGGGACGCTAGGGCGCGGCGATGTGTCCAGTCCAGCACCTTGAGCAAGCCATAGGGTTGCGCTCCTATAACGCTCTTGGGGCGGGGGGAGGGTGGGAGTAGTGCACATCCTGCTGGTGGAGGACGACGACCGGGTTGCCGCGGCGTTGCGTCCCGCTCTGCACCGCCACGGGATGACCACCACCCGGCTGGCGACGGGACGAGAAGCCCCCGACCACCTGGGAGGTGTCGACGTCGTGCTGCTCGACCTCGGCCTGCCCGACATCGACGGGGTCGACGTGTGCCGGGCGATCCGGGAGCGCAGCGACGTGCCGGTGATCGTCGTGTCGGCGCGCGGCGAGGTGGACGACCGGATCCTCGGCCTGCACTCCGGCGCCGACGACTACCTCGTGAAGCCCTACGACATCGGCGAGCTCGTGGCCCGCGTGCACGCGGTGTACCGGCGCCGCAGGCTCGCCACCCCGACCGGGCCGGAGGACGTGGTCGAGATCGGTCCGGTGCGGATCGACCTGCACAAGCACGAGGTGACCGTCGCGGGTCGGCCGGTCAACCTGACCCGCAAGGAGTTCCAGGTGCTCGCGCTGCTCGCGACCGCTGGGGGTGCGGTGTGCACCCGCAGTCGCATCGTCGCGGAGGTGTGGGGCCGATCCTGGGCCGGCGCCAACCGCACGCTCGACGTGCACGTCGCCACGCTGCGCACGAAGCTCGGCAGCCCGGAGTACGTGCAGACGGTCCGCGGCGTCGGGTACCGCCTCGGTAACCCCGCCGTCCCGGCCGCGGAGTAGCCGAGTCGTGGCCGCCCGCCTGCTGGTGATCGTGCTGTTCCTCGTGGGGCTGCTCGCCGCTGGGCTCGGCGTGCCGCTCGCCCTGTCCTACGCCCAGGCCCGGCAGCTCACGATGTTCACCGACCGCCTCACCGACACGATCTTCTACGCCTCGGTGGCCGAGCGGCCCATCACGCAGGCCGACACCACGGGCCTGGCCACCGAGCTCGAACGCTACGACGCGGTCTACGGGGTGGCAGTCCTCGTGCTGGACGAGGACGGACGGCTCGTGGCGACCTCCCGGCAGCCCCCGCCGGTGCTCGACGCGGACGCCCAGGAGCGGGTGCAGCTCGCGCTCGCCAACCGGCGTTCCGAGGTCTACCCGCTGCTCCTGCCGTGGGACGAGCGTCCGCTGGTGCTCGCGGAGCCGGTGCTGGTGGACACCGAGGTCCGCGGCGTCGCCGTCACCATCTCGCCGACCGACGCTCTGCGCGCCGAGGAGCTGCGGGTGTGGTCGCTGGTCGTCGCGGCCGGGCTGGCTGCGCTGGCGATGGGGGTGGTCGTCGCGCTGCCGATCGTCCGGTGGATCCTGCGCCCGGTCCGGCGCCTCGACGAGGGCACCGGCCGCGTGGCCGCCGCCGTGCTGGCCGGGGCCGAACCGGCGCCGGTCGCCGACGGGTCCGGCCCTGCGGAGCTGCGGCGGCTCTCGGTCTCCTTCGACCGCATGGCCGAGACCGTGGCGCAGGCCTACGCCGCGCAGCGCGCGTTCGTCGCCGACGCGAGCCACCAGCTGCGCAACCCGCTCACGGCGCTGCGGCTGCGCCTGTCCAACCTCGACGGCCACGTCGACGCCGTGGCCGCGGAGGACCACGCCGCAGCACTCGAGGAGGCCGAGCGGCTGTCCACGCTGCTCGACGGGCTGCTGGCCCTCGCGAGGGCCGAGCGCACCGCGCCACTGGCCGTCGCCGACGTCGACACGGGCGTGGAGGACCGCCTCGACGCGTGGCGCCCGCTCGCCGAGCACATGGACCTGCAGCTGGTGCGCGGCGGTGTGACCGGTCTGCGCGTGCTGGCGCCCGAGGGCGCGATCGAGACCGTGCTCGACGCGGTGCTGGACAACGCGGTCAAGTTCGCACCTGCGGGCAGCGCGATCTCGGTGCGCACCGCCTCCGTCGACGGGCGCGTGGAGGTCGCCGTGCGCGACACGGGGCCGGGCATGGCCCCCGAGGAGCTCGAGCGCGCCACCGGCCGGTTCTGGCGCAGCCCGGGCCAGAGCAACACCGAGGGCTCCGGGCTCGGGCTCGCGATCGCCGCGCGCACCCTCGAGGTGGCCGGCGGCGAGCTGGTGCTCGAGCTGCCGTCGGGTGGCGGGCTACGGGTGGTGGCGCGGTTCCCACCGCCGCCGGACGAGGCCGGCGGCGTGGCGCCGGAGCTGCAGCCAGGTGGCCTCACCGCGACGGGGTAGCGGCGAGGTCCGCCTGCTGCGACCGGCGGCGGGGGAGCACCGCGCGCAGCAGCAGGTGCGCGAGCAGCCCGAGCGGCGCGAGCAGGATCGTCAGCACCAGCACCGGGGCGGTGACCAGCGGGTGGATGCCGCGCTCCCGGCTGTCGAGGTGGATGAAGCGGCCGACGAACAGGTCGAACGCGATGAAGTGCGCCCAACCCGCCGCGGCGCCAAGCGGTGTCCCCAGCAGCGCCGCCACACCGGGGAGCTCCGGAGAGGCGACCGCCGCGAACACGGTGGCGAACTGCGGAATCACGAGCGCCGCGTAGACGAGCATCGGCGGCACGACGATCAGCGGCGAGCCGATGATCCGGCGCGTCACCGACCAGCCGGGAGCGAGGATCATCAGCGCCCAGAACGGCGCCGCGAGCGGGAACGTGAGGTCGAACAGCAGCTGCGGATCCACGGGTACCTCAGACGGTGGTGGGAACGGGTGGGCGGCGCAGGGCGGCGGCGAGCGCCACGCCGGTGCCGAGCAGCAGGGCGCCGAGGGCGGCGAGCGTGACGGCGTCGGGCGCGAGCAGCGGCTGGCCGCGCAGCGCCTGCCAGGTGACCAGCACGACGAACCCGGCGTAGGCGGCACCGGCGACCTGCACGATGCGGACGCGGGCGGTCTCGTCGAGGCGCTCCCGGCCCACCGCGGCGAGCCCGGCCGCGAGCAGCGGGAGCACCTGCAGGGCGTGCATGCCGACGAAGTGGGCGATGCGCAGGTCGCCACCGGTGGTGCTCCAGCCGACGAAGGCGAGGCCGGGCCCGCCGTCCGGTACGCCCACGGCGTGGCCGCCGTTCGCGGAGAGGAGGAAGCCGACGGCCATGCCGGCCAGCCCGACGAGCAGTCCGATCCGCACGGCCGTCGACGTCACGCGGTCGTCGGAGCGCTCGCGCAGGAACCGCAGCGCGATCGCCAGCGTCGCGAGCCACACCACGGTGATCGTGGCGCCCATGATCGCGAAGAGGATGGCGTCGAAGCCGCTGTCGTCGTTGAAGTGGCTGCGGACCCCGCGGGCCGCCTGCCCGACGATGATCACCATCTCGATGGCGACGCCGGCGACGATGACCCATCCGGCGCGCCACATGGTCCGCCCCGGCAGCCGGGAGAGCATCCAGGCCAGCGCGCCCCCGTAGAGCGTGATCGAGAGGGAGAACTTGAGCGGCTTGAACCAGAGCGGGGCGCCGAGCAGCTCGCGCTGGTCGACCACGGCGAGAACCGCCGTCACGAGCGTGAGAGCGGCCATCGCGACGGTCACCCCGAAGAGGCCGGGATGCCCGCGCCGGGCATCTGCGAGGACTGTGCGCATCACCGCTCCTGTCTGACACTGTTAGTCTCTGCGAGCGGCGCCAAGTATCAGAGTTCTGGCTAACAGTGTCAAGGAGGGCTGTCGATGTCAGTCGAAGGTTCGGTTCGGGAGCGGCGGCGGGCCGAGACCGTGCAGGAGATCAAGGCCGCCGCACTCGAGCAGCTGGCCGAGGGCGGGCCGGGCGGCCTGTCGCTGCGGGGCGTCGCCCGGGCGGTCGGGATGACGGTGCAGTCGCTCTACCACTACTTCGACAGCCGGGACGAGTTGCTCACCGCGCTCGTGATCGACGGCCACCGGGCGCTGGCCGCCGCGGTCGCGGGCGCCGCGGACGCCAGCCGCGGCCGTCCGCAGGCCGAGCGGCTGTGGGCGGCCTCCAACGCCTACCGGCAGTGGGCTCTGGCGAACCGTCCGGCGTTCCTGCTGCTCTACGGCACCCCGGTGCCCGGGTACGAGCCGCCGTCGCGCGAAGAGGTGATCACCGCGTCGGTGAGCTTGGCCGAGCCGTTCCTCGACGTGGTGTTCGACGGGTGGAGCGCCGAGCAGCTCGCCGGTCTGCCCCTGCAGCCCGGCGCGGAGCGGCTCGCGGAGGTCGACACGGCGAAGGTGCCGCTCCCGGTCGGGGCGCTGGCCGTGTTCTACGAGCTGCGCGCCCAGATGCACGGGCTCGTCATGCTGGAGCTGGTCGGCCACCTGGCCCCGATGAACGACCACGGCGAGGACCTGTTCCGGGGCATGATCAGCCGGACGGCGGCCGAGCTGGCCGCGCTCAAGGGCGCGGTCTAGGGGTCCTTCTCGGCCCGGAAGAACCGCTCGGCGCCGGGGTGCAGCGGCACCGGCTGCGTGCCGATCGCGGCCCGCAGGTCGATCGTCAGCGCAGCGGGGCTCACCGCCGCCAGCTGCTCCTGGGCGGCGAACAGGCCACCGACCAGTGCGTTGGCCACGTCGTCCGGCATCTCCGCACGGACCACCAGGAAGTTGCGGACGAGCAGGGTCGTGATCGGGTCGGGGATGCCGTAGCTCTGTGCGGGCACCGTGCCCGCCGCGTACACGGGGAAGGCGCCGCGCACCGGGGTGATCAGGTCCTCCAGGTTCAGCAGCCGGATCGGGACCGTCTGCGCGAGCGCGGTGACGCCCCGCGTGGGCAGGCCGCCGACCCAGAAGAACGCGTCGATCCGCCCGCCCGTCATGGCCTCGACCGAGTCGTTGATCCCCAGCTGGAACGCCTGGAAGTCGGTGGCGGGGGAGAGCCCGGCCACCGCCAGCAGGCGTTCGGCGATCACCCGCACCCCGGAGTCCGGCGCACCGACCGACACCCGGGCGCCGCGCAGGTCGGCGAGGCGCCCGGCCGAGGACGACGCGGGCACCACCACGTGCACGACGTCGTCGTAGATGCGGGCGAGGGCGCGCGGCGAGCCCGGATCCCCGGTGGCGGTGCGAGCGAGCTGGTCGGCCGCCGTGTCGACCTGGCTGAACACGACGTCGGCCGTGCGGGAGGCGAGCCTCTCCAGGTTGTCGACCGACCCCGCCGTGGACAGCACCACCGGGCGGGCGTCCATGCCGAGCTGCGCCTGCCACGCGTCGGCGAGCGAGTTCCCCAGGTTGTAGTAGACGCCCTGCGTCCCGCCGGTCGCGAGGGTGAGCCGCACGCCCGCGAACCGCGAGGAACAGCCGGGAAGTGCGAGCAGGCCGAGCGCTGCGGCGCCGGACAGCAGGCCTCGCAAGACCGTGCGGCGCTCCACCATGCCGGCATCCTGCCGTGCCCCGGCCGGTGCGGTCGACCGGCCGCTCACGGCCTACCCTCGTGTCGTGACCCGCAGCTACACCATCCGCACCTATGGGTGTCAGATGAACGTGCACGACTCCGAGCGGATGGCCGGGCTGCTGGAGGCCGCCGGCTACGAGCGTTCCGGTTCCGACGATGCCGACATCGTCGTGTTCAACACGTGCGCGGTGCGGGAGAACGCCGACAACCGGCTCTACGGCAACCTCGGCCACCTGCGCCCGGTCAAGGCCGGCCGGCCCGGCATGCAGATCGCCGTCGGCGGCTGCCTCGCGCAGAAGGACCGCGCCGAGATCGTGCGGCGCGCCCCGTGGGTGGACGTCGTGTTCGGCACCCACAACGTGCACGCGCTCCCCGTGCTGCTGGAGCGGGCCCGGCACAACCAGGCCGCCCAGGTGGAGATCGCCGAGTCCCTCGAGGTCTTCCCGTCCACGCTGCCCGCACGCCGCGAGTCGGCCTACGCGGGCTGGGTGTCGATCTCGGTGGGCTGCAACAACACCTGCACGTTCTGCATCGTCCCGTCCCTGCGGGGCAAGGAGAAGGACCGCCGCCCCGGCGATGTGCTCGCCGAGGTGCAGGCGCTCGCCGCCGACGGCGTCCTCGAGGTCACGCTGCTCGGGCAGAACGTCAACTCCTACGGCGTCGAGTTCGGCGACCGCGGCGCGTTCGCGAAGCTGCTGCGGGCCTGCGGCGACGTCGAGGGGCTCGAACGCGTGCGGTTCACCTCGCCGCACCCGCGGGACTTCACCTCCGACGTGATCGCGGCGATGGCCGAGACGCCGAACGTCTGCCCGCAGCTGCACATGCCGCTGCAGTCCGGCTCGGACGACGTCCTGCGCCGGATGCGCCGCTCCTACCGCTCGTCCCGGTACCTGGCGATCCTCGACGAGGTGCGCGCGTCCCTGCCCGATGCGGCGATCTCCACCGACATCATCGTCGGCTTCCCGGGCGAGACCGACGAGGACTTCCAGGCCACCCTCGACGTGGTCGAGAAGGCCCGGTTCGCGCAGGCCTTCACGTTCCAGTACTCGCCGCGGCCCGGCACCCCGGCGGCGACGCTGCCCGACCAGCTGCCCAAGGCCGTCGTCCAGGAGCGGTACGAGAGGCTCGTCGCGCTGCAGGAGGAGATCTCCTGGCAGCAGAACCGAGCCCTGGAGGGTCGGGTCGTCGAGGTGCTCGTCTCCACGGGGGAGGGGCGCAAGGACGGCGCCACCCGCCGGATGAGCGGCCGGGCCCGCGACGGGCGGCTCGTGCACTTCGCGCCCGGCGACCTCCCGATCCGCCCGGGCGACGTGGTCGAGGTCGCGATCGGCTACGGCGCGCCGCACCACCTCGTTGCCGACGGCCCCGTCCTGTCCCACCGGCGCACGCGCGCGGGCGACGTGCACGAGTCCGGCACCCGGCCCGGCGGCAGCGCAACCGGTCTCGGTCTGCCGGGCTTCGGCGCGCCCCCCGTTCAGCCCGCGGCGGCCGCGCCCGCCTGCGGGGCGAACGCGTGACCGGCGAAGGAGACGAACGCAAGGTGCCGGACGAGCTGGCCGCCCTCGACGCCGAGCTGCGCCGCGCGCAGCGGCGCGCCGAGCACCGCATCGACCCCGGCCCGTCGGCGCTCGTGGTCTCGGTGGCGATGCTCGCGCTCGTCGGCTCGCTGATGCTGCCCTGGACCGGCTCCGTGCAGGGCTGGGAGGTGCTCGCGGGCCTCGCGCCGCTCGGGCTGCTCCCACCGCTCTTCGCCGGAACCTCGCTCGCGTTCGGCCTCGTCTGCTCCGCGCTCGCCCTCGCCATGCGCTGGTTCGGGCTCGCCTGGCTCGCGGCCGTCGGCTGCGGGATCTCCGTGGTGACCGGGGTGTGGGCGATCTGGTCCCGGCAGGTCGGGGTGCCCGCGGGTGGCACCGGAGCGGGTATCGGCCTGGTGCTGGCGGTGCTCGCCGTGCTGGTGCTCTCGGGCACCTGGGTACGCATCGCGACGCGCCGCTGAGCGACGCGGCGTCGGGACGGCGGCGCGTTCTGGGACGGCAGCGCGTTCCGGCTGGTGGGATCATCGCCGAACGATCGGCGGTCGCCCGTGCGGCCGGCCGAGTCCCGGGCGAACGACGTTCGGCTTGTGAGACGGAGGTGTCGTGGACGCGCTGGACCAGGCGATCCTGCGGCGTTTGCAGCGCGACGGGCGTCAGACGAACCGGGAGCTGGCCGATGCTGTGGGGGTGGCGCCGTCCACCGCCCTGGAGCGCACGCGGGCGCTGCGGGCCCGTGGCGTGATCACGGGTTTCCACGCTGCCGTCGACCCGGCGGCGCTGGGACGCGATGTCCAGGCGCTGATCTCGATCCGGATCCGCCCGCAGTCCCGGGAGGCCATCGAGAACGTCCGCGACAGCATGGCCGCCCTCCCCGAGACGCTCGGGGTGTTCGTCGTGACGGGCAACGAGGACGTCCTCGTGCACGTCGCCGTGCCCAGCACGCAGTACCTCAGGGACTTCGTCCTCGACCGGCTGGCACGGCGCAAGGAGTTCGTCGACGTCCGCACCACCGTCGTTTTCGACTACGTGCAGCCGCGGGAGCAGTCCGAACTTCCGGACCCCACGGCCCGCGATCGCCGAACATCGTCCGGCTGACCTCCGCCGGAGAGCGATCCACTCGAACGAACGGCCGCCCGGCTCGGCTTGGGCGAAGGGCGTTCGACCGACCGGCCGTTCGCCCGCCGATGCGCGCACCCTCGAAGCTGTGGAGCAACGAGATCAGCGACCCGGCGTCCTGCTCGTCCTGTCGGCCGCGGTCCTCTGGGGGACCGTCGGGCCTGCGCAGGTGCTGGCGGGTTCCGCCGTGGGACCGGCCGCCCTCGGCGGCGCCCGGATCCTCCTCGGCGGGCTGGTGCTCGCCGCCGCCGTGCTGGCCACCGACCCGGCGTCGGTTCGCGCCCTTACCGCCCGCCGGTGGCCCGCGCTGCTCGCGGCGTCGGCCGCGACGGCCACCTTCCAGACCGCGTTCCTGATGTCGGTGGCGAGCACGGGCGCGGCCGTGGCCACCGCGGTGACCTTCGGCATCGTGCCCGTCGCGACCGGCGTGGCGGAACGGATCGCGTTCGGTACCCGCCTGTCGCGGCGCTGGGCCGCGGGCACGGTCTGCGCGATCCTCGGGTGCGTGGTGCTCGTCGTCCCGGCGGGCGGTGTGCAGGTCGACGTGGCCGGGGCCGCGCTCGGGGTCGTCGCCGGCGGCTGCTTCGGCGTCTACACCGTCGCCGCCAAGCACCTCATCGGGCACGGGGCCTCGATGCCGGCAGCGGTCGCCGTGACGCTACTGGTCGGCGGGACGGTCCTCGCGCCGTGGACGCTGGCCGCCCTGCCCGCGCTCACCGCGCCGGGCACGCTGGCGCTGGTGCTCTGGCTCGGGCCGGTCACCGCGGCGGCGGCCTACTGGTTCTTCGTGACGGGGCTGCGCCGGGTCAGCGCCGCGACCGCGGGGACCCTCTCCCTGGTCGAGCCATTGGTCGCAACGGGACTCGCCGTGCTGGTCCTGGGCGAGCGGCTCTCGGCTCCGGTCACAGCAGGCGCGATCCTGCTGCTCGGCGGGCTCGTGATCGTCACCCGCCGAGCGTCTCCCGAGAAGCGTGCTCTCCGATCAGCCGTCTGACCGGCGGGCGGCCCGCAGCGCCACCGGCGCGCCCGCCAGATCCTCGTCGTTGCACAGCAGCTTGACCTCGTAGTACGGCGACCCGTCCTGATCGTCGTAGTCGAGGTGGATGGCGATCACGTCGACCGGCTCGCCCAGCCACTCCTGGGTGCGCCGAAGCCACGTGGCCGCCCGTTCCAGGGCGGTCGGCAGGTCGTCGTCGCTGAACTGGACGGGGCGAAAGGGCACATCGTGGATCTGGTCCTGCGGGTGGTCGGGTCGGGGGAGCTCGGCCGCCAATCCGGAGTCGTCGAGTCGCAGGTCCATCGGGCGTTCACTCACGCACCCGAGTCTGGCGAGTCCTGCGACAACCGACAAGCGGCACGCCGAGAAGGTGCGACGACACCCGTGCCCGCGCCCAGTCAGCGGTGCTGGACCGCCTGCTCCGCCGTGGCCAGCCACTCGCGCCACTGCCCGGCCTGGCTCTCGGCCTGCTCGGCCCGGCGGGTGTCGCCCGCTGCCCGTGCCTTCTCGGCCTGGGCCTCGAACTGGGCCACCCGCTCGCGGAACTGCGCCACCCGCGCCTCGGCCTCCGGGTCGGTGCGTTGCCACTGCCGGTCGGCCGCGTCGCGGACCTTCTCCTCGACGGCGCGCAGCCGGGCCTCGAGGGGCCGGATCTCGTCGCGCGGGACCTTGCCGATCTCCTCCCAGCGTTCCTGGATGGTGCGCAGTGCCGCGCGCGCCGCCGCCGGGTCGGAGGTGTCGATCCGCTCGGCCTCGACGAGCAGCGCCTTCTTGGCCTCGGCGTTGGCCGCGAACTCGGCGTCGCGCTCGGCGAACGTGTCCGAGCGGCGGGCGAAGAAGGCGTCCTGCGCCGTGCGGAAGCGCTGCCACAGCGCGTCGTCGGCCTCCTTCTGCGCGCGCCCCGCCGCCTTCCACTCGGCCATCAGGTCGCGGAACCGGGCGGCGGTGGGACCCCAGTCGTCGGAGTCGGCGAGCTTCTCGGCCTCGAGGGCCAGCTCCTCCTTGCGCGCCTTCGCCGCTGCGCGCTGGCGGTCGAGGTCGGCGAAGTGGGAGCCGCGGCGGCGGTTGAACGACTCGCGGGCCTTCGAGAACCGCTTCCACAGCAGCTCGTCGGTCTTTCGGTCGATGCCGCGGATGGTGCGCCACTCGTCGAGGATCGACTTGAACCGGTCGCCTGCCTGCTTCCACTGCGTTGCCTCGGCGGCGAGCACCTCGGCCTCGGCGGCGAGGGCCTCCTTGCGTGCCACGGCCGCGCTGCGCTGGGCGTCGCGAGCCGAGCGGGCGGCGCCCACGGCGGCGTCCGCCTCGGCGACCAGCTCGTCGAGCCGCGCGCGCAGCCCGACGAGATCGCCGACGACGGTGGCGTCGTCGAGCCCGTCCCGGATGCTCTTCGCGCTGCTCAGCGTGTGCTTCGGGTCGCCACCACCGGCCGCGAGCCGCGTGGCGAGCAGCTCGACCTCGGTGAGCATGTCGTCGAAGCGGCGGGCGAAGTGGGCGAGCCCCTCCTCCGGTGCACCGGCCTGCCACGAGCCGACGACCCGTTCACCGTCGGCGGTGCGGACGTAGATGGTGCCCTCGGCGTCCACGCGCCCCCACCGGCCGGGGTCGGCGCTCGCCACGGCGACGCTGGAGTGGGCCAGCGGATCGACGACGGGAGCCGGGGCGGGTTCGGGACGTGGCGCGGCCTGCGGAGCGGGCCGGGCCGGGGGAGCCGGGCGAGGGGGCGGTGCCGGGCGGGGCGGCGCCGGGCGCGCGGGCGGCGGGCCGGGCACGGGCGGACGCGCGTCCTGCGGGGGCGCCGGAACCGCGGCCGGACCCGGTGCCGGGACCGGCCGGTCGCCGAGGGGGGCCGGGTCAGCGGCCGGGGCCTGCGTCAGGTCGGCGGTAGGCGCGGCCGGCGCCGGCTCGGCGGCCGGGGCGCCGGGGTGGACCGGCGGTGGCGGGACCGGGTCCGCGTGGGCGGTGGTCGCCTCGGGGACCGGCGGCGCGGGCGGGGCCGGGGGTGCCGGGACCGGAGGCACCGGCGGGGCGGCGTCTGCCGCGTCGCTCGGCGGAGCCGGTGCCGGGGGTGGCGCGGGGACGGGCGCGGCCCCCGCGGCGTCGGGCGCCGCGGGCTCGCCGGGTGCGTCGCCCACCCCTGGCGGCTGCGTGACCGGCGCGCTGTCCGCCGGGTCGGGCGTCGGAGCACCGGTCGGGTGAACCGGGCTGTCGGCATCGAAGGCGGGGGCGGTGGCCGCGGCCTCCACGTCGGCGCCGGGTTCGGCACCGGCTCCCGCGCCGTGTGCCCACGTCCGCACGACCTGCTCCTGATCCGATGTCCGGTCCTCAACCGGCTCCGGCGTTCCGCTCCCCTGGTGCTCCGACACGGTCGTCCTCCTCGCTCCGGCCCGCCGCGAGCGACGGGCGCCCCGTCCGGAGACGGGGCCGTGCACACAGGCCATGGCCGGTTCAGCTGATCCGGCGGCCTTTCGCGATTCAAACAGCTCTGCGGGCCGACCGGAACAGTCCGGACGGGCGCTCCGCAGTGGATGGTCCGTCGGAGTCGACGAGCCGTGCCGCTTACGCTGCGCTCCGTGCTCACGAAGGCCGCCGTGCTCCCGGAGCCGCCGCTGCTCGTGCCGGGCGCGTCGGTGGGGGTCTGGACCCCCACCGCATGAACCGGCTGGTCGCCGTCGTCGGCCCGACCGCCACCGGCAAGTCCGACCTCGGCGTGGCGCTGGCTGAGGAGCTGGACGGCGAGGTGGTGAACGCCGACGCGATGCAGCTGTACCGCGGGATGGACGTCGGCACGGCCAAGCTCACGCTCCGGGAGCGGCGGGGCGTGCCGCACCACCTTCTCGACGTCCTCGACGTCACCGACACCGCGGCGGTGGCGGCCTACCAGCGGGAGGCGCGCGACGTCGTCGAGCGGCTCCTCGCGGCGGGCCGTACGCCGGTGCTGGTGGGTGGCTCCGGCCTGTACGTGCAGGCGGTCGTCGACGACCTGGAGTTCCCGGGCACCGACCCCGCACTGCGCGCCGAGCTGGAGGCCGAGCTGGCCGAACACGGGCCGGCCGCGCTGCACACCCGCCTCGCCGCCGTCGACCCGGCCGCCGCCGAGGTGGTGCTGCCCTCGAACGGCCGCCGGATCGTGCGGGCCCTCGAGGTGGTCGCGCTGACCGGGAAGCCGTTCCCGGCCCGGCTGCCCACCTCGGGAGCGCCCCGCTACGACGCCGTGCTGCTCGGGATCGACCGCCCGACCGCCGAGCTCGACCTGCGGGTGGCCCGCCGGGTGGCCCGCATGTTCGCGGCCGGGCTCGTCGAGGAGACCCGCGAACTGCTCGCACGCGGGCTCCGCGAGGGGCGCACCGCGTCGCGGGCTCTGGGCTACCAGCAGGTCGTGGCCGCGCTGGACGGTGGAGGGGACCTCGCCGCCGCGGCCGCCGACACGGTGGCGGCGACGCGCCGGTTCGTCCGCCGCCAGCGCTCCTGGTTCCGCCGCGACCGGCGCATCCACTGGCTGGACGGCTCCGGTCCCGACGCGACGGCAGCCGCGCTGCGGCACGTAGGCTCGTGACGTGGTGCGTTTCAGCAAGGGACACGGCACGGAGAACGACTTCGTGCTGCTCCCCGACCCCGACGGCGAGCTCGACCTGACGCCTGCCCGGGTCGCCGCGCTGTGCGACCGCCGCCGCGGCCTCGGGGCCGACGGCGTACTGCGGGTCGTGCGCTGGGACGCGCTCGGCGACGGCCCCGCGCCGGAGCCGGGCGTCGAGTGGTTCATGGACTACCGCAACGCCGACGGCAGCATCGCCGAGATGTGCGGCAACGGCGTGCGCGTCTACGCGCGCTACCTCGAGCACGCCGGCCGGCTGCCCGGCACCGAGCTGCGGCTGGGCACGCGCGGCGGGGTGCGCACCGTGCGCGTCGCGGGCGACGAGATCTCCGTCGACATGGGTCCGGCCGCCGTCGGCGAGGAGAGCACGGCCAGCGTCGACGGGCAGGCGTTCGCGGGCGTTGCGGTCGACGTCGGCAACCCGCACCTGGCGTGCGTCACGGACGTGGCGCTCGAGGGGCTGGACCTCACCATCCCGCCCGGCCACGACCCTGCCCTGTTCCCGCACGGCGTGAACGTCGAGTTCGTCAGCCCGCTGGAAGGTGACAAGGTGACCATGCGGGTGCACGAGCGCGGCGTGGGGGAGACCCGCTCGTGCGGCACGGGCACGGTGGCCGCCGTCGTCGCCGCGCTGCGCCACGCAGGCCGGGACACCGGCACGGTCACCGTGCAGGTGCCGGGCGGGCTGCTGCGGGTCACCGCGGACGCGGGCACCACCGTCCTGCACGGGCCCGCCGTGCTCGTGGCCCACGGCGAGCTGACGCGGTCCTGGTGGGCTCAGGCCTGAGCGGCCGCCGGCAGGTCGCGCAGGCGGCGTAGCGGCGAGGCGAGCACCCACACCGGGCAGAGCACCAGGCCCACGGCCGTGACCAGCAACGTCGCGCGCAGCCCCACCAGCTCGCCGAGCGCGCCGCCGAGCAGACCGCCGAACGGGATCGTGCCCCACACGAGGAACCGGATGCTCGCGTTCATGCGGCTGAGCAGGCGGTCGGGGGTGACGGACTGCCGGAAGCTCACCTGCGCGACGTTGTAGACCACCCCGCCGTACGCGACCGCGGCCATGCCCACCGCGAACCAGGCGAGGCCTGCGCCCTGCGTCGCCAACGGCAGCGCGAGGGCGAGCGGGCCGGTCACCAGCGGCACGGTGACGATCGTGCGGCCCTGCCCGAGCAGCCGGATCCACCGGCCGGCCGAGAGGGCGCCGAGCACCCCGGCCGCGCTGCCGGCGGCCAGCACGAGGCCGACCACGGCAGGCGCCTGCCCGAGCTCCCGGGCCAGGAACAGCACCGACACCGCGGAGAGCACACCCATGAACAGGTTGGCCGTGCCGGTGCAGAGCGCGATCGGGCGCAGCAGCGGGTGGCCGAGCACGTAGCGCAGCCCTTCGGCCATGTCGGAGCGCAGGGAGCGGCCCGGCTCGCGCTCGGGCACCGGCTCCCGGGTGCGCATCCGCGCGAGGAAGGCAGCGGAGACCAGGTAGCTGACCGCGTCGAGCAGCACCGCGGACGCCGCGCCGACCAGCTGGACGAGCCCGCCGCCCAGCGCGGGGCCAACGGCCTGCGCGGCTGAGCGCGTCGACTCCAGCTTCGCGTTGCCCTCGACCAGCCCGGCGCGCCCGACCACGGCCGGCAGCACGGACTGGTAGCCGACGTCGAAGAACACGGTGGCAACGCCGCCGAGCAGCGCGACGACGAGGAGCTGGGTGAACGTCAGCACGCCGAGGGCCCACGCCGGCGGGATGCTCACGAACAGCGCGAACCGCACCACGTCGGCGGTGATCATCACGGGACGCCGCCGCACCCGGTCGAGCAGCACCCCGGCGGGGAGCCCCACCAGCAGGAACGCGCCGCGCTCCGCGGCGACCAGCAGCCCCATCTCCCAGGGGGTCGCGCCGAGCGCGGTGGCCGCGAGCAACGGCAACGCGAGGTGGCTGACCATCGTGCCGACCTGGCTGACCGTCTCACCGGACCAGAGGAGCAGGAAGTCGCGGTGCCGCCACAGGCTCACCCCTCGATCGTGGACAACCGATTGGAAAGCGTCAATCGGTAGGGTGGGCCGATGTCCGGGAACCGGCGGCCTGCCACCGAGGCCGAGGCCGCCACGCTCGCGTCCGCCATCCGGCTGCGGATCATCCGGCTGACGCTGCACGAGCCGCTGACCAACGCGCAGATCGCCGCGCACCTGCACCGGGACCCGGCCACGACGCTGCACCACGTCCGCCGGCTCGTGCGGCACGGCTTCCTCGAGGCGCTCCCGGCCCGCCCCGGCCCGCGCGGCTCGACCGAGATCCCGTACCGCGGCACGCGGCTGTCGTGGTCGCTCGACGACGCGGGACGAGATCCGACCCTCGCCGAGGCGATGCTCCAGGCCTACCTCGACGAGGTCACCGAGGTCGGGGTGGCCGCGCTGGAACAGAGCAGGCTCGCGGTCCGGCTGGCCCCGGCCGATGCCGCCGCGCTGCGCGCCGAGCTGGCGGCGCTGCTCGGCCGCTACTCGGCGCTGCCCGAGCCGCCCGACGGCGAGGCCGTGGCCGTCTACCTCTCGATCTACCCGGCGATCCCTGATCGCCCCAGGTGAGGCCGCTCACCGCGGCGCGGCGCGACGCGCGGAATCAGAGACGACGTCCGCGGCGTTGACGTGGGAGCATGGCTACCACGATGACTGAACCCGCCCTGTCCACTCCCGCCGACGAGCTGCTGCGACCCACCCGAGGCGATTACGAGCTCGAGGAGCGCAGCTCACTGCGCCGGGTCGCGGGCCTCTCCACCGAACTCGCCGACGTCACCGAGGTCGAGTACCGCCAGCTGCGCCTCGAGCGCGTCGTGCTCGTCGGGGTCTGGACCGAGGGCACCGCCGAGCAGGCGCGCGCCTCCCTCGAGGAGCTGGCCCGCCTCGCCGAGACCGCAGGCTCCCAGGTGCTCGACGGCCTCGTCCAGCGCCGGTCGCGGCCCGACCCGGCCACCTACATCGGCTCCGGCAAGGTCGACGAGCTGCGCGACGCCGTGCAGGACGCCGGCGCCGACAC
The DNA here is from genome assembly GCF_006717045.1 of Pseudonocardia cypriaca. Lineage (NCBI taxonomy): Bacteria > Bacillati > Actinomycetota > Actinomycetes > Pseudonocardiales > Pseudonocardiaceae > Pseudonocardia > Pseudonocardia cypriaca. The sequence continues at coordinate 1,866,949 of NZ_VFPH01000001.1, forward strand.
CGTGATCTGCGACGGCGAGCTATCGCCCGGCCAGCTGCGCCAGCTGGAGGAGAAGCTCAAGGTCAAGGTCATCGACCGCACCGCGCTGATCCTCGACATCTTCGCCCAGCACGCCCGCTCGAAGGACGGCAAGGCGCAGGTCGAGCTCGCCCAGCTGTCCTACCTGCTCCCGCGCCTGCGCGGCTGGGGTGAGGCGCTGTCGCGGCAGGTCGGTGGCCGGGCCGCGGGCGGCGTCGGCATCGGTGGCCGCGGCCCCGGTGAGACCAAGATCGAGCTCGACCGGCGGCGCATCCGCAACCGGATGGCCAAGCTGCGGCGCGAGATCTCGGGCATGAAGCAGGTGCGCGAGACCCAGCGCGCGGTGCGCAGGCGCCACGACGTGCCGTCCGTCGCGATCGTCGGGTACACCAACGCCGGCAAGTCGAGCCTGCTCAACGCGCTCACCGACGCCGGGGTGCTGGTCGAGAACGCGCTCTTCGCCACCCTCGACCCCACCACGCGCCGCACGACCACCAGCGACGGCCGCACCTACACGCTCACCGACACCGTCGGGTTCGTCCGGCACCTGCCGCACCAGCTCGTCGAGGCGTTCCGCTCCACCCTCGAGGAGACCGGCGACGCCGACCTGCTCGTGCACGTCGTCGACGCGTCCGACCCGCTGCCGGAGGACCAGATCAAGGCGGTCCGGCAGGTGCTCGTCGAGATCGGCGAGCAGCACGGCTCGATGGGGCGCGAGCTGCTCGTGGTGAACAAGACCGACGCCGCGGGTGACCTGCAGCTGGCCCGGCTCCGGCACCTGCTGCCGGACGCCGTGTTCGTCTCCGCCCGCACCGGCGACGGCATCGCGCTGCTGCGCGAGCGGATCGCCGACCTGCTGCCGACGCCCGAGGTCGAGGTCGACCTGCTCCTGCCGTACGTGCAGGGCTCGCTCGTCGCCCGCGTGCACGCCGAGGGTGAGGTGCTGAGCGAGGAGCACACGGCAGACGGCACCCGGATGCGCGCACGCGTCGGGGCCGAGCTCGCCACGACCGTGCTGCCGTACGCGCTGGTCGGCGCGCCCGAGGAGCGCGGCAGCTGATCGGTCTGCTCGTCGCACTCGCTCTCACCGGCGTCTCCGCGCCGGAGTCTCTGTGCGCCGTGGACGACCCGCGCCTCGGCGAGCTGTCCGGGATGGTCGTGCACGACGGCGGGCTGTGGGCGCTCAGCGACGGCGGCCGCCGCGTGCAGGTCCACCGCATCGACCGGTCGAACTGCCGGGTGATCGGCACGCGCACCGCGGACGACGACCCGTACGACGTGGAGGATCTCGCGGTCGGTCCCGACGGCGCCCTGTGGGCCGCCGACCTCGGCGACAACGACCGCCGTCGGGAAACCGTCGCGGTCGTCGTCCTGCCCGAGCGCGGGGCGGCCGACCTGCACCGGCTGACCTACCCCGACGGGCCGCACGACGCCGAGGCCCTACTGGTGGACGGCCAGGGGCGCCCGTTCGTGATCACCAAGGAGGTCGGGCGGCCTGCCGGTCTCTACCGCACGGCCGACCCACCTCGGGGCGAGGGGCCCACCCCGCTGCTGCGCGTCGGGGAGCTGGCGCTGCCCGCGTCCGACACGCTCGGCGGCCCGGTGGGTGGCATCGGAACGCGGTTGGTGACGGGTGCGGCGCTGAGCGCCGACGGCACGGTGGCCGCGGTGCGGACCTACACCGACGCGTGGCTCTTCCCCGTCAGCGGGGGCGACCTCGTGGCCGCGTTCAACCAGACCCCCGTCCGGGTGCCGCTGCCCGGCGAGCCGCAGGGCGAGGCCATCGCGTTCGAACCCGACGGCACCCTGCTGTCCGGCTCGGAGACCCGCGGCGGCGTGCCCGGTGAGATCCGCGCCGTTCCCGGCGCGGCAGCGCTCGCTGGCGAAGCGGCTCCCGTCGCCCCGCTCCCGCCGGCCCCCGAGGTCGTCCCGGACCCCGGGCCACCGCCATGGCTGCCGGCCGCACTGGGCGGCGCCGCGGTGGTTGGCGTACTACTGCTGTTGACGGCCGCGGTCGCACTGCGTGGCCGAGGCTGACGAGCTTCGCAGAGCAACTTCACAAACCCAGCCCGGACTTCGCACAGGGCCGGCCCTGTGCGAAGTCCGGGCTGGGTTTGTGAAGTCGGAGCTTCAGAGCCGCCGCAGCACCGCCACCACCCGGCCGAGGACCGTGGCGTCGTCGCCGGGGATCGGGTCGTAGGCGGGGTTGGCCGGCATCAGCCAGACGTGGCCGTCGCGCC